>JBKQRC010000102.1:0-114049 GCA_052326105.1 Candidatus Sulfotelmatobacter sp. | reverse complement strand
TTCATCGCCCGCTCCATCGCGGCCTGCGTGTAAGAGAACATGCCTTCCATGGTCTCCTACCCTCGCCGCCTGCATAGCGGACACTTCACTTGCTATCTCAACCGGACATATCATGTGCTAACGACAGGGACGGGACGCTATCTTGGGACCAAGCGTGTTCTCGGATATCCTAAGGCTATCCTAAGGTTCAATAACTTCGGTACTTTGCCTCGCCGCAATCCGCCCCGTAATCTGGTGAAGACCGGGGGACCGCACGTCATGCCCAGATGCGTCTTATTCGTTGCGCTTGCACTTATTTCGTTGATGAGTCTGGCAATCGCGCAGAGTGTTCCCACGCCATCGAATTCCGAGAGGAAGGTAGCCTTGCGGGTTACGCCCGACTATCCTGAACTCGCACGCCGGATGCACATTCACGGCGTGGTCAAGGTTGAAGCCATCGTGCGGCCGAATGGCACCGTTAAAACAACCCGGGTTCTGGGCGGAAATCCCGTGCTCGTGGATCCCGCTGCCGCCGCAGTTGGGAAATGGAAGTTTGAGCCGGCACAGACCGAGACCACCGAGGTGGTCCAAGTCGTGTTTGAATCGCAGTGAGCCAGCGAATCCCCCCCCTTGACGGGGGTTTCCGAGGAAATGGCAGCATGTCGTCTATGCCCGGAAAAGCGATGAAAGAAGTCACCGATCGCTTGCGGCGACGCTACGCGCGCTACCGGTGCGAATTCCCGGTCGTCGTCAACCACCTCTCCGGCAAGGAACACCAGCACCTGAACGCTCATTGCAGAGATGTATCGGAAGCCGGAATTGGGGTGCTGCTCGCCGCGGAGCTGCCCCTGGGTGAGGTTGTAACCCTGACGTTCTCCCTCCCTGAAGTGACCCAAGCCTGGGACGTTCGTGCGGTCCTGCGACACCGGCGGGGATATCACTATGGCTTTGAGTTCCTTTCGCTCTCCGACCGGCAGGCCAAGACGCTCACTCATTACCTGGAAGGTCTGGAGCGTGCCGATTTCGAGGAATAATCCCTTAGTCATTCCCCCTTTTTCCCAGAACCAGAACCAAGGTGACTTAGGTCATCTTGAACGCCAGTGATCTTCGGTCCAAGCTAGACGAGGGTCTCACACTAGAAACGGAAGAAGCGCATTTCATGAGTGCGGCTACAGGAACCGACTGGACTCGAATACTGTCCGATCCGGATCTGGTCCGGCATGTGGGCAAGCTGCTCCAGGCATATCGCGAAGCCCCTGCCGACAAGCGGGAAGAAGCCTTGTTGTCGGCAATGCGCGAGATCAAGGCCGGCACCGCGGCGGACCAACCCCAAGCCAGCGGGGAAACGACGCCTGCTCCCCAGCCCGTTCCTACTCCGGCTTCCCCAACGCCTCCTTTTGCGCCCGACATGTTCACTCCCACCTGGAGCGCTGACCGGCGAAAACATCCTCGCATCAAGTGTTTTGTTGCGGTGGAGCTGCGCGTGGACGACGTCCAGACTCCGATCTGGGGAAACCTGGCCAACACCGGCGTCGGTGGATGTCTGGTGGAGACAGCGAGCCCGGTTAAGCCAGGGGCCAAAGTGGAGATCGGCCTCTGGGTTCCGAACGGAAAGATCTGGGTGAAGGGGTTCATTCTGAGCGGCGTCGTCACCCGCAGTGGCCCAGCTACCGGAGTTCGCGTACGTTTCGACGCCATGCTGCCGGCTGAGCGTGACAGTCTGCGCCAGTTCCTCAAGTTCGTCCAGGACACGACCCGGGTTGCCAACATCGAGAATGGGTATTTCCAACTCCTGAAGTAGCGACGTTCTCTTCCACCGGCCGTTTTTCACTCCGCCTTAATCCATGCACGCTTGGAAATTGATACACTTTTCCCTATTGAACCCTTTCTGTAACCGGGGACTCTAATTAATTGTCGTCAGGCGATAGCGCGGGCGCGAAGTCCGGCCGAAGGAGTAAAGGCGCAATGGTAGCCAGTGAACAGCTTCTGGTAACGGGCAAGCAACTCGACACGCTGTGCATCAACACGATTCGAACTCTGGCGATTGACGCGGTACAACAGGCCAACTCGGGCCATCCCGGCGCTCCCATGGGACTGGCACCGGTGGCGTATTGCCTTTGGCAGGAATTCCTTCGCTATGACCCCGCCGATCCTACCTGGATCAACCGCGACCGCTTCGTGCTGTCCAACGGCCACGCCTCCATGCTGCTCTATGCCATGCTGCATCTCGCGGAAGTGCGGCAAGTCAGCGCGGACGGCCAAGTCACGAAGGAACTCGCCGTCCCGATGGAGCAGATCAAGCGGTTCCGTCAGTTAGGGAGCCGTACTCCCGGACACCCGGAGTCGCACCTCACTTCCGGAGTCGAGACCACGACGGGGCCACTGGGACAGGGCGTGGGCAACAGCGTCGGCATGGCCATCGCCGGCAAATGGCAAGCGGCAAACTTTAATCGCCCCGGGCTGGAGATCTTCAACTACAACGTTTATGCGCTGTGCAGCGATGGCGATCTGATGGAAGGCATCGGCGGTGAAGCCGCTTCCCTTGCCGGACATCTGGAACTTTCGAATCTCTGCTGGATTTACGACAACAATCACATCACGCTCGACGGCCCCGCCTCGTGGTCGTTCAGTGAAGATGTGGCCACGCGCTTTGTTGGATATGGCTGGAACGTCACGCGCGTCGTGGACGCCAACGATCTGGAAATGCTGGCGCGGGCGTTTGAGACTTTCCGCAAGACCACCGACCGTCCGACCCTCATCATTGTGGACAGCCACATCGGTTACGGCTCGCCCCACAAGCAGGATACGAGCGCCGCGCACGGCGAGCCTCTGGGTGAAGAAGAAGTGCGGCTGGTCAAGAAATTCTACGGCTGGCCGGAAGACGCGAAGTTCCTCGTGCCTGACGGAGTGCGCGAGAACTTCCGTGGGGGCATCGGCAAGCGCGGGCGCGACCTGCATGCCCAATGGTCGAAACTTTTCGAGCAATACTCTCAGAAATATCCTGAACTGGCCGAGCAGTTGCGCTTGATGCAGCATCGCGAGCTGCCGGTTGGTTGGGACAGGAATTTGCCCGCGTTCCCCGCGGACCCCAAAGGTCTCGCCACGCGCGAAAGCGGGGGCAAGGTGCTGAACACGCTGGCGCAGAATATTCCGTGGCTCATCGGCGGATCGGCTGACCTGGCGACTTCGAACAAGACCACCCTGAAGTTTGAAGGCGCGGGGGAATTTCAGGTGGACACTCCCGCCGGGCGCAATCTGCACTTCGGTGTGCGCGAGCATGTGATGGGCGCGAGCGTGAACGGAATGATCGTGTCGGGGATTCGAGCCTTCGGCGCGACCTTCTTTAACTTCAGCGATTACATGCGGGCCAGCATCCGCTTGTCGGCGCTGATGGAAATTCCTTCGATCTTCATTTTTACCCACGACTCGATCGGCCTCGGAGAAGACGGCCCCACCCATCAGCCCATCGAGCAACTGGCATCGCTGCGCGCCATGCCCAATCTGGTCGTGCTTCGCCCCGGTGACGCGAATGAAGTGGTTGAAGCGTGGAAAATCATTGCGCAGATGCGTCACTCGCCGGCGGCGTTGGTCTTGACCCGGCAGGCCCTGCCCACTCTGGATCGCTCCAAATACGCCCCTGCTTCCGGTGTGACCAAAGGAGCATATGTATTTGCTGATGCGCAGGGCGGAAAGCCTGACGTGATCCTGCTCGGAACGGGCAGCGAATTGTCGCTGTGCGTGGACGCTTACGAGAAGTTGAAGGCCGAAGGCATCAAGGCCCGCGTGGTCAGTATGCCGTCATGGGAGATCTTTGAGCAGCAGGATGCGGCATACAAAGAAAGCGTTCTACCGGCAAATGTGACGGCGCGCGTTTCGGTGGAGATGGCCGCAACCCTGGGATGGGACCGCTATGTCGGTCCTAAAGGACGCAAGATCGGCATGCATCGTTTTGGGGCCTCGGCGCCGCTGAAGGATTTGTTGAAATTCTTCGGTTTCACGGTAGACAACGTCGTCGCGGAAGCGCATGCCGCAATTGCCGGAAAGTAAGTCATAGGGACGTAACCGGTTACGTCTTCCGCCCGCCAGCAAGAAGAGACGTAGCAGGCTGCGTTTCTACGAATTGGAAAATGGAAAATAGCAGGAGATTATCATGCAGCCAACTGGAGTTCTCGAAACCTCAAAGGCAACCAAGAATCCGCTGAAGGAGTTGCTCAGCTACGGCCAGTCGATGTGGCTGGACTACATTCGCCGCGATCTCTTCACGACCGGCCAACTGAAGAACATGATCGCCGACGACGGCCTGCGGGGAATGACATCGAACCCCGCTATCTTCGAAAAAGCCATCGCTGAGAGTTCCCTCTACAGCGACATTTTGAAGACGCTCGCTTCCCGCAGCGATCTCGACACCACTGGCCGCTATGAGCAGATCGCCATCCGCGACATACAGGACGCGGCCGACACGCTGCGCCCGGTGTACGACGACTCAAAATTCCGCGATGGCTATGTCAGCCTGGAAGTCTCGCCCTACCTCGCGCGCAAAACGCGAGAGACGATTGATGAAGCTCGCCGCCTGTGGAAGACGGTGAAGCGTGAGAACGTCATGATCAAGGTTCCGGGAACCGCGGAGGGCCTTCCTGCGATCCGGCAGTTGATTGGCGAAGGCATCAACATCAACGTGACGCTGTTGTTCGCGCAGGAAGTCTACGAGAAAGTCGCCGAAGCCTACATCGCGGGGCTCGAAGACCTGGCCGGGCATGGCGGCAACCTTAAGAAAATGGCGGGCGTCGCCAGCTTTTTTATCAGCCGCATTGACACGCTGGTTGATTCCCTGCTGAATGAGCGTCTCAAGACCGCTGCGGACGCAAGCCAGCAGGCTCTCTTTCGCAGCCTGCTCGGCAAAGTCGCGATCGCCAACGGAAAGCTCACGTACCAGCGCTACCAGCGCATCTTCAGCGGACCTCGCTGGCAGGCTCTCGCGTCCAAGGGAGCGCAGACCCAGCGTGTGCTTTGGGCGAGCACGAGCACCAAGAATCCCAACTACCGCGACGTGATTTACGTTGAGGAACTAATTGGGCCCGACACCGTCAACACCATGCCTCCGGCGACTGTGGATGCTTTCCGCGATCACGGACGGCTCCGTCAGAGCCTCACGGAAGATGTGCCGGGTGCCCAGAAGGTGATGGACGATCTGGCGCGTGCCGGGATCTCGATCAAGGAAGTCACCGACGAGCTGACCGACGACGGCGTAAAGCTTTTCGCCGACGCTTTTGACAAGTTGCTGGCCGCCGTCGCCAAGAGCACGCAGCAAAAGAGCACGCAGTCATAAAGGATAGGCCGTGAACGAACTGAAGACTTCTCTGCCAGAAACCCTGTCGGCCGCAGTGAAGGCCACGAGCGCCGACTGGCGATCAGGCGGCAAGATGCAGCGCCTGTGGCAACGCGATGCGAAACTCTGGACCGGCAGCGATGAAGCCAACTGGCTCGGCTGGCTCGACATTGTGGACGAGCAGATCGCCCAGCACGACCAACTGCTGAAGATTGCGAAAGAAGTTCAAGCTCGCGGATTCCAGCACGTATTGCTCCTCGGCATGGGCGGGTCAAGTCTCTGTCCGGAAGTTCTGCGCATGACCTTCGGCCGGTCCCCCCACTTCCCCAACCTGCACGTGCTCGATTCCACCGATCCCGCGCAGGTGAAAGCATTCGAGCATCAGATCGATATCCCGAAGACGCTTTTTATCGTCTCCAGCAAGTCCGGCACCACCCTCGAACCCAACATCTTCAAACAATATTTCTTCGAACGCACGAAGCAGGCGGTCGGAGTCACAAAGGTAGGCAGTCACTTCATTGCCATCACTGATCCCGGATCGAAAATGCAACAGGTGGCCGAGGCGGATCGCCTCCTGCACGTCTTCTTCGGACGTCCCTCGATCGGCGGACGTTATTCCGCGCTATCGAACTTCGGAATGGTGCCCGCCGCTGTGATAGGAGTGGATACAAAAAGACTTCTCGCAGGGGCTGCGGAGATGGTAAAGGCTTGCGGCGCCAGCGTGGCGGTTGAGGAAAATCCGGGTGCCATGCTGGGCATCATTCTCGGAACAGCCGCTAATGCCGGGCGCGACAAGGTCACAATCATCACGTCGCCCGGGATCTCCGACTTGGGGGCCTGGCTCGAACAGCTACTCGCCGAATCGACGGGCAAAAACGGCAAAGGCATCATCCCGGTGAATCGCGAGAACCTGGCCGCCCCGGAAGTCTACGGCGACGATCGCGTATTCGTATATGTCCGGCTGGAGACAGGCGCCGACCCGGATCAGGACGCGAAAATCGCAGCCCTCGAGCAGGCCGGGCATCCGGTCGTGAGCCTTAAGATGTCCAACACTTACGATTTGGGCGCGGAGTTCTTCCGCTGGGAGATCGCTACAGCAGTGGCCGGTTCCATCATCGGAATCAATGCCTTCAACCAGCCCGATGTAGAAGCGAGCAAGGTCGCGACTCGGAGTTTGACTTCCGAGTATGAGAAGACTGGCTCCCTCCCCGCCGAGAAACCGGTTGTCGAAGACGCCGGGATCAAGCTCTTCACCGACGAGATAAACGCAGTGGAACTGGCCAAAGCGGCGAAGGGCGACGCATCGCTTGCCGGATATCTCAAGGCCCACCTGGCACGCATCAAGGCCGGCGATTATTTCGCCCTGCTCGCTTACCTGCAGATGAATCCCGAGCACGAGCAAAGTCTTGAAACCATCCGCCACGCAGTGCGCGATAAGAAACGCGTTGCGACGTGTCTGGGATTCGGCCCGCGGTTCCTGCACTCGACCGGTCAAGCTTACAAGGGCGGGCCCAACTCAGGAGTGTTTCTGCAAGTGACTTGTGACGATTCCGTCGAATTACCCGTGCCGGGACAGAAATATACCTTCGGAGTCGTGAAGGCAGCGCAGGCCCGCGGCGATTTCCAGGTCCTGGCCGAGCGCGGAAGAAGAGCCCTGCGCGTGCACCTGGGAAGCAATGTAAAGGCGGGACTGGCGACCTTGCAGGCGGCAGTGGAGAAAGCGTTGTAGGGGATTGCCCCTCATTTAAACCTAGGGCAAGGCTTGTCCTGAGCACAGCCGGCGAGACGCCGGCGCTACGGTTTAGGAGCACAACATGCAATTAGGAATGGTGGGGCTGGGCCGCATGGGC
Organism: Candidatus Sulfotelmatobacter sp.; assembly: GCA_052326105.1. Taxonomy (GTDB): domain Bacteria; phylum Acidobacteriota; class Terriglobia; order Terriglobales; family Acidobacteriaceae; genus Sulfotelmatobacter. Next base: position 106,894 of record JBKQRC010000102.1, on the reverse strand, counting down.
GCGAACATGACGCGGCGCCTGATCCGCGGCGGACATCAGCTTGTGGTATCCGATCTCAGCGCTGAGGCGGTGAAGCAGTTGGCCGGCGAGGGCGCGACCGGCTCAATTTCGCTGGAAGACCTCATCGCCGAGCTGGCGCCTCCGCGCACCGTGTGGATCATGGTTCCCGCCGGAGGCCCGACCGAGCAGACGGTAAAGCGCCTCGCGCAGAGCCTGAAGGCGGGCGACGCCATCATTGACGGCGGCAACTCCAACTTCAAAGACGACGTGCGCCGCGCCCGGGAACTGGCGCCCAAGGGCATCCACTATCTTGACGTGGGAACCAGCGGCGGCGTGTGGGGACTGGAGCGCGGTTACTGCATGATGATCGGCGGCCCGAAGGAAGCTGTGCAGCGGCTCGATCCGATTTTCAAGACGCTGGCGCCGGGCAGGGGTGAGATTCCTCGCACGCCGGGCCGAGAAAAACTTGGAGGCACTGCGGAAGAAGGCTACATTCACTGCGGCCCGTCCGGTTCCGGCCACTTTGTGAAGATGGTGCACAATGGCATCGAGTACGGCATGATGCAGGCCTACGCGGAGGGCTTCGACATTTTCAAGAATGCAACCAGCAAGGATCTGCCGGAAGATATTCGGTACGACCTGAATCTGCCCGACATCGCGGAAGTCTGGAGGCGGGGCAGCGTGGTCAGTTCGTGGCTGTTGGACTTGACGGCCATGGCGCTCGCCGAGAATCCGACGCTCTCCGAATACGAAGGCTTCGTGCAGGACTCCGGCGAGGGACGCTGGACCATTCAAGCGGCGATCGAAGAAGCTGTGCCCGCGGACGTACTGACCGCCGCACTGTACGTGCGGTTCCGCTCGCGGCAGCAGCATACTTTCGCCGAGAAGATGCTTTCCGCCATGCGGCAGAAATTCGGCGGGCACGTGGAAGCGGCCGCCGCCAAGGCAAAGAAAACGGCTTAGCAGCCCGTGGCGCCGGTGGGCTCCGCAAGTTAGGATTCGTATCAGGGCATGCCTTCAGACTTGCTTCAGCTGCGCCTGTGGTGATGCGCCTTCAGGCGCTGAATATGGGGACGAGTTTCACCACGGGCTGCACCGGCAAAGTTTGATTGGTGCTGCAGATTTCAAAGGATTCTCTATGGCTCAACTCGTGGAACAACCGGCAACCACCCCGCCGCGAATCGGCAAGCAAGGCGAACCCTGCGTGATGGTGATCTTCGGCGCGGCCGGGGACCTGACGGGACGCATGCTTATCCCCGCTCTCTACAATCTGGCGCAGGCTGGCCTGCTTTCCCGTGACTTCGCTGTCGTAGGCGTGGCGCGCGCCCAGTTATCGAACGATAACTTCAAGAAGAGAGTCCGTGACGAGGTCGAGCGCTACTGTGGCGACTGCATCGAAAACAAGCTGTGGGAGTGGTTCGAAAACCGCTTCTATTATCTGCCAGGAAACTTCAGCGACGATGCTCTCTATCCCCAGCTCAAGGATTTTCTGGCCAAGGTAGATCACGACCACTCCACCCACCAGAACGTTTTCTATTACCTCGCCACCGCGCCCAGTTTTTTCGGGCCCATCGTCGAAAAGCTTGCCGCCGCGGGGTTGATGGAACAGTCGAACAGCCACTGGCGGCGTGTCATCATTGAGAAGCCCTTTGGTCACGATCTGGAATCAGCCAAGTCCCTGAACCAGCAACTTCTCAAAGTTGCGGACGAAACGCAGATCTACCGCATTGATCACTACCTCGGCAAAGAGACCGTGCAGAACATCCTGGCATTCCGGTTCGCCAACGGAATCTTCGAGCCGGTCTGGAATCGCCGCTACATTGACCACGTGCAGATATCGGTAGCCGAAACCGTCGGCGTGGAAGGGCGGGGCAGCTACTTTGATCAGGCCGGTTCGCTGCGCGATATGGTGCCCAACCACATCATGCAGCTCATCTCGCTTACCGCGATGGAGCCCCCGATTTCCTTCGATGCCAACGCGGTGCGCGACGAGCAGGCCAAGATTCTGCACGCCATTCAGCCCATGAGCGACCAAGAGGTGCTGAGCCGCACCGTGCGCGGCCAGTACGGCGACGGAACCGAGGAAGGAACCCGCGTCACCGCCTACCGTTCCGAGCCTGACGTTCCTGCCGATTCGCGTACCGAAACCTTCGTCGCCATGAAACTGCTGATCGACAACTGGCGCTGGGCCGACGTCCCCTTCTACCTGCGCACCGGAAAGCGGATGCCGGTGCGCAACACCCATATCGTGATACAGTTCAGACAGGCGCCGTTTGTGCTGTTCCGCGACACGCCGGTCGAGCACCTCATGCCCAACCAGTTGGTGCTGCACATTCAGCCCGAAGAAGGCATCTCGCTGCAATTCGCGGCCAAGGTTCCCGGGCCGGTTATGCGCCTGGGCACGGTGGACATGAACTTCGAATATCAGGAATACTTCGGCAAGCAGCCCTCGACCGGCTACGAACGCCTGCTGCATGACTGCATGATTGGCGACCAGACACTGTTCCAGCGCGCCGATATGGTGGAGGCGGGCTGGTCGGTCGTCAACCCGATCCTCGATATCTGGAAAGCGCTGCCTCCCCGCAACTTCCCCAACTACGCTTCTGGCACCTGGGGACCGAAAGAGGCCGACGAACTGCTCGAACGCGACGGTCGCCGTTGGAGGAACTTCGAAAAATGATCCTAGCCGGCGATATTGGTGGGACCAATGCCAGGCTGGCTTATTTCCAATCCCAGAATGGTCACCTTCATCTGGTATCCGAACGTATCTTCCCCAGTCGTGAGCACAGCGAACTTGGGGAGATTGTCGTTCAATTCCTGGAAGAATCCCGCTCCCGCCCGGAAGTAGCCTGCTTTGGCATCGCAGGACCGGTCCAGAACGGCCGGGTCGAGACTTCCAATCTGCCGTGGGTGATTGAGCAATCAAGCCTGGCCAAGCAGATTCGCCTTTCCGCGACGTTCCTGATCAATGACCTCGAAGCTATCGCCTGGGGCATCGGTGGGCTGACTGCGGAGGACTTAGTCCCGCTGAATCGCGTGAGTGGTCCGGCCGCCGGCAACCAGGCCGTCATTGCGCCGGGTACAGGTCTAGGTGAAGCTGGGTTGTTCTGGGATGGCAAACGACATCATGTCTTCGCCTGCGAAGGCGGCCATGCCGATCTTGCCCCGCAGGGAGAATTGCAGATCGAACTGCTGCGCTTTCTCCATGCCCGTTTCGGACACGTCAGCTACGAACGCATTGTATCGGGACCGGGGCTGGTCAATGCTTATGAGTTCCTGCGTGACAGCGGATGCGGCAAGGAATCTCCTGAGTTTGCTGCCAAACTTGCGCAGGGTGACGCCCCTGCTGTAATCTCCCGCGCGGCTCTTGAAGCGTCCTGCCCTCTCGCGGTCAAGGCGCTCGATTTGTGGATCTCGATCTACGGAGCCGAGGCCAGCAATCTCGCCCTCAAGGTGATGGCCACCGGAGGGTTGTTTCTCGCCGGCATTTCGCCCAAGGTTCTGGCCAGACTCAAAAGTCCGCTCTTTATGCAGGCTTTCCTCAATAAGGGCCGGTTGCGCCCGCTGGTGGAGTCCATCCCGGTACAGGTCGTCACCAACGAAAAGGCCGGCCTCCTCGGAGCTGCGCGTTGCGCTGCCGTCCGAGGCAGCAAGAGCTGAGCACGCGGCGGGGGTGAAGTCGTGAGTTCTTCCTTTGAGATTCGAACGCTGACCACCCCGCAGGAGTTGTCCGCAGCAGCGGCTGAAGAAGTGGTGCACGCTGCCAATGACGCAGTCGCGCAGCGCGGCCGCTTCACGATTGCGCTCTCCGGCGGTTCCACTCCCAGAAACCTCCATACCCTGCTCGCCACCAACGCCCGCACTTCCCTGCCGTGGGATCGCACGTTTTTCTTTTGGGGAGACGAGCGGCATGTGCCTCCCACTGATCCCGAGAGTAATTACCGCATGGCTGAAGAGACTCTGCTATCCAAAATCCCGGTCGCGCCGGCGAATGTGTTCCGGATTCCCGCGGAGAATCCTGACGCCGCTGCAGCAGCACTAGCCTACGAACAGACTCTGCGCAAGTTCTTTGCCCTCCAGCCCGGACAGTTTCCGCGCTTTGATCTGATCCTCCTGGGGATGGGACCGGACGGACATACGGCATCGCTCTTCCCCGGAAGCGCGGCGCTCCAGGAGAAGTCGCGCCTGGTAGTGGCCAACTGGGTCGAGAAGTTCAAGACCAACCGTATCACTCTCACTCTCCCGGTTCTAAATGCCGCCTATTGTGTGGCGTTTCTGGTCAGCGGAACAGAAAAAGCTGCGGCACTGCGGGCTGTGTTGGAAGGGGACGCACCGGGTGAGCAATATCCGTCAAAGCTGGTGCGGCCCACCGATGGCAAATTGATTTGGTTTGTCGATCGGGCCGCCGCCAGCGGGCTCTCTGCCCAATCAAGCACAAAATGAAAACCGCCGAGGACGCAAAGGACGCCCAGCAGAAGTAAGGTCTAGGATCGCAGATCGATTACAGACTGCCAATATTGATCGTTTGCATGGGCCGGGTTTGAGGTAATCCCTCAGCGTAATCGGCGTCCTCTGCGGTTGTGGTTTGCCTTTCAGCCCCGCCAGTCGCCAATTTCCTTCAAGCCTCTGCCCCGCGCGTGCTCGAACAGGCGCACGCGATGGCGGGAGTGCTCAAACTCGTGGATGTCGGCCCAAACCTCTGCTTGCCAGGGCTGATCGTGCACCGCCGATTCGCCGCAAGTGGCGCAACGGGTATGGAGTGTGGTCTGGATGATCTCCGAGACGGCGGGAACTGCCCCCGGCAACTCAATGAAGATGCAGCGGACTTCCTGAATTTCCTCGCTCTCGCCGAGCAGGTGCTCGTAGCGCAACAGGTAACCGAAACCCAGTTTCCGGGCCTCAATCTCGGCTTCAGCTCGGGTGTGAAAGGGACCGTACTCCGCTCGCAGTTGCTCGGTCGAGTCGCATGCCATCCAGAAGATCTCTTTGTAGGCCATTGCAGGTTTCGCCCTGGGTTTCGAAATCTGGTCGCGAAGCCGGCTCGTGGCTGCTGTTGAGCCCGCGATCGGAGAGTCCTCTCAGAAACTGCAATTCAGAGGCCGCAGACAGATTCCAGCAATTCCCGGCCGTGCATAGAGTTAGCCAGCCCTTGCCACCCAATTCGAGCGAGCAACGTGAAACCTTTTGCAGAATGAATCCCGAACTTGCCACGTACTGATGCAAAGCATTTCCCATGTCGCTGCTGACCGAACTCAGACCCAACCCGCACGAACGCGGCCCAGTTGCCTGCGGCAGCGGGGGTTGCGCCCATCAAGCACCAACTGCCTGGGTGCGGACCAGTCCCCCCGGTTCCCGCTCCGACAGCCAGCTTTTGCCGCCGTGCCCGGCCACATACATGGCCAGTTCCAACCGGCTCCAGACGCCCAGCTTGTCGAACGTGCTGCGCAGGTGATTCTTGATGACCTGCTCGCTGGTGCCCATGATCCTGCTGATCTCGCGGTTGGTCAGGCCGTGCCAGACCAGCATCGCAACCTGAATCTCTTTCGGGGTGAGGTGCTCGCACGGTGTCATGACTGGCCTTCCTCCTTGGCGAACACCGCGATCGCCAGCTTTACGCGCTTGCGGCCTTCGCGGATACCGGCGCGCAAGAATAACGTGCGCAGGTGCTGTTTTACGGTGCGCGGGCTGATATTGAGCTGACCCGCTATCTCTTTGTTGCTGCAGCCCTGCACCAGCAGGCTCAAGACCTGCTGATCGCGGGGCGTGACTTTGATGTCATCGAGATCAATCATGAGCTGACGCTCCTTCCGCTCCCTCCGGGAGCCGGACTCCTCCACTCCACTAAGCACGACCTTCGCCAGTTCTTCGTACTCTGTCAGGATCGAATGCTAAGTACCTTAGGGCGGGGCACTTGGGGGCAGTACCCTGAGTTTTCATGTGGCTTTCAGGAACGCCGTGGTAGGCTAGCGAGTTCCAAATTGGTCCAACTACATAACGTAATGACTAGCCCTCGCTCCATCTTGGCGCCCACTTGCGGCTTTGGACAGGCTACTGAGTCGGTAGGAACTGGGGGCGCCGGAAATATCCGGTGCCTTACCGATCTCTATTGTCGTCAGGCACTTTCGTCGTTCCTGATGTGCCAGCTTTCATTCCGAGGTGACCAGTGAAGACTTGTCAGCGCGACCTTCATGCCAGGAAGAAACCACGCTCCCGTTTCGGCCATCGATTTCACTGCCCGGTTCTCGTTTTGGTTCTCCTGGCAGCCGCAACCCCGAGTTTTGCACAGGTCGAAACGGTGACGGCACAGGCTCAGAGTTCAACCCCCACGCCTGCCACCGGAGCTCCCATCACAATCACCCCTGCAGGACGCCCCGCAACGTGCTTCCCACAATACCGCTCGGCGATCACCGATCTCGGCTTGGTGAGGTGAAATCTGTATATTTACTTATTGCCGTTTTTCGACTGTCCAGTAAGGAGATTTCGGGCCAATTCCAGGACCGCCACCGATGTCAGCTAGACACTCCGGAGCCATGCTGCGCAGCACCCTCTTTGTCATTTGCTCCCTGTTGCTCTTTGGTTCGAGCATCGCGCTTGCCCAGGGCGGACCGCCCTATTACACCAACGATCCCGGTACCCCCGGCAAGAACAACTGGGAAATCAATCTCGGCTACATGCCGTTCTTTTTCAGTGGCCAGTCGATCTCTCACACTCCGGACGTGGATATAAATTTCGGCTGGGGAGATCGCATTCAGCTCACCTACGAAGATGCGTGGTTACGAGTGCAGAACCAGCCCACACCGGCAAAGTATGGAATGGGACAGGACCAACTCGGGCTAAAGTGGCGCTTCTATGACGGCGGAGAGGAGGGCATGGCGTTCTCGGTTTTTCCGCAGCTTTCGGTGAACAATCCCAACCACGCGGTTCAAAGGGGGATCACGCCGCCCGGCGCGAGCTTAATCATTCCCCTCGAATTCAGAAAAAAGTTCGGCCCCATTGATGTGAACGCAGAGGCGGGATATAACCTCGTGCACCTTGGACCGGACGGCTGGCTGACGGGCCTCGTCGTAGGCCACGACTTTACCAAGAGACTGGAACTGGACGCCGAGTTCTATGCTACCGGCACATTTCACCCCGTGTTCGCGCAACCGACCCTTGACGTTGGCGCCCGCTACAAAATGCATCCGCCTTTCATTCTGCTACTTATGGCCGGGCGTGGTGTCGAACCGGCCCGCAGCAACCAGCCCTACTTCGTCGGCTATTTCGGCGTGCAAATCCTGCTGCCGCCGAAATCGTTTGACAAGGAATGACCGTCGTAAATAAACCGCGGTACCGATTGAGGATGAGACTCGTAGTCTCGAAGGGTGCAGAGAAGTCTCAGCCAGAGGAACTGCCCGGGAACAGATGTGCACATTCCTGCGCGTTACTCCAGTAACCAGCGCTCGAGTTACCGGCACGGTGCTGGGGGAACTCCGGCGACCCTCTCGCACCCCGCCATTTCCGGTTGTAAACTATTGCAATATCGGGTGAGCCCCTTCCTTCGGGAGATAAAGGCGGGCTTACCCTTAGGCATACCCTCTGTGCCCGAACTGGCATCATACCTCTGCGTTGGCGGGGAACTTGCTCTAGAATGAGCGCATCCGGGGAAATTCAGGCAGGAGCTTCGCCCTCGGGGTAACTTCTGCCGGCGGAAACAGGGGATCGTGTTGGAAGAAAAAGACAAACCAGTCCTCGACGAGCCGACTTTTGGCAGGTTGCTCGAAGCGGCGTTTGTAGTGCAGGAACACAACCGTGCCCTGCAGGCTCTGGGACTGCGTGTCGAACACCAGCATCGGCCTGCTGTACAAGTCCGGCCCATCCCCATACCGGCAGAGAGTAAACCGGAGGCCGCCCAACCCGTCCCGGCTGCTAAAGACGATTACTCGCTCACCCTGGCACAGATCGTCGAAACCCAGCACCAGATTCAGGTGCGTCATCTGGAACTGGACGGCGCGATCGCGCTGGTTGCCGAGCGCGCCACTGAGATCGCCCATGCGGCTGGCGCCGGTATCTGCACAGTCGAGGGGAATGGCGTCCGCTACAGGGCAGCGGCGGGAGTGATGAGTCTGCCCGTGGGCAGCGAAATTCCGCTGGAAAAAGCGCTTTGCTTGGAGTGCCTGAGGACAGGCCAGGTCGTGCGCTGCGCGGATGTCGGAACCGAATCTGTTCTCGATGCGGAAGACTGCCGGCACCGTGGAATCCAGGCGATGATAGCGGTCCCGGTCTATCGCGATGGCGCTATTGCGGGGGCGCTCGAAGTTTACTACTCCGGCCAGCGCGCATTTACCGAGCAGGATGTTCACACTTGCCAGCTGATGGCGGGCCTGGTGACCGAGGCGCTGGCGCGGAGTGAAGGATTGAGCTCGAAGCAATCTCTGGCCAGCGAACGTGCCGTCATGCTGGAGGCGCTGGAGAAGTTGAAACCCAACCTGGCGGCCCTGGTGGACACAGCGGAGGTCAAAGACCCCGACAGCAAGACTGTCGTTCCGGCGCCGGCGTCGCCAGCGGTGCTCTGCCGAAAGTGCGGACACGAACTGGTAGGAGCGGAACAGTTCTGCGGCCAGTGCGGATTGCCGCGCAGCGACGACTATGAGCCTCCCACCATGCAGAGCAAGGTGGCGTCGCTCTGGCACATGCAGCAGGCGCTGCAAAAGGACAGCGTCAGCAAGCCGGCGGATGGCGCGTCCGGTCAGCCGGGACCGCTGGCGAACAGCGAGGAAAACCGGCCTGAGAAGGTTCTGGCGGATTCGCTCGAAGAGGAAATGCCCGAGCTGTTTGCCGCGCTTGGGATCGAAAAGGCGCCGCTACTTTCAGATTTTGCTAAACCGGTCATGACCTCGGAGATCAGCGACTCTCAGATCAGCGGCTCTGAGATCCACGGTTTTAAGATCACCGGCTCTGAGATCGACGACACGGCACACCCGAATCAGAATGTTCCCTCTGAAAAGCACGAGGAGAGCGAAGACGAAGAAAATTCACCCGCGGACGAGATCCTGGTAAAGCGGGAAGCCCCTTACGCCTGGACTTCGGCCGCATCGGCCCGGGCGTTTCTGGAGCAAATGGCCGCTGCCAGACCTTCCAGTGCGTTTACTCGTTTCTGGAATGCGCGGCGGGGAGATTTCTACCTGGCCATCGCCGTAATACTGGTGGCCTGCGTGATTCGCTGGGGCATTTGGTCCAGCCATTCGGTCAGCGCCACCGGCAGCCCGGCCACCGCAGCCGCGACGCATCGCAAACCCGCGCCAAACGCGGACCTCTCGCTGTTTGATCGAATGCTCATCAGTCTGGGAATCGCGGAAGCTCCTGAGCCGGTAGAGTACAAGGGCAACCCAGACACCCAAGTCTGGGTGGATCTCCATACCGCGCTTTATTACTGCCCGGGAACCGATCTCTACGGCAAGACGCCAAAGGGCAAATTCACCACCCAGCGGGACGCACAGCTGGACCAGTTTGAACCCGCTTACCGCAAGGCCTGCGATTGACCGCAAGCCGCGGAATCTCTCTTCCACCCACGGCTGAGGTCCGACGTTGCGCCTGCGTCCTCACTGTGTTAACGTCCCATTGATTTCCGGTTTACCAGTTCGGGTTTGCTCTTCCGCGCGATGAGGAGACGCTTATGGCCATCATCTTCCTGATAATTCTTGTTGTCATCGCTGTTGTGCTGATCGGGATGTACAACAGCCTGGTACAGCTGCGCGTGCGCTGCGATTCGGCGTGGTCCGACATTGACGTGCAGCTCAAACGGCGGCACGACCTGATCCCGAACCTGGTCGAAACAGTCAAGGGATATGCCGCTCACGAAAAAGGGACATTCGAGAACATTGCCAAGTTCCGCTCGCAGGCGATGCAGGCGGTGACGCCGGAGGATAAGGCTGTCGCCGAAAATCAGCTTACCGGCGCGCTCAAGAGCCTGTTCGCCGTGGCCGAGAACTATCCGGAACTCAAGGCTTCGGAGGAGTTCACGCAACTGCAGGGATCACTGAGCCAGACGGAAGACTCCATTCAGAACGCCCGGCGTTATTACAACGCAGTGGTGCGCGACCTGAACACCAAGATTCAAACGTTCCCGACCAACATTCTGGCTGGCATGTTCGGGTTCACGGCGCGCCAGTTCTTCGAAACCGCCGCCGCCGACCGCGAGCCGGTGCAGGTGAAGTTCTAGCGATTGGGTAATTGAGCGATTGAGTCATTGGGTCATTGAGTCATCGTAGAAGCTGGTAATGTGAAAACTGCAAAGAAGATTTTCTTCCTCGCCCTGCTCCTTTCTGCCCTCACGGGAATCGCGGCGGCAAAATCCTGGCGGGTCGCCGATTTTCAGGATCGCCTCCACGTCAACCAGGATGGCAGCGCGGAGGTGACCGAGCGCATCACCCTGGTCTTCGTCGGCGAGTGGCACGGAATTCACCGCACGATTCCCATCGAGTATCCCGGGCCAAACGGCACCAACTACGAACTCTATATCGACGTCACGAGTGTTGGCGACGGCGAGGGCGGGACGCTCAAGTACGACTCCTCCGTTGCTCACGGCTTCCGCGACTTAAAGATCTACATTCCGGGCGCGGTGGACACGACGAAGACGGTCGAAATCACCTACCGGGTGCGCAACGGCACCCGCTTCTTCGACGATCACGACGAGTTCTACTGGAACGTGACCGGGAACGACTGGCCGGTGCCGATCGATCACGCCGCGGCAAGCGTGCGCTTCCCGGATTCTGCGGCGGGGTCGCTAAGGGCGCAGGCGTTTACCGGCGTATATGGATCGAGTGAACGCGATGCGACGGCCAAGGTGGACGGCGCGGAGGCGCAGTTTGAGACCAACAATCCGCTGCCCATGCGCGGCGGGCTGACGATTGACGCTTACATCCCAAAAGATATTCTGCGAGAGCCGGGCGCGTTCACGCGCTTTCTGTGGTTCATTGGCGGGAATGCCGTCATCTTTTTTCCACTGGTGACGCTTGCCGTCATGTTCTCGCTGTGGTGGTACAAGGGACGCGATCCTGATCCCGGCGTGTCAGTAGCACCCATGTATGACCCGCCGCCGGGCATTTCTCCGGCCGAAGCCGGCACGCTGCTCGACGACACGATTCATCCGCGCGATATTACATCCACCATGGTGGACCTGGCGGTGCGCGGCTACATCAAGATTGAAGAGACGGCAGACAAAGGGCTGGTTTTCACCCACAAGGATTATGTCTTCCATCTGCTCAAACCCATGGCCCAGTGGACTGACAAGGATCTGGCTCCGCATGAACGGGTGATGCTGGAAAACGTGTTCGAGGGCGGCGCGGAAACGCGGCTCTCGAACCTGAAGAACCGTTTCTATACGGCTGTGCCCATCATCCGCCAGGACATTATGGCGGCGTTGAAGAACAAGGGCATTTACCTGCTCGACCCGGAGTCGGCGAACGGCTACAGCATTGGAGCGGCCGTCGTGATTCTTATCCCCTTCGCGATTTTCCAGTACATGGGATGGGCGAACTTCTTCAACTCGGTTCCACTGTTGATTGTGAGCGTGCTGATCGCGGCGCTGATCTGGTGGCTGTTTGCGCGTGTGATGTCGGCGAAAACGGTGAAAGGAGCGCGGACCCGCGTTGCGGTGCTCGGCTTCCAGGAGTTCATGAATCGCGTGGATGCCGAGCGGCTCAAGCTCATGCCGCCGACTACGTTCGAGAAATTCCTGCCGTTCGCGATGGCGTTAGGGGTGGAGCATCACTGGGCGCAGGCGTTTGCGGGAATCGTTAAGGATCCGCCGCAGTGGTATGTGGGACCGGGCGGCCCGTACAGCGGATTCAATCCAATTTTCTTTTCCAGTTCGATGCACAACATGGCGACCGACATGCATCAGGTCTTTGTGTCGGCTCCGCGCGCGAGCTCGAGCGGGTCGGGCTTTGGCGGAGGCGGATTCGGAGGAGGCGGCTTCTCCGGCGGCGGGTTCGGCGGTGGAGGCGGGGGCGCGTTCTAGGGGACGGGCCGGACGTTAGTCATCAGTCCGCAATTTATCGTTGTCATCAATCGGCTATTTGACGTTCGTCATCAATCCGCAATTTGACGTTTGTCATCAATCCGCAATTTGGCGTTTGTCATCCCGAGCGAAGCGAGGGACCTGGGTTCTTGCTTGCGCAGCTCCAGGCGTCCGCGCAAGCAAAAACCTAGGCGCTCCGCTCGGGATGACAGGAGCGCTCGCTGCGCGGAACTTCACAAAAAGAAAGGGCCGCGAGTGCGCGGCCCTTTTCATTTCGGTGCGCAGGCTCTTACTGTTCGCCTCCCGTAACGTTGCTTCCCCACAGAGCGTTACTTCCCCAGAGGGCATTGCTACCCCATAACGCGTTGCTGCCCCAGAGTGCGTTGGAACCCCACAGCGCGTTGCTTCCCCACAGCGCATTGCTGCCCCAGAGCGCATTAGTGCCGGACACGCTGCTGCCGCCGGTCATGGTAGACGGCGGGGCGCCCGCGACGAACTGCGAAGTTCCCCACACCGCGGTGTTCGACCACGTGGCCGACGTATTCCAAACTGCGTTTGGGTTGTCGTTGAGATAGACGTTGCCGGACTTGGAATCATACGAGGCAACGGGAGACATCGCCGTCCCCTTGGCCAGATCGGTGTTGTTCAGAGCGGCTTCGAGGTCGACGTAGCCGGCGCCGACCGTGAACACGTCGTATTGATCGGTGTAAGTGATTCCCGTCGTCGGATCGGCGACGCTGCTGTAGGCCGGAAGCGATTTCCAGGCGGTCTTCATCAGCCGGGCCTTGACTTGATCGGGAGTGAGCGAAGGAGTCTTCTGCAGCAGATCCGCCACGACTCCGCTGACCACGCCGGCGGCCATGCTGGTACCACTCAATGTGAAATAGCTCGAAGAGGAAGCGCTGCTCCCGCCCTTGACATAGTAGCTGTACGGTACTTGATTGCCGGGATATTGGTTATAGAGGGTCGAACCCTGAGCTTCGGCCGAGACCAGCATGTTGCCGGGCGCGACGATGTCAGGCTTGGCCACGGCGTCAATCGCGGTCGGTCCCTTGGAGCTATAGCTGGCGATGAGGTCGTCCACGCGAGTGGGTGTGCCCATCGGCTTCATCGCGCCCACGGTGATCACATAGGGATCGTTCCCCGGCGACGTGACAGTCGCGTAGCCGTCAGTGGGCTCATAGCGACCGTTGTTGCCGGCGGCGACCACGACGACGATGCCATTCTTCCAAGCGGCTTCGACCGCATGGCACAGCGGATCGAGCGTGTAGCTTTCGTAGACCGCGCGCCCCAGAGAAAGATTGAGAACTCGGATGTTGAACAGGGGCTTCAGCGCGATGGCCGTGCTGATGGCCGAGATCACGGCGCTGTCCGTGCCCTCTCCGTTCTGATCGAGAACCCGCAGGTTAACCAGGTTCGCCTGCGGCGCGATGCCTTCTTCAGTGCGCGAATACTGAGGTCCCGTCGAACTGGAGCCATTGCCGGCGATCAGCCCCGCGACGTGCGTGCCGTGGCCATATTGGTCGTTCGCGCCCAGGTTGCCGGGAACGAAACTCTGGTTCCAGACCACGCGCGACAACCCCAGAAGGCCGCCGTCGAGGTCAGGGTGGCTGCTGACTCCACTGTCCACCAGAGCGACCCCAATTCCGGCGCCAGTGTAGCCAGACTGCCAGGCAGAAAACGCATTCACGGCCGGCGCTGCGTTACTGAGAGTGGGAGCCAGGGTGCGGTCCAGGCTGATGTATTTGACGTCGCTTTGATTCGAGAGCGAGAGGACATTCGAGAGCGGCAACTCCGCGACGATCCCGTTCACCAGCGGCAACGAATTCAGTACCGAACCCAATGTCGACAGTAGTTGCAGGTCCAGAGGGCTGGGCGAGTTGTTGTATTGGACGACGACCCGCACGGTTGGAGCGGTCGCCTGCTGCAGGTCCGGAGATAATTTCGTGGTGTCGGCGGCATAGGACACCGTCACCGTGGCAAACATTAAGATCAGCACCCACTTTTTCATGGTCCCCCACTAAGGCGCCCACAGGCGCGTAGTAATCCCCAAGTGACTGTTCAATGTGCAGGTCCGATTCCAAATGATGGCCGTCATTACCCTTATTTTTCAATGGCTTAGAACGGTGTATTGCAAAACGCAATGGGCGTTTTGTCCCTCTGCCCCGGGTTTGGGACGACTTGTCACATCCATGCCCCGACCTGACCCGCGTTGGACCATCGAGGGCCATAACTCATTGATTTTGCGTGAGAAAACCATCGTAATCGGCGGGGTTCGTTTTGGGCGGACACATTCTTCCAGATCGTTGAAAATTTAAGCACTTCCTATGACGTGGGGACGTTCCATTGGGACACAGGTGTTTGTTGCCGGGATGACCATGGCGGCATCTCTCTGCCTTGCGTTGGCGTTCTCGCATTGGCAGTCCAGCGACTCGGTCAAGTTCGTTTGCTATGTGATCGCGGCGCTGCTCGCGTCTCCGCTCAAGGTCAGTTTGCCGGGCATTGAGGGAACGCTGTCCGTGAACTTCCTGTTCACGCTGCTCGGCATCCTGGAATTGAGTTTGCCCGAGACGCTGCTGATCGGACTGGCCAGCACGCTGGCGCAGTTCTACTGGAGACCGGCACGTCGGCTCAAAGCCATTCAGTTGGTCTTCAACGTATCGCAGGTGACAGTCTCAAGCGCCGTCGCATACGGCGCCTATCAACTGGTGACGACGCGCGTTCTGCACGGACCGGGGCTGCTCGCCCTTCTGGTGGCTTCGGTTACGCAGTTCGCCTGCAACACCGGAGCGATGTCAACCATTATCGGATTGACCGAAGACAAAGCCATTTCCAAGGTGTGGACTGACAGTTACCTCTGGTCATTCCCTTATTGCATGGTGGGCGCGGCGACAGCGGCCCTGGTTCACTTCCTGAACCGGCACATCGGATGGCAGTCGTCTTTGCTGGTGCTGCCCCCGATCTATCTGATGTACCGCTCCTATCGCCTGTATCTGGGAAAGGTTGAAACCGAGAAGCGGCACGCCGAAAAGGTCTCCAATCTGCATCTGCGGACCATCGAAGCGCTGGCGCTGGCTATTGAAGCGAAGGATGCGACGACCGGCGAGCACCTGCAGCGAGTGCGGGTGTATGCCGTCGAACTGGCCAGGGAATTGGGCTTGAGCGAAGACGACACCGAGGCGTTGCAGGCGGCGTCGGTGCTGCACGACATCGGGAAGCTGGCGGTGCCGGAGCACATCATTTCGAAGCCGGGGAAGTTGACGCCCGAGGAATTCGAAAAGATGAAGATCCATCCCATCGTTGGGGCGGAGATTCTGGAGCAGGTGGATTTTCCGTATCCGGTGGTGCCGATCGTGCGCGCTCACCATGAGAAATGGGATGGCAGCGGCTATCCGCTCGGATTAGTGGGCGAGGCGATTCCGATCGGGGCGCGCATTCTGGCCGCGGTGGATTGTCTGGATGCTCTCGCGTCCGACCGGCAATACCGCAGGGCGCTGCCGCTGAACGAGGCCATGGCCAGGGTGGTTGCGGAAGCGGGCCGGAGCTTCGATCCGCGAGTGGTCGAGATTCTGCAGCGCCGCTACGTCGAACTGGAAAAGCTGGCGACCGCGCAGCCGCTGCAGGCGGCTCCGAAACTTTCCACGGACATTAAGGTAGAGCGCGGACTGGCTCCGGCGGCCGGTTTTGCCGAATCGGCGGAAACACCAGCGGCCTCGAAGACGCGGGAAGATTCAGCACGGATGTCCGCTGCCAGCTCTCAGAAGCAGGAACTCATCGAGTTCTGCCGCCAGAGCAAAAGTCTGACGATCGAAGACATCGCTTCCCTCCTCTGGGTACGATTGAAACGCCTGCTGCCCCACGACGCCATGGCGCTGTACTGTCCGAGAAGTGGGCTCCTGGTGCCGGAGTTCGTGAGCGGCGACAACTCCAGCCTGTTTTCTTCCTTGCAGATTCCGCTGGGGGAGGGGTTGTCGGGATGGGTAGCGCAAAACCGCAAGCCGATTCTCAACGGCAATCCATCGGTCGAGTCCGGTTACCTGAACAATCCCACGAAATACAGCACGCTCCGTTCGGCGCTGGCCATGCCTCTCGAAGGCACGACCGGAGTGGCTGCCGTGCTGGCCGTCTATCGTGCCGCGCAGGATGCGTTCACGGCAGACGATCTGCGCGTGGCGGAAGCTATCGGGTCGGGGCTGGGAATCGCAATCGAAAACGCCGCCAAACCCAGGGCTGCAGCCAGCGCAGCCGGAGCCCGATAGCCACTACTCCAACTCGGAGCTCACATACATCAAGCCGCCATCGCGCTCGACCTGGAATACAACCGGATCGCCGGTCTTCAGCTCGCGCACGGCCGTGCGCAGCGTGTCCATGGAGTCGATGGGCGTCGTATTCAATTGATGGACGATGTCGCCTGCCTGGAGCCCCGTATCGGGAGTAATCAGGTCGGCAGCTCGTCCCACCACGACTACTCCGGAGGGGATGCGCAACGATCCCAACCGGGACTGAAGATCACTGGTGAGATCGATCGCAAGAACTCCCAGACGCGGGATCAGGCTGTTCTCGGGGTTAACGGAGTCGAGAAGTTCATCCATATGATCCCGGTGTTCGATCGCCGGGATGTACAGCGTTTTCCTTTCACTGCCGCGCAGAATCTCCATCTTGATCACCTGGTCAATACGGTGCAGGTAGAGGGCAGCCGAGAGTGCCGGCAGGTTCTCGATTCGGCGATCATCGGCCGAGAGAATGATGTCCTGAATCTTGAGGCCAGCCGCTGCGGCGGGACCATCGGGGGTCACATCCACGACGACGACTCCCCAATGCTGCGGAAGTTGCAGGCCCTCGGCCAAAGTAGGCGTGATCTCTTGCGCGACCGCGCCAATTTCGACACGATGGACGTGCCCATGTTTGCGCAGGCTTTGGTAGACGAAATCAACCACACGTGCCGGAATCGCAAATCCCAGACCCTCGCTGCCTCCACCTTGCGACAGGATAAACGTGTTGATCCCGAGGACCGAGCCGTTCATATCCACCAGCGGGCCTCCGCTGTTGCCGGGGTTGATGGGAGCGTCGGTCTGAATGTAGGTAAGCGCCTTGCTGGGATCGGCCTGGCGAGCGACGGCGCTGACTACTCCCATGGTGACCGAGTTCTGCAAGCCTTCCGGGCTGCCGATGGCAAAGACCAGTTGGCCCACTCGCGGCCTGTGCTGGGTGAGGAGGGAAAGGGAAGGCAGGCCGGAATCGTCGATCTTGAGAAGGGCGAGATCGGTTTCTTTATGCTGACCGAGAAGGCGCGCCTCCACAATCCGGCGTTTGCCCACCGGTGCCTGGCCCGCGGAATCATCCGTGGGCAGCGGCAATGCCACGCGGATGCGTTGCGCCCCTTCCACCACATGGGCGTTAGTCATGATGTAGCCGTTAGGGTCTACGATCACTCCTGATCCGACCGCGTGCTGGCGAACGATCAGCGCAGTCTGAGATTTGTCCTCCTCATGGAGCGGACCATATCCGGTGACCAGGATCTGCACCACTGCCGGAGACACTTTCGCGGCCAAGCCCTCTAGAGCTGCGTTCAGTTGTGTGAGCACCCCCGGGGCCTGAGAAGCATCGCTGGTCTCTGGCTTGGAAGTCTGGGCCGCTGACTTACCCGCCCGAGATGCGGTGGACGGTGCATCTACCTTTTGGCCCGATGCCGATTGTGCTTGCGCCATCGTGATGAGAAAGATCACCGCTGCAGCAAGGCAGAGTTGCCGAAGATCATGCCCCCGCTTAGAGTTTTGTGGAGTCCACATTTCGTATGCCCCCCGTCCCGACCACCTTGATGGGAAATTGATCCAACCTACCATGGAATACTGACTGGACGTCAAAACCGCGTGATTCGCTTCTTGTCCAGAGCCGACTCATGTACACTGCACCATCACGGCGGAGACAGCACTTGGATGACCCAGGCCCTGACTAAGACTCTGAAACGATGGCGCGAAAACGACTACCTCAAGAATAATCTGTGGGCCTTCACCCTCAGCGCGGCAGTTGCCTGCTGCGCCTTCGAGCTGTGGTGGTTCAGCAGGACATGCTTCAACGAAATTGACTTCGACGGCATGGCCTATACAGGAATAGCCCGGCACATTCGCCAGGGCGAATTTCACTCCGCAATTAACGCGTTTCGCAGCCCTCTAATTTCCTGGCTGATCGCAGCCGTGCGATTCGGGAATGGGGACTACCTGCACATCGGTAAGTTCTTGAACATGGGGAGCTTCGTGCTCTCCCTGGCGCTAACCTATGTTCTTGCGGAAAGGCTGTGGCGCTCCCGCCTGGCTGGCTCGGTGGCAGCTCTATTGTTTGCGCTTGGCCGCAGCTTCGCGTCCTCAGCCGTCGAAATAGTTACTCCGGACTTCCTGCTTGCCGCCTTGGTGCTTGTCTATTTTCTTGTTCTGCTCCGGGCACTGCGGAACGATCGTTTAGAGGATTGGCTCTTCCTGGGAGCGGTTCACGGCATCGCGTTTCTCGCCAAGGCCTTTGCCCTGCCCTGGCTGGCTGTGTGCACGACGGCGGCTTTGGTCGTATCCGGCAAACCGTGGAAGACAAGAGTTACCCGGCTTGCCTTAGCAGCGCTGATCCCCGCGGTGATGGCCGTCGGATGGGCCGGGGTGCTGCACTCAAAGTACGGGGTGTTCACGACCGGCAGCCAGTTTAAGGCGAACCTGCTGCAATCGACGCTACACGCGTTCCGAGCGCACCGGGACCCGACCTATGCGCTGCTCAGGAATACCGCTGGGCAATTCGATGAGTACGGGGTGTTGGATCCCATGCCGCCGGGTTCATGGACTTGGACGTATAAGAGCAACATCAGGCAACTGCTGCCGGCAATCATTCTGGCCGAAACACACAACGTTCCCCTGGTCCTGAAGGAGATGCTGATTGTCGCGACACCGGGCGGCCTGCTCGCATACGTATTCGCTCTAGCCATGGTTGCCCGCCGGAAGATTCAGTATCCTACGGAATGGTCTTTCGTGATTGTCTCCGCGATTGCGGCGCTCGCTCTGGTCGCGGCATACTCGATGCTGGTCTTCGATTCGCGCTACCTGTTCCCGCTGGTGCCTTTGGTGCTGGCAGTTGCTTCGGGTTTTTTAGCTGGGAAGAGCGAATTCCATCCGCGCTGGCTCAGAATCTGTCAGGCTCTGGTGGTTGTCGGGTTGGTCATTTCGCTGACGTACCGGTCGTCGCCATTTCGCACTTTGACCCGCGACTACGAACTCAGTTGCTACGACGCCGGCAATCGCCTGAAGGGTCACCGCAAGCCTACAGTCGTGAGCCTGGGGCCGGGTCCCTTTCCTGAACACGGTGTGGGATGGGAGGCGGGCTATAAGGCGGCCTACTTTGGCGAGGCCAGACTGATCGGCACCATGGATGTGTTGCCGGAGTCGAATCAGACGAGCAGCATCATGGCGGATATCGAAAAAGCATCGCCCGACGCGATCCTGGTCTGGGGAAGACCAGACGACGCCGAACGCGCCAGTGTGATCCAAAATCTCTCCCTCCTGTACCGGCACAGTTTGACGGAGCCGATCCTCGACCCAGATCTCGGTGAAGTCGGGGTGGTAATCTTCCGGTCGTCCCCGGGGGGACCCTAGTTGCTACCGTTAACTAACGGGCTATCAGCCTTTTACATGGGTAACTTTCCGTGATATAACCTGCCGTAAGCACAAATGCGGGCCTTGGCCCGTCAGGAGCTTGATTTGATGGCACTGGCCTCATTCACAGACGACAGATCCAGAAACGGCCAGCAGCAAAGAGGAGGCCCCGTGGGCGAAGAAGCACGGACCGGAAAAAGGTTCCCACTGGAATTGCCGATTAAGATTCATAAGGGCGAAACCGGCGGGGACGCGAGTGGTGTGACGGGGAATCTGAGCGCAGCGGGCGTGTACATTCGCGCCGACGCTGCCATGGAGATTGGTTCGCCCGTGGAATTTGAAATCACGCTGCCGCCGGAGATGACCGGTGGTCAGGAGAATGTGACTATCCAGTGCAAGGGGCGGGTGGTGCGCGCCGACGAGACGGGCAGCGGCGGCGAAGGCCGCGGCGTGGCCTGCGTGATCGACTCATACGAGTTCGTTCGGAACTCTTAACTTTTGAAGCGTACTTTTTGGGAGCGCTGACAAATGCTCAAACTGATTCTGGCCGATAACCAGGCGATCTTCCGGGCGGGGATCGCCAAAGTACTGGCGGTCGAAGACGAAATGCGCATCGTAGCTCAGGCACAAACGCCGGAGCAGATGTTCATGGCGGTGGACAAGTTCCGCGCGGCAGTGCTGGTGGCGGCGGCGGGATTCCATAACGATTTTGCCGCGATCGTGCTGGCCGTGAACAAAGCCAAGACACGCCTGATCGTTCTGGCCGACACGGGCGAGAGCGCGCAGAAACACATGGCGAACGGCGCCCACGGCGTCGTTTATCGCAACGTGACCAGCGCCGCGCTGGTGGATTGCGTGCGCAAAGTGGCCCGCGGCGAGACCTGGGTGCAGGACGTCGCCGTGCCCAGCGAACTCACCGAAAACGATATGGTGGGATTGCGCGTGCGCGATCGCCTCACGGCGAAGGAACTCCGCATCGTGGCCTTGATCGTGCAGGGCTACAAAAACAAGGAAATCGCCTCGCAGCTGGGCACCACCGAGCAGGTTATCAAGAACTACCTGCGCAACGTCTATGACAAGATCGGCGTGTCGGACCGGCTGGAGTTGGCGCTGTTCACCATCCACCACCGCATCCTGAATGAAGCGGCAGCCGCGACCGCCGCCGGGACTGTGCCCCAGCCACCCGCGGGAGTTGCGCAATAGATATTCAGTTCTGCAGAAACGAGGCCGCCCACGGGCGGCCTTTTCTTGTTTGCGGTACAATTCCGCTTCGATTCAAGTCACTGGATTTTAGTCACTGAAAAGCTCCGATCGAATCATTTTTCTCTTGATCTGCATCTATCGCTGATATGGAATTCCGACAGCTTGGCCGATCCGGCTTGAAAGTTCCAGCCTTGAGTTTTGGCACGGGAACGTTTGGGGGTGGGAACGAATTCTTTCGTGCCTGGGGCGCGAGCGATGTGGCCGAGGCGACGCGCCTCGTCGACATCTGCCTCGAAGCCGGTGTGAATCTGTTCGACACGGCTGACATTTACTCGGATGGGCTCTCCGAAACGATTCTGGGCAAGGCGATCGCCGGACGGCGTGACAAAGTTCTGATCTCCACCAAAGCGACTTTCCGCATGGGGCCCGGACCTAACGATCTGGGATCGTCGCGCCTTCACTTGATCCAGGCTTGCGAGGCGAGCCTGCAGCGGTTGGGAACGGATTACATCGATATCTATCACCTGCACGGCTTCGACGCGCTCACGCCGCTCGACGAAGTCCTGAGCACGCTCAACAATCTGGTGACGAGCGGGAAGGTGCGGTATATCGCCTGCTCCAATTTTTCCGGCTGGCATTTGATGAAATCCCTGGATGTTTCCGACCGCTACGGCTGGGCGCGATATGTGGGCCATCAGGTCTACTACTCGCTGATCGGCAGGGAATACGAATGGGAACTGATGCCGCTGGGGATGGATCAGGGAGTGGGCGCGCTGATTTGGAGCCCGTTGGGATGGGGACGGCTCACGGGAAAGGTCCGCCGGGGGCAACCGCTGCCGAAGGAAAGCCGGCTGCACAAGACATCTGAAATGGGCCCGCCGGTCTTCAACGAGCATTTGTACAAAGTCGTCGACGCGCTGGATGAGGTTGCCAAAGAGTGCGGCAAGACTGTGCCGCAGGTGGCCCTAAACTGGCTGCTGCAACGGCCCACCGTGGCAACGGTGATTTTCGGCGCGCGCAATGAAGAACAGTTGCGCCTGAACCTGAACGCGGCAGGATGGAATCTAACGCCCGAGCAGATCGCCAAGCTGGACAGCGCCAGCAAGGTGACCCCGATTTATCCATACTGGCATCAGTGGCAGTTTGTGGAGCGGAATCCGTTGCCGGTCTCTTCGTAGCGCCGGCACCTTGCCGGCTGTCGCGAGGGCGTCTCGCCCTCGCAGTGGCGGCGAGACACCGCCACGACAGCCGCCGGGACGGCGGCGATACTATTCCTACCCGATCTTCTCTCCCACCGCTTTCGCCTGGGTGAACAGATACAGATAATCCGGGCCGCCGGATTTGGAATCCGTTCCTGACATGTTGAAGCCGCCGAAAGGATGCGCGCCCACCATCGCTCCCGTGCATTTGCGGTTGATGTACAGGTTGCCGACGTGGAAATCGCGGATGGCGCGCTCGATCTTGTCGCGCGAACTGGTGTAGACGGCTCCGGTCAGGCCGAATTCGGTGTCGTTGGCGATTTCGAGCGCGTGGTCGAAACCGCGGGCCTTGATCACGGCCAGCACGGGGCCAAAGATCTCTTCCTGCTCGAGCTTCGATTTCGGCGGAATGTCAGCGATCACCGTTGGCTTAATGAAGTAGCCCTCGCCGGGTGCGCGCTCACCGCCGGTGATGATGCGTCCGTCTTTCCTGCCCTGCTCGATGTATTCGAGAATCGTCTTCATCGAACCTTCGTTGATCACCGCGGCCATATTGGCGTTTTCGGTGGGATCGCCGACCTGAATTTTTTCCACCCGCGCCTTGAGTTGTTCCAGAAATTTGTCGTAAACGCGCTCGTCCACGATCGCGCGCGAGCAGGCAGAGCACTTCTGGCCCTGGAAGCCGAAGGCCGCTTGCGCTACGCCCTCGACCGCGGAATCGATATCGGCATCGGCGTCAACGATGATGGCGTCTTTGCCGCCCATCTCAAGGATCGTGCGCTTGATCCAGAGCTGGCCGGGAGCCT
This sequence comes from Candidatus Sulfotelmatobacter sp., assembly GCA_052326105.1. GTDB lineage: Bacteria > Acidobacteriota > Terriglobia > Terriglobales > Acidobacteriaceae > Sulfotelmatobacter. Next base: position 84,060 of record JBKQRC010000102.1, on the reverse strand, counting down.
GCGTTGCCGCCACTTTGTTGATGTGCAGGCCGACTTCGCGCGAACCGGTGAAGGCGATGTAGCGGGTTTTGGGATGCGCCACGATGGCGTCGCCGAAACTGGCTCCGGCGCCCGGGCAGAAGTTCACCACGCCCTCCGGCATGCCCGCTTCTTCGAGCAGTTCGACGAACTTGGCGGCGATGGTGGGCGAATCGCTCGACGGCTTCAGGATAACCGTGTTGCCACTGACGATCGAGGCCAGCGTCATCCCGGCCATGATGGCGCAGGGGAAATTCCACGGCGGAATCACGGCGCCCACGCCCAGCGGAATGTAGGTCAACGTGTCGCGCTCGCCGGGCAACTGGATGGGCGTTTGCGCCTTGCCGAATCGCAGCGCCTCGCGCCCGTAGAATTCGCAGAAGTCAAGCGTCTCGGAAACGTCGGCGTCGGCCTCGGCCCAGTTCTTTGAGACTTCGAAGACCATCCACGCCATGTATTCCATCTTGCGCTGGCGCAGCAGATCGCCGACGCGGAACAGCAGACTGGCGCGCTCTTCGACCGTGGTGCGGCTCCAGGATTCGAACGCAGCGAGCGCGGCTTGTATGGCTGGTTCCACGTGCTCTTTGCCCGCCTTCTGATGGATGCCCACGATCTCCGACGGTTTCGCCGGGTTCAGCGACTTGATCTTTTCTGCGGTCTTGACCCGCTTGCCGCCGATGATGAGGTCGTACTCGCGTCCCAACTGGCCGCGAACTTTGGCGATGGCGGCGCGCATCTTGCGCGCATTGTCTTCATTGCGGAAATCGAAAAACGGCTCGGTGACGAACGGGCCCTGGTGCAGGGCCGTACGCGGCCGGACGGGGGCTTCTAGCGTTGCCATGGAGGAATCCTTTCGAAAGCTGGGAGGTCAGTTATTAGGGCTTGCCTGGAGTATTTTACACCGTGGAAGAGGATGGTGGCCGGACCGCGGTGATACCCGGCAGTCGTGTAAAAACAGCGATCGTTTTTGCCAGATTCTTGACCACCGCCAGAATGCCCACTTTCATTGACTTGCCTATTTCACCCCCGTAAGATTGTGCGGCCAGTGATCGGTCACACCATGATCGGCCAAACCATCTCGCACTACCGCGTCGTCGAGAAGCTCGGGGGTGGCGGCATGGGTGTGGTTTACAAGGCCGAGGACGTAAAGTTGCACCGCTTTGTCGCCCTGAAGTTTCTACCCGACGAGATTTCCAAAGATGCGCTGGCTTTGGCCCGCTTTCAGCGCGAGGCACAGGCCGCCTCCGCGCTGAACCATCCCAACATTTGCACGATTTACGAGATTGACGACCAGCACGGGCAAACCTTCATCGCCATGGAGTTTCTCGACGGGATGACGCTGAAGCAGCGCATCGCAGGGCGGCCGCTCGAAACCGAGCTGACTCTGTCGCTGGCGATTGAGATCGCCGATGCGCTCGATGCGGCCCACGCCGAAGGCATCGTCCACCGCGACATCAAACCGGCAAACATTTTCGTCACCAAGCGGAGGCACGCCAAGATTCTGGACTTCGGCTTGGCCAAAGTTACAAACTCGATCAGTTCATCAAGCCAGATTGCCGCGGCCAACACGCTCACCGGCACACTCGACGAGCCCCATCTGACCAGTCCGGGAACGGCGTTGGGCACGGTCGCCTACATGTCGCCGGAGCAAGTGCGCGGCAAGGAACTCGATGTCCGCACCGATTTGTTTTCATTCGGCGCGGTGCTGTACGAGATGGTGACCGGGGTATTGCCGTTCCGGGGCGACACTTCGGGGATTATTTTTGACGGCGTGCTCAACCGCGCTCCGGTGTCGCCCACGCGGCTGAACCCGGACGTGCCGGTGGAGTTGGAACGGATTATCAACCGGGCGCTGGAGAAAGATCGCGATCTGCGCTACCAGCACGCTTCGGAGATGCGAGCGGAACTGCAGCGCCTGAAGCGGGACACAGATTCCAGCCGGCAAGTGCCGGCGGCGAGCGCGGAATCAGAAGCGTCGACGGCCGCTGCCCAGATCGCGCAGACGCCGTCTTCGCAGATCCAACCTGTGCGAGCCCAGTCTTCGCAAATCCAGGCCGCGCAGCCGCAATCTTCGCAGACCAGCGGCAGCGCGGCGGTGGTGGCGGCTGCGCGACAGAACAAGTTGGGCACGGGGGTGATTAGCGCGATCGTGCTGGTGCTAATCGTGGCGGCGGCTTATGGTGTCTACGCGTTGTTTGTCCGCTCCCGGACGGTTCCGTTCCAGAATTTCACCGTCAACAAGGTCACGGAAACGGGCAAGGTCAAGCTGGTGGCCATCTCGCCTGACGGAAAATACATTTTGAGCGTGGTCGAGGACAAAGCGCAGCAGAGCTTGTGGCTGCGCAACGTTCCCACCAACAGCAATACGCAGGTCATGCCGCCCGAACCGGTGCAGTACCTGGGTGTGCGGTTCTCTCCCGATGGAAACTATCTATATTTTGTCCGCGGCGAGCCCGGAGAAGCGCTGAAACTTCTCTATCGCGCGCCCGTCCTCGGTGGCACTCCGCAAAAACTCGTCACCGACGTGGACACTAACATCACGTTTTCTCCTGACGGGAAAAACCTTGCTTATGTGGTGATGAACAACCCGGCGCTGGGCAAGCTGCGGCTGGTGACGTACTCGCTGGAAAGCGGCGAGAGTAAAACCCTGGTCAACGGTGAGATGACCCAACGGATGGGCGATCCTGCGTGGTCGCCGGACGGCAAGACGATTGTATGCGTGGTCACGCAGCCCGGCGATGCCATCAGCGGCCTCGTCGCGGTCGACGTCAGCACCGGCAAACAGAATCTTGTCTTTACCTCCAAAGATGGATTCATGGTGAGTCCGGTGTGGCTGCCCGACGGCAGCGGTCTGCTGGCGCTGTATAACAGCCGAGATACTAATTTCTCGCGGCAGCAAATCGCGGAAGTTTCGATTCGAGAGGGAAAAGTTCGCGCGATTACTCACGACATCAACAATTATTCCGACCTGAGCGTCTCGGCCGACGGGCACATGCTGGCAACGGTCATGATCGAATCACACTTCGATCTTTTCGCACTGGCCACCTTGGGCCTGAACGGTGGCCAGGCTCGGCAGCTCACTTCAGAAAGTCGGGTGAGCCGCTTTTCCTGGACGCCGGATGGCCAGGTGATCCTCGATCAGGATGGCCTGAGCCTGCTCCATCCTGACACTGGAAACAAGACCACGCTCACCACTGCGCAGCACGACGGCGTGGCCTTCCAGCCATCGGCCTGCGCGGATGGCCGCTACATCGTGACCTCGATCGGCGGCCACGCGGGCTCGAAGGTGGTAAATGTCTGGCGCATGGACGCGGGCGGCGGAAACTTCAAGCAGATCAGCGACGACAAACTGGATGAATTCCCGGTGTGCGCTCCCGATGGGAAATGGGTTTACTACTCCGATCTTTCCAGTGGCGCAATCCTGACCAGGGCGCCGCTGGACGGTGGAAAGGCGGAAAGACTCTCAGATCTTCCGGCTTACGGATTCGACATTTCTCCCGACAGCAAGCTAGCCACCTTCATAACTTTTGCCGCCGCGGGCGTCGTTAGGGGACAACTGGCGTTGCTGCCCGTGGATTCTCCGCAGAATACGAAGCTTCTGGAATTGCAACACTCGCGCTCAGGGATTGCCCATTTCACGCCTGATGGCAAAGCGGTGGTTTATCCTTTCCGCGACCAGGATGCGGATAATCTCTGGCTGCAGCCTCTCGACGGCTCGCCCGGAAAGCAGATTACCAACTTCAAGTCGGAACAAATCCGCGACTTTCACTGGTCCTTCGACGGCAGTAAGTTGGGCCTGATCCGCGGCCATACGGATTCCGATGTGGTACTGCTGGAAGAATCCAAACCATAGCCGATTGCAGGGCGGCGCGGTCAGGAGCGCGTGGCTGCCCCGACCGGCACCGGCTCCAGGTGCGCGGTAAAGTGCCGCAGGAACGGCGCTTCATAGGTGAGGCGCAGGCCGGGGATGTTTGCGCGATGCTTCCACACTTCCAGAATCACTTCGACCACATAATCGATGTGACTTTGGGTGTAGACCCGGCGCGGGATGGCCAGGCGCACCAGGTCCATCTTGGCGGCTCCGGCGAACATCAGCGTGCCGATTTCGACGGAGCGGATTCCACCTTCCAGGTACAGTTCGGCCGCCAAGGCCACGCCGGGGAACTGGTCGGCGGGAATGTGGGGCAAAAACGCGCGGGCGTCGAGATAGATGGCGTGGCCTCCGGGCGGCTGGACGATGGGCACTCCCTGGGACGCGATGTGATTGCCAAGATACGCGGTCGAGGCAATGCGGTAGCGCAGGTAATCTTCTTCCAGCGCTTCCTGCACGCCGACGGCGATGGCCTCGAGATCGCGGCCGGCGAGGCCGCCGTAAGTGGGATATCCCTCGGTCAGAATCAGCAGATCTTTTTCCTGCTGCGCCAGCAGGTCGTCGTTGGTGCAGAGGAAGCCGCCGATGTTGGCCATGCCGTCTTTCTTCGCCGACATGGTGCATCCGTCGCCGAGGCGAAACATTTCCTGCGCGATCTGTTTGGGGGGTTTCGATTCGTATCCTTTTTCGCGCAGCTTGATGAACCAGGAGTTCTCGGCGAAGCGGCAGGCGTCGAAATAAAGCGGGATTTTGTGGCGCTTGCACACGGCACTTACCTGGCGGACGTTTTCCATCGAGACCGGCTGACCTCCGCCGGAGTTGTTGGTGACGGTGAGCATGACGAGCGGAATGTGTTCGCGGCCGGTGCGCGCGATCAGGGCTTCGAGCGCAGCGACGTCCATGTTGCCCTTGAAAGGATGCGAGAGCGCGGGCTGGCGGCCTTCGGCGATGACGAGATCAACGGCCTCGGCGCCGACGAATTCGACGTTGGCGCGGGTGGTGTCGAAGTGCGTGTTGTTAGGGACAACGTCGCCTTTCTTGCAGGTCACGCTGAACAGGATGCGCTCGGCAGCGCGTCCCTGATGGGTGGGGATGACGTGCTTGTAGCCAAAGACTTCCTGGATGGAATTCTTGAAACGATCGAAGCTCTTGCTGCCGGCGTAGCTCTCGTCGCCTTCCATCACAGCGGCCCACTGGTGCGTGGACATGGCTCCGGTGCCCGAGTCGGTGAGCAGGTCGATCAGGACATCATCGGCAGGGAGAAGAAACAGGTTGTAATGGGCGGCTTGCAGCAGTCGCTCGCGCTGGCGACGGGTGGTCCAGCGGATGGGTTCGATGCTCTTGATGCGGAATGGTTCGATGATAGTTTTGATGGGCATGAGAGCAGATTCACAGGGAGATTCGTGAAAATGAAACTCACCATCATACCTCGACAGGCGTGGGAGCGACGTCGGACGTCGGACCTCAGCCCTCAGACCTCAGCCAGCCCACCTCCGACCAAGGTCCAGCGTCGGAGGTCCGAGGCCTGAGGTCCGCTCTTAGTGATAGACTCGAACGTTTTCGTGAGAGGCAAGGCATATGGACATACAACGAGTCGGAGTGGTCGGAGCCGGAACCATGGGCAACGGCATCGCGCATGTGTTCGCGCGCTGCGGGCACAACGTAGTTCTGTGCGACGTGGAGCAGAAGTTTCTGGATCGAGCGCTGGCTACGATCAGCAAGAATCTCGACCGCGAGATGGCGAAAGGCAGGATCACTACCGACGATAAGGCTGCCGCACTGAATCGGATTGAGCCGGTCACGCAGCGCGAGAAACTTGCCGATTGCGACTTCGTGGTGGAAGCGGCGACGGAGAAGTTTGAAATCAAGATAGAGATTCTTGGCGACCTGGATCGGTTGCTGCGGCCTGAGATCATCCTGGCCTCGAATACGTCTTCTATTTCAATTACCAAGCTGGCGGCGCTGACCAAGCGGCCAGAGAAGGTCATCGGGATGCACTTCTTCAATCCGGTGCCGGTGATGAAACTGGTGGAAGTCATCCGGGGGCTGGCGACTTCCGAGGAAACGTTCGCCACGGTGCGTGATCTCGCGGTGAAGCTCGACAAGACGCCGGTGGAAGTCAATGACGCGCCGGGATTCGTCTCGAACCGCGTGCTGATGCCGCTGCTCAACGAAGCCATGTACGCCGTGATGGAAGGTGTGGCCACGCCGGAGGCCGTGGACGAGGTCTTCAAGCTGGGGATGGCGCATCCCATGGGCCCGCTGACGCTGGCGGATTTCATCGGGCTCGACGTTTGCCTGGACATCATGCGCGTGATGCAGAGCGGCCTGGGTGATCCCAAATACCGGCCGTGCCCGCTGTTGGTCAAGATGGTGGACGCGGGCTGGCTGGGGAGAAAGAGCGGGCGGGGGTTCTACAAATATTGACGATTTTCGATTGCTGATTTTCAATTGACGATTTTCGATTTTCGATTGCGGAATGAAAACATCTGAGCAAGGTTCCAGCGCTGGAGGAATCCTTGGCGACGCGTGGTTCTACCTGTTGGCCGCGCTGTGTGGGATTGGCACGGGCTGGGCTGACGTCACCGTAAACGACCTTCTGTTCACTGCTCTACTGGTTCTTGCGTCGTGCATGATGCTCGGCCTGATGCGCCGACGCTGGCCGTGGCGCTGGGTCGTCGCGGTTGGCGTATTCATCCCCCTGACTGAACTTGCTGCTTACGTGATCCTTACGGTGAAGCCGACGCGGGCGCAGGTTTACGGATCGTTCCTGGCATTTCTTCCCGGAATCGCAGGCGCGTATGGCGGTTCGATCATGCGCGGCGTGATTGACAACTTGCGGCAAGGAAAGTAAGAGCGGACCGCGGACCGCGGACGTCAGACTTCGACCTCAGGACCAGTGTCTCAACATAGGGTTGAAGGTCTGAGGTCTGAGGTCTGAGGTCTGAGGTCCGCTCTTAGGTACTGGCTAACCAGAAAGTCACTCCCGATTCCACAGGGCAGGCGCGTATGCTGCGATCATGGGCGTTAGTGTCTCCATGCTGGCCTCGGGGAGTCGGGGGAATTGTGCGATCGTGGCCAGCGCCTGCACCAGGATTCTGGTGGATGCCGGCATTTCCTGCCGCGAGACTTTCAAGCGCATGACGACGCTGGGCGAGGATCCGCACTCGCTCTCGGCGATTCTGATCACTCACGAGCACTCCGATCACATTTACGGACTGGCAACGCTGGCCAAGAAACTGCACATTCCCGTGTTCATGACGGGCGCGACGCACCAGGAGTGGGCAAGGGCCATGCGCAATGAGAAAGGCGAGCGGCCGCAGTTGGAGAAGTTCGAGCGCTTCGAATCCGGCCACAGATTTCAGGTGGGAGACATTGAGGTAAAACCATTTACCATTCCCCACGATGCCGCCGACCCGGTGGGGTTCACGTTCCGCGCGGAAGGAATCAAGGTCGGGTTCGTCACTGATCTAGGATATTTGCCGGCGAGCGTGCGCGATCACCTGCGCGGCTGCGACATGCTAGTGATGGAGTCCAACCACGACCTGGAAATGCTGCGGGGAGGGCCATATCCATGGGCGGTGAAGCAGCGGGTGATGAGCCGGGTCGGGCATTTGTCGAACGAGGCCCTCGCGGATTTCTTTATTAACGACTATGATAATAGTGCGACGTTTGTGGTTCTGGCGCATCTCTCAGAGCAGAATAACCATCCGGAGATAGCCCGGAGAGAGGCGGAAAAGGCGCTGGCGGCGCGCGGAGGACTGTTTCAGAACCGCGTGTTGCTGGCGGAGCAGTCGGAGTCGCTTGCGCCCATTCGCCTGTAGCACGGCTGAATCGGGCCCGGCCTAATGGTCATAGCGTGTCTTTATACTCCATGAGTCAGCAGTGCATTGATCCAATCGTGGGGAAAATCCTGGCGGGCTGGCGCTACGACATTTCCGGCCTTGCGCCCGAGATGCGCGGGGATTACGAAAGCCATCTCGCGGCTTGCGCACGCTGCCACAGCCGCCAGCAGATGCACCGCATCATTGACGTAGGACTGATCGCGCTGGCTTCGATTTCAGCGGGAGTGTTCCTGCTGGCGTTTGGGGTGATCCGGCACTTCGGACCGCGGCATGCATTCTGGCTTGAGATCGTGGCGCTGGCCGGCTTCGCCCTTTCGGCGGTGATCTGGCTGGGAGTGGCCGTGGCAACGCCGGCGCCGGTGACGGTTCTCGACGCAGCCAAGGAAGGTGCGCGCCGCGTGCATGACCGCCTGCCCGAGGAGATCCGCCAGCGTCTTCCGGAAGAAATCCGCATCAAAATTACCGGGACGTAACCCAGCGGCCCGGTTTCCCGTGAAGAGAACTTTCCTAGCCGTCTTGTCTCTGGTGATGACTGCGACGACGCCGACGTTCGCCCAAGAGACCGGAACCATGGCCGGAATGAACATGCCCGGAATGAACATGGAAGAGAATGAATCTTCGCAGCTGCCTTCGCCGCACGCCGGATCGGGAACCGCCTGGCAGCCGGCGTCCGTGCACGTGAATGAGTGGATGTGGATGCGAGCCGGGTGGGAACTCATGGCGCATGGCGTCATCTTCATTGATTACAACCAGCAAGGCGGGCCGCGCGGCGAAGGAAAAGCTGAGTCGGTCAACTGGGGCATGCTGATGGAGCAGCACAAATTGGGTAAGGGGACGATTCTGTTCCGGCAGATGCTCTCCGCCGAGTCGCTGACTTCCCCGCATCCTGGCTTCCCTGAGCTCTTTCAGACGGGCGAAACCTATCACGGCGACCCGCTGGTCGATCATCAACATCCGCACAACGTATTTGCCGAACTGGCAGCGTTCTACACGCTGCCGCTGACGGAGAAAGTTTCCTGGGAGCTTTACGGCGGTCCGTCGGCAGAGCCGGCGCTGGGACCAGTCATGTACCTTCACCGCATGTCGGCTTCGGAGCTCCCAATGGCTCCGCTCAGTCATCATCTGCAGGACTCTACCCACACCAGCTTCGGCGTGGTCACAACTGGATTCGTGATTGACCGGATCAAACTGGAGGCTTCGGCCTTCAACGGGCACGAGCCGAATGAGGAGCGCTGGAGCATCCAACTGGCGCCGCTAGATTCGTGGTCAACGCGGGCCTTTGTCGCGCCTTCGCGCAACTGGGCAGCGCAATACAGCATTGGACGCCTGGAGCATCCCGAAGCGCTGGAACCGGGAAGCCAGTGGCGGCAGACCGCCTCGGTTGAGTACAACCGGCCCACGGCTTCCGGCAACTGGGCAACCACGTTGGTGTGGGGCCGGGTGCACAAGCTGGCGACCGACACGACCTTGAACAGCTACCTGCTCGAGACCACGCTGAATTTTCGCCAGAAAAACTACGCGTTCTCGCGGCTGGAGCTGGTGGATAAGGACGAACTCTTCCCCCAGGCTCCGGTCCATCCGGCCTACCGCATCGGCGCCTACACGTTTGGCGGCGTGCGCGACCTGATTCAAAACCGCACCTGGCAACTGGGATTGGGGGCGGATATGACCATCTACTCCAAGCCGACAGCGCTGGACGCCGCCTACGGCAGCTATCCGGTGTCGTTTCAAGTGTTTCTGCGGGTACGGCCGGGCCGTCCCGCAGGCGTTGCTTTAACTAAGTAAAAGTATTCCGAAAGAACATGGCCACTGGATTACGCCTCCCGAAATTTCTCTCTGTCATTACCCGCTGAAGTGCGAGAGAATGTCGAGCAAATGTTGCGGGCGCTAAAGACACTGCGGGCAGTGCAGTGGCTGATGCTGATCAGCATTCTTCTGTATGCCATCGGGGGAGAAGTAATCCCACCCGGCGCGCGGGCCGCAAATCATGCTCTAAACTACCTTTTGTCGACCGCGGCGGTGGCGATTATCGGCGTTATTTTCGTGGTGCGGCGGACGCTGGTTTTGCGCGCGGCAGAGAGTCTGACCGCCCGCCCCGACGACAGCCTGAGTCTCAGCCACTGGCGAGCGGGTTACCTGGCGACCTACGCACTGTGCGAGGCCCTGGCCCTGTTTGGTCTGGTCCTGCGCTTCCGGGGCGGAAACCTGCAACAAAGTTTGCCCTTCTACATCGGAGGTTTTACCCTGCTGTTCTTCTTCCGGCCGCGGGCGCCCGAGCGCGCTTCGAATACGAGCGCTTCTAATACTTGACGTGGCAACTGGCCAGCCCGCGCTTCTCCAGATACTGCTGGTGGTACTCCTCGGCGGGATAGAACGTCACTGCTGGAACAATCTGCGTCACGATCGGCTTGGAGTAGCGGTGCGCCTTCTCCAGCGCTTCTTTCGAAGCCTGCGCCTCTGCCGCCTGCTCGGGCGAGTGGTAGAAGATCGCCGAGCGGTACTGCGTACCCCAATCCGGGCCCTGGCGATTCAGTTGCGTAGGATCGTGATTCTCCCAGAAAACCTTGAGCAGGTCGCTATAGTGAATCTTGGTGGGGTCAAATTCAACTTCTACGGCTTCGGCGTGGCCGGTTCGGTCGGTGCAGACTTCCTTGTAATTCGGGTCCGCGGTCTGCCCGCCGGTGTAGCCCACGCGGGTCGAGATTACGCCCGGAAGCTGCCGGAACGTGGCTTCGACTCCCCAGAAACATCCTGCTGCAAACGTAGCTTTCGCCATTCGAATCACTCTCCACCCATTAGGATTGCGGCCAGTCCTGATTGCCTGTTATTAGATGACGAAAGGCCGCGAAAGTGACGGGATTGTAAATTCATGCACCCATTACCCTTGGGTAATTGACGCTCCTGGGGAATCACGATAAAGTCCAGGACAGGTTCTTGCCAAGGGTCTAACCAGTGGTCTTCTCCGCCAACCGCTTCCAACCCGTGCTACGGATCGCGCAGCAACTTGCGCTGCTGATTCTGCTGGCTTTGACGGCTTCGCAGGCGGCATTGGCGCTCTCCGGATTCACGCCGCAAACGCGGCTTGGCTACCATACCGGGGATCAGTGGGAGCCGGCAATGGCGGCCGACGGCCACGGTCACATTTACGTTTTCTATCCGCAGTACGGCGCGGTGCCTGATTGTCCGGCCTGCACCGCTCCCAGCATCACCCTGCTCGTCAGCAACGACAACGGACTTACGTGGCAGCCTTCGCGGGCTCTGCTTCCTTTCCCCACCGGGCAGTTTGATCCGCAGATTGTGGTGGACCCGGTAGACCGGCAAACGGTCTACGCCTCCTGGCTGCAGAACAACCGTCGCGACGTTATGGTTGCCCGGTCTCTCGACTTCGGCCAGCACTGGTCGTACTCGTGGGCGGAGCGCGGACAGGAAGAAGCGGACAAGCCGGTGCTGGCGGTACGCGGAGCTGACGTGTACGTGGGGTTCAACCGGGAGGAAGAGTTCTCGGTTGCCGCCTCGCACGATGCCGGACAGACCTTCAATCGGGTGACGGTGAATCCCCGCACCGAACCGGGATGGTCGCTGGCGGGGGGAGCTACGGTCGATCTTGCGGGGAACGTCTTTTTCGGCTGGACGGCTTATGCCCGCCGCGAAATGCCGACGCGCCCGGTCAGCGTCTACGTCAGCCGCTCGGCCGATGGCGGGCGCTCGTGGAAAACGGCCTTGCTGGATGTGTCGAGCGCGCCTCCGGGCTGCGAAGAGGAAAGCTGCGGCACGGGATTTCTGGGCGCGCAGATCGCCCTGGCCTCGGATGCGGCAGGCGCGCTTTACGCCTTGTGGAATGCCGGAGGCGCCAACGGCGCGCCGGAGCACATCTATTTCTCGTCCTCGACGACGGCCGGGGTAACCTGGACGTCGCGGACCAGCGTCTCCGCGGCGGGACCGGGCGTCGAACACTGCTTTCCGGCCATTGTGGCCGGATCAGCCGGCGATGTTCGCATTGCCTGGATGGATGCCCGAGCCGGAGAAGCGGGACATCCCAACCACCACCTGTGGAATACCTTCTATCGCAGCTCAACCAACGGCGGCGCCACCTGGAGCGCCGAGACTCAGCTTTCCGGTCCCGCCCGGGGATACGACTACATCCTGCGTGAGGGCTTCCGCTTTCCCTTCGGCGATTACTTCGGCCTGGCCATCGACAGCGACGGCGCAACTCACGCCGTGTGGGGTGAAGGCCGCGACTACAAATCGCCCGGCTCGATCTGGTACGCGCGCGGACGGTAGCTAACGCCAGAACCTGACCTCAAGGCGTCACGCTAAACTTGGCAGTGGTTTCCACGTGCCCACCTGGAGTAAAAACCATGATCCCGCCGCTAGTTCCATTCGGCGGAATTGTGGCCGTGATCTGCGTGTCGGAGTCCACAGTGAAGTTCATCGGCCACTTGCACGCCAGCTCAGCGCCCATCGCCTGCGTGAAGCTCTCGCCAATGATGACTATGGTTGTGCCTACCGGGCCGCCGGTCGGCGAGAAGCTCTTAATTTGCGGCGTCACCCGGAATTCCTGGTTGCTTTTCAGCGTCCCGCTCGGCTCGGTCAGAGTGAGAGAACCCGTCGTCGCTCCAACGGGAACCGTGGCCGTCAGGTAAGTGTCAGATTGCACTTTGAAAACCGCCGGAGTTCCGTTGAAGGAAACTGCAGTTGTGCCCGTGAAGCCTTGACCGAGAATTTCCGCGGTTTGCCCAACCGCGCCCGAATTGAGTATGAAAGCTACAAAGGGGCCCAGGCCCGTAGACAGGCTGAAAATCGTTCCATCGCCGCTTGTCCCGCCTCCGGAGGTGATTCCGTAAAACGTCCCGTTGGTGCCTTGGGATAGGCCGCTGTTGATTTCGCTACCATCCGTGCCGTCGAAGGCGTGCAGCGTGGTTAGCTTGCCACCAACCGTAATTTCGAATACCGTTCCTTCACCGTTCGCACCGCCTCCGTAGGTTGTCCCGTAGAACTTCCCATCGGTGGCTTGAACTAATCTGCCTCGAGGATGAGCACCATCAGTTCCATTGAAGCTGTGAAGCGTGGTATGCGCGCCCTGTGCAGAGATTCTGAACACCGTGCCATTGTCGTAGGCACCTCCGTAGTAAGTTGTCCCATAGAAGTTGCCGTCGGTCGCTTGAATCAGCCCTCCTAAAGGGGCGTACCCGTCAGTCCCGACGAAGCTGTGCAGCACCGCGTACACTCCCAGCGGACCAACCTTGAAGATCGTGCCGCAACCGTTAGAGCAATTGGAGCTACTCCCACCCCCGGCGGTCTCTCCATAGAAGCTCCCATCTGTTGCTTCAATCAGGGTCGCATCTTGCGGATCCCAGCCGTCACTAAAGTCGAAGAAGTGAAGCACCGAATAAGCGCCCGCAGGGGTCATTTGGAAAATCACGCCGCCGCCATCACAACAGCTGATGCTGTGACCTCCGTTGACGGTCGTTCCGTAGAAAATCCCGTCAGGAGCTTCCGCGAGTGCGGAGTTGGTATTGCCGCCGTCCGTGTAATTGAACTCGTGTGCCGTGGTCAATGTGCCTGACGGGCTGACTCGGAAGAGCGTACCGCCGCCGCTGTTTCCTGCGTTCGTGGTTGATCCATAGATATCTCCGCTCGTCGCTAACATCAGTCCACCATCAGGGTTGCAGCCGTCGCTGGCCCCCTGAAAGTTGTACAGGGTGGCGAGAGCTCCCGGCGGCGTCATTTTGAAAACCGTGCCACAGCCGATTCCACCCCCGCCTGTCATCCCGTAGAAATCTCCGTCGATGCCTTGGACGGGATACCCATAGTGGGGGTCAGAGCCATTCGTCCCGTCGAAATTCGCCAGAGTGGTGAAGGTTTGCGCTGCGCCCGGCACGAACTCAAACACGACACCGTAGCCGCTGGTGCCACCGCTCGTCGTCGTGCCGTAGACGTTCCCAGCAGTATCAAGCACGACCCCGGCAGCGGGCCCGGTTCCGTCGTTGGGAGTGCCCTTGGTGAACCAATGAGGCGTAGATTTGGTCCATCCCTGCGGGCCCGGACTCAGCTCGAACACCATGCCACAAAGGCCGAATCCGTTCCAGCAGCCCCAGACCTCTGTGCCGTAGAGATTCCCCGCTCTGTCGAGGACGACGCCGCCCTGAGGATAAGCTCCATCCTGATTACCCTGGAACACATCGAGCACACTTACGGTCCAGTCGCCAGTTGCACCCGTCGTCAACTCGAAGACGCTGCCATACCATCCGCCCCCGCCCCCTGTCGCTCCGTAGAGATGGCCGGCCGAATCGAAGATCAGGGTGCCCCACGGCTTGCGTTCCGTCCCCGCGTTACTACCGTCAAAGCGGAAGATCGCTTTCTCGTTCCAGCTTTCGTCCGGATTGGGGGTCAGCTCGAAAATGGTCCCGCAATCATTGCCATTTGGGCAGCCGCCCCAGGGGTCGACGCCGTCGGTCGTAGCGCCATACAAATTGCCGGCTGTGTCAAAGGTCAGGTTCCCCCACAGCGGATAACTCCCGTCTGTGCCGCCCGTGAAGCTATGGAGCGCGCCATACCTCCAGCTCCCATTGGAGTTCGGCGTCAGTTTGTAGACGATACCCATGCCTTGCGTACCCCCTCCATACGTCATGCCATACAGAGTGCCTGAAGCGTCAAAGATCACCCCGGCCGAGGGATTTGCTCCATCGCTGCCGCCGGTGAAGCTATAGAGCACGCTTTCGGTCCATGTTCCGTTAGAGTTTGGCACTAGCTGGAAGACGGTGCCAGCTGAGGAAGAGCCGCCATACCGCGTGGTGCCGTACAGATTGCTGCTGGCGTCGAAGGTCACCCCAACGTAGGGGGTGGCTCCGTCGGTGCCGCCGGCGAAACTGTAAAGGACGCTTTCGGTCCATGTTCCGTCGGAGTTCTTCGTCAGCTTGAAAACGTTGCCATTTCCGGATGCACCGCCCGCCGTGGTCGTGCCGTAAAGATTGCCGGAAGTGTCGAGGATGAGGCTGGAAAACGGCGTGCTGCCGTCGGCGGCGCCGGTGAAGTTATACAGAATCTTGTACTGGCCCCAGGCGCCGGGCGCCAGCATTGAAGCCATGATTAGCGTTAGTGCGATGACGGCCAAACTTTTGGTCACGGCAAACCAGGATTTGTAAGTTCGAGATTCATGCTTCGTCATAAACAATCTCCTCTGCTTCAGCGCCTTGCCTAACTCGTGCGACCGTCGGTTTTCATCGGATAAACGCTTGTTCTAAGTGACGGTGCCAGTCCGTCTCGCCTGCGGGAGCCTCCACAGATTTCATGAGCTTCAGCAAGAAGAGCGAGACCGCGCGGGGAACGAAGGGGCGGTTGGGCTCTGGCCTCTTGGGAAAGTTCTGTGCGGACGGTTTGCATTCCAGCTAAAGCAGGTACCGTACGCCCAACGCAAACACTCTAGGATGCGGCTTCGCAGGCTGGATGTGACTCGCTTCACAGCCGGGAGTGACGATGATCACGAAAAGACGCGAGGCACGATAAGCTGATCCATCGCGCCCGAAGGCATCATTGACGAAGCCAGATTGCGCTCATTGCGAATTGCTGATCTGCTCCACCCACGATCGTCACCGGCCTCCTTCGGCGCGGGGTTTTACTCCAATTGCATTCCGCCGGTGAGGTCGGCGATGCGGGTGACTTCGTGGTCGCGGCACCAGGCCTGGAGCGCGTCCACGATCTTCTCGGTGGCGCACGGATCCCAATAGCTGGCCGTGCCGATCTGCACCGCGGTCGCTCCCGCGAGCATGAATTCCACTACGTCAGCCGCAGTCGAAATTCCTCCCATGCCAATGACCGGAATCTTCACCGCATGCGCGGCGTCGTAGACCATGCGCACGGCAATAGGTTTGATCGCAGGCCCCGAAAGTCCAGCCGTGACGTTGGCGATGCGCGGTTTGCGTGTCTCGGGATCGATCGCCATGGCGACGAAGGTATTGACCAGCGACACCGCGTCGGCGCCCGACTCCTGCGCTACATAGGCCATCTGGGCGATGCTGGTCACGTTGGGCGAGAGCTTGACGATCAGCGGGCGCTGGGCCACGCGTTTGGCGGTGGTCACCACTTCATCCAGCGAGCGCGGATCGCTGCCAAACTGCAGCCCGCCGTGCGCCGTGTTGGGGCAGGAAACGTTCAACTCGTAGGCGGCGATGCCTTCGCCCTGGTTGAGGATTTCGATGGTCCGCTCGTAGTCCTCTCGGGTGTAGCCGAAAACATTGGCGATAACGACAACGTCGTTGATGCGCCGCAGACGCGGCAGCTTCTCTTCCAGAAAAGCCGGGGCGCCGATGTTCTGCAGGCCGATCGCATTCAACATGCCGGCGGCGGTCTCCCATAGACGGGGAGGCGGGTTGCCGATCATTGGCTCCCTGGACAGGCCCTTGACCACCAGACCGCCCAGCTTGGCCAAATGGACAACATCCTCGAACTCGAGCCCGTAGCCGAAGGTCCCGCTGGCCGCAATGATCGGATTCTTGAGCTGGATGCCGGCGAAGCTAACGCTGAGGTCGGGAGTCCGGGCGCTCATGGCTGGCCCTCCCCGGAATTTGTGCCCGAGCTCGTGCCACGGTGAGGTGGCGCCAGCGCTTCGGTCAGCACGCGTCCCACGGAATGAGTTGGCGCATTGATTCCCAAAAGCGATGCGAGGGTGGGCGCCAGGTCCGCCGGTTCCGCGCTCGTGCGGTAGGTTCCCGGCTGAAAAGGCAGTCCATAAAAAGCCATTGGCACGTGCGTATCGTAAGTGTAGGGCGAAGCATGGTCGGTGCCGGTGGACGGCCCCACCGTGTAGATATCGGGAACGCCCATTACGTACCAGCCTCCCTCTGGCGAATAGCTGTTGAGGAATTTCCGTCCCAGGGCAGTGTCAGGAACCTCGCCCTCGGCGAGTTGCGACTTAGTGTAGTAATCGCGCAAGCCGGCTTGCTTCATGGCCTCACCCACCGCGCTCTCAGCATCGCGCTCCTTCACGTGAGCGGCGGCAAACGCGTCCTGATCGAGCCAGGCCAGGGGATAATCGAGCTTCACATACGTCGCGGGATGCCCGGGAGAAAACTTTGCTGCAAGCGCGCCATTGATCTGCGCCTCCAGTTTCGCGGCGCCGACGTTGGCCGCTGGAATGCGCAACTTCTTCACCGCATCCGGCAGCGACGAAACGCCGTGATCGGCCGACAGCGCGATCCATACGTCGGCCAACCCGATCTGGTGTCCGAGGAAATTAAAGAAATCAGCCAGCTGGTGATCGAGATCGAGCGCCATCTGCTGCATTTCGGGAGAGTCGGGACCGACCTGGTGACCGAGAATGTCGTTGGGCGAGAGGCTGATCGAAAGCAAATCCGTGGCCGGACCGCGGCCGACGTTCTCGTACACTATCAATTCTCTGGCGAATTCGAACTCGTACTCGTTGCCGAGGGCTGTTGAGCCGATCACTTCATAGAAACCGGCGTCGGAGCCCTTCTTGCCCGTGCGGTGCGCGGTCGAGCGCAGGAGCGTGCCCTGCGCGCCTTTCCAGTCGCGATCCCAGTATTTTGCGGGACGCGTGGAGTTGAAATCCTGCACCCACCTCGGCAGTTCGTTGCGGTAGTAGGTGGAGGTGATCCACGCGCCGCTCTTCGGTTCGATCCAGTAGGCCGCATCCGCCGCGAAGCCTCCGGGAAAGACGGCGGCACGGTCCTTCAACGATATGGCGAACACGCGGGCCTTGCCCTGGGTGGCCAGCTTCAGTTCGTCTCCCAGCGTGTCAGCGAGCAGGTTATGCGGCGAGGCCCCGGCCTTCTCTCCGGCCGCGCCAACCGTCTTCGTGTCATCGTCTTCGACCGAAGTCACCATGCGCTTCTTCTTCGGGTCCCACCATTCGTTGGCCACAATGCCGTGCCCGTTGCTGTAGGCGCCAGTGAACAGAGTGGCGTGTCCGGGAGCGGTGCGGGTGTTGGCGTAGTTGTAATTGCAGTTGGGAAAATACGCGCCGTGGTCGAGAAGGATGCGGAAGCCGGCGTCTCCGAACTGGTCGCGATAGCGCTCCAGGTAGTCCCCGCGGAACTGGTCAATGACGATCACCACGATCAGCTTCGGACGCCCGCTGTACGCCGAGGCAGAACCCGAAACCGGGAGGCTGACAACAGCCGCGAGCCACGCCAGGAAAAAAATGAAGGGTACGGCAACAGATCTGGGGGAAGATCTCATCGCGAAAGTAGTTTACACAGGTAGGAGGAATACGCCAAAGCGAGTCCCGGGGGAGGGTCGGGTGTCGCTCGGTCATAGCGCGGGCGTGGACTTATAATTAGAATTCGAAGTGGTCCCGCGACACGAGACTTGGGGACCGGGAGCGATGATGCGCGAAGTGCGGCTGATTAGACGAGGGGGCTACGGAGTCGTCCACGAGGTCGAGCACGATGGCGGACGATTAGCGAGAAAAACCTTTGACCCCCCGGCGTCGGATCCCGAGGAGCGGGAGAAACTCCGAAAGCGCTTTGCGCGGGAGGTCCGGATTCAGTCCCAAATTCGGCATCCAAACATCATGCCGATCGTCCACTTTGATCTTGACGCGTCCCCCCCTTGGTTCACCATGCCGCTCGCGTCCCAGTCATTTGAGCAGAAGCTAGCCGTGGACCATACCAATGGAACCTTCGATCCAGCAGCCTGGCAAGACATTCTGGCGGCAGTCGAGGAGTTGCACCGCCTCGGCTACGTCCACCGTGACCTGAAGCCAGCAAACGTACTACTGGTTGAGAACAGGTGGGTTTTGGCAGATTTCGGCCTGATCCTTCCGATGGCCCGCGACACCACAATTCTCACAAGCAGTAGGTCGGCGTACGGTTCCCACTACTATGCCGCGCCCGAACAAGCGAGCGATTTCCGGAACACTCCCGAACAGGCGGACATCTTCGCGCTGGGATGCATACTGCACGACGCAGTTGATCGGATTCCAGTACGGGTACCGTTCACTCAGATTCGCGTCGGCGGGGTCTACGGTCCCATCCTAGAGAAGTGCACGGAATCGGAGCCGAGGCGAAGGTTCCCAAACATTGCGGCTCTTCGATCTGCGCTCTTCGACCTCTGGCGAACATCACAGTTTGAAGCGCCGCCCCCCGGCGACGCCGATCTTCTTCAGGCCGTGCTGAATAGCCCGGACTCTGTCGACGCGTGGAGATGCCTCATTAGTCATGTTGAGAATCTCGAGGTGACAGAACGGGGCGCAATACTACGATCGATCAATGCTGAACTGCTTGTAAGTCTGAATCGCGCTGATGACGTTCTATTCAGTCGGCTGATGGGTCTGATCTGCGAATGGGCTGAGGGGACTGGATTCGAGTGGTCCTATTGCGACGTGGTTGGTGACCGGCTTCTTGAAGCCTACCGTGTGAGCCCTGTTCGCGTGCGTTGCCAGATCGTACTGGCGGCCTTAGAACTGGCGGTGTCACACAATCGATGGCACGTCATGAATCAGGCGGGAGCGATGCTGGGTCAGGCGGCCGACAACGGTCTCGTCGACCGAATTTTGATTGAGCTGGATCTCGATTCTACAATTGAGCCGAAACTTCGGCGCATCGAACAAATTGTCCATTGGGCGCGGGATCGGTGGCACGCGAAGATCGCCGACTATCTCTCTCGGCTCGACAATGTTAGCGAACCGGCCTAGCCGACATTTACCCGAGCCAAGATTACAGCCTGAGGTGCATTCCCTGCCTCTTTTCCGATACAGTAGTTGTTTCCCATGCTCGACCTGAATTTTGTTCGCGAAAACCTGCCTTTGGTGGAAGAAATGCTGCGTCAGCGCGGAATGGATCCCGCTGCTGTGCTCAAGGACCTCCGCGAGGTCGACAGTCTGCGCCGCCAAGCGATCACCGAGCTCGAGGGGCTTAAGGCTAGGCGTAAGAAGGTGGCGAAAGAGCTAGGCAAACGTCTCGGCGGCTTGAGGCTCGCGCAAGCCGAGGGGGAACCGGCAAATGCTCCACCCGAGAACACGGAAATGCGAGAGCTTCGGGACCAGATTCAGAAGAAGGACGCGAAAACGGCGGTGCTGAAATCGTGTCTGCAGGAGGTCCTCGCCGGCATCCCCAACATTCCACACGCGAGCGTGCCCATTGGGCACAGCGCCGAGGAAAATGTGGAAGTCCGCCGCTGGGGCACGCCGCCCAAGTTTGACTTCACTCCCAAACCGCACTGGGACCTGGGCGCCGAACTAGGCATCCTCGACCTGGAACGCGCGGCCAAGCTCACCGGCGCTCGTTTCGCCGTCTACTGGGATCTGGGCGCAAAGCTGGAGCGCGCGCTGGCCAACTTCATGCTCGACCTGCATACGGGCAAGCACGGCTATAGGGAGGTGCTCCCGCCGTACCTGGTGAATTCGGACTCGATGTTTGGCACCGGTCAACTGCCGAAATTCGAAAAGGACTTATTCAAGGTTCCAACAGATCGGTGGGAGGAGGACTCGCATCACACCCCAGTCGTGGGCGAATTGGTTCAGAGAAAAGGAATAAATCGCGTCTTCGAGGTGGTGGCAATTGACTTCAACACCCGCACAGTGGACATCCGGTTAACTCCGCCTCTGTTGACGGGCGACCACCCGGAGACCGGCGTGCCTTGGTCCGAGTTTTATTATGAGCGCAAATTTTGGCTGATTCCTACCGCGGAGGTCCCGGTCACAAATCTGTATCGCGACGAGGTCCTGGACCAGGCTCGCCTGCCCATTTCGCTCACGGCCTGCACACCGTGCTTTCGCAGCGAGGCGGGATCGTACGGAAAAGATGTGCGCGGCATCATCCGGCAGCATCAGTTTCAGAAGGTGGAATTGGTGAAGTTCACGCGGCCGGAGGACTCCTACGAAGAGCATGAGAAGCTCACCCGCAATGCCGAGGAGGTTCTGCAGAGGTTGGGCCTGCATTACCGCGTAGTCACGCTGTGCACCGGCGACATGGGGGCGGCGGCGGCCAAGACCTACGACATTGAGGTCTGGCTACCCGGGCAGCAGTTGTTTCGCGAAATCTCGTCCTGCTCGAATTTTGAGTCGTACCAGGCGCGGCGCGCGAACATCCGCTATCGGCCGGAGGGCAAAAACAAGACGGAGTTTGTGCACACGCTCAACGGCAGTGGCCTGGCCGTGGGCCGAACCTGGGTCGCGATTGTGGAGAACTATCAGCAGGCGGATGGAAGCGTGGTGATTCCCGAGGCGCTGCGGGGGTATATCGGAACGGATCGCATTACGCCACGAAAGCTATGAGCTTCGAGCTATGAGCTTCGAGGCCCCGTCGGACAAGAACTCGTAGCTCGCGGCTCGTAGCTCAAAGCTGATGTTGCCAAGAGCAAGGACTGGTCACTAGACTTGCAGAGAGCAGAACTGACGACGACCGCGCCCGGCGCGCCCGTGCCCATGAACGCCATCTGGCGAACAATTCGCGGATACATTCTTTGGCAGTATGAGCGTGGCACACTGCACTATGACATCATGGTCACGCTGATCCTGATTTTCATTTTTTTCTCTCCGCGCGTCATTGATTTCAACGACAAACCTATCGCGCGCAATCCGCATCCCACCGAAGTGGTGGTCACCACCGATGCGCAGGGCCAACTCTTCTACCAGGTGGCGGCCAACGCCATTTCACCCGGAGACGATCATTCCGTACGCCAGCAACTGCTGCGCATCATCGAGCCGATTTCCGGCGCGGTTTCGATCGTGAGCTATGAACCGGTTTCCGACTCCAAAGGGCACGTGCAGGGGTACAAAGTGCTGGCGAAGAGGGAGTAGTAATACCCGGTTATCAGTTGGCAGCGGTCAGTTGCGAGCCAGCCCGGCCATAGCCGTCGAGGGGCAGGTTGAAATGCCAATGAAAAATCTCGCACTCATCTTGCCTATCGCGCTCGTCTGGGGTCTGCTGCACCGGGGCCCTGCTCCGCAGAAGCCTGCCGATCCTGGCAGTTCCGGCGGTCTGGAAGCGGTCTTGAAGAAAATGGATGCGGTCGCTGCCAGCTTTCGCACCACGCAGGCCGAGTTCGAGTGGGACTCTTACGAAAAGGTCATCGATGAAGTGGACGATGTCGAAACGGGAACGATCTACTACCGTCGCGCCGGCAAAGACATCGAGATGATGGCCAACGTGAAGATGGCCGGGGGCGACGCCAAGACGTTGAAACCTGCCCCGAAATTCGCACTCTTCAGCGAAGGCAAGATCCGGATGTATCTGCCCACGCCCGACCAGGTAACGGTCTACGACCTGGGCAAGAACAAAACTGACTTCGAGAGCTATCTCGTGCTCGGGTTCGGAGGCAGCGGGCAGGATCTGGTGAAGGCCTTCGACGTAACCTACCTCGGCCCGGAGACCATCGGCGGCGTGGCTACGGCAAAGCTTCAACTCGTCCCGAAATCCGACAAAGTGCGCAGTACATTCAAGCAGATTCTGCTCTGGATTGACCTCGACCGCGGCATTTCGGTGCAGCAGCAATTCTTTGATCCGCAGGGAAATTACCGCCTGACCAAGTACTCCGCCATTCAGGTAAACGGGAAGAAAATCCCGGATGAGGTTTTCAAGCTGAAGACAACAAGCAAGACGCAGACAATTTCACCACAAGGCTAAGTTGTTGAATCTAAAGAACAAGAAGGTGTGATCAGAATTGCACACGGGACGGTATACTGACCGCACCTCAGTTGGGTTTATTCATGGCAAAGGTTTTTACGATTACAGTCCCTCCTAAGCTGGGTAACAAGCGCAGAGAGCGCAGCTCAGATCCCCGTTACGTAGACGGGCAACGCCTGCTGATCGAGGCGATGAAATATCTGGCGCAGGCCGACCCGGTGAAGAACCGCCCGGCGATTGAACTCCTCTCCGAGCACGTCCGCACGCGTTTCCGCATGAGCGACTCGCCGCTCGGATAAGAGCGGAGACGTCCCTGACAGGCCACGCTGTTCCAGATCCTGAGGATTATTCACGCCCGCGGAAAACTACAGAGGCGAACAAAATCACCACCGGATAGCACTCGAGTGTGTAGCGAGGTTCGGGATTCTCCAGAGTTCCGAGAAACACCGATCGCAGCGCAAGAAACAAAACGAAAAGTCCGATGCCAAAACAATCGCGCACGCGCCTCAGGCCGGTGGCTGCCAATCCGGCGTACAACAGGCCGATCAGGCCGAAGACGAGGCTGACCGTGAGCCAGCGGCCGTCGTCGTTAAATTCCCACCAGCGGGGATCGGAGGGTAGCAGTTCCGTCCGCGGACGCAGCCACATGTCCGCGATGCGGATCGCCGGGAGCCACAAGTAATACCGCAATGGCGCCGCATGGATGCGTTCGGCCGCCAGGTCTGCGAAACGGGCGTCTATCTCCTCCGTCATCTCATGATTGCGGTTGTAGTCGTCGAACAATTGGCTGGTGAGAGCGCGCTGCTGCTCCGAACCGAAGGCCCGGTTGGGCAAGCGGGTAACATCGAGTTCTTGTCCGGGAACAGGCCAGTAGATCTCCTGCACCGAGACGTAGTCCGCGGTCCAGGTCTTGACCCAGCGGTTGAAGCCGCTCATCACCAGCTCGTCAGAATCGGTCGCATAGCGCGGCGCCAGGGGCTCGAAGCGGTGCAGTGTGTGCAGATTCCGCAGAGTCCAGGGGACCATAAGCGCGATGGCGCCGGTCGCGACCAGGACTCCAGCCCACACGATGGTACGCGGGCTGCCCCATGCTCTCTTCGCCCGAGGCCGGAGACTGCGCAGAAGCGTCCACAACAAATAGCCGCCTATAGCTGCGAGCAATATGCCTCCGTCCGGGCGCAGAAGAATTCCTGCTCCCACAGAAAGCCCACAGCCGAGCCAGACGAGAAGACGGTTCGGCGCGGTTGCTCCGGCTTCACCAACGCCCATCCCGCGCATCGCCAGATTCAGCGCCAATGCAGTGAAAAAAATTTCCAACGTCTCGGTCAAGGCAGCCGCCGCATAGTTGGCAAAGAAAGGACACAGCGCCGCCAGAAGAAACGCCGCCTGGGCGGCTCGTTCCGAAGAAAACATTCGCCGCGCCAGATCGCAAATCAGGAAGCACGTCGCAAGGTCGAACAGCACCTGCACCAGCAGGACCGCGCGGAAATTTTCGGTTCCGAAGAGAGTAAAAATCGCCGCCAGAAACGCCGGATAACCCGGCAGCCGCGACAGGGTTGGGACGATTACCCCGGAATTGGTCACGCCATAAATGCCGTGCTGCAGCCAGTTCTCCGCGATGTTGGCGTAAAGCCGGGAATCGTCCACCACTCCCGGAAACCACACCACGAACACCAGTCGCAGGCCCACCGCTGCCAGGCTCGCCCACACAAAGAACCGCGCCTGCTTCCCTGCGAATCGCCGCACCAGTTCCCGCACGCAGGAAATATAGCGCGTTTGCGCCCATCCCGCATGCGGGAAACTGCGGCCAGCGGCTCAAAATGCCAGTCTTTGAGCTATCGAGGGATGTCTCAGCGAAGAATTGACCCTGTAGCGCTCTCGGCATACGATAAAAGTTTCGTTCCCCCCATGGCTGAAGCAATCTTCTATGATCCCCGACGCGCCCGGTGGAAGCGCCTGCGGCGCCTGGTCGATGTGGTGGCCGTGGCCGTTTCCGCGCTGGTCATCTTTTTTGTCTATACCGCATTGCGCGATGAGCCTTTGCCGGAGCTCCTGTTCTCCCCTCAGAAGCGCGAGATTAAAGCGCTTAAAGAGAGTGAGAAGGATAAAGCCCGCGAACGTCAAAAAAAATTGGCGGCGCGCTCTCACCGCAAATCGAAACTGGCGGCGTCGCAGGTAAAACTGAATCAGGAGGAAGGGATCCGCGCCGCCTTCTACGTGCCCTGGGACGCGGCCAGTTTTTCCTCGCTGCGTGATTATGCCCGCCAGATTGACATGCTGT
Source organism: Candidatus Sulfotelmatobacter sp. (assembly GCA_052326105.1). Lineage (GTDB taxonomy): Bacteria > Acidobacteriota > Terriglobia > Terriglobales > Acidobacteriaceae > Sulfotelmatobacter. The sequence goes on along the minus strand of JBKQRC010000102.1, from coordinate 59,460 downwards.
ATCCCGACTGGCTGCACGTGCTCAGCGCTGACGGCCGCCTGCAGGGCGTGGACGATCAGACCAACAAGTTTTTCGATGTCGTGCAGGGCAACGCGGTCCGCCCAGTGGACGACCGGGTCATGCCCTTCCTCAAATCGGAAGACACCAGCATGGAAGTCTTCCCCATGGTCAACAATTTCGACGGCACCCAGTGGGTCGGAGACGTCGTCCATTTCCTGAACGATCCCGACGCGCGGGCGCTCTTCCGCCGCCAGGCTCTGCAGTTTCTCTCCTCCGGGCGCTATCGCGGCCTGATGATCGATTTCGAGGCCTTTCCTCCTGACGGGCAGCCCGGCTATATCGCGCTGCTGAAGGAATTGTCGGGCGATCTCCACGCCCGTGGCATGAAACTCTATGTCGCAGTGCCGCCACACAATAGCGAGTACGACTATCCGGCAGTTGCGGCGGCTGCGGACGGGGTTGTGCTCATGAACTACGATGAGCACTATCCCGGCGCGGCGTCTGGCCCGGTGGCCTCGCAAGACTGGTTCGTCCAGAACCTGACTTTCGCAAAGAGCGTAATCCCACAAGAAAAGATCATCTGCGCCATTGCTAATTACGGCTACGACTGGGTGCTCAAGCCGAAGAAAGGGAAACTGCCTCCTGAAGCGCACGACTCCAGCGTCAGTGTGCAGGAAGCGTGGCTTGCCGCCCGCGACTCCGATGAAGACGTCACTTTTGACGATGACGCCCTGAATCCCCACTTCAGCTACCTTGACGAGCACGGCTTGCGTCACGATGTCTGGTTCCTCGACGCGGTGTCCGCGTTGAATCACATGCGGGCGGCGCAGACTCTCGGCATTCAGACTTTCGCCCTGTGGCGGCTGGGCGGCGAGGATCGCGCCCTGTGGCGAGTCTGGGACGTGCCTGGCGATCACGGCGCTACAGACAAACTGAAAGACGTCCCCCCCGGGGCAGACGTGGACATGGAGGGTCAGGGCGAGATCCTGCGGGTCGAAGACAAACCCGCTCATGGCACTCGCGATCTCACCATCGATCCGAACACCGGACTGATTACCGACGAGGTCTTCGAGTCCCTGCCGGAACCCTATCGCGTCGGGCGCTACGGATACAGCCCGAACAAAGTTGCGATCACGTTCGACGACGGCCCCGACCCGGAGTGGACTCCCAGGATTCTCGATGTGCTGAAGGATAAGAACGCACCCGCGACGTTTTTCCTCATCGGCATCCAGACCGACAAGTTTCCTGGCGTTGCCAAGCGGATTTACCGGGAAGGCCACACCATCGGGAACCACACCTTCACCCATCCCGATGTCAGCAACATTTCCGATGTGCATATGAGGGTGGAACTGAATCTCACCGAACGGCTGTTTGCCAGCCTGATTGGAGTCCGCACCACGCTGATGCGGCCGCCCTACGCCATTGACGAGGAACCCGACACTGCCGACCAGGTGCGCCCGCTCGAGATCCCACAGCAGATGGGCTACATCACCGTGGGTAACCGGATTGATCCCAACGACTGGAGCGATACTCCCCACCGCCGCTCTGCCGAAGAAATCACGTCAACCGTGCTGTCGGAGCTGCCGCCCTGCCGACCGGAGAATCTGCATTGCGGCAACATTGTGCTGCTTCACGACGGCGGCGGCAACCGCGCAGAAACCGTGCGCGCCCTGCCCATGATCATCGACGGAATTCGGGCTCGCGGCCTCGAGATCGCACCGGTCTACGAACTGCTGGGCAAGACCAGGGCAGACGTGATGGCGCCGTTGCCTGCCGGGGAGTTGTGGGCGGCGCGGCTCGACAGTCTGGGTTTCTGGATTTTCGATGCCGGGATCGTTGCCATCACCTGGATCTTTCTGGTAGGCGACCTGCTCATGACCGGACGCCTGCTCTTCATCGGAGCGGCAGCGGTCTATGACCGCGTGCACGAGAAGATTTTCGGCAGGCCGGCGGAAATCGCTTCCTACCGGCCGAAAGTTGTGGTCCTGATCCCGGCCTACAACGAAGAGAAAGTCATCGAGCGAACGGTACGCGCCGCGCTCAACTCCAATTATCCGAATCTGCGCGTCATCGTGATTGATGACGGTTCCAAAGACCGCACGCTCGAAGTTGCGCGAACGGCGTTCGCCGCGGAAGCGGCTGCCGGCAAAGTACTGATCCTGGGCAAGGCGAATTCCGGCAAGGCCGAGGCTCTCAACTACGGCATCCAGCACATCGGAGATGCCGAACTTTTCGTGGGCATTGACGCCGACACCATCATTGCGCCGGACGCGATCTCGCGCCTGGTGCCGCACTTCATCAATCCTAAAGTTGCCGCCATCGCGGGCAATGCCAAGGTGGGCAACCGGGTGAATCTCTGGACGCGCTGGCAGGCGCTGGAGTATATCACCAGCCAGAACTTCGAGCGCCGCGCCCTCGACGTTCTGGGCGCGGTCAGCGTAGTGCCTGGAGCGATCGGAGCCTGGCGCGTTTCTGCCGTGCGCGAAGCGGGCGGCTATCACCTCGACACCGTCGCCGAGGACGCCGACCTCACCATGGCTCTGCTCCGCCTCGGCTACCGGGTCGAATACGAAGACATGGCGCTCGCCTACACGGAGGCTCCCACCAACGCAAATGGGCTGATGCGCCAGCGTTTCCGCTGGTCGTTCGGGGTGCTGCAGGCCGTCTACAAACACCGCGGGGTTTTCGCTCGCAAGGGCGCGCTGGGATGGGTGGCGCTGCCCAATATCCTGATCTTCCAGATTCTGCTGCCGCTGGTGTCGCCGCTGATTGACATCATGTTTGTGGTAGGCACGGTGTGGTATTTCATTCAGAAGCACTTCCACCCGGACTCGACCGATCCGGCCAGTTTCCACAGCCTGGTGTTGTTCTTCTTTGCGTTCCTGGTGATTGATTTCTTCGCCTCGGCTATCGCCTTCGCCCTCGAGCGCCGCCGCCCCGACGACAAAGAAGACGTATGGCTGCTCAGCCAGGTGTGGCTGCAGCGCTTCGCCTATCGCCAGCTGTTCTCAATTGTTCTATTTAAGACGCTCACCCGCGCCATCGAGGGCCGCAAGTTCGCCTGGGACAAACTGGAGCGCACCGCCGCGGTGAAGTATGTTCCGGCGGAGAACCGGGAGAAGGTGAACGTACCGTAACCTGACACTGTCTTCGATAGCTAACGTTTTCACCGGAACAGCAGCGGCGCAAACTCCGCCAGATTTCTCCGCCACACCATCCACGCATGCATGCCCGGAGTCTCGATGTCGGTATGCTGCACGCCTTTCGACTTCAGCCAGTCGCGAAATTTCCGATTTGGCGTGATGAGACGATCTTCAGTGCCGCAGGCGATCCAGAGCAGCTTCAACTGGTGATTGGCCTTGGCGTCGAGCGAAGGAAAATCTTTTTCGAACGGATCGGGCAATCCTCCCGCGCTGAAGGAGCCGACGTAGGCGAACTTGTCGAGGTTGTTGAGGCCTGTGAGCAGCGATTCCGAGCCGCCCATGGAGAGCCCAGCTATGGCGCGTGAGGTGCGGTCTTTGGTGATGCGATATTCGCTCTCAGCCATCGGCATGACCTCAGTGAGCAACGCTTCACGGAATTTTGTGAGGTTTTGCTCGCGGACTTCAGGATGGTTAAAGATGCCTCCCCAGCCGACGCGAATCATCTCCATCGTGCCGTAGCCCAGCGGCATGACCACGATCATCGGCTTCGCTTTGCCAAGCGCAATCAGATTGTCGAGAATCACGTTCATGTGACCGACAGCCGTCCACCCGCTGGCATCGTCGCTGTACCCGTGTAAGAGGTACAGGACGGGGTATGTTGCTTTCTTCGCTGGATCATAGCCCGGCGGAGTGTAGACGTAATAGTCGCGGTCGTCGCCAGCCACGGCGGATTTGTAGAAGTGATGATGAATCTCGCCGTGAGGCACATCATTCACTTCCCACGGCAGGGACGCTCCACCGGGAACCCAGAGCGCATTCGACGGACTAAGCAGGTTGGGCACAAGCAGGTGATTGTAGGGATCGAGCATGCGCACGCCATCGACGATGACGGAATAGCCGTAATAGTCCGGAGGCAGCGGCGCCGTGGTCACAGTCCACACGCCGTCGTCTCCCTTCTGCATGGAAAGGGGCTCAGTTCCTTCTCGCGCCAGCTTGACCTCCTGCGCGTTGGGCGCGCGGAAGCGGAACGTGACGCTGTTGTCGGGATGCACTTCCGGCGTAACCAGCCAGGGCGGCATCTGCGGAGGCGGGGCGGCGGGCTTGGGTTGTTGCGCCGCGACCAGGTTGGCAAGGACGAGAAAGACGGAAGCGAGCACAGGCGAGCCCCTCATCATAGAGTGTCTCCTTGGGTGGGCGGCCTAATTGTACAGTTGAATGATCGCGGGGCGACTACTTCTTTGCGGCAACGTCCAGGCGCGCCTGGGCTCGCGCCAGCGCATCGAGAGCGCGCTCGACGTCAACGCTGGGATCGCCGCTCGCCAGGCGCTGTTCCGCGCGCTCTTTGGCCTTGCGCGCACGATCGGCGTCAATCTCCGACGGACGCTCCGCCGCCTCGGCCAGTATCGTCACTTTCTCCGGCAACACTTCCGCGAAGCCCCAGGCCACGGCCAGCCGCTGATCGTTTGACCCAGAACCGGAGTTCTCGCGGTAGCTGATCTCACCCACCGCCAGCTCCGTGATCAACGGCGCGTGTCCCGGCAGAATCCCCAGATAGCCGTTCCTGCCGGGGATTTGGATTTGCTCCGCCGTCGTTTCCACGACTTTCTTTTCCGGCGTAACGATCTCGAGTTGGAAAGTGTCTGCCATTCAAAAGCCTGGCGTCAGACCTCGGACTTCGGACCTCAGCGAACCCCTTGACCTCCGAGGTCTGAGGTCCGAGGTCCGTTCTTACGCTGCTGCCTTCATCTTCTCTGCCGCTTCCAGCACTTCTTCGATGGGCCCCTTCATGTAAAACGCCTGCTCGGGGATGTCGTCATACTTGCCTTCGACAATCGCCTTGAAACCCTTCACCGTGTCGGCAATCTTGACGTAGCGCCCGGGCGCGCCCGTGAACTGCTCGGCCACGTGGAACGGCTGCGACAGGAATTTCTGAATCTTGCGCGCGCGCGCCACAGTGAGCTTCTGGTCCTCGCTCAACTCGTCGATGCCCAGAATCGCGATGATGTCCTGCAGGTCTTTATACGTCTGCAGAGTTTTCTTCACCATCTGCGCTACGTCGTAGTGCTCCTGGCCAACGATGCGCGGATCGAGAATGCGCGACGTGGAAGCCAGCGGATCGACCGCGGGATAAATTCCGATTTCCGTCAGCGCGCGGGAAAGCACTGTGGTCGCGTCGAGGTGGGCAAACGTCGTAGCCGGAGCGGGATCGGTCAGGTCGTCGGCAGGCACGTAAATCGCCTGCACCGAAGTCACCGAACCTTTCTTCGTGGACGTGATCCGCTCCTGCAGTTCGCCCATCTCCGTGGCCAGGTTCGGCTGATAGCCGACCGCGCTGGGCATGCGGCCCAGCAGCGCCGAAACTTCCGATCCTGCCTGGGTAAAACGAAAGATGTTATCAATGAAGAGCAGCGTGTCCGCGCCTTCGGCGTCGCGGAAATATTCCGCGACCGTGAGGCCGGTCAAAGCCACGCGCAGACGCGCGCCGGGAGGCTCGGTCATCTGTCCATAAATCAGCGCGGCCTTCGACTCAGCGGGGACGCCCGGCTTGATCACGCCCGACTCCGACATTTCCAGCCACAGGTCGTTGCCCTCGCGCGTGCGCTCGCCGACACCGGAAAACACGGAGTAGCCGCCGTGCTGCTTGGCGACGTTGTTGATCAGCTCCATGATCACCACGGTCTTGCCCACGCCCGCGCCGCCGAACAACCCGATCTTGCCGCCCTTTAAGAACGGCTGGATGAGATCAATGACCTTCACGCCGGTCTCGAACATCTCGGCCGTGGTGGCTTGTTCGTCGAACGCCGGCGCCAGGCGGTGAATCGGCATCCTCACCTTGTGCTCGATCGGCCCCAGTTGATCCACCGGTTCGCCGATCACGTTCATCACGCGGCCCAGCGTTCCCCGGCCCACGGGCACGGAGATCGGTCCACCCTGGTCAATCGCTTTCATGCCGCGAACCATCCCGTCGGTTGGCTCCATGGCGATGCACCGCACACGGCTCTCGCCCAGGTGCTGCTGCACTTCGAGGATGACGTTGATGGGGGTGGGCACATTGAAGCCGTCGCTGACGACTTTCAAGGCCTCATAGATGGGCGGGAGCGAGCCTTCGGCAAACTGCACGTCCACCGCGGGCCCCGCGACTTGAATGACATGTCCGATGTTTTCTGGCATATAGCTTGGAGCTTTGAGCTACGAGCGGCGAGCAAAACAGCTACTCAGCGCTCGGTAACTAGCCCTCAACCTCATTTCTTGATCTCAAGATGTCGCGGCGTGCTCGAAGCTCATGGCTCGAAGCTCGCAGCTATCACATCGCCGCCGCGCCGCTGACGATTTCGATGATCTCTTTCGTGATCTTCGCCTGCCGCGCCCGGTTCATGATCAAGGTCAGCGAATCGATCATGTCGGTCGCATTGTTAGTGGCTGATTCCATGGCCGTCATGCGCGCCGCGTGCTCGGCCGCCACCGACTCCAGCAGCGCCCGGAAAATCTGATTGCTCACATACTTCGGCAGCAAGGCTCGGAATAATTGTTTCGGCGCCTGCTCGTAAATGTAGTCCACCTGCGCCGTACCGAACTGCGACGCGGCCTCTCCCGCCCCCTCGGTTGCACGCATGCCCACGCCCGCGCGGACCGCGGCTTCCCTGGCTTTCTTCTTTTCTTCTTCCGGCAGTTCTTCGGCCAGGCGCACCGCCTGCTCGCCAATCTGCTCGATGGGAAGAATCTGCTCCACGATCAGCCGCTGCGCGATTACCGACTTGAACTCGTTGAAGACCACATAGACCGCATCGATCTCCTCGCGACAGTAGCGCCCAATCACGCTCTCGGCCAGTGCCGCCGCCTGCGCGAATCCCACTTTTCCGAGGATGCCCACATGTTCGCCCGTGACCTGAATCGTTCCCGCCCGTCCCGCGGCCTCGGGTTCGGCCTCGATCGATTCCGTGATCTCAGCCAGGCTGCGCGTCTGGACCTTCGCCGCGGGATAGCGCCGCCGCAGGAAGTCGCGCCCCTTGCGGCCCACCGCTTCAATGTCAACGTTCTTCCCGGCCTTCGATTCCAGGAACCGCAAAGCCGCCTTGGTAATGTTGGCGTTGAACGCCCCGGCCAGCCCTTTGTCGCCGGTCACGACGATCAGCAAAATGCTCTTCTCTTCCCGCTGCGCCAGCAAGGGATGCTTCGCCTCGCCCGTCTCCGGATCGTAAATCTCGGCCCGCGCCACCAGCGACTTCAGCACATTCGTGAGCATGTGCGCATACGGACGCGCAGCCAGTGCGCGCTCCTGCGCCCGGCGCAGTTTCGCCGCCGAGACCATCTTCATGGCCTTGGTGATCTGCCGCGTGTTAATCACGCTGCGAATCCGTCGGCGGATATCGATGATGTTAGGCATGTCTGAGTCGCGAGTCGCGAGTCCTGAGTCGCGAGTCCCGAGTGCAAACCGCCTTTACTCGGGACTCAGAGCTCGGGACTCGGGACTATTTCGCTACCGCTTCCCGCTCGGCCACGAACAGCTGCTTCGCTTCTTTGATCACGCTTTGCAGCTGCGCCTTCAGCGCGTCGTCGAGAATCTTCTTCTCCATGATGGCGCGCAGCAAGCCGGGATTGGTCGACTCCACGTACTTGTAAAGTTCCACCTCGAACTCACGCACTTGCGCCACCGGCATGTCGTCGAGGAATCCGCCCGTGCCCGCCATGATGATCAGAATTTGCTTGGAAAACGGCAGCGGCGAAAACTGATTCTGCTTCAGCAGTTCCACCAGCCGTTGCCCGCGATTCAATTGTGCCTGCGTGGCCTTGTCGAGGTCGCTGCCGAACTGGGCAAATGCCGCCAGTTCACGATACTGCGCCAGTTCCAGCTTCAGTGTGCCGGCCACCTGCCGCATGGCTTTGATCTGCGCGCTGCCGCCCACGCGGCTCACCGACAGACCCACGTTCACGGCCGGACGCACGCCCTGGTTGAACAAGTCGGTTTCCAGATAAATCTGCCCGTCGGTAATCGAAATCACGTTGGTCGGAATGTAGGCCGAAACGTCGCCCGCCTGGGTTTCGATGATGGGCAGCGCAGTCAGCGATCCGCCGCCATTTTTGTCGCTCAGCTTGGCCGCGCGCTCCAGCAGACGCGAGTGGAGATAGAACACGTCTCCGGGATACGCCTCGCGTCCCGGCGGACGCCGCAACAACAGCGAAATCTCGCGATACGACGCCGCATGCTTCGACAAATCGTCGTAGATCACCAGCGCATGCCGCTTGGTGTCGCGAAAGTATTCACCCATCGCGCACGCCGCATAGGGCGCGATGTACTGCATGGGCGCGGGCTCCGACGCCGACGCCGCCACGACAATGGTGTACTCCATCGCGCCGAAGTCTTCGAGAATCTTGACCACCTGCGCAATCGACGACCGCTTTTGCCCGACCGCGTTGTAAATGCAGATCAGGTCGTTGCCCTTGCTGTTGATGATGGTGTCGAGCGCAACCGCGGTTTTCCCGGTTTGCCGGTCGCCGATGATCAACTCGCGTTGGCCGCGGCCAATCGGAATCATGCTGTCAATGGCCTTGAGTCCGGTCGCCATGGGCTCGCGCACCGGCTGGCGGTCAATCACGCCCGGGGCCAACCGCTCCAGCGGGATGAACTTGTCGGTCAAAATGGGGCCCTTGTCATCGATGGGCTGGCCCAGGGAATTGACCACGCGCCCGACCAGGGCGTCGCCCACGGGCACGCTCATGATGCGCCCGGTGCGCTTCACTTCGTCGCCTTCCTTGATCTCGGTGTATTCCCCGAGCAGCACCACGCCCACCTGATCCTCTTCCAGGTTCATGGCGATTCCGGCCACATCGTGCGGGAAGGCCAGCAGTTCGCCGGCCATGACTTTGTCGAGTCCATACACGCGCGCGATGCCATCGCCCAGCGTGATGACGGTGCCCGTCTCGTCCACGGAGATCTTGGTTTCGTAGTTCTCGATCTGCTCGCGGATCAGCTTGGTGATTTCGTCTGCCTTGATTTGTGCCATAAATCAGCTCTTAGCCTTTAGCTCCTAGCTTCTAGCTCCTAGCTCCTAGCTAAGCCCAAAACCTTTGGGTTCAGGCTAGAAGCCAGGGGCTAGCAGCTAGGAGCTTATCGCTTCTCTAATTTTCTCCAGCTGCCCTTTCACCGAGCCGTCATAAATGGTGCTGCCCACGCGGACTACTGCCCCGCCCAGCAGCGATGGGTCGAGCCCGAAGTGTGCCCGCAACTTCTTGCCCGTCACCTTCTCGATTTGCGCCTCAAGCGCACGCTTTTCTGCGTCGCCCAGTTCGCGGGCGCTGGTGATGTGCGCCTCGGCGAAGCCCATGCGCGCATCAAGCTCCTTCTCCAGTTGCTCGACGATTCGCGCCAGAAACTGCACTCGCTGGTGATCAATCAGCACCGCTACCAGATTACGCACCGGCTTCTCGACGCCTTCGCGCTGCACAATCGCGTCCAGCAGACGGCGTTTCTGCTCCGCCGGAACCGCAGGATTCTCCCACACCCGCCGCAAGTCCATACTCTCGGCCAGCAGCCCGGAGATCCGGCGCAAGCCGCCGATTGCCCGGCTCGCATCAAGATGCCGGTCGAGAACCACGTCGGCGAAGGCCCGCGCGTATGTGCTGGCGACGGAAGCCACGGCTTAGTTCTTGTCCTTTCCCGAATTGCCCGAAGCGCCCAGTTCCCGGGCAAAGTTACGCACCAGAGCCTGATCCGCGGCCGCGTCCACGCGAATTTGTTTCTGTGCCAGCGCAACTGCCAGGTCGGCGGCGTGGGCTGTCAGCTGACGACGCGCTGCTTTCGCGGCGGCGGTGATTTCCTGTTCGGCCGATGCGACAATCTTGCGCGCTTCTTCTTCGGCGGCAGCCTGGATGCGCGCCTCTTCCGCCGCGGCTTCTTTCTCAGCGGCATTGCGCATCAGGCCGATCTCTCCATCCAGCTTCATCAGGCGCGACTCGATGTCGGCCAGGCGGCGGCGCGCTTCTTCGCTGGCCTTCTGCGCTTCCTGCATCGCCTTCTGAATGGCCGCGGTGCGATCCCGGAGCAGTCCCGGCAGATTCTTGCGGCCCGCCCAAACGATCACACCGCCAATGACAACGAAATTGAGAACAACGCACAGCCAGTAAGCGTGGCGCAGATCCCCATCCGTATGCTTCGCGATCCACTGCACTGAGGCCGATTGCTTGAACTCCTCCATCTCGTCTTTTTCTTGGCCGGCGGCTTCTTTGCTCCCGTGCGCCAGTTGGCGGCCGGGACTGCCGGCATTCTGTGAAGAATCCTTGCTGACTTGCGGCTGATCGGAGGAAGAGGACGCAGAGCGCTCTTGTGCGCGCAGGAGCAGGCCTGCGCCGCTGATCATGAGCAGCACAAGCAAGCATGCCCGGGCGATCTGGCTGGTCGAGATCATCATCGTCGAGATCGGCTTGGTTGAGATCATCAACGCTCCGCCCCCGCCGGCTGCAGCACTCGCCGCACGATTTCCTGAGCCAACGCAGCGGCTTCGCCCTGCAGGGTCGCTTGTGCCGCGGCCCGGTCCGCCTCGATATCGTTCTTCGCCGCCGCCACCTGCGCCTGAGCCTTGCCCCGCGCTTCATTCACGGCCTTAGCCCGGGCGTCGAGCGCCGCCTGCCGGCGTGCTTCCTGCGCACGCGCGAGCTTAGCCCGCGCCTCCCGCAGGCGCTGCTCGTACTCGGCCGTGCGCGCCTCAGCCGCGGCGATATCCGCTCGCGACTTCTCCACCGCGCCTTCGGTCTTCCCCCGCCGCTCCTCCAGCACCCGCCGCAGAGGCTTGTGCACAATGTTGGAGTAGAGCGCGTAGAGCACAGTAAACAAAATCACTGTCGGTATCGATCCGAGCAGTAATCCGCCTAGTTGATGGAGCGTTTCATCCATGGTTTTGCTGAATACGAGCGCTGTTATAGACCGGCAAATGAGGGCTCTGAAAACTGTTAAGTCTAGCGTCCCGTTGAGGTTATGTCAACGCGCGACGCTTGATTTGAGGCCGGAGCGTTCCCAAATCAGGCCGACATCGCCCTCGCCGCAGGTGGTCACTCGAAGGATTGCTGAGATCCGGCTGCGCCGTGCCAATCATGCCCGCACCCAAACGTGGCCAGGCCCATGGAAACAAGGACTTTAGCCCGCTGTTGGAGGCGCCAAGCGGCTCACCGTCGCAGATTTCTGCACATAGTTCTTGACTTCGCGGTAAACAGGTCTAGCATAGAAGTATCACCTCCGATCCAATTCAGGATCGAATGGGCCGATAGCCAAGGAATGTCACCGCTTCTTGGTTGCCGGCCCATTTAATTTTCCCATTCGCCGATAGCGGCCGCTGACGAGCGCGTACCGTTCCGCGTCCTGAGGATTGGCCTGGTCGTTGGGAACATCGAGAATGTCGTACTTGCCTGAACTGGTTTTCTCGAGTCTGACCTCGGCGCCCCAGATGGGACAGGCAAACTGCGCAGACTCCTCACGGAGTGGACGGGGATAACATTCTTCCTGTCGCGTCAGCTCTTCGCCCTTGCTGTTCAACACGGCGAGCGTTTCATATGAAGTACTGCCGCCCAGTTCCGTCCATTGCGTGACGATTTCCTGTGCACCGTCGCCATCTACATCCTCGTAGCCGACCGATACGCCAGTGCCGAGAAGCGGCGTGTCCCAAAGCATTCGATATTGGCCGTGGGTCAGATCCCCGTAAACCAGTCGCGCATCGCCACTGGCGCCGAGAACGCCCACCACGGATTCGATGTCGCGTGAAAGATGATGCGCATCGAGGACCAGATTCACAGTCATCTCGCCGGTGTCGTCATCGACGTCGGCAAAAGGAAGCACCAGCGGAGGCGGCAGCGCCTGCTCGAGTATCACTTTGGCGATCTGATCCTGCTCGTCTTTGCGCAGAGGGCGCGAGCCTTGAGGCAGTGTGTCGCCAAAATTACCGACTTGTACATTGATCTTGAACTTGTGCCATGTGACTTTATGGCCGTACCGGTCTGTGATTCCGATATCCGGTCGCATCTCTGGAGGAAGCAACAAAATGGCGGAAGCATTCTCGAAGGCCGGTATTTTTCTCTCTTGCAGTTCGCGGACAATCTCGTCGCGATCGGGCGAACACCTCATAAACGCATCGAACCAGGGCCCAAGCACTGTCATGAACACAGCCTTGTGGAACGTGGCGCGGGCGCACAGGAGAAAGCGATCGGTCTCGGCTTGGCTCGTGTGTTGCACCTGCGCCAGCGCGCAGGGTGTTAGGAGGAGCAACCAGACGAGTTTTCTAAAGCGGCTCATAAAGACGCGTTGATTTCTCTTCGACAACAAACTCCCGTACCCTCCGTACTACCGACTCCGGCGCTTCTGCCTCCAATTCCACCAACCCGTCCCTGTACTGCCGCGAATAAATTCGCGCCCGCGCTTCGAGCAGCGCGAGCATCTTCCCTTCCTTTTGCGGCACGCGCAGATGCACGCGGCTCACCGGATCTTCCTCGATCATCGCGTCAACGCGCTCCAGCAGCCGATCCAGGCCCGTGCCTTCCACCGCCGACACGTACACCGCATTCCCCTGGCCGCGTGCGGCATCGGCGATCAGACTCTCCGCGACTTCTTCGTCCAGCAGATCAACCTTGTTCATCACACGCAGACGAGGTTTCTTCTCCGCTTCCAGTTCCTTCAAGACGATCTCGACCTGTGCGTCCTGCTCGGCCGAGAGCCGGCTGCTGGCGTCCGACACATGCAGAATCAGCGAGGCCCGCTGCACTTCTTCGAGCGTGGCGCGAAAGGCCGAGACCAGCGTGTGAGGCAGGCTGCGAATGAATCCCACGGTGTCGGACAGCAGCACTTTCCGCTTGGAAGGCAAATCCACCCTGCGGATGGTGGGATCGAGCGTGGCAAACATTTTCGGCGACGACAAAACCCCGGCCCGCGTCAGCGCGTTAAACAGGGTGGACTTCCCCGCGTTCGTATATCCCACCAGGGCCACGGTTGCCACTGGAGCCGACTCACGCCGCTGCCGCTGCTGCGCCCGAATGCGGCGCACGTTCTCCAGTTGCTGCTCTACGTGGCGGATGCGCCGGTAAATCTTTCGCCGGTCGGTTTCGAGTTGCGTCTCACCGGGACCGCGGGTGCCGATTCCACCGCCCAGCTGCGACATCTCGACACCACGCCCGGTCAGCCGCGGCAGCAGGTAATGCAATTGCGCCAGTTCCACCTGCAACTGGCCTTCCCGGGTGCGCGCGTGCCGCGCAAAAATGTCGAGGATGAGCTGCGTGCGATCAATCACCCGGCGTTGAACGATCTTCTCGATATTGCGCTGCTGCGATGGACTGAGATCGTGATCGAATAGAAGAACATCGGCATTCACGGACGCGGCCGCGCCCGTGATCTCTTCCAGTTTGCCCGCGCCGATCAGCGTTGCGGGATCAAGCCGGTCGCGCCGCTGCAGAATTTCGCCGACAACTTTCGCCCCGGCACTCTCCGCCAAAGTGCGCAACTCGGCCAGCGATTCCTCCGCATCGAACTCAGGAATGGCAGGCTTGCCGTTCGACTTTGGCGCGACCGCGGGCCCTCCCGCTCTCGCCGGCTGTGTCGTCGTCTCTACAGCGGCCGCGTCGCGGGCGGCTTGGGCCTGCGCCGTCACCGTTCCCTTTGCGGCGCGTCCGCGCGAGCGCAGGTCCAACCCCACCAGGAATGCAGATTCGCGCTGAGGTTCATCGGGAGCGACGGCGCTGTCGAGAGGCACACCACCGCCCGCGCGCGTCACGTCGCGGAATTTCTTGGAATGAGGACTTCCCAAACCGAAAACGCCTTATCCTTCGGTACCCGATGCCGCCGGGGTGGCCGGAGCCGCTACGCCTGCAACTGCCTTCTCCGCATGCGCCACCTGAGGACCGTGCGCCGCCGCCACCCGCCCCATCACCACGGTCGAAATGGCGTGCTTGAAGATGAGTTGCTCCTGACCGTTCGCCTCCAGCACCACGGAGTATTTGTCGAAAGAACGGATGCGGCCCGTTAACTTCACCCCACTCAGCAGATAAATCGTAATGCTGAGTCTTTCCTTGCGGGCCGTGTTGAGGAAGGAATCCTGAATGTTCTGCGCCGGCTTATTGCTGTCCATAGCCGATCTCCTCTGTTCATAGACTGCGAACCTGCCAACCACCAGCCCACAGGCGCCCATGGCCTGGCTCAACGCAACAGCATGTTCCCGGAAGCATTCCCGCTCACCACGGGAACAAGGGGGGACAGAATTCCGCCGCCATTGCTGAAAACCTGGAAGAACACGTCCCGGCGGACAGATGACAGTACAATACGGCGATCACGGCCGCTTTTCAACCCGGAAATTGCAGGAGGCCTCACCTCTCTGTTGACAGAGCCCGCCGGCGCGGTGCAGACTTCACACGACTTGGAGAGCAGTGTCAGGAGTCAGGAGTCAGCAAAACGCAGAGGTCGAGATTCTTGGCTGACTACCCACCCCTGACTACTGACCACTCGTTGTACCGGAGGATATCTCATGCACCATTTCGTCGCCGTGGCAGCCTCCTGGGTCATGCCCACCATCACGGGCAAGGAGGCCACGCAACTCATCCTGCGCTGGTTCCATTTTCTGGCCGGCATCACCTGGATTGGCCTGCTCTATTTCTTTAACCTGATCAACGTCCCCTTCATGAAGCAGGTGGACGCCGCCGTGAAACCCAAGATTTTTCAGAACCTGACCCTCCCGGCCCTGAACTGGTTCCGCTGGAGCGCGCTGGTTACGGTCTTCATCGGTTGCTGGTACTGGGCGCAGTTCTATGTTGGAGAGGATGCCAAGCGTGACAACACCAACGCCTGGGCTGCGATCGGATTCTTCCTGCTGCTCTGGACCGCAGTCTGGGTCATTCTGTTTGTCGTGATCAAGAAAATGACGCCCAGCGGATACGTTCTGGGCGCGATTACCATTATTTTGACCTACGCTGCCGGCTGGCTGTTCGTGAACCGCACGCCGGTCGGCGGAGACGACATCCACGTCCTGGCCATCGGCGTGGGCGGCGGCTTCGGCTGGGTGATGCTGTTCAACGTATGGGGCATCATCTGGCCCAACAACAAGAAGGTAATTCGGGGAACGCTGGCCGGAACGCCTCCCGCCGACGCGGCCGCCCTGGCGCGTCAGGCCTTTCTGGCCTCACGTACGAATTTCTTTTTGTCAGTGCCGCTGCTGTTCTACATGGCGGTGAGTTCTCACTTCGCCAGCACCGTGATCTTCGGGAAGTGACCAGAAGCTGCTCCTACGATAAAGCCCCACGCCAATGCGTGGGGCTGATCTTTTCCCTCAATAGAAGAAGGGGAGTCTGAGGGCCTATCCCCGCCGTTTCCTCGCCGGCTTGGAGGAAACCTCTCCCGGCGCCAGGATTCGCCGCACGATCGGCGTGTTCAGCTTGTATTTGCGCTCGCTGATATTGCCGGCTTCGTCGCTCACCCGGAGGATAAAGACCGGCAGAGTGCCTTCCTTGTCGAAGTTCCCCGTCGTGACGGTGACCGGCAAGACTCCGTGCAGGCCGTGCTCGCGGTAAGCAGTTTCGTAACGGTGCTTGCGGACGTTCCAGGTGAAGACGCGGGCCTGATCATAATCGTAAGGCAGACCGTCGTGGGGACTGGTCAACAGGCAGAGATACTGCGGAACGTTCTTCGCGCCATCCTTTACCTGATTCAGCACGAAGAATGCGACGAGGCGCTGCCCTTCGGCGTACTGCGCGATTTCGAGAGGGGCGTCGACGTCCACCATTCGCGCCAGCACCCATCCCACGTGGCCCTGCTCGTCGCGCACCAGCCACCAGTCCTCCAGCACAGGTGCGGACGGATTCTTGACGGCGGGCTTGCCCTTCTTTGAAACCGCTGCCGATTGCATGGATGGAGCCGGCGCTCCCAGTTGCTTTTCGGCGGTCGCCCGCTTCAGGATCGCAACCTTCGCCCCGGACGTGAGTTGGTACAGATGTTCTGTTTCGCGGCCCGGCGTGAGGTGCAGGTTCGTATCGTTGCGCAGTATCCCGGGAGCCTGCACGGGATCGTTCTGGTTGTCCTGGGTAAGTTTCTGCACGCCGTCGAAAGTCTTCTGATCGACTAAGTATCGCTGCTCAATCCAGCCTTCGCTCCCGCCGGCGGTGCGCACGCGCGCGAATCGCTTCTCGCGTTCCAGCACTTCGACGCGCTCTCCATTCTTCACGGTGCCGACGCGGTTATAAACGGCCGCCACCTGGTCGCGCAACGCTGCCTGCGGCGCCGATACGTAGGCCACCTCGAGCACGCGATGCCCTGCACGACCACAGGCAGGGAGGGACACTGTCGCCGCCAGCAGCGACGCCAGAATAAGCCAGCCAAGACGGGATGTGTACAACCGCGGCACGAGTGAGAATGCGGAGAACCTTCTACTATAGCGCGTTCGTGCGTCGTCTTCCGCGCACAACGGTTGACGCCTCATGCACCTTTTCGTCAATCTCACAGAAGACATCGTAAACCCGCTTCGGTTACCATAAGTACCGACCTTTGTAAGGTTGCGACCGGAACGCCGGGCAGCCAACATTTCAGCTGAAGCGTCTAACGGTCTGACGGGGATCTTTGGGAAATGCTTAGAACACTGGCGAAATTCACATTCAGAATTGCCTTTACGGTTTTGTCTGTCCTGCTCCTGTTCACGCTGCCGGTATGCGTTCCGGCTCAGGACACGGTGGATACGGTGCTGCGTCCGCCCAAGGGCGCGCAGGTCGCCATCGTGGTTTTCGAAGACCTGGAGTGTCCCATGTGCGCGCGCACGCAGCCGCTCCTGGAACAGGCCTCCAAGACCTACAACATTCCCCTCGTAATGCATGATTTTCCTTTGGGGCAGGCGCACCCTTGGTCGTACCAGGCGGCCGTGATGGCGCGCTATTTCGATACCCATTCCAAGGCTCTGGGCAACGAATTCCGCGACTACA
Organism: Candidatus Sulfotelmatobacter sp.; assembly: GCA_052326105.1. Classification (GTDB taxonomy): domain Bacteria; phylum Acidobacteriota; class Terriglobia; order Terriglobales; family Acidobacteriaceae; genus Sulfotelmatobacter. The sequence goes on along the minus strand of JBKQRC010000102.1, from coordinate 42,388 downwards.
TTTTCCAGAACCAGATCGAGATTACGGTGATGAACCTGCGTTCGTACGGGGAAAAGTTCGCGGCCGCGCACAAGGTGGGCCTGCCGTTTGTAATCGACCCGGGAGATAAACTCTCGGCCATGGTGAGTGCCGACCGCGAGTTGGGCAAGGCCATCAAAATCGAACACACGCCCACGGTTTACATCGTCAGCAGCCGCCATCCCGCCCGGCCCTACATCGAGGTCAAGGAACCCAGCAGCCAGCTCTATTCCACCATCGATGCGATGATGAAGGACTAACTAAAATTTTCGATTGCAGATTTTCGATTGCCGATTGAAAAGCGCCGAGACTGGCTGTTCAATCTACAATCGGAAATCGAAAATCGTCGATTCACTCCGGCCGCCCGGTGTAATGCTCGTGAGAATGCACTGCGGCGTGGTCTTCCAGCGATTCCAGGTGCGTGATCACTTCCGCGGGCTTGGCCAGTTCCACGGGTAAGCGTTCCTCCAGCGCAGTCGCCAGGCGATGCGCTTCTCCCACCGCTGTGGCGTGCGGAAACAGCAGATGCACTTCGATAATCTGGCGGTGTCCGGTGGTGCGATAACGCACACCGTGGTAGTGCACTCCCAGTTCGTTGCAGATCGCGTCGAGCTTCTCCCGAATCTCCTTGCCGGTCGCGGGATCCGAGTAATCGAGCAAGCCGACGGCCGAGCGCCAGGCCAGGCGTCCGCCGGACCAGAGAATATTCAGAGCAACCGCAATCGCAATCAGCGGATCGAACGGCTTCCACCCGGTCAGCATGACTAAGCCGAGTCCCGCCACCACCCCGAAGCTGGTCAGGCTGTCGGTGAGCACGTGTTTGCCATCGGCTTCTACAATGAGCGAGTGGCTGCGCTTGCCGACGCGCAGCAGATACCAGCCCAGCCAGGCATTGAGCAGCCCGGCGCCGAGCAGCAGCAAACTGCCCCAGCCGAGATGCTCCAGGCGCAATCCGGCCATCCATTTCTCCACCGCCGCGACCAGAATCCAGATGGCCGCCACGATAATCATGGCGCCCTCAAACCCAGCGGAAAAAAAAGAGATGCGCTCGTAGCCGTAGAGGAAGGTGGGGGCAGCGGGTTTCGTGCTCAAGCGCAAACTGAACGCGGCAAACCCGACCGCGATGACGTGCACCACCGACTCGGCGAAATCCGACAGAATCGCCGCCGAGCCGGTCACGTAATAAGCCGCCGTCTTGCCCAGCAGCATCAATACGCCAACCGCCAGCGACAGGCGCATCGCCAACCGCGCGGCCCGCAGTTCCTCGTGGTCGCGCTGCGCAGCTGCCGAATTCGGCACTCGTGCTGGGACACTTGCCGACATGGATTTCCCCGAGTCGGATTATCGTCCCACGAGCGCGTAACCCGCAATATGATTCCGATCACAGACGGGGTCGCAGCAATCCTGCGACCTGGCCGTGGTCATTGAGGTCAAGGGCCTGGGTGCAGGCTCCCCCCAAACCGCCTAGGTCTACGATACCTTGCGCTCGATCGCAAATGAAATCGGGCCAGGAGCCCGCAATTCCGAATATTTCACCACGAAACGTTGATCGTCTCAACCATCGAGCGCGTCAGACCGCAGAGGCCCCGTCGCTACTCGCATGACGCGCCCGCTCCCACGCCGGAGTGAGTGCATGTAAGACCGGAACAACAACGGAAGACGACGCTGCACCCTTTCCCCTTGGACCCGCACTTTGCTCCGGAGCCAGTGAGGGTTAGGGACTGCGGGCTATCCGCCCCGTTGTCATCCAACGAGAGCGTGCCGTTCACATTGCCAAGGGACTGGGGAGTGAACGTCACCTTGATAGTGCAGCTGGCGGTTGACGCCAGAGGCGCGCCGCAGTTATCGGTTTCGGCAAAATCCGTGCTCGCCGTGATCCCAGTTACGTCTAACGTCGCGGTTCCGTAATTGACGAGGTTGACCGACTTCGGCGGGCTGGTGGTGTTCACCGCTGCGTTGCCAAAGGGTATGTCCGGGGCCGAGAAGGTAGCATTGGCCCCGGAAACGACCCCGGCACCGTTCAGGGACACGGAATGCGGGCTCCCCTGGGTGTCATCCGTGATGGTGATCGAGGCACCGCGTGGCCCGATCTGTGCGGGGGTGAAAACGACCCCAATCGTGCAACTGTCGCCTGCCGCCAAGGTTGAATTGCAGGTCGTGTTTTGGGCAAACTCCGAACTGCCGGCCGCCACGCTAGAGATGGTGATCGGTGAGCGAATCGTGTTTGTAACCGTTACTGTCTGCTGCGCACTGGGCGTTGCCAGCAACTGCGGCGCGAAATCCAAGGCCGCTTGCGAGAGCGTAAGGCTGTCGCCCCCAATCAATACAGATACTGTGTACGGCTGGCTGCCGGTGCTGCCAGACGAGTCCGTGACCTGAATGGTGAAGTTCGAACCTTGAGCCGCCGTGTCGGGAGTGCCGGTGATGGCTGCCTCAGCACTGCCGGGTGATGATGGTGACAACACCAAGCCGTGTGGAAGCAATCCAGAGCTCACGCTCCAGGTGTAGGGCGTAACCCCACCGTTAACATAGAGTAACAGTTGGACCGGATCACTCGTGCTGATATTTGGCAACGACGAGGGGCCGACTGCGAGGGGAGGTGGTGGCGGCTGCGATTTCCCGCAATTCGAGAGCACTACCACCAAGACGAGGATCGAACCCACGACGGCTAGACGGCTGACTCTGTCGAAGATACTGGACGAAAATCTGCTGGATTTCAAGGCACACCTCCTGATGTTTTCTCGGTTAGTTTCCCTGGCCGAATGCGACTGTCGCTGCACTCGCGTCTACCATGCTGTAATCGCAACCCTCGACGCCGGGATGATTCTCGTCGCACGGGACCAGAAGAAAAGCCCTGTCCCCGCCGCTTCATCATTGCCCCTCGATGCCTCATTGGTAGACCTCGGCGGAAGAGAGGGGTTGTAAGCCGGTCGATACCTTTTGATAACCGCCGGTGACAAGGACGCCAGCGGTTCCAGGCAGGAGCGTCGCAGTATGGAAATAACGTGCGGTGCTCAGGCCACCAGTGCTGGTGAAAGTGGCAGAGCTGGGGTCAAAGATTTCCACGTTGCCGAAAACGTTGTTGTTGCGATCATGACCGCCAACAATCAGGACCGTGCCGTTAGAGAGGAGAGTGGAGGTGAAGTCCACGCGGGGCGTGATCATGGGAGCGGTGATGTCCGAAAATGAGTCGGTGGAGGGATCGTAGAGCTCGGCGGAGGCGAGGGCCTGGTTAGTGGAGTCCCAGCCGCCAGTTATGAAGACCTTGCCATTGGGGAGAGGTGTGGCGGTGTGGGACCAGCGGGCCGTGTGGAGGCTGCCGGCCGAAGGCGCGAAGGAGTTATTGGAGGGATCGAAGAGTTCGGCGCTGGCCAAGGCGTTACTGCCGTCGCTCCCACCAACCAAGAGCACTTTGCCGTCAGAAAGCAGCGTGGCGGTGTAGTTCTGGCGAGCCGAGACCATCGTGCCCGTGTAGACGAAAGTGAGGGCGGAAGGATCAAAGAGTTCGGCGGAAGAAAGTACGACGCCGGGTGTATTGCTGGTAGTTACGGTGGTGCCGCCGGCCAGTAGAACTTTGCCGTTGGGGAGAAGCGTGGCCGTGGCAGCCATGCGTTGGGCAAGCGTATCGGCGATTGGTGTGAACTCACTAGTGGAGGGATCGAAGAGCTCGGCGCTGGAAGTGGAACCGCCGGCGATGAGGACTTTGTCGTTGGCGCAGGGCAGGTGAGAAAGATCGCAGAGCAAGGTAGCGGTGTGGGAATCAAATGCGGCGCTCATGTTGCCGACAGAGGTGAAGGTGTCGGCAGACGGATCGTAGAGTTCGCCAGTCGAGGGACTGGTATTGTCACCGCCCGTGACGAGGACTTTTCCGTTCGCAAGGAGAGTGGCGGTGTGTTGAACGCGAGGACTCTTCATGCTTGCGGCGGAATGAAAGCCATCGGCGGAAACTTGCAGTGTGACCTGCAGTGGAGTGGTTGTTTTTTGCTGCAGGGAGTCTTCAACGTTGACAGTGATGGAAGACGAACCGGCCGCGCTGGGAGTGCCGGAGAGGACGCCGGAAGAAGAGAAGGCTATGCTAGCGGGAAGTGGGCCAGTTTCGGACCAGGAATAAGGTGCCAGACCTTGCGTGGCAGCGAAGGTAAAAGAGTAAGGCTGGTTAAGAGTGGCACCCGGAGGCAGGAGAGCGGAATTGATGACGGGAGGAGGTGGATTCTGAATCGTGAACGTGTAGGGAGTGGGAGTGTTCACTGGAGGTGTGCCGGAATCGGTGACAGTAACGATGATCTGGTAATTGCCGACGGAGCCGACGGGAGGAGTTCCGGTTATGTCATTGTTCTTGAGACTGAAGGCTGGAGGCAAGGATGAACTGGGAGCAGCGGCCCAGCTCCAACTGTAGCCGGCAACGCCGCCCGATGCGACGAGGGGATAGCCGTAAACGGTTTTGTATCCGTACCTTATGCACACGGGAATAGGGTCCATGCGGTACTGAAGGCAGACACGCACTACGTGTGGATAGTAGTTCGAGCCAACGGTCGCAGTGGGAGGAGGAGCAGAGCTGACAACGAGCGCGGGGACCGCGGCGACGGCGATCGTCGAGGAAGCGGCGGTAAGGGTGGACTTGGCCGAATCGGTGGCAGTAATTGTCTGATTGCCGGGCGACTCGAAGACCACGTTGACAGAGCCCACACCGTTTGCGAGCGTGGCAGTCGACGGAAGGATCGCAGCGGAGTCCGTGCTCTTCAACTGAGGTGCTCCGGAGTAGCTTGTGGCGAGATTGTTGGAAGCATCGAGAGCGGTGATGCCCACGGTGAACTGGACACGCGTGTAGATGTTCGCAGGCACGTTGTTGAAGGAATAGTGGGTTGCCGGACCACTCACTCCGATGGAATTAGAGACGCCTGTGAGTCTGGCACTAGACGTATCAGTGGCGCTGATTGTGGCGTTGCCGCTGGTGCCCATAGTCGCGGAGAAGTTGCCTGTTCCGGAAGTGAGAGGGGAGTTTCCCGGTAGATGAGCCAGCGGGTCGGAACTCGAGAATTTCACGGTGCCGGAATAGCTGGTGACGGTGAGTCCGTTGGAATCGATAGCAGTAACGGTGAACTGGATCGGGGAGCCGATGACAGCCGTCCCGGGAGTGGAGAGCATGAATGACGCGACCGGACCAGAAGCGTTGACCGTGATCGGATTGGAAGTACTGGAGATGGAATTATAGTGCGCGACAATTGTCTGGCTGCCGGGAGTTTGCAGGGTTATGGAACCAGTGCCCGTACCAGCTACAAGTCCTATCGGCAGCAAAACCGCTTGGGCATCGGAACTCGTGAGAGTGACTACGGCGTTGAAGGAAGTCACGACGTTCCCCGATACGTCGAGAGCGGTCACCGTAATCTGGAAGGGGACGCCAGCGACGGCGGGAGTGGGAGCGCTCACTGAGAAATGAGTAACGGAGGGAATAGGAGGCGCGGTGCTGCCGGATCCACCGCACGCGCTGAGAAGCAGCGACAGGAACAACATACTGAGTATCAGACATGGTTTTCTCATCCGTCATCTCCCTCTCGTGTTAAGCGTTCTCGATGAAAGCAGAATTGCGCCACGGACAGCTTGAGTAGGCCTACCGCTCAGACTGGCGTCCCATGAGCCTGCGCCAGTTCGCAACGCGGTTGTCGGCACAATCCCAGAAACGCTGCTGAGATAAAAAAAAACTTTCTCATTTCCCCACCCCACGATCAGCCGTTCTAGTCTTCGCGTCCGAGTGAAACCGAGAGCGTGTCTGGTCGGCACTCCGACGGTCACTACCTAAATGGGAAACCGAACCGTCCTGCTGCTATGGCACCCGCTAGGGTTCCCAGGGCCACGGCCAGCACAAGGACTCCGATGAGCCACTTTCGATCGATTCCCCACGTTGTAGTTTTCAGGTCCGTCCCCGTTGTGTCGCATTAAGTACTGCAGGCGGGGTTTCATTGTCTTGACGAATTCCTGAATTTTTTCTGATAAAATCCCGGCGCCTGCGTAAACTCCCATGAATCAGCCTCTTAAAAGCTGTTTCACGTTCGGCGAGCTCCTTCTGGATGTGGCGGAACGAAGGCTGATGCGCAACGGGGCGGTAGTCCCACTCGCTCCCAAAGTCTTCGACACGCTGCTACTGTTCGTGGAAAATCCTGCTCATCTGCTGGAAAAAGACGAACTCATGAAGCGGTTGTGGCAGGACACGTTTGTGGGCGAGGACACGCTGGCCCGGAACATTTCCACCTTGCGCAAGGCTTTGGGCGAATCCAGCGAATCCCAGGCTTACATCGCCACGGTTCCGAAGCGCGGTTATCGGTTCGTCGCGACCGTGCAACGACTCACGGAGCCCGCAGGTTCGCGAGCGGAGCTGCAGGAACCACCACAGGCATCCGTAACAGGCCTCGCGATCCCACCTGAAAACTCAAGCGTTAGCGAGGCTGGGAGTCAGGGTCCGTGGCGCCGCCGAATTGCGCTCATTGCTCTGACTCTGGGCACGGGCTCCCTGGCTGGACTGGTCACCTTTTATCTGCTGGCTCCACTGCCTGAGCCCAGAATCCTCCGCTCGACGCGGCTCACGCACTCTGGCCGAGTAGACCCTTGGGGAGGGATCGTCAGAGACGGTTCACGACTCTATTACATCGAGCGCGAAGGCGATCATTGGAATCTTCTGCAGACTTCGACGGCAGGCGGCGGATCGCAGGACGTTGCAGCCCCTTTCCGAAATACAGTGGTGCTGGATGTGTCTCCCGACCGCGCGAAGCTGTTGATCGGCACTTTTGCCTCTCGCGGAGCCCTAAAGCCCCTGTGGATCTGGCCCGTGCAGGGCGGAGCACTCCAGCGCGTCGGTGAAATAGCCGCGCGCTCTGCCGCCTGGTGCCCGAACGGCCGCGAAATTGTCTACGGCGAGGATGACGGCTTGTATCTGGCAAATGCGGACGGAACCAATGCTCGCAAGTTCGTCACCACGGAAGGCGAGGCGGACAGGACTACCTGGTCGCCGGATGGCCGCACCTTGCGATTCACTTTGAAACAGGTTTCGGGGTTCACGATCTGGGAAGTCCGTTCCGACGGCTCCCAGCTTCATCGGTTGCTCCCGACTTGGGACGACAAGCCCGAGGAGGAATACGACGGTGCCTGGACCGGCGACGGGAAATACTTCGTCTTCGAGTCAAGACATTCGGGGACCATGGATCTCTGGGCCGTGCGGGGAGGGAGAACTCTGCTTCGGTCCCAACCGCTGGAGCCCACCCGTCTGACGAACGGGCCCATGAGCTATGGAAGCCCCGTTTCGAGTGACGACGGTCGTCAACTCTTTGTTGTCGGGGCGAGCGGGGGCGGCGAGTTAGCACGCTACGACGTGAAATCTCATCAACCGCGTTCTCTGCTACCCGGCATTTGTCAATACACGCTACTGTTTTCCGCAGATGGCGTCTACGTGGCCTGCACATCCCCTGACGGTTCATTGGTTCGTATGAAACCCGATGGCAGCGAGCGGCTTGTTGTTACATCTCTTCCCCTGACGAGATATTCGGGCAATCCGAGGTGGTCACCGGACGGGAAGCAAATTGTCTTCGAGGGGACAACGACAAGCGGGGGCCGTAGATTATTTCTCGTCTCGTCCGACGGCGGCACCCCCAGGGAATTATTTCCGGATGTTCATAATCAGGGTGATCCCAGCTGGTCTCCCGATGGAAGGCTGATCGCCTTCTCTAGCGAAGAGAATTCGGCGGCTTCGGGATCACCCTCATTTACGATTCAGGTTCTCGATCTCTCCACGAATCGACTTTCTCTGCTTCCCGGATCACTGGGAATGCGCTCGCCGGCCTGGTCGCCGGATGGCCGCTTCATCGCGGCGGTTACCGAAAACCTCGACAAGCTGATGCTTTTCGATCTGCAGACCCGGCAATGGACTCCGCTGGCCCAAGCCACTCTGCTGAACGGCCAGCTCGCCTGGGCCAAGGATGGAAACTCGCTCTACTATCAGGACCTGCTCGCGGCCAACGAGCCTGTTTATAGCCTCCGGCTGAGCGACCGCAAACGGGAGGTTATGGAGTCGTTCGAATCACTTCTTCGCGGCGGCGTGCAGCGCGTTTTCTTTGTCGGACTCGCGCCGGATAACTCCCTGGTCCTCTCGTTGGACCGCAACACTGCAGACATCTATGCCCTCGAAGTTGATTTCCCGTAATGCCTGCTGGATCTGACGGTTGACGGATGACTCTCTAATTCCCGAATCCAATTCCCACCGCGCGCGCCGCGCGCACCAGTTCGCCATCCGGCTGCACTGCCTTCAGGTGTCCGATCGCTCTGGCCACGTCTACGCCAACAATGCAACCGGCCCGCAGCGCGACCATCTTTCCGAATTCACCTTCCGCAATCAACTCCACTGCGGCCACTCCGAAGCGCGTGGCCAGCACGCGGTCATAGGGCGAAGGAGAACCGCCACGTTGAATGTGCCCCAGCACGCTCACCCGCACTTCCTTGTGGGAAATCAGCGAGATCGCTTCGCCCACCAGGTTGCCCACCGGGCCTCCGTGGGCAATCTGCTTCAACTCCGGAGGCAGCTTGATGCCCTCCGCCACCACCACGATCGTGAAGCGCTTGCCCTCTCGCTCGCGCTGGGCAATGAATTCGCAAACCTTCTGGACGGTAAACGGAATTTCCGGAATCAGAATGATGTGCGCTCCGCCGGCCAGGCCGCCCTCCAGCGAGATCCAGCCGCAATCGCGGCCCATGACTTCGACCACCATCACCCGGTGATGCGACGACGCCGTAGTGTGAATCTTGTCAATGGCATCCGTCACCGTGTGCAGCGCCGTGTCAAAGCCGAACGTGACTTCGGTGGCTGACAGGTCGTTGTCGATCGTCTTGGGTACGCCCACGATCTTCATGCCCTTCTGAAAAAGTTCGTGGCCGATCTTCTGCGACCCGTCGCCGCCGATGGTGATGATGGCGTCGATGCCGAGCTTCCTGGAGTTGGCAATAATCTCGTCGGAGATGTCGCGCACCACCTCCTGCCCGTTTTCTTCAGTCTTGTAACTGAAGGGATTGCCGCGGTTGGTGGTGCCCAGAATCGTTCCCCCGCGCGGCAGAATTCCGCTGACCCGGTCGAGCGTGAGCTCAAACGATTTCTCCGGCCAGATCAGCCCGTCGAAGCCGTCGGGAATGCCGATGACCTTCCACTTATGCTTGAGAATAGCGGCCTTGGTGGCGGCGCGAATGACAGCGTTGAGGCCGGGAGCATCCCCGCCTCCGGTAGCAATGCCGATGCAGCGTATGTCTGACATGGGATTTTCGTGGTGGGCCGCCGGCAGTTCGTTTGAAGAAAGAAGAGTGCGTTTTCGAGTACTAAACGTCCGGCGGCAGACGACCGCACCACACGATCATACCTTTTTCGCCCATGGATGGCGCAATGTTACGAGTGGGCGTAGGCGGCGGAACGTGACGCAGGGTACCCAAATTCGCTTCTATGGGGAATGTGAAAAGGGGAAGTGCGCCACCCGTCCCAGAACGGGCCCTGCGATGTTGATGGAGGAGATTGCGCGTGCGTCTGACCGTAGTCCCTTCTCGTTGATCTTTCGTCCCGTTTAAGCTAGACTAAGCTAGATTAAAGCAGGAGAGCTGCTCAATGACGGAAATTGGTGCCTTTGAAGCCAAGAATACCCTGGGGACCTTGCTCGACCGCGTCGAGCGCGGCGAAGAAATCGTCATCACGCGGCACGGCCGGGCGGTGGCGCGCCTCGTCCCCAACACACGGCGGGTGGACCAGAGCCAGGCCCAGGCAGCCTTCGCACGCATTCGCCAGCGGTCTGAACGGCTGCGCAAGGCAAAAGCCGGAAGAACTCCATTCGACTGGGCCGCGCTCAAGAGGCTAAGAGACCAGGGCCGGCCGTAAGCACGATCTGCCAACTTCGCATCCAGATCTACGAACATGAATCTAGTCCTTGATTGCTCCATCGCTCTGGCCTGGATCTACGCCGATGAAACCACCGAAGCGGTGCGGCAGGTCTTTGACACGGTTAGCGAAGAGGGTGCCTGGGTTCCGGGACTGTGGCGCTTGGAAGTTGCCAACGTCCTGGAGATGGGCGTGCGACGCAGGCGCCACGATGCTGCCTTTCGCGACAGCACGCTGGCCGATCTTGCGCAACTGCCTATTCAGGTGGACACCGAAACCGACCGGCAGGCTTGGGACGCGACCCTCCGCCTGGCCGAGCGCCATCAGTTGACCCTCTACGACGCGGCGTATCTGGAACTGGCCCTGCGCCGGAACCTTCCTTTGGCTTCGCTGGACGAAGATCTGCGCCGGGCCGCAAGGGCCGAAAAGGTGAAGGTGTTAGGGTAAGAGTGGAAGCGTCGCACTCGCCGAGAAATGGGGGCACCATCCCACCCAAAACCCATGAGTTGAACTGAGCGTCCTTATATCCCGCTGATCGTCACGGTAGGGGTGTTGGTGCTATTGACGCCGCCAGACGATGCCGAGATGGTAATGCTGCCATCGGCCACGGCTGTGACTGTACCCTGCGACACAGTTGCTATCTGCGTATTGCTGGAGCTCCAGGTGGCAACGGTGGTTATGTCGAAGGAACCATTGCACGTCGTCGCCTCTGCGGTGAACGCGGTCGTGTTGCCAGCACCGATGATGCTGCCGCTCGACGGCTTTATCGTGATCGACTGGATGCAACCTAACGTAACGGTGAGCGCTTGCGTCCCGCTGATAGATGGAAGTTGTGTGGACGAAGCTGTGATCGTTCCCGTACCATATGCGGCCGCCGTCACCAATCCGGCACCGGTGATCGTGGCAATGTTCTGACTGGTTATCGGGTTAGTTCCACTGACACTCCAGGTTACCGGTGTGCTGCCACTGCTGCCGTCGTTGAAAGTACCCACTGCAAACATTTGGACCGTGTCGTTCGTGCTGCCCGTTTCAATAGTCGGGGTCAATGGCCCCACTGAGATCGAGGTCAGCGTCGGATTCACAAAGAACCCGCGGCAGCTCACGGCCAACGCCAAGGCTGCCAGCGCGGCAAAGGCGCCGATCAAGCGGAGTTTCGACTTCGTCGAGGACATAACCGGTTAAGACTCCTTGGGCGCGCCCGCTCAGTTCTTGCGCCGCGTCTCTAATCAATCATCTGCAAAAATTGTAGCAGAGCTGACCGCAGCCGGCGCGCTCTCCGATACGCGACCGGGGCACGGAACCATCTCCGCCAATCAAGGCTGCCCATCGACTTTGCCCATCGGTCAACTGCACTGCTGCGGACCTGTTCCTAAGCAGAACGCCGAGCCCAGTCCGGCTTGCAGAAAAACATGTGGGGACAGCCGCCCCCGGCTGTCCGGCGGAGCGCAGCTCCGCTTGCCTTGCTTGAGGCTGGAACCGACTCTGATTCGAAATGCTTCTATCGAACAAAGCCAGCCGGGCGTTGCCCGGCGAGACAGCCGGGGGCGGCTGTCTCCGCATGTTTGCCATGAAAGAAGAGTGGCCAGCGCTCCTGCCAGCCGCTGGCCATTGAACACTAAACTCTCGGTCGTGCTACCACTTGCCGTGATGCTCTTCCTTCGGCGCACTCTGCTTGTGCGGCGGAGGCGGACTCGACTTCTTGGGAGCCGGTTGAGCCGGCCTTGAAGTGTTGGCCTTGGGCGCATTCTGCGCCGGCCTTGAGGCCGGAGCAGCCGTCATGGTCTTATTCTGCGAGTTGTTCGAGTTGGGCGGAGTAAACGAACGGAATCCCGCGCTGGAACTCGCCTTCGCGGGCGTAGACGGTCCCCGCGCTTCCCTCGGCGACATGGCCGGGGCGTGATATTCGGCGCCCGCAGCTCGGGCCGGAATGGCCGAATGGCTGCTGAAATCGCCGGCTCTGGCCGTGGCCGCGATCGCCGGACGTCCCTGGTTCACGCTGGCAAAGTTCTGCTTGTTTTGGGCAGCCAGATTCTCGTGCTGGGTCTGCGCGGCCAGAGGAGCCATATGCTGCTCATTCGCCGCGGCTTCTTCCTGCGGCGTGGGACGCGCCGAGACGCCGCCGGTGCCGCCGTTGTAGCTGACGTTATTCACCGTGGTGTTGTTGACGATTACGGTCTTGTTGTAGACGTTGGTCACATTGGTGACGCTGACGTTCGACACCGAGCGGTTGTAGTAGAACGCTCCTCCGCGCCACTCCCCGCCGACGAAGCCCACGCCGCCGTACCCGAAGCCGTAGTTAATCCCGCCGTAGAAGCCGATGTGCGGCCCCCAGTATCCCCCATGCCAGGCATAGAATCCCCCGCCCCATCCCCAATAGCCGGGCGTCCAGAGCATGCCCATGGGCGCCATCACCCACGTGCCGGGAACCCAGTAGTAGCCGCCATCGTCGTTCCAGGCCCAATAACCCGGCGTCCACATATAGCCCCCCCCGGGACACATGGGCTGCGCGTACACCGGCAACGCGGGCGGGCCGATCCGCACCGAGATGCCCACCGCGATTTGCCCGAAAGACGCCGCTGAAAGAGACATGACTGCAATTGCCAACAGCAGCCAGCGCGCTACGGTTCGATTGATCTTCATTTGCCTTCTCCCTGTCTTCACCCGGGCCATCCCGACTAGCTCCGTTGTATTAAGACCCATTTTGACGCAAAAGTGCTCGTCCGCCTCATTACGTTCCGCATATGTAAACACTGGACTTTGGAGTATGTTGCGGGGCTGAAGTTACCTGGAATGTACGGCTTGAAGAGAACAGCCCGGAAGCGGGCGAGACGCTGCGCGGTAGCGAAGAAGCAGCGTATCGAAACTGGAGGCAGCTCGCGGCACGCCGGGGCCGAAAGGGCGGCCTAGTTCGTCTTCCTGCCGCGCGCGATGCGCTCGTCAATGGGCTTGCGCCCGGCGAATCCTTCTTCGGTGCCGTGCCAGTGGGTAATGGACTTCTCTCCCAACTTCCAGCAGAGCAGCACGATGCGGCCTTCGACCTGGCATGGAAAATCGAGCAGGCCGATATTCAGGTCTTTGACCTGCACGCCGATGGAATCAATTTCGGCCAGCGCGTCTTTGGCCCGCTGCTCAGCCTTCATGCGCTCCGCCTTGCGCCGGGCCAGCGGGACCACGTCCACGTACGTGCCCCCGTTCAGAAAGACGCGATGAGCCAGCGCCTGCTGCTCGGCTTCCACCAGCTCCATCAGCTTCTTGGCGTTCATGGCCGTGCGCAGCAGCGATTCCAGCACCGGCAGCAGGGCCTGCGCTTCGTCGAGAGTAAAGGTACGATCTGACATGGATAAAGTTATTCTACCGCACGCGGCCACCGTGTCGTGGGCCAACTGATTGCGTCGGGCGCCCTAGGGCTTGTTCGTGCCACCCGCCGTAGCGCTCAGGCCCTGGATGTCGCTCACAATCTTCACCACCGCCTGATCAAGGTTCTTGTCGCGGTTCCGCAGCAGCACGGCCCACTCCGCGTGCTCGGTGAACGCCCACAACAAGGCGTTAGTCTTCGGGTCGCGGACTACTACCCGGAACTGGGGATCATAGGGGATCGGGAAAGCGACGGGTTCTCCTCGAACCGCCCGCTGATCAATCCGAGGAAAGGTCAACAGTATTTCGATCACCAGATCCGCGTCGCCGGGAGAACCTACGAGTTCGTATCGCCCCCAGGTCTGCATGGCTGCATAGAACTGGTTGTACGCGCGATCGGGTCCTCCGCTGAATAGCGGGTCTTCATAAAACGGCTGGTCTCCGCCGGCATTGGCAATGAACATCCTCTTCGCCGCACTAATCTGCGCGGGGAATGGCGCTGCAGGTGCCGGTTTCCTCTCAGCTGCGAAAGCCAGCAATTGCACTAGGAGAATCGCAGGAACTACACACAACCTGACCGCCTTGAAGTGACTCGTCATATTCCCTCCATGCTGGTGCGAGTGACCTCTTTACATCTTAGGCGCAGAAAGAGCGCGTTTACTCTGCTTTCTTCGTCAAGCTCTGTAAATTCCTTTCAAGATCAGCAAGGATTGTTGATGGAGGAGTTTTTGCAGCGGCGTTTGCCGGCCGCGCCGGCAACGACCCGCTGTGACTCAGCCTACCGCGTCCTGCCGTGCGAGGGATCGGGAGAGGTGGCCGAGTTCAGGTCTACGTGCAGCCCCTGCCCCGCGGGCACTCCCGGCGGATAACAGTTTCCGTCGCGGCTGTAGTTGGTGCAGTGAGCCGCGGCATCTTTATCTTTGCGCTGCGGAGATTCGGCAAACTGCCACACTTCTGCAAAGCGCACGCCACTCTGCCCAGGATCGGGCGGACGCTCAGGGAAAGTGCATCCCGGCGCAGGCGGACAGGAATCGTTCGTCACCCAGTAGACGATGTCGCGTGTGGCGCGGGCACTCCCTTCGGCAAGCTCAGGGCTGGCTTTGCCCGCGAGGCCGCCCGAACTTCCAGCGTGTTCCCGAATGTCCTCGGCAGTGACGACGTGATCGCTGGTAGGCGCCGGGGCGCCCGAACAATAAATGCCCGCGCGAAATCCGGCCGCGGTGACGCCGTCCACCCACGCATAGATGTAGGCCTTCTGCTCGGGCAGCATGCGCCCGCCCTGCTCCTGGTCGAGAAAAATGACAGTCGCGCGGGGAAAGCCCTCCCGCCGCGCGGCCGAAGCGGCGGCCTGCGCGTCGGCCTGCCCCAGGAGCGTGGCTTTCGCTTCGGTTTTCAGCTCTCCATAGAGCCGCCCGTTGAACAGCACCAGGAAGCCGAATCCGGCGGACTCGACCGCGGCGCGATGACCGGCCCAGGTGTTCGTCTTCTCGCCGGGGGGAGTATTCAGCCAGTATCCGGTGTAGGAAAAAGTCTGGCGCAAGGCCTTTAGGTTGGCGTCGCCGGGATAGTCGTTTCGGTCGAAACCCAGGTAGGTCACGTTCTGTGCTTGAAGTGTTGCGCAAGAGAAAAGCAACGCCGCGCGCGCTGTGACCCGCCGCCAATTCATGCACGTCATTTTGATAGCTGACAGCTATCCCCCAATGTGCACCATGGTCCGCGACGCGTGCACAAAGTCCGGTTCCCCAATATGGTGCCGCTGTTCCTTCTTCTCCACCACCCCGCGAATGAACTCAGCCAGTTCTTCATCGCTGGCGCCGCGGCGCATCTGGGCATACAAATCGTGGTCCCACACGGAGAAGAGACAAGTGCGGATTTTTCCATCCGAGGTGATGCGGATGCGGCTGCAGTGTCCGCAGAACGGGTGCGACACCGGCGCGATGATGCCGATCTCGCCGACGCCGTCTTCAAAGCGGTAGCGGCACGCCGTTTCCGAGCCCGCATGCGCGATCTCCACCAGCGGCCGGTACTCGGCCATGCGAGCCAGGATTTCATCCATCGTCACCACGGTCGCAGGCGACCAGGTCCGTCCCTCTTCGAGCGGCATGAATTCGATGAAGCGCACGGCGACGCCTTCTTCGCGCGCGAACATGCCGAAGGGAATGATCTGGTCTTCGTTGAAACCGCGCAGCAGCACGCAGTTCACTTTCACCGGCCCCAGCCCGGCGCGCCTCGCCGCCCGGATGCCGGCCAGCACGTGATCGTATCCGTTGGGCACACGCGTGATACGCGCGAAGCGGTCGGGATCCACCGCGTCCATCGAGACCGTAACGCGAGTCAGGCCTGCATCCTTCAACGGCTGGGCCAGATCGGCCAGCATATGCCCGTTGGTGGTAAGGGCGATGTCGAGGGGATCGTTGCTTGTGTAGGGGCGGACGCCCTCGTCCGCCCGCGAGCGACGCGAGCCACCCCGGACGTGGGCGTCCGGGGCTCCATGAACCATGGGCCGCAGCTTGGCCAGTTCCCGCACAAACTCCACTACACCTTTGCGCAAAAGCGGTTCTCCGCCCGTGAGCCGGATCTTCTTGATCCCCATCCCGACCAGCACCCGCGCCATGCGCAGGTAATCGGCGAACGGCAGATCGCCAAACAGCGCGCCTTCATTCCCCGTCCTGCAATAGACGCACTTGTAGTTGCAGCGGTCGGTGACGGAGATCCGCAGGTCGGTAATAGCGCGGCCGAATTTGTCGTGAAGAGCAGCCATTAGCACTTAGCAGTTAGCATTTAGCCCGCTCCGGCCGTCCCGCTGCCGGCAACACATCGGAATGGCTAAATGCCAAGTGCTAATTGCTAACTGCTTTCAATCGGAAAGAAAAACGAGCGGGCGGGCCATCCCAGCAGGTCGTTTCCTTTCCAATGCGCTCGTTTCAGAGCGCGGGAGGCGCCGGCGTTTCCGCCAGCACCCTCGGGAAGGTTTTCTTTGCGAACTTCGCGACGTCCCTGGCGATCTTTGCGGTCAAAAGCTCTTACCGCAAAGCGCGCGAAGGTGACGCAAAGGGCGCGCAGAAAAACCATCCCTCGCCGCCTCAGCCTCGGGTATGCCAAAGGCCGGGGCGGTCGGAAACTGTCGTTCACATTATAGGACTCGCCAGAAAGAAACAGGTTTCAAAGTTTCTGGGTCTCAAGGTTTCGCGGCCATCGCCTTCTCAATCGCCTTCTCTGCCAGCGGCGCCATGATCTTGTACCCGGCATCATTGGGATGCAGCCCGTCGTCGGCCAGTTCTTTCTTCAGCAGTCCCTTGTCGTCCACCAGCGCCGAGAAGTAGTCGAGATACGTGATCCCATTCCTGGCGCAGTAATCCTTAAGCCAGGTATTGAGCTCGAGAATCCTTGCCGGCGAGCGCTGGGCAAAGAAGTCTTTCGACTTTTCCGTGTAGTTGTGCACCGGCAACACGGAGGAAAACACCGCGCGAATGTGGTGCGCGGCCGCCAGTTCTGCAATGGACGCGTAGTCGGCCTCGATATCCTCGTTGCGCATGGGGCCGGTGTTGCCGGCAATGTCGTTCGTCCCCGCCAGCACGACGACCACCTTGGGGTGCAGATCAATCACGTCCTGGCGAAAGCGCACCAGCATCTGCGGCGTGGTCTGTCCCCCGATGCCGCGGTTGATGTACGGCTTGCCGGGGAAATACTGGTCGAGATGCCAGATGTCGGTGATGGAATCGCCGAAGAACACGACGCGGATCTCGCCCGCGGCCGGCGGCGCCAGCCCGGCATCGGCCTCGCGATAGCGCGCCAGTTGCCCGTAGTCATCGCTACAAACGGCAATCTGTGACGCCCGGTACTGATCCAGCCCGGCGAACCCGGTGGAAGGGATGGAAGGAGCAGGCTGCTGGGCGAGAACAGAAAGGGAAAGCAGAAGGATGACAGCAAGACCGGCAGACCTGTGCAGTTCATTGGGATGCATGGTGAGAATGCTAGCACGCCGGATGCACCGCAGATTCCTCGCTTTGCTTGGAATGACAACTCCCTGCCTCGATCCGTGTAAGTCCGTGTGAATCAGTGGCATAGAAGTTTTTCGACCCCCCTGTGTCCACCGTCACACCCTGCCGTGATATATCTCACTGAGTTTATTGCGGGCTAGGTACAACCTCTGAATGTAATAACGCTTTCCGCGCAGCCTGGGTCTCAGGGGCCCTTCCACCCGCGCGGGAGTTTCCAGTCGGACCCCTGCTCGCCATCCGCGAGCTAACTC
Organism: Candidatus Sulfotelmatobacter sp.; assembly: GCA_052326105.1. Classification (GTDB taxonomy): domain Bacteria; phylum Acidobacteriota; class Terriglobia; order Terriglobales; family Acidobacteriaceae; genus Sulfotelmatobacter. Next base: position 24,869 of record JBKQRC010000102.1, on the reverse strand, counting down.
TCTACATCTCGGTCGGAGGACTGCATGCTTCATCTCGACACCGGCAATACCGGTTTTATGATTATATGCACCAGCCTGGTCATGTTGATGACGCCAGGACTTGCGTTCTTTTATGGCGGCCTGGTGGGCCGCAAGAACGTCCTGGCCATCATGATTCAGAGCTTTGTCTCGATGGGCTGGACCACCGTCATTTGGTATCTTTACGGCTATTCTTTGTGCTTCAGCGGCGACTGGCACGGAGTCATAGGAAATCTCCACTACGCATGCCTGCGGGGCATCGGCCTCGGCACCCCGTCGCCGGGGAACGATACGATTCCTGCATTCGTTTTTATCGCCTATCAGATGATGTTTGCCATCATTACCCCGGCGCTCATCTCCGGGGCGTTCACCAACCGGGTTACTTTCAAGGCTTACATGCTGTTTCTGACCGCCTGGCTGACCTTCGTCTACTTCCCGTTTGTACACATGGTGTGGGGCGGAGGATTTCTCCAGCAATGGGGCGTGAAGGACTTCGCCGGCGGCATTGTCGTGCATAACATCGCCGGCATGGCGGCTCTGGCTTCCGTGTTGTACGTCGGCAAGCGGCGCATACAGGACCGCGGACCGCACAGTATTCCGCTGGTAGCCCTCGGCACCGGCCTGCTGTGGTTTGGGTGGTACGGTTTCAACGCCGGCAGCGAAATGCGGGTGGATTCGGTGACGGCCACCGCCTTCCTGAATACCGATGTTGCGGCTTCATTTGCAGCCGTCGCTTGGTTGATGGTGGCGTGGTTCAACGAGAAGAAGCCAAAGTTCCTTGGCTTGCTCACCGGGGCCGTGGCTGGACTGGCTACCGTAACTCCAGCCGCGGGCTACGTCTCTCCGACAACGGCGGTGATTATCGGCATCGTTTCCGGCGTGGTTTGCTACTACGCGGTGGAAATGAAGAACAAGCTGCAATGGGACGACGCGCTCGATGTCTGGGGAGTTCACGGCGTCGGCGGCTTCCTGGGGATCGTGATGCTGGGCATCTTTGCCAACAAGCAATTCAATCCCGAGGGCGCCAATGGATTGCTGTACGGCGATCCAGTTTTCCTGTTGAAGCAGGTCACGGCTGTAGTGTTCTCGTCGGTCTGGGCGTTCGTATTCACCTATGCCATGCTGCGGATTATTGATGCCTTCACGACCGTCAAGGTCAGTGGGACCTCGGAAGAGATCGGCCTCGATGAGTCGCTGCACGGCGAGCACGCCTACGAGCAGCTCACCGATGAAGACGTGGTTCATAAGCTCGTCGAGTCGGTTAAACGCTGACGCGTAGGCTAGATTGCGCAGAGCTGCGTACCTCCCTGGCTCTTGGCAGGATTGTCTCGGCAGGGGCGATGGCCGCATCGCCCCTTTCTTATTGGCAAAGAGGTAGCCTGGATTCCTCGCTTGCTCGGAACGACAATTCTTGACTGGATAATTCCTGGCCTTGATCCGCGGAAATCCGCGTGAATCCGCGGCCAGGAAGTTTGGCAGGGCGCAGTGTAGACTGTCCAGTTATCCGGAGCCTGCTTCTATGAACTGGATGGGACGCATCGTCCTGCTGCTCGCCATCATCGCCTCGGTCACGCTCTTCTGGCGGAAGTTCGGCCGCGCTCTGCGCATCATTCTCGACTCCAAACCCGATGCCGACTTTCAACTGCGGCCGATCTGGCCGCGCATCCGCAAAGTGCTCTGGGAAGTGGCCGCGCAAGGCCTGGTCATTGAGCAGCGACCCCTGCCCGGCCTGGCCCACGCCTTCGTGTTCTGGGGATTCTGCGTGTTTGCCCTGGTCACGCTGAATCACTTTGCCGCCCCATTCGGCCTGGAATTTCTGTCGCGCAATGGCTTTGGCCGCCTCTACTTCAGTTTCGTGGGCGTGTTCGCCGTGTTTGTGGCCGTGTCCATCGCCGGTCTGGCCTTCCGCCGTTTCTTCATCCGCCCGAAATGGCTGGAGCCGCTCTCGCCCGAATCGGGTCTGATCGCGTTTCTGATTTTCGCGCTGATGATCACCTACCTCGCCAACTTCCTAGTGCCGGAGGGCAGCACCGCTGGATGGGTGCTCTGGTGGTCGCACACCATCGTGCTGCTGGTCTTTTTGCCGCTGATTCCAAAGACCAAGCACATGCACCTTGTGCTCAGCCCGTTCACCATATTTTTCGAGCGCGACGGTTTCAGCCGCATCCCACCGCTTGTCGGCGATGAGGATTTCGGCCTTGACACCGGCAGAGACCTGACCCGCATCGCCAGCCTGCAGGCCTACAGCTGCGTCGAGTGCGGACGCTGCACCGAGCACTGCCCCGCCAATGGCACGGGGAAAATTCTCAACCCGAAAGAGATCATCCTCGGCACGCGCCATTATCTGAATGAGTTTGGTCCCAAGAGCGGGGAGTTGCTTCTGGGCAAGCACCTCTCCATGGAAGCCGCGTTCCAGTGCACGACCTGCGGCGCCTGCGAATTTCAGTGTCCGGTAGGCATTCAGCATCTGCCGCTGATTGTGGGCTTGCGGCGCGGCGCCGTGAACACCGGCAAGTGGGACAACAGTTACGGCAGCGAATTGTTTGTAACGCTCGAACGTCACGGCAACGCGCTGGGGTTCGCGCCTTCCGAGCGCCAGAAGTTCATCGAGAAAAACAATCTGCCATATTTCGACGGCACGCAGGAATACTGCCTGTGGATGGGCTGTCTCGGTTCCTATGATCCCAACGGCCGCAAGATTGTGCTGGCGCTGGCCGAGGTGCTGCGTTATCTCGGCATCAGCTTCGGCGTCCTCAAGCAGGAAAAATGTTCCGGCGATCCGGTGCGGCGACTGGGAAACGATTATCTGTTCGGAGAACTGGCGCAGCAGAATTTAGAGCAAATCGGCGAAAGTAAGGTCACCAAGATTGTCTCGATTTGCCCGCACTGCGTGCGCACCATCGGCACCGACTGGAAGGAACACGGCGCCAATGTCGCCATCGAGCACCATACCGAATTGCTGGCACGCTATCGCGACAAGCTGCCGGCAGCCTCAAACGGCCAGACCGTTGTCTTCCACGACGCCTGCTATCTCGGCCGCTATCGTGGTATCTATGACGAACCACGCGATGTGATCTCGCGTTTCGGCAAAGTCATCGACCCGCCCCGCGCCCGCGAACGCGGCTTCTGCTGCGGCGGAGGCGGCGGTTTGATGTTCCTGGGCGAAGAGACCGGCAAGCGCGTCAATCTGGAGCGGGCGCAGGAACTGGCTGCAACCGGCGCAGGTGTTGTCGCGGCAGCGTGCCCGTTCTGCAACTCGATGCTGCGCGACGGCCTCGCCGCCAATTCGGCGACGCCTCCGGAGTTGCTGGACGTGGTGCAGATCGCCGCGGCAGCGATTGGGAAGGCGGGAAACCAATCTTAGCCACGGATTAACGCGGATCAACACGGATAAACCAATTCGTTGTTTCTGATCCGTGTGAATCCGCGTGAATCCGCGGCAAAGAAGTTCAGCTTTTCGCCTTCTTCACTTCCTCAATCAGCGGCGGGACGATGTCGAACAGATTCCCCACCACGGCGTAATCGGCGATTTCGAAAATCGGCGCCTCTGAATCTTTATTCACCGCGATGATCGTCTTCGACCCCTTCATCCCGACAATATGCTGAATCGCTCCCGATATCCCCAGCGCAAGATATAGCTTGGGTGCGACCGTCTGCCCCGACGAGCCTACCTGCCGGTCCATGGGCAGCCAGCCCGAATCGCAAATTGGACGCGACGCCGCAATCTCTCCGCCCAGCGCGTCGGCTAACTGTCTGGCCAGTTCAATGTTCTTCTGCTCTTTGATGCCGCGGCCCACCGAGACAATCACCTCTGCTTGCGTAAGATCCACCGCCTGCTTGGCCTCTTTGAACGCAGGCTGCGGCCGGTTGCGGATGATTCCGTCGCTGATTTCCACATTCACGGTTTCGACCGGAGCCGCGCTCGCTCCAGCTTGGACCTGATCACCGCGGAAGGCGCCGTTCTGAAACGTCGCGAACCACGGCCCGTCGCCGGTGAAGCTAACGTCGGCCGACAGTTTGCCCTGGAACATCTGCCGGGTGAACAGCAGCTTCCCGCCTTCGTGTTTGAAGCCAACGCAGTCCGTGATCGCCGTGCGTCCCATCGCCGTGACCAGCTTAGGGATGAAGTCGCGTACTTGATAGGTGTGGGGCATGAGCGCAAGTTTCGGCTGCTTCGCTGTGAGAAATTGACTCAGCGCCGCGGCGAACGCGTCCGGCGTGTACGGCTCGAGTTTCGGCGAATCGATGGCGTAGACCTTTGCCACTTTCTTCGCTGTAACTTCCGCCGCGATGGACGCAACTCCACTACCGGTGACGGCGGCTTCGAGCGCCCAGCCAGTGGCCGCGGCAATGGCCTGGCCCGCAGTGATGGTTTCCCATGAAACGCGATTCAGCTTGCCTTCGAGTTGTTCGACGACGACTACGATCGTATCGGACATAAAGTCAGCCACTAGCTCCTAGCTTCCAGCTAAATCTCTTGTCATTCCGAACCGGCCGGAGGCCGGTGAGGAACCTGCTTCTTGATTCCGCCAGCAAAACACTGCCGAGCTTCGCTCGGCCGGGCGGACGAGGGCGTCCGCCCCTACACAAGGCTTACAGCACGTGCAACTCGTTCCGCAGCTTGTCTACCAGCTTCTTAGCGATTTCCCCCGGCGCTCCCTCGATGTGCTCCGTCTTCTTCGTCTTCTCGGGAACGTACAGGCGCTCGATTTTCTGCAGATTCTCTCCCAGCGCGGCCTGCACTTCGGCCAGCGGCACTTTGCGCATCGGTTTGTTCTTGGCCTGCTTGATGCCGATCAGCGTGGCATAGCGCAGCTTGTTGATGCCCGACTGAATCGTCAGCACCGCGGGCAACGGCATGTCAACGTACTGGAAGAATCCGGCTTCCAGTTCGCGCTTCACGCGGATGCCGGCATCGGTCTTTTCGATCTGCATGATGATGGTCGCGTGCGGCCAGCCCAGCAGTTCAGCAAGAATCACGCCGGTCTGGGCGTAGCCGTAGTCGTCGGATTGCAGCCCGGTGAAGATGAGATCGAACTTCTCGTCTTTGATGGCGGCCGCCAGCGCTTTGGCCATATTGAATGCATCGAGTCCAACGAACTTCTCGTCTTCCAGATGAATGGCGCGATCCGCGCCCTTGGCCAGCGCCTCGCGCAGCACCTGCTGGGCACGCGCCGGGCCGCTGGTGATCACGACCACTTCTCCGGTGTGCTTTTCTCGCTGGCGCAGCGCTTCTTCGAGAGCAAAGGCATCCGGCTCGTTGACCTCGTAGGAAACGTCATCGCGGATCCATGTGCCGGTTTCATTCAGCTTGAGTGGCGCGTCTTTCTGCGGCACCTGCTTCATGCAGACCAGGATTTTCAAGAGAATTTCCCCCATGACGGTGGCGCTCGATCAGCCACGGCAAAACTGGTCAGTATAAATGAGCGTGACGGGGTTCGGGAAACGCGGGCCGGGGGCGCTCGTACCCCCGGGGTCAGCGCTAGCGCGATTACGACGGTTACCTCCTCGGCACCCGCCTCTCCCCTGATAATTGAATGGTTAGATTCTTTCCAAAGGGCAGATGCCTTTAGAAGGAGAGAACAAATGCGTGCCGCCTTACTTGTATTCGTGGTCTCGATACCGCTTGTTCAACTGTCCGCTCAGCAGCAAGAGCCTTCCCCAACCAGTAGGGAGGAGGCGATCGCAGAGAACCCAATCCCGCAGGATTCTCCATGCGCTGGCCAGCCAAGGTCTCTCAGCGAACTCACCGCGTCGTTTAACAAAGGAAGGGCACCCTCGGTACAGGAGCTGAAGGGAACATGGGTCGAGATCGGAAATTTTAGCTATGGAATGCTCTCTATTGACGACGAAACTCGGCAGCCTCACTTCCGAAGTCTCAACTGCACAGGGATTATGAGAGGAAAGAAGCTTGAGTTTGCAATGATCGGTGAAAGCTACGCCTACGTGATGGAACTGCACGTAGTCGGGTCCAGCGGAGCATGGCGAGAGAGAATGGAACCAAATCACAAGGGCAGTAGTGTGGACTTTTCTCTTTGTAGCGATGGAGACTGCTCTGGTAGGAATGTGTACTGCTGCAGGCTCACCAAGCGTGGGACACTGGCAGCATCGGTGGCGATAGTGGCAATGAGTTCAGGATGATGAAGGTAGCCGACAGCCAGCTCTTCGGTGTGTCTAAGCCCTAGACGGGGATGCGATGCCGCGGCCTCCGGCCGAGAGACCTCGGGCCTTCGGCCCGATGGACAGCCGAGGGCGGCTGTCCCCACATAGGCAGTTCCGCGAACCGAGAGACCGCCGAAGATCGGCCTCCGCTTGTGATCCCGGTCACAGACTCCGACCGTGTTCCCGCGCCAGCATGGCAGAGAGCTATTTATGCCTGATACCAACTTCTCCGCCATGCGGCAGAGCATCATTGACGGTGCGCCGGACACCGCATCCAGCCTGGCCCAGCAGGCCGTCGCCTCGGGCGTCGCGCCGCTCGCCGCCATCAACCACGGCTTCGTCCCCGGCATGCAGGAGGTGGGCGAACAATTCGCCAAGGGCCAGATGTACCTGCCTGACATGATGGCTTCTGCCGAGGCCATGCGCGCCGCCATGGCCGTGCTCGATCCGGAGTTGAAGAAACTGGGCACGGAGCGTCCCCTGGCGGGTGTCGTCGTGCTGGGCACAACCAAGGGCGACATCCATGAGATCGGTAAGATTCTTGTCGGCACTCTGCTGACGGCGCACGGCTTCCGGGTTCACGATCTGGGTGTGGACGTTCCCGGCGAAAAATTTGCCGCCACAGCGCGCGAGCTCAATGCCGATATTGTCGGCGTCTCGGCCCTGCTGACCACAACCATGCGCAATCAGAAAGGCGTCGTCGAAGCGCTGGAGAAAGCAGGCCTGCGCTCGCAGGTGAAGATCATGGTGGGCGGAGCGCCGGTCACGCGCCGCTGGGCCGAAGAAATCGGCGCCGACGGCTATGCCAAGGATGCCATGAGCGCGGTGGACCTCGCCCGCGAGCTGATGCAAAGGAAACTGCAGGCTGTGCCGTAGAGAGGTTGGTTGTGTAGAGGCGGACGCATTCGTCCGCCTCCGTCGCGCAAGCGACGCGTGCCAGGGCGAGGACCGCTACGGGGCTTTCCTCGCCGGCTCTCCCGTTGCGCGATATGCGCGCAACCCCGGACGAATGCGTCCGGGGCTACACGAGATTTGATATGAGACCAAAATTCGCACTGCTCGACAAGCCGCTGATCGAACGCATTCTCGACGAAGCTTTCGAACTCATCGAGGATCCCGGCGTGCGGGTGGCGCCGTATGTGGTGGACCTGCTGCGCGCTGCCGGCATCACCGTCAAAGATAACGTCGCTCACATCCAGGAGTCGCTGGCTCGCCGCCTGCTCGATCTCGCGCCTCGCGGATTCTGCCTCTACGACCGCAGCGGAAAGCCCACTGTGCGTTACGCAGGCGATGACGTCCACTTCGATCCCGGTTCGTCATGCCTGAACATCCTCGATCCCGCAACCCAGCAGCCGCGTCCGGCCCTGGCCGCGGACCTGGTGCGCATGGTGCAGGTCACCGAAATGCTGCCTCAGTTTGCGGCGCAGTCCACGGCCATGGTCTGCAATGACGTTCCGCCGGAAATCGGCGACTGGTACCGCCTGCTGCTGGTGTTGTGGTATTCGGAAAAACCGGTCGTCACCGGCGCCTTCTCCGCCGCCAGCCTGCACACCCTGATAGAGTTGCTCGCCATCGAGTGCGGAGGCGCCGAAGCCCTCCGCGGGCAGCCCCGCGCCGTCTTCGACGTTTGCCCATCGCCGCCGCTGAACTGGTCGGAGTTCGCTTCGCAAAATCTGGTGGATCTGGCGCGGGCGGGAGTGCCGGCAGAAATCGTCAGCATGCCGCTGGCGGGCGCTACCGCTCCGGTCACGCTGGCGGGCTCAGTCGTGCAGCACGCCGCCGAATGCATCAGCGGCATCGCCATCCATCAACTCGCTCAACCGGGAGCGCCAATCGTCTGGGGAGGCGCGCCTGCCATCTTCGATATGCGCACCGGCAAGACTCCCATGGGCGCTATCGAAACCGTCATGCTCGACTTGGCCTGCGCGGAGGTGGGAAAGCATCTCGGCCTGCCCACCCACGCCTATCTGGTGGCCGGCGATGGCCGCCTGATTGACGCGCAGGTGGAAATGGAGAGTGGCATGTCGGCTGTCCTTGGAGCGCTCGCCGGCATCAATATGATTTCCGGCGCCGGCATGCTCGATTTTCTGGCTTGCCACAGCATCGAGAAACTGGTCATTGACGCGGAAGCCATCGCCTCGGCGCAGCGCTTGCTCGAAGGCATCGGCCCGCGCACCGAATCGCTGGCCCTGGACATGTTCGCGCAGACTGGCCTGCACGGCGACTTCCTCAAACTGAAAGAGACCCGGGTCCTCTTCCGCAAGGAACAGCACTTCCCTTCGGCTGTGATTGATCGCGGTTTTTCCGCCATGGACAGCACGCCTGATATTCTGGAACGCGCCCGGCAGCGAGCCGAGGAATTAGCCTCGGCCTACGAACGCCACTCGCTGCCTTCGGACCGCGAAGAGGACATGCTTGCCTTGGCGCAACGGGAAGGGAAGAAAGCCGGACTCGAAGGATTGCCCGGAATCCGCGCCCCACAGCACGCCGGAGACCGGTCCTGATCTAGCAGGGTCTCACCATCGATTGGGGAAGGGCACGGGTTGAGCCGTGCAGCAGAGGCTCGGCAACAGCGAAGGCTTTAGCCCCTGACGGACACGCCTCGAGGCAAAGTCACTTATAAAAGCGGCTCTCCGCTACTCCGTGAGCACCGTCGACTGCCCGGAAATCTCGAACCGTTTGCGGCAGCGCAGGTTCTTGCACGCCATCATGTCGTCTTTGCGCACCATATACGATCGAAATTTAGCAAAGCGGGCACGGTCGCGGTCGTCGGCGCGCCCGGAAAGCTGGCGCTTCTTGGTGCGCACCACCCAAGTGACCTCGTATTCCGCCGCTTGCTGGCAGTGCGGGCAGTTCAGCGTGGCCGGTTTCTTTTCCTGCTTCTCGTCAAAAAAATCGCGTTCTTCCATGAGATCGTTTTTAGTCCCCGGTCGTTCGTCGTTGGCCGGTCGGACTTCCTTCGCAGCCACCGGACGTCGATCCAACCGACAGACCGTTATTATTGCAGGTTCGACGCCCGCAAGCTATGGCAACATGGATGCGGCAGGCTAAACCAATGCCGCGCAGAAAGAAGCCCCGACGCTTTCAAGCCGTAACCGCAGTGAAGGAACTGGCGCGCGAGCGCGTCGGTTCGCCCCCGCCCGGCAAGGTTGTCCCCAATAAGAAGAAACGTCCCGAAAAGCACAAGCCTACGATGGGAAAGCTGTTAGAGGAATGACGTGCCCGCCGACTATAGGCAGCTACCACTGCCAAAGCTGACATTCATAGTCGCCGACCCGACAACCACGTTGCCCGAGGGATTGTTGTTGTCGGTGTACACGCTGGCGGTGACCCCGAGATTGCTGCCGCAGCCGTTCCCGGTGGTGTTGATCAATCCCGGCGTGGCGGGGACCACAGCTATGATCGACGGCGAATCAGTGGCCCAGACCGCCTTGTTCGTCAGGTCCTTGGTCTCCGGCGGGTGAATATAGGTCCCGAGCGCTGTGAATTGCGTTCCCACCTGTTGCCCGACCTCGGTCAAAGTGATGGTAGTGCCTTGCGGATTTACCGCGACCGAAACCAGTTGCTGACTGCGCGCGCAGCTGGGCTGATAGACCAACAAGGCCGCGGCTGCCACCAGTACGACAATGCTCGACCACTTCCCGTTCATGGACCACTCCTGGGCTCTCAAACTTGGATTTTCAAGCCGGATTTCTCAAACATCGATTCTCAAACCGGGATGCCTCGCGTCCCGCAGGGGATTGCGGCCAATGTAGTCAAAGGCTGGGCAAAAAGCAATACCCGCAAGGGATCATGCTCAGCCCTGGTTCAGCTCATGACCGCCTCCGCCACTACCTTCACAAAATCCTTTACATCTTCCTCCGTGGTATCGAACGAGCACATCCAGCGCACGATGCACTCCTCTTCGATCCAGGGATAGAAGAAGTACCGCTCCTTGATCTTCGGCATGGCATGCCGCGGAATTTGCGCGAACACTCCATTGGCCTCGACCTTCCACACGATCCTGACCTGCGGAACTTGCCGCAGTTCCGCCTCCAGCAGGCGCGCCATGCGGTTGGCGTGCTCGGCGCTGCGCCGCCACAGGTCGTTCGAGAGCAGCGCCTCGAATTGCACCGCGATGAATCGCATTTTCGATGCAAGCTGCATCCCCTGTTTGCGCAGATAAAGGAAGTCTGTGCTCAACCCGCGATTGAAGAAGACGACCGCTTCACCGCCCATGATTCCGTTCTTGGTCCCGCCGAACGAAAGCACGTCCACTCCGAGGTCGCGCGTGGCCTGGCGGAGCGTCTGGCCCAGGCTGGCGGCGGCGTTCGCGATGCGGGCTCCGTCCACGTGCAGAAACATCTCATGCTCGTGCGCAAAATGGGCCAGCGCCTGTATTTCCGCCGGCTGGTAGACGGTTCCCATCTCGGTGGACTGCGTGATCGAGATGACGCGGGGCTGCACATGATGTTGATCGCCGATGCCGTGGTAGGCATGGCGCACCGCCTCGAGCCTGATCTTGCCGTCCTGATGCGGCAGCGGGATCAGTTTGCATCCCGTATGTTTTTCCGGCGCGCCGCACTCATCCATGTAGATGTGGGCGTAGTCGCTGCAAAGCACCGCGTGATACGGCCGGCTCAACGCCTGCAAACCAAGCACGTTGGCGCCAGTTCCGTTGAAGGTGAAGAACACATCAATGCCCGTGCCGAAGTGTTCTTCAAATTTCGCGATCGCAGAACGTGTGTACGGATCGTCGCCATAGGCAATGACGTGTCCCTGGTTGGCGCGCGCGATTGCCTCCAGCACCTCCGGATGGACTCCGGCGTTATTGTCGCTGGCAAAACTGCGGATGAGCCTATCGGGAACGTGCGGCATAACAAAACAATTTAGCAGAGTGGCGAAAAACATGTGGGGACAGCCGCCCTCGGCTGTCCGGTCGAGCGAAGCTCGACTGGGCTTCGGACCTGCAAGCCCCACGGCGCGCAGATTGGCACTGACGGTAACGCACCAATTACAATTCCCTGCTGATCTCCGGAGGCGCACGTGAGCCTGATGACGCGAGTCATTCGCTGTGCTCTGATTCTCCTTTTTCTTTCCGCTCTTTCCTCGGCGCAGACCGCGGCCCAAACTGGCGAGCAGAAAACGGCACGATATCTGGACTCAGTGCGCAAGCAACCCTCCTTACTGCTGGCTTTTTTGCACGACATGCCGAAAGGCGGCGACCTGCACAACCATCTCGATGGCGCGATTTACGCGGAAGATCTCATTGACTTCGCCGCCTCCGACAATTTCTGCGTGGACCGCACTACCTCGCGCCTGCTGGCTCCGCCATGCGATTCCTGCGAGAAGTACACAGCCAAGCCTGCTATCCGCTGCGCCTATGCCGATCACGTCCTCTATAACCAGATCATCGATGCCTGGTCTATGCGCAACTGGCGCCCCGGCGACGAATCCGGTCACGACCACTTCTTCGCTACCTTCGATAAGTTCGGCCTGGCATCGCACGCCCACGTAGCCGAAGCGGTTGCCACCGTGATCAATCGCGCCGCGCGCGAGCATGTGCAATACATCGAATTCATGCACACCGCCGACGGAGGAGCTGCCGCCGAACTGGGCATGAAAACGGGCTGGGACGGGGACTTCGCCAAGATGCGCGACCGCTTGCTGGCGGGTGGGCTGAAAGAAATCGAGGCAGCAACCGGCAAGACGCTGGCGGAGGACGAGGCCCGCGCACGAGCCGAACTGAAATGCGGAACCCCCGAAGCCGAACCCGGATGCGGCGTCACGGTCCGCTACATCTATCAGGTGTTGCGCGGGCTACCGCCCGAAGCGGTGTTCGCCCAGATTTTGCTCGCGTTCGAACTGGCGTCCTCCGACCCGAATTTTGTCGGCCTCAACCTGGTCATGCCCGAGGACTGGTACGTGCCCATTAGCGACTTCAATGAGCACATGACCATGCTCGACTACTTGCACGGCGTCTATCCCAAGGTGCATATCAGCCTGCATGCGGGCGAACTCGCCATGGGCCTGGTCAAGCCGGAGGATCTTGCTTTTCACATTCGTGCATCGGTCGAGCGCGGCCACGCCGAGCGCATCGGCCACGGCGTGGACGTCATGCTGGAGAATGATCCAATCGGGCTGATGAAGGAAATGGCCGCCCGCAATGTACTGGTCGAGATCAATCTCACGTCGAACGATCAGATTCTCGGTGTCAGCGGCGATGAGCATCCTCTGCCCGTTTATATGAAATACGGCGTTCCGGTTGCCATTTCTACCGACGACGAAGGCGTCGCTCGCTCCAACATGACGCAGGAATACCTGCGCGCGGTTGAGGGATACCGGCTCTCCTACACCGAGTTGAAGCGCATGACGCGCCAGAGCCTGGAGCACAGCTTTCTGCCGGGACCGAGTCTGTGGACGGAAACGAAAGGCGCATTCCGCCCAGTAGCCGCGTGCGCGGCGGATAGCGCAGGAACCGAGAAACCTTCCGCGGCGTGCGAGAAGTTTCTCGCCGCCAGCGAGCGTGCCCGCGAGCAGTGGAAGCTGGAAAAGGAATTTACAGAGTTCGAGAAGAAGTTCTAGGGGGCTGCCGAATAGTTCGGCTTTTGGGTGGCGCGGCGCTTTCAGCGCTGCGACAAACGCCCGTTCTTAGGAGCGGGCTTTAGCCCCTGAGATCTCCAACACTCTGCAAGCCGTTTCGGCGCTGTGGTAATACTGCAATCATGCCACGCAAACGAACCCTGATCCCGTCACCGCTCGCCTGGACTGACCACGCCTCTCCCGTACCCCACCCGCCGCTGCCAGTCCTCGCCGAGCGCGGCGGCACACAACTCCACACCCCGCTGCCTGTCGCCATCGTGGACACACGCGAGCAGAATCCCCTCTCCTTCCGCCGCTTCAAAGGATGGTTCGCCCGCATCGAACATCGCGCCTTGCGCTTGGGCGACTACTCGATCGAGGGCATGGAAGACTCCTGTGTGGTCGAGCGCAAAGACCTCGCCGACCTGATTCAGTCGTTCACCACAAATCGCGCAGTCTTCGTCCAGCGTCTCCGGCGGATGAGCGAACTGCCGCACAGCTTGCTCGTCGTAACCGCGCCCCTCAGCCAGATCAAGTCCGAATATCCCTACCGCAGCGCCAGTCCCAACCGCATCACGCAATCTCTGATCGCCGTACTCGCGGGACTGCGCCTGCCTTTCATTTGCACGGAGACCCACGAACTCGGCGAGGAGATCGTCGCGTCCCTTCTCTACCAGACGTTCTTGTATGATTGGCTGGAACAGAACGGCCACGGCCGCTTTCTGGCCGACGGAGATTTATGAAAGCTCTCGTGGAGCCCCGGACGCCCTCGTCCGGGGGAATCTGCACGAACCCTCCACGAAAGGATCGGTGCGCTCCCAGGGCGGACGAGGGCGTCCGCCCCTCCACAAGAAAATGACTGATCAATTCGCACTCGCCGAATCCGCCGCGCAATTTGTGCTAGCCCAGACTCCGCTGCGTCCAAGAATCGCCCTCGTCCTCGGTTCCGGTCTGGGCGGTTTTGCCGATGCCCTCACCGATGCCACACGCGTCCCCTACGCCGACATTCCATCCTTTCCGCAGTCCACCGCCATCGGCCACGCCGGCCGCATGGTCATCGGCAAAGCTGGCAGCACGGCCGTCGCTGCCATGCAAGGCCGAGTGCATCTTTATGAAGGATATTCCGCGCAGGAAGTTACCTTTCCAATCCGCGTCTTCGGCCGCATGGGAATTCGTGCCGTCATCCTCACCAACGCTGCCGGCGGCATCAATCTCGGCTACTCCCAAGGCGCGCTGGTCCTGATCCGCGATCACCTCAACCTGCAGGGGACCAATCCGCTCGCTGGCCCCAATGACGATCGCTTCGGGGTTCGTTTCCCCGACATGACGCAAGCCTATGTGCGCACGTATCGCGAAATCGCTCGGGAAGAAGCGCGCAAGCTCGGCCTCACACTGCATGAGGGCGTTTATGCCGGCCTGCTCGGTCCGAGCTACGAGACTCCCGCGGAAATCGAATACCTTCGCCGCATCGGCGCCGACCTCGTGGGAATGTCCACGGTGGCCGAAGTTATCGCCGCACGCCACATGGGGATCAACGTGCTCGCCATTTCGTGCGTAACCAATATGGCCGCGGGAATCCTCGACCAGCCCCTTTCGCACGCCGAAGTCATGGAAACCGGCGAACGCGTGAAGTCGACGTTTGAGGCGCTGCTGCAAGCAGTGTTACCACGAATCGCCAAAGATGTCGCGGAAGGCCCCTGATACCTGAGGGTGCCCCACCCTTCTCGCGCCCTTCGTCGAGAGGGTGGGGATTTTGATGTTCCCGAGTCCCGCAATAACCCGCTAGAACAGGAACTTCACTCCCAGCTGAATCACGCGCGGTCCGCCGCCGCCCAAGCCAGGATTGGTCTGCGCCACGTCAGGAGTCTGCGTAACTACCCCGTCGTAGCACTGCTGCGCCGGGCTGCACTGCAGGTTGCCAAACTGATCGTATCCCGGGGTAATGTTGTGATCCGGCAGGGCAAAGTTCGGGTGATTGAGAAGATTGAAGAATTCCGCCCGCACTTGCAAGTTCAGGCGCTCGGCGAGCTTCGTATTCTTGGTGATAGAAAAATCCCAATTGGCATAGCCGGGGCCGAAGATCGAATTCCGGCCAAGATTGCCGAAGGTTCCATCGGCAGGCTGGCTGAATGCCAGTGGATTGAGGTAACCGGTCGTCGGAGTCCAGTTGGGCAGAATCGGGTTCACCCCCGGCACCTCGTTGGGGCGCTGGTTGTAGTAATAGCGCCCGCTGTTGTCGTAGGAATTGGCGATCGGAATCGGGCGGCCGCTCTGAATACTGACGATCGTGTTCAACTGCCAGCCCGAACCAAACCGCCGTAACGCCTGCCATGCCGGCAAGTCATAGTTCAGTGCCGCCGTGAAACGCTGACGCGTGTCGAACAAGGAAGGGCCGTACTCGGCGGCCAGGTTGCCGGGATCCTGTGGAAACGCCGCTCCCGGCACGAAGTCGATCCCGTCGGAAGCATAGTCGAGTGACTTCGACCAGACATAGCCCGCGAACCCCGAAAAGCGATGCTCGTTCTGAATGCGGGTGCTGACCTGCAGCGAGTTGTAGTTCGAAGAACTGGAAGCCATCAGTGCATCGATAGCATCGAAATTCTGGTTCGGGCGATTCCCGTTGGCATCCGGTTCGTTCCAGTCAGTGAGCCGCACCAGTCGGTTGCCTTTGCTGCCCACGTAGCCGATCTCGAACGAGGCGTTCTCGGCCACCTTCTGCTGCACATTCAGATTCCAGTTCTGCGAGTACGGCGAACGGAAACTCTGCGGCGTCACGAACACATTGTAGGGACCGCTGGTCGCCACGCTCATGATGGAGGAATTGGGCACAGGGTTGGTGCCATTGAAAGCCGTGTCATCGAAATTCATCGGCAGCACCGCCTTCGGCCCGATCGGGTTCGTAGCCACTCCCGCCGAAGTCGTGTAGTTCGCAACCAGAAGATCCTGCGGGACGTAGTCATAGTAGATGCCGTAGCCGGCGCGGATCACGGTGTCTTTCAGCGCATTCCAGGCCAGTCCGATTCGCGGCGCGAAATCGTGCCGATCGCGCTTGTACAACCCGTTGAGACCGTCGCTGCCGACCATGGCGAGATTTCCATCTTCGCCAAGGTTGGAAAGCAAACTGTTCTTTTCGCTGAGCGGCCCGAAGTACTCCCATCGCAGCCCCAGGTTCACCGTGAAGTTAGACGCAACCCGATAATCGTCCTGCGCAAAGAAACTGAACCCGTTGTTGTAGGTGGTGCGCTGCGTGTTGCCGGTATCAACCGTGGCGAACGAACAGCAGACGTTAACGTCTTGCGATCCGCCGGTATAAAAGTCGGCGAGCGCATCCACCACCGGATCGTATCCCGGCTGCCCGCAGGCGATTGCGCCCTGAGTCAGGCACACACCGGCCGTAAATTGGAAGATTCCGCGCTCCAGGTTGTCATTGAAGTTGCTGATGCTGGCGCGGCGGAATTCACCTCCGAACTTGAACGTATGTTTTCCATGCAGCCAGGTAAAGTTGTCGAGAATCTGGTAGGTGCCGCTGGTGCGGCCCCGGGGAACACTGAATCCCGTGGCTCCCAGATTTTCGATGTTCGTGAAATCAAATTCCGGCAAACCCAGCTTGCCCGTGCCGAAATTCAACCCGATCGTGGTCGGATCAAAGTTTGCGTCCAGTGAACCGAACGAAGTACGGTAACGGCTGTATCCGAACCGCACTTCGTTGATCCTGCTGCTGCTCAGCGTGGAGAGAAAACTGAGCGACACAACCTGCACCCGCGTGGGCGACGTCTGCGCGAATTGCGGCAGTCGCGATCCCGACCCATACCCGCCCACCGATCCAAATGGAAATATCTGGTTGTTGCGCGCGAAGGCGTAACGCCCGGTAAGCAACTCGGTGTTGCTCAAATTGTGATCCAGCTTTGCAATCAGGTAGTCGCCGTTATTCGTGTCGCGCACGGCATCCGGAATCTGTCCCGTCGTGCTCTGCGGATAAAACGCCAGGATCGCATCCAGACCGGGATTGATTTCTCCTTGAATATTCTGAGCGATGGTGCGCGCCTCCTGGATCTGGTTCCGCGTCGGCACCTGCAAGAGAAAGTCGCTGCCCACCCGCTCCCACTCGCCTTCGTAGGCCCCGAAAAAGAAGGTCTTGTCTTTGACGATCGGCCCGCCCAGCGAAGCGCCGAAGTTGTTGTTTTGAAATACCGATTTCTTGGACTCGGTATTGAAGTAGTTGCGCGCGTCGAGGCCGCTATTGCGCAGGAATTCAAAGCCCGAGCCGTGCAGGTGGTTGGTGCCCGACTTGGTGACAATGTTGACCACCGATCCGCTGTTGCGCCCGTACTCCGCCCCAAATCCCGATTGCAGGTTGAACTCCTGAATGGCATCAATCGGCAGCAGCGAAGCCGGCGCGCCTCCGATCCCGACCTGGTTCAGCGCGGAGTTGTTGAGGAAAGGATCGTTGTTGTCGGTGCCGTCCAGCGTGTAATTATTCGAGCGGTCGCGATTCCCATTGATATTGAATTGTCCAAAGCTGGCTTGCGCTCCCGCCACGCCCGAGGGATCCACCGTCGCACCGGGAACCAGCGCCACCAGTTTCCCGAAATCCCGCCCGTTGAGAGGGAGTTCCGTCACCAGTCGCTGATCGACCACTTCCCCCAGCACATCACGCGTCGCTTCCACCAGCGGCGCCTCTTCATTGACCGTGATGGTCTGCTTCTGCTGTGCCACCTTGAGCAGTCCAAAGTCGGCGGTCGTGTCCAGGCCGACGTTGACCACTACGTTCTGCGCAACCTCGGCAAACCCGGCCGCGTTGACGGTCACGGTGTACGTCCCGGCCGGCAATTCGGCGAGCACAAACGTTCCCTCGCCCGTCGTGATCGCGTCACGGGTTAGTCCCGTATCCACGTTCTTCGATGTGACTTTGGCGCCGGCAACCACGCTTCCGCTGGGATCGGTGACCTGGCCCCGGATAGCGCCGCGGAAGCTCTGCGCCAGAACGAAATTCGGGATCAGCACAGCCGCGACCGAAACCAGTAGTAGGCGCACGGCCGCCTTGCGGAATAAGTACGAAGTTATGCGATTCATAATCTTTAGGACCTGCCTCTCCGGACCCTGCCTCCAGAACCTGCCTTTCGAATAAAACAACAGCCAATGATTTCGGGCTACGTCTTTTTCACTTTCCTGCCCGCGGGATGAAGAGCGCCACCGGCGGCTTGATTCCGTAGGTCGCGGCGAAACTGTTCTGATTTACCGCCAATCCCAGTCGTCCGCGTGAGTCAATGTAGACGAGCGGCCGGTTCAGCGGCACGTCGCTGAAAGTCTTCACGAACCTCACCTTCAGTTCCTTGCCGCCGAGAGTGACTGGGACCTCCTGGCCACGCTGGTAACCCAGCTTCAGAAAGTCGTCGGCGTCTACATTGGTGACCAGGTTGCCGAACGGCCCGTCCGTCGCGATCACCGTAGCACTCAGCCCGCGCTCGTCTACCCGCGCCACTTTCCAGTCGAGCCGGACGAGATCTTTCACCGCCATTTCCGGACCGACTTTTGTCCAGTCGTCGCCCCGCGCCAGATGCGCGCCCACCGGCGAAAAAATGTCGCGGCCATGAAACGTGGACGATAGTTTGCTTCCGATCATCCATTCGGGATTGGTAATTTCATGCACCGCCTCAATGCCGTCGCGCTGCTCCACTAGCGTAAGCAGGCCGTTATCCGGCAACACAAAATATTGCCCGCGCTTCGACAGCGCCACGATCGCTTTGCGCGTACTGCCGACGGTCGGGTCCACCACCACCACAAACACCGTTCCTGCCGCATAGTACGGCGCGGCCCCATACAGAAACCGGGCTCCGTCGAAAATCGAGAAGGGCGTCACCTGGTGCGTCAGATCCACGATGCGCACGTCGGGCGCGATCGAGTACATTACTCCGCGGCAAATCGCGACCGAGTCGTCGATCACCCCGAAGTCGGTCATGAACACGATCGTCGGAGGAGATTTCCTGGCCGGCTCGTCCGCTGCAAGCAGTTGCGCCGAGGAGCCCGCCAGCAGCAGGACAAGAGCCACCACGGCCACAACGGCCGCCCACCGTGTTGTGCCCCTATCGTGCCGCCGTAAAGAAGTCGCCCAGTCCTGTTCTCGCAATCATCCCTCCTTTTGTAAGCCTAGTAGAGTACTAGGGTTTCCGCAGTCGCGTCCAGCGGAGATGCCCGCAAAATCGGCTGAATCTTCGCGGGTGCTCGTCATTCTAAACCTCGTCATTCTAAGCAGAGACGAGAAAGAACTGGAAGCGAGCGCCGCCGGATTGCGCTCCACAGGCGCCTCGCAGTCTATAATGCTGCTGCAATTCCGTTCCTGGAGGCTTTCATGTCGCAGGTGATCCCCGAGAAGTACCGCGATCTGTTTCAGAAGCGCGCCTTCGCCAGCCTGGCCACTCTCATGCCCGATGGCCGTCCGCAAGTCACTCCCGTGTGGTGCGATTTTGACGGCGAGCACGTCATCTTCAATTCCGCTCGCGGACGCCAGAAGGATCGCAACGTGCGCCGTGATCCGCGCGTGGCTATCGCCGTCATTGACCCGGAAAATCCGTATCGCTACCTCGAAATCCGCGGCCGCGTGGTCGAGATCACCGAAGACGGCGCCGCCGACCACATCAACAAAATGGCCAAGAAGTATCTCGGCGTGGACAAATATCCCTACGGCCAGCCCGGCGAAGTCCGCGTGCTCTACAAGATCAAGCCCGAGCACACAACGGTGATGGGATAGGAAGCAAGGTTTCAAGGTTTCAAGGTTTCAAGGTCGCAAGGAGTTCTTCGTCTCTCCTTTGAAACCTTGAAACTTTGAAACCTGGCCCTTCAAACCTGGCCCCCGAGGTCTCCGCCATCCGCACCTACAACCTCTGCTTCCTCGGCTTCGGCAACGTCAACCGGACTCTAGTCCGGCTGCTTGAAGACCGCGCCGAAGAATTACGCGAGCGCCACAGCATTACCTTCCGCATCACCGGCATCGCTTCCCGCCGCCTGGGCTGGATCGCCGACGCGAACGGCCTGGATTCGAGCGCGTGCGGCTTGGATCTTAAACTGCCCGACCTGGGTTTGAAGGGGCGTGGCTTCAGCCGCGCCGTCGGAACTTCACAAGAAACAGCGCCTTTAGCCGCTGGGGTGAGAGACTGGCTTGCCGCCGCTCGCGCCGACGTTCTCTTCGAAGCCACATCTCTCAATGTCGAAACCGGTCAGCCTGCCGTGGACTACATCCGCGCCGCCCTCGAGCACGGAGCCCACGCCATCACCGCCAACAAAGGCCCCATCGTCCACGCCTACCGCGAGCTCCGCGATCTCGCCGCCGCGCGCGGCAAGCGCTTCCTCTTCGAATCCACGGTGATGGACGGCGTTCCCATCTTCTCTCTCTTCGACCAACTCCCCGTTATTCATCTGAACGGATTTCACGGCATTCTCAATTCCACGACCAACGTCATTCTCGGCGAGATGGAGCAAGGCCTCGCGTTCGACGAAGCCTTGAAGAAGGCGCAGTCGCTCGGCGTCGCCGAAACCGAAGCCAGCCACGACATTGACGGCTGGGACGCCGCCGTCAAAACCGCCGCGCTGATCACCGTGCTCATGGACATCCAAGTGCGCCTCGACCAGATCGAGCGCGAAGGCATTCGCGACCTCACGCCGCAAGCCGTGCGCAACGCGAAGCGCGACGGCTGGCCTTTCAAGCTCGTCTGCCGAGCCCAACGCGCCGGCGACCGCGTGAAGGCGAGCGTCGCCCCGGAAAAAGTGCTGGCCAGTTCGCCGATGGGGAAAATCTCCGGCACGTCGTCGTACATCTATTTCGAGACAGACATCTTCCCAGGCCTCGCCCTCACCGAAGAAAATCCCGGCCTCTACGCCACCGCCTACGGGCTGCTGGCGGATTTTGTCAGGGCCGTGAAGTAATGTAGCCCCGGACGCCCTCGTCCGGGGTTGCGCGCGAAAGCGCGCAATGAAACGCCCGTCGGCAGCCGCCGTGGAAGAGCGGCCCTTCAGGGCCGCGTTAACCTCGATTTAAAATTAACATGCCCGGCGAAACAAGCGTCCGCGTCCCAAGATAGAATCGGGAAGTGCACGGCTTCAGCGGTTCCGCTCGCTCCGGACACGATCGTGTTTTCAGTCTGCAACATTTATTTCGAAGCTAAACGCTCTCACGATAGAAAATAGAACCCATGGCTACCGTTGACGATGTCGTGACTCCCGCCCTCTCCCTCTCCTCCATCCGCTGCCAATTCCCCTCGCTTTCGCAAACCGTCAACGGGCATCCCGCCGTCTTCCTCGACGGCCCCGGCGGAACGCAAGTCCCCGAGCGCGTGATTGATGCCATCTCCAACTACCTGCGCCGCGACAACGCCAACACTGGCGGCGCCTACGCGACCAGTCGCCACACCGACGCCATGCTCGCCTCTGCCCGAGTTGCCGTGGCTGATTTCCTCCACTGCGGCGCCGACGAAGTCGCATTCGGCCCGAACATGACTACCCTAACCTACGCTATGAGCCGTGCCATCGGCCGCGATCTGAAACCCGGCGACGAAATCCTGGTCACGCGCCTCGACCACGACGCCAACGTTTCTCCGTGGCTGCAAATGGCGGAAGATTTCGGCCTTAATGTCGGCTGGGGCGAAATCCACGACGAAGACTGCACGCTCGACATGGCCGACCTCGCCGCCAAGATCAACGCGAAGACCAAGCTGGTCGCCGTCGGCTACGCCTCCAACGCCGTCGGCACCATCAATCCGGTAAAGGAGATCATTCGGCTCGCTCACGCCGTTGGAGCGCTCGCCTACATTGACGCCGTACACTACGCGCCCCACGGCCTGATTGACGTGGCCGCAATCGATTGCGATTTCCTGGTGTGCTCGACCTACAAGTTCTTCGGTCCGCATACGGGCGTGCTCTTCGGCAAGCGCGAGCACCTGAAGCGCCTGCGGCCTTACAAGGTGCGTCCGAACACGAATGCGATTCCGAATTGCTGGGAGTGGGGCACGCTCAATCACGAGTGCATCGCCGGCATTGCTGCCTGCGTGGAGTACATCGCCGACCTCGGGCAGGGCCTATCCGAAAAGAGGGTGCCCCACCCAACGCGGTTTTCGTTGGAGCCTGCCCTGAGCCCGTCGAAGGGTGGGAATAGCGAGACTCAGTCTGCCCGCCGTGCCGCCATCGAAGCCGCCTACAAGGCCATCCACGAACACGAACGCGTTTTGCTCGAACGTCTCATGGCTGGCTTGCGCGAAGTCCCCGGCCTCAAGATCTACGGCATCACCGATCCGGCGCGTTTCAACCAGCGCTGCGGCACGCTCGCCATCCGCATCGAGAATCACACGCCTCTCGAACTCGCCACCAAACTCGGCGAGCGCGGCTTCTTTACCTGGGACGGCAACTACTACGCGCTGAACCTCACCGAGCACCTGGACGTCGAGAAATCTGGCGGCTTCCTGCGCATCGGCCTGGTGCACTACAACACGATGGAAGAAGTGGACCGCCTGCTGGCCGCTTTGCGCGAGATTGTCGGAGTATAAAGCCGCTCAACGCAGAGGAACTGAGAACGAAGAGAAATACTGGCGCTTTCCACCACCAAGGCCATCTTTTCGCGCCAACAACGGCGGGCTTTGGCAATCCACCACCAGCTCGCTGCCGCGAGCCAAACTCATCCTTACTGCTGCGGCTGCGGACTCGGCGCCGGAGCCGGGGCTGCGCCCGCCGCCGGGACCGCCGACTCGGACACCACCAGCATCTCGTACTCCTTGCCGTTCACTTTGAACTTCATCCTGTCTTTGTTGAGCGTCAGTTCCACCGGCGCATTCACCGGCAGCAGCGCTTTGTGCTCTTCCTTCTTCTGCCGCACGTGATACTCGGTGGTGTCGGTGCGAATCACGTACTCCTGGCACATCATCTCGACCGTCTGCTTGTGGCCCTTCTGTTCAGAACCGCAGGAAACTGAATTCTCCGATACGATCGTTCCCTGCATTACGTCCTTGGCCGCCGCGCTCGCGCCCAGGACCACCACTGCCAGCATCAACCACATCTTCCTCATAATCATCTCCTGATCATTTTCCCTGATGCGTCATTCGGCCACGGATCGCCGAGTCCAGCCGGCGGCCGAAGATTGCCGCCCTTTTGCCCCATACACTTCAGCCCGGGACGAGTCCCGGGCTGGTATTTGCAACCGAATTCGTCGAACCATCCGCCAACTCGAGGCGGAAGCATGGGCCCCTCGTTCCCGCCGTGCTATGGCCAGCGCTTGGCGGTGTCTTCCCACCCGGCCGCGCGCACCGGCTGCGGAGCCGGCATCGTCGGCGTGGTCGGTAGCGGAATCCGCGTCGTGGGTTGCGGTCCATTGACGGCGGTGGCCAACGCAGGCTTGGATATGTCCAGCGTCGTCTCTTTTTCCTCGGAGAGCAGCGGAGCCACCAGTCGCAGGGCCTCCACTTCCTTCTCCAGGCGGGTTAGTTCCATCTCTTTTTGGCGCAACACTTCGTAGACATTCTTCATCGGGGCACCTGGGCGATAGTCGTCGTTCGAGCGCAATTCTCCTTCGAACTTTAGCAGAGTTGCCCGTGTTGTCAAGGGATTAGGGGCAGCGGTAATGGGTCAGTCTGATTTCCACAGCATGTCGTGAATGGAATATGACTTCAAAAAAGCGTTTTCCCGAAAACGTAACAGAGTACCGCTTTTATGACGGTGGCCCATTTCTAGTTAGAGGTTGAGGGGCGGTTCTCGACCCGATTCTTGGTAGAGTCGGGTTGGAAACTTTCTCATGGAAAGGAGAACCGCCTTGCAGAAAAGCTATCACACCATTTCCACCCAAGTACAAACCAACCGCAAGAGACTGGCGGAGTTTTTCAGTCGCCACGGGCAAGGACTGCTGCCCATGGTCGATCTAATCGAGCAATCGCGGCTGGCTGTCGATGAGTTGATCGATATGGCCGGGCGGGCCACGATTGAAGCCGTGTTACAGCTCTCGGCTACGCAAGTGGCGGGGCCGCGCACACCCGGCCAGAGGCGCACGGGGCTGCTGTGGCATGGCCGGCAGGCGGGGTGGGTGTGTTTGAAAGAGCGCAAACTGGGAGTGACGAAACCGCGACTGCGGGAGAAAGGCGGGGGCGAAGTGGAGATCCCCGCCTATGAGGCGATGCAGGAAAACGGGATGAGCCAGCGGATGCTGGACGTGCTGATGCGCGGCATCTCCACCCGGCAGTATGCGGAGGTGCTGCCGGAGATGGCTTCGACCTGCGGGGTGTCGAAGTCGACGGTGAGCCGGGAAGCGGCAGAAGCGGGAGAGGAAGCGCTGAAGGAGCTGCTGGAGCGACGCTTGGAGGGGATCGACCTGCTGGTGATCTACCTCGACGGGATGCAGTTCGGTGAGCATCACGTGATCAGCGCGGTGGGCGTGGATCGCGCGGGACACAAGCACGTGCTGGGCATGCAGCAGGGAGCGACAGAAAACGCGGCAGCGGTGGAGGACTTACTGGAGCAGTTAGTGGCGCGTGGGGTGGACCCGAAGGCCAAGCGGTTGTTCGTGATCGACGGAGCCAAAGCCTTGCGAGCTGCGATTAACAGAGTGTTCGGAGCGCAGCATCCGGTGCAGCGCTGCCGCAATCACAAGATTCGCAACGTGTGCGACCGACTGCCGGAGGAACAGAAGGACCAGGTGAGAGCGGCCATGCGCACCAGCTACAAACTGGAGGCTAAAGAGGGGATGGCTCGATTGCGCAAACTGGCCGACTGGCTGGAGCAGGAATCGCCGGCGGCAGCGAACAGTTTGCGGGAAGGATTGGAGGAATGTTTCACCATCAATCGCTTGGGCATTCCACCGTCTCTGCATCGCTGCCTAGCCACGACCAACTTGATCGAAAGCCCGCAGTCTGGCGTGCGCATGCGGACCCGGCACGTATGCCGCTGGCGCGATGCGGCCATGGTCCAGCGTTGGGCGGCGGCTTCCTTTCTGGCGACAGAGAAGAACTTCCGCCGCATCATGGGCTGGAAGGATCTCTGGCAACTGGAGACCATCTTAGGAAGAAAAGTAAGTGATCAAGCAGGAGTCCAACAGGAGGCCGCGTAGAATGAACCCGAGTGCCGCTCTTCTAACTTCCAACTACCAGCGGGACACCGTC
>JBKQRC010000101.1:0-73452 GCA_052326105.1 Candidatus Sulfotelmatobacter sp. | reverse complement strand
CGAAGGCGCTCCGCTCCGGGTCGAAATATCCCTCCCCGTCCACCGCGTAAGCAAAAACCTTATGCCCTCTTCGGATCGGGTGGCTAAAGGTCGTTTGCGGTGGCACGGTTACGTCCAAATAGGCGGGATCGACGACGACGTCCCGCACCGGCCCCTTTACCCCCCCGACCTCGCCGCAGATGACCTTCACCCGGACGCCGCCCTTGAGGGCCACCTCCGGGATCTCCCCGCTCACGATCCCTCGGTAGCGGGGACCCATCATCTTGTGGGAGGCGGGAAGGTTTGCCCAGAACTGGAAGCCCCACATGAGGTCGTCTTTGTCACCCTTGGGCATTTCCTGGTGGATGATGCCGCTGCCCGCGGTCATCCATTGCACATCGCCGGCTGAGATGGCGCCGCTGTTGCCCATGCTGTCGCCGTGCTCGACGGTTCCCGCCAGAACATAGGTGATGGTCTCAATGCCGCGATGCGGATGCCAGGGGAATCCCTTGAGATATTCCTCGGGAACATCATTGCGGAAGTCGTCGAGCAGAAGGAACGGATCGAACTCGTGCGTGGTGCCGAAGCCGAAAGCGCGGCGCAGGTGCACTCCCGCACCTTCAATCGTTGGCTTGGACTGAATGAGTCGTTTAATCGGCCGTATGGACACGTTGCCCTCCCGTGGCGGACTTCTTTCGACGACCGCGCCCACATTGGCCGGCGCGCGAAGATATTGATGCACGAGGCGGGTCGGACGACGCAGCCGGGGGCACGCCGGCCAAGCGGAAGTGCCGCCGCTTTTCCACCGCCAGCTCTTGCGTAAACGAGGCACGCGATGGTCTGATAGCGGCAGAGCGACGGTTCGGGCTTCTCTCGGGCCTTCGCCGTCAATTCGAAAGAGGAGGACCCGATGTCGGACGAACAGGTCGTAGCGCTCGTGCGGACTGCTCTGCACTTCGTCGAGAAAGAACAGCTAGAACCTCACCCTCTCGACGTGTTGCGGGTGTACGGGAACAATTTGAAGAATGCTCACAGTCAGCTAGCGGCCGCCAGGAGTCCAGACTAGAACATCATGGAGCGGCAAGCCCAGAGCGTCATCTGCCCACAGCCCACGCGCATGCGTGGGGACGACCAGGTCGTAGAAACGTTTCTACATGTGTATGAGGACGGGCGATTTAGTCGTGACCCTGATTGGCTGCCCCAGCACCAGGCGAATGTTGAGGTCGTCGCCTCATCTGAAGACGGCACCAGACTTGCCATAGAGCACACCAAGCTCTTTGAATTTCCCATCGGACAGCAGGCAAACCCCGATGAAGACGAAATGTTAGCGGCGGTCGGCGCCTCATTGCAGGGCGTTTCCCTCCCAGTGTCGGATCGAGTGTTTATGTTGAGCGTAGAACCGAGAAATCTCAGGAAGCTACTCGCGGCTAGGCGCAAGTCAAAAGCGCTAGAAGCACTAACCGAATGGGCTCAGCGAGAATTGCCTGCCTTGCGTGAGAAAAGAGAATTTGAGGTCGAGATTCCTGGAAATTTACCCCGTGAGGCGAGAATCGTCAGAATCGCTGTGGAAGTATGGAAAACGAGGAGCAACCGCCCGATCCTAGGCTGCGGATACTTGCCGCCCAAGTCATCGCTTTCGAGCCTCGTCAGAAAGGCATTTGAGGAGAAGCTGCCAAAGCTCAGCGCAGCTAAGGTCCAGCGCCGAATTTTAATGCTTGAGGTTGTCACGCTAGACGGCGATTCCGACGTGTATGAGGCCGTGCGGAATCTCGCAACAGACTTCCCCCAGTTCTTGGCGGTTGACGAGGTTGTTTTTGTTAGGAACTTCCTTCAACTCGGAGCCGTGGTCTTCCGAACCTGGAACACGACCTCAAATGAGTCGTCGGTCGTGATTGCCCAGGTCAGCGACCTTTGACTCCCGGGCCGAAGGGGGGGCGGATACTTAAACATTGTCCATGACCGACCACTCATTACTCCACTCAGCGCTCGAAGAAGCCCGCGCGGGCCTGCGCGAAGGAGGCTTGCCCATTGGCTCCGTCCTGGCCGACCGGCAGGGGCGGATCGTGGCGCGGGGACACAACCTGCGCGTGCAGTCCGGAGACCCTACCGCGCACGCGGAAACCGTCTGCATCCGCCATGCGGGCCGCCGCCGCGACTGGACGGAGTTGACGCTGGTCAGCACGCTCAGTCCCTGTATCATGTGCACGGGAACGGCTCTGCTCTACCGGATTCCTCGCGTCGTCATCGGCGAGAATCGAAATTTCATGGGCGCGGAAGATCTGTTCCGGCAGAGGGGCGTAGAGGTCGTCGTCCTCGACGATGCCGAGTGCATCCAGATGATGTCCGAATTCATCCGTACGCACCCCGACCTGTGGAATGAAGATATTGGGAAGTAGCGCGTCACCGTAGCGCGCGGAAAACTGCAACTCTGACAGAGCCCTAGCCTGTGCCGTTCATGAGGATTGCTGCGGCTTTGAAAGGGCGCGGCTACCAGCCGCGCCGAAAACGGGAAAAAAACGGGGCGGCTTCAGCCGCTGGGGGTGAGCCGTTTGCAAGCATCCGTGTGGTCCTGGGAAGGAAGACCACGACGCGTTTTCCCCAGGGGGCTGAAGCCGCCAATTCCCAGGCGGGGCCACAACGGCGCGGCTGGAAGCCGCGCCCTTTCAAAGCAGCTTCATGAACAACGCCGCCTAGAGGAACGGATTCACCACGGTCACGCCAAAGTACTTCTGACCCGCGTTCAGGTCTTCCGACCAGATCTTTTCCGCACCGGCGCGCTCGGCCGCGGCAATGATCATACCGTCGTAGAAGTGAACTCCGTAAGTCTCCCGCGCTTCCACCGCCCGTCGCACCATATCAGCATCCGGCTTGATCAGAGGGACGGGTCTCAAGGAATCCAGGATCGTCAGAACTCCTTGGACGGTGAACTTGGACTGATACTTCTCGAGAAGGGTCGTCGCGAGTTCCGCCAGCACCTGGCACGAGACGGCGAATTCTCCGGCCACCGCTCTTGCCACCAACGATCGCGCGATTTTGTGTTTGTGGGGTTCCGCGACGTCCAGGGCATACACCAGGACATTCGTGTCCAGAAAATCACGCCCGTTCATCGAGATTGTCTCTCGTACAGATCTTCGCGTCTCCAAGTCCGCTTTCCATAATTCAAACCAGTCTTGAGGCGGTCAAACGTCGCGTTTAGTAGTTCCAAATCTCTGCGCTTGCGCTCGGAGCCGTGCTCGGCAGCGACTTGCTCCAAGTAGGCGCGCACCAGGCCGGTCAAGGTCGTGTCTCGCTCGACCGCGATCTTGCGGACCTCCTTAACCAGTTTTTCGTCGAGAGAAAGAGTAATGTTCATGAGACCCATAATAAGGGAAACCCTTAATATGTGCAATTGCAGGGAGCGTGGGGAAAGCGGCGTGGGCATAACCGCCAATCCTGCTTTCATCGGTTAGGCGGCAGTTCCTGACGCGGCTCTAACCCCTGATCTATCATTAGCAGGTTAGTCCAAATAGAAATGGTACATGCAGGAATGGTAAGGCGTGAGACCTGAGGAAGATACACGATCTTCAGTCGGCCGCGATCTGGTTGGGATCGTCCGGGTCGCGGCGTTTGATCGCGCGGTTCGAGGGCAGGCCCGCGTCACGAATCTTGTAAAGCAGGGCCCGGTAGCTGATGCTCAGGGCGCGCGCCGCCTGCTTGCGATTCCAGTGATGGTTCTGCAGAACTTTGAGAATGATCTTGCGTTCCAGTTCCCGCACCGCCTGGCGAGTTACTTTCTTCAGCGAAATCTGGCCGTCCACCGGAATGTCGGTGTTGAAGTAGTCCGGATTGCGCGGCGCCAGATCAGCCAGGATCACATCTTCGCTGCCCAGAATCACATAGCGCTTGACCAGGTTTTCCAGTTCGCGAATGTTTCCCGGCCAGTGATACTTGAGCAGCACCGCCATCAGTTCACTGCTGAGCGGTTTGGCGCGGCAGTTGTACTTGCGGTTGTGATACTCGAGGAAGTACGCGATCAGGTCGGGAATATCGGCGGCGCGTTCGCGCAGCGGCGGAAGGTACAGATTCACCACGTTGATGCGGTAGAACAAATCCGAACGGAATGTGCCGTTCTCGATTTCCTGCTCCAGCTTGCGGTTAGTGGCGCAGACCACGCGCACTTCCACTTTCTTGTCTTCCTGGGCGCCGATGCGGCAGAACTGGCCGTCCTGCAGAAGTTGCAGCAGCTTCGACTGCAGCGACATATCCAGCTCAGAAATTTCATCGAGAAACAGCGTGCCGCGATGCGCCATCTCCACCCGGCCCGGCTTCATGCCGTAGGCGCCGGTGAATGCCCCTTTTTCGTAGCCGAAGAGTTCGCTTTCGAGCAGCGTGCCCGGAATCGCCGGGCAATTGACCTTGACCCACGGGCCGGTTCGCCACGGGGAAGCGGCATGAATCATGCGGGCAATGATGTCCTTGCCCGTTCCGCTTTCTCCCTGGATGAGCACAGGAACATTCGCGCCCGCCAGTTTGCCCAGGCGATCGCGCAGCGCCTGCATCGCCTCGGTGCGTCCAAAAACTATGGCCTCGGGCGGCATCTCCCCCAAAGGCTGGACGAGCGTACTCACACTGCTAGTAGTCATAAAGGGTTTTTACCAACAGGGGGAGAGTTCTTCAAAGTGCACCCGGAAAGCCAAAACCGGGCGGATACACTGCAACCCAAGTCAATCTAGCTTATCTGATTGAATAGTATCAGCTTACCAAAGAGCCAGGGGGAGGCACCCCGGTAATACGGGGATGAGCACAACAGTAACACTAACCGAGGGGCTATGCGAAAACATTTTCACACGGCAGAAGCAACTTTCCGCCGGCGGGAGCCGTTGCGGCCCAGCGGTCCGAGCAGGGGGCGGGAGAACTTCAGGCCCAGCAGGTAGAAGCCTTCGGCGGGCGTATTGCGCAACGCCTTGGCGCGCAGGTTGCGTGAAACTCGCGGCATGAGGGCCATGGCCGCAACAGGAGCGCTGGGAATTTCAAGCTGGACGTGGCGACTGGAAGGCAGAATCCGGCGCAGGGCCACGAGCATGCCTCCGGCGCTGACATTCAACGCGGTGGCAAACTCCAGGAATTCGTTGCCCTTTTTGTCGCGGCTGCGCACGAATACGGGGATGGCCAAGGGAAGCCTGGGCCACTTCCTCCGCTCGGTCCCCTGTCTAGACCCGTTCATGCACACGCCTCCGAGCCCTGAAACAAGCTGATTTGAAGCACCTCAGGGGCCAAATCTCGGGCAAAATCCGGCACAACCCGGCCAAAAACGGGAATGCTGTGGCACTACCGATCCGAAAACCAGCCCCAATACCTGAATCTGCGGCTCTCGGTTTCGCTTTTTGTTTGGGGAGGGAGGGGCTGTGCTTAGGCTCGAAAACCCTGCAAAAGTGCAAGCTTTTGCTACACTTGGGTAATTCCGTTGCATTTTTCGTTGACAACCCGATAGGGCTGAAATACGATTTTCGAAGGCAGGACTCTTCTCTACGAGCCGAGTGCTGTTCCCTCCCCAGTAGTCTGTGGTTTTTCTCATGGCGACCCACAAGAACACATGTGTCTCGGACGAACCGGTAGCCGCTCCGGCTCCGAATCCGGTGGTCAGTTCCGTGCTTTCTGCCGCCGCGGATGTTCCCAGTCCGGAAAATCTGCTGCAGGAGTACAACGAACTGCGCGGACGATTTCAGCGCACAACCAACGCGCTGGCTTCCGCCGCTCATGATCTAAAGACTCCGCTAGCTATTTTGAATGGGTACGTCGAACTGCTGCACAGCGAGAAACTGGGTGCGCTCACCGATCGCCAGCGCGAAGTGTTGCGCGACATGCAGGCCAGCGGAAAACGCCTGCAGCAATTCATTCAGGACTTTCTGAATTTCAGCGCGTTAGAGACGGGCGGACTGCGCATGCAGTTCGCGCCGGGAAACATCAACGATTGCCTTTCCGAAGTGTGCCGGTTGTGGTCGAACCGCTTCCAGGAAAAAGGCCTCGCGCTTTATTTTCTGGCCAACGACAAGCTGCCGATTTTTCCGCTCGACGCACCCAAGCTGGAGCGCGTCGTTTCCAACCTGCTGGAGAATGCATTCAAGTTCACGCCGCCGAGTGGAACGGTGTGGCTGCACGCGGAACCGCACATGTGGGATCGCCGGACCGCGGCTCTGCCTTCAGCGGCCGAGCGCCGCCGTCAGAATTTGAGCCATCCCAATGCGGTCAGGGTCAGCGTTTCCGACACCGGGCCGGGCATTCCGCCGGAATTTCATTTGGAAGTTTTTGACGACTTTTTCCGTCTTCCCACCGCCGAGGAGCAGGAAGGCATGGGATTAGGGCTGGCGATCGCGCGCCGTCTCGTGCATGGCATGGGCGGCAAGATCTGGGTGGAAAGCGATCCTGGGGGAGGGTGCAAGTTTTCCTTCCTCGTTCCGTACAAACCGGTCCCGGTTGCGGCCAAAGGAAAAGGGCGATGAAGGACAACTCCAAAATCCTGCTGGTGGATGACGAGCCCAGCATGCTGCGCTACATCAAGACGCTGCTGGAAGTGGACGACTACAAGGTCGAAACCGCGGCCAGCGGCGAAGAGGCGCTGGAGCGAGTGGAGAAGGGCCTGCATCCCGACCTGGTTCTGCTCGACGTGCTCATGCCCGGCATTGACGGCTTGCAGACGCTCGAACAACTGCGCCAGCTGCGCCCCGGGGTCAAGGTCGTGATGCTCTCCTGCGTGAGCGACACGCGCAAGGTGGTGCAGGCGATGAAGCTGGGCGCGCAGGACTACCTCACCAAACCGTTTCAGAAAGCGGAACTGGACGCCGTCATTGATCTCAGTCTGGGCCAGGGGAAAAAGACTTTCGGCAGCGAAGTGGAAGAACTCGCCGACGACGTTTTCTTCATCGCGGCCAGC
Organism: Candidatus Sulfotelmatobacter sp.; assembly: GCA_052326105.1. GTDB lineage: Bacteria > Acidobacteriota > Terriglobia > Terriglobales > Acidobacteriaceae > Sulfotelmatobacter. The sequence continues at coordinate 66,563 of JBKQRC010000101.1, read as the reverse complement.
CCGGCTATGCGCAAGATTCGTTCGCAAGCGGCGCTGGTGGCCAACGTGGACATCCCGGTGCTACTGCTGGGCGAGAGCGGCACGGGAAAGGAAGTGCTGGCGCGGCTGATTCACAAACTTTCACCGCGCGCCCACCGCACATTTTTGAAAGTCAACTGCGCGGCGGTGCCCGCCGATCTGCTGGAAAGCGAACTGTTCGGCTACGAGCCGGGCGCTTTCACGGGCGCGACCCACGCCAAGCCGGGCAAGTTCGAACTGTGCAACAAGGGAACGATCCTGCTGGACGAAATCGGCGAGATGCCGCCGGGGCTGCAAGCGAAGCTGCTGCACGTTTTACAGGATCAGCAGTTCTCACGTCTGGGCAGCCGCTCGGTCATCAGGGTGGATGTGCGGATTCTGGCGGCGACGAACATCAACATTCCTGAAGCGCTCGCCACTAAGCGACTGCGCGAGGATCTCTACTACCGCCTGAATGCGTTTACGCTGCACCTGCCGCCGCTGCGCGATCGCAAAGAAGAGATTCCCATCCTGCTGAAGCACTCGATGACGCGCATGGCGGAACGCTATGCACGGGCTCCGTTGCCGCTGTCACCCCCACTGCTGCAGGCTTGCCAGGACCATAGCTGGCCCGGAAACCTGCGCGAGCTGAACAACTTTCTGAAACGCTACCTGATTCTGGGAGATGAAACCCTGGCCATGGCGGAACTGATGCCGCGGGATGGCGGCAACGGCGGAGACTCCGTCGCCAAAGCCGAGCCGGGTGGGTTGAAATCGCTGGCCCGCACAGCCAAAGATGAAGCCGAAGCTCAGGCCATTACCCGCGCTCTGGAGCAGACCAACTGGAACCGCAAGCAGGCCGCAGCGATTCTTCAGATCAGCTACAAGGCTCTGCTGTATAAAATCCGGCAGTATGGACTGGCTGAGACCAAGAGCCACCACAAGCTCTCGGCGGGGGCGTAAAGGCGGGGCAGACCGTGGCTAGAGTCGCCAGCGCCTGAAGGCGCGATGAGAGCGCGGTCCTTACGGTATGCCTGAAAGGCATACCCTGATACGAATCCTTCTTGCGCCACAGTCGTTGGCCCTGATACGAATCCTTCTTGCGCCACAGTCGTTAGCCCTGATACGAATCCTTCCTGCACCACGGTCGTTGGCCCTGATCCCTAGCCTGCCTGATCCTTAGCCTCTCTGATCCTTTGTCTCTCCCATGACCTCTAACCGCTGACCATCTGCGCCCTGATCGCAGCGCTTTTCTTACTGAACGTTCAGAGTGATGGGGTAGTTCTTGGTGTCGCTGCCTGAGGTAGCGGCGATGGTCAGAGGATAGGTACCGGCCGGCGTCCCGCTGATGGGCGGCTGCGTGGTCTGATGGGTGCAAGCGGGTTGCAGCAGAAGGACCAGCGAAATCAAGACGAGCAGCAGAATCCCGGCTATACGCCTGCGCCGGCGATTGCCTCCGATACCCAGCAAAGCCACGCCCGGAAATGCGAGCCAGATGGCATAGAAGGGCCGCGTCCAGAGGCTCGTCACGGGCGTGATGATGGGCCGCGCCGTGGTCGAGATGCTGAGCGTCGTGGTCGCGGGACTGGTGCCCTGCAGGGTCACAGTGCCCGTGCTGAAGGTTGCCTGGGCTCCGGTGGGAAGGCCCGAAACCGAAAGCGTGATGCCGCTGCCGTAGACGGGATGAGGAGTTAACTGCACCTGGTAGGTCGCCGTATACCCGGCGACCACGGTGGTATTGGCGGGGCTGGCGCTGACGCTGTAGTCCGACATCTGGGCCGACACCGAAGTTTGAACGGGGGTGATGTTGTTCGCGGCCGTTGCAATCACGGTTCCGCCGTTGAACTCAGCCTGGTTGCCGCTGGTGTTGGGTGCAGGCGTCAACACGATGGTGACGGTTGCGGTCGATGCGGCCTGCAGGGAAGGAATGGTGCACGACGCGCTGGTCGCACTGGAACTGCCGCTGCAGGTCCCGGAGGTAGCGCTGGCGGAGTTCAACGTAACGGGCACGCCGGTGTCCGCCAGATTGTCAATGACGGTGATGTTATTAGCGAGATCAGGCCCGTTGTTGGTCAGGGTGTAAGTAAAAGTCGCCTGGTTGCCGGCGCTGATGTAGGTCTGGTTCGTGCCCAGGGTCAGGACTCCGGTAATGGACAAACTTGACGCCGTTCCCAATTTCGTCACAAAGGCGTCGTAGCCTCCGTTATAGCTTCCGCCCACGGGGAGTGGCTCGGCCACCGGCAGGTCCGTGGCGTTGGTGTCGCCGGCGAAATACACGGTCTCGTTAGAGTCGAGAGTAATCCCGGTTCCCTGACCGATCCCATGGCCACCGAAGAAACTGGCCCAGGAAGCGGTCGTGTTCTGTCCGGTCACGGAGGCGGCGGTGTTCAGCCGGGCTACAAAAGCGTCCTGGGTGGGGTTGAGATTGCCCTGGATAGTGTTCGGATAAGGAAACACCGGGAAGCTGCCGGACCCAGGCGGGTTCGTGGTCTGTGACTGGGTCCATCCCGTGATGAGGGCGCCGTTCGCGGTATCCACTGCGATGGCAAGCCCTTCCTCGTTGGCGCTTCCGCCGAGATACGAAAAATAAGTCAGAGAAACGTTGGGAGTAGCCGAACTCCCACTCGCCACGTTGCTCAACCTCGCCACGTAAGCATCGCTGGGAGCGGGGTCGGTCTGGGTCGCGCATGTGATTGTGGTGCCGCTCCCCGTGAAGAGATTATTCAGGCACTTCTGATATGGGGCAAAAGTGGCGAAGATCGAGGAATTCACAAACTGCTGCGAATTCGTGGTTCCCGTGACATACACGTTGGCTGCACCCTGGTCCACGGCGATGCCGGTGCCAGAATCGGTCTCCGATCCGCCTAAATAGGTAGACCACTGTAGCAGCGCGGCTCCAGCCTGGGCGTTCTGGGGGATGTTGGGATTGGCGAACTTGGCTGCGAAGGCGTCCGGGTTGACCGAGGTGGCCGCGGTATTAGTACAGGTCGGAGGATTGATGACGACGGTCGGAGGAGGCTGGTCCAGGCAAGGCTGGTAGGCATCGAGGATAGGGAAGTCCGTCGTACTGCATCCCGCGCATCCGGTGTAGGTGAAGTTCGTGGTTCCGGTAAAGTAGATATTGCCGACTTTGTCCACGGCGATGCCGCCGCCCGTGACGACAGGAGTGCCCCCCTCAAAGGCTCCCCCGCCAAAATAGGTAGAGTAGGCGATGCTGCCGAATGAGTTCGAGCTGGTGTTCACCTTGGTGACGAAGAACTGGGTCGAATAGCGGGGAATGCTCTGGAACGGCAAGGGCTGAGGAATGTTGGTCGCGGGAAATTGATCGGTCGTCAGGGTCTCCACCGAAGTCGTGGTGCCGGTCACGTAGATGTAGCCCTGGGGGTCAATGGTCATTCCGCTGGCGATGTCGTTGCCATTTCCTGACAGGTACGACGAATACAACAGCGAAGCCGCCAAAGGATCGAGTTCGGTTACGAAAACGTGCTGGTTCCCGGGGCTCTCGGGCGCGGTTTGGTAGCCGGTCGTCGTGGTGGGAAAGTTTGTGGAGGTGGTCGTGCCCGCGATATAGGCGTTTCCCGCGCCGTCCACTCCGATTCCAATCGGATAGTCAGAGCCGCTGCCGCCGAGGTAGGTCACATAGTCGAGGAAAGCAGGGTTCGAGCCCAGGGGCGGCGTGATCTTGACAATGTAAACGTTCGTGGACGGGGCCGTGGTCTTGAGCGTCCCCTGAGTCACGCCGGTGGTGACCGGGAGATTCGACGAATCGGTCGAGCCGGTGAGGTAGATGTTGTTGCTGAGGTCGACGGCCACGAAAGTGTTTTGCTCATCGAGGCTGCCGCCGAAATAAGTTGAGAACGCCAGCACCGGATCAATCACCAGCGCGCGCGCATGATCGTAGGCTCCAATGGAGAAGCCGGCGCGGTTCGCCCCGCGCAGGACGAAACTGCCCTCGACCGGCTGCTCGCGACCTGCGACTTCCTGATAAACCCGCGGGGCCCCCAGGCGCACGCTGCCGTTTTCGCCGCGAATCAGGAGAGCGCCATATTTCAGCTCAAGCTGCTGCGCGCCGTCAAATTCAAGTTCGGCCTGCGCCGGATCAGAACCGGGCGCGACTTGAAAGTCATATTCCAGGTGTCCTTGATTTCCGTAGAAGACCAGGTTGATGCCGGGATAAACGTCTTCGTAACGCACGCGGGCGAACTGCGGAACATCGCGCCGCCAGTTTGCCGGATCATTGCCCAGCAAATAGTTGCTCTTGCCGGGGAGAAGATCGGCGCCGGTCAGGCGTGGGCTCGGATTGGCGCCGGCCAGTTTCATCTGCAGAGATTCCACGCGAGCCGCTGAACCGGAGCCGCCTTGCCTGGAATCCCGCCTCGACGAATTTACGGAACGCAGTTGCAGGATCGCGCCTTCAGATCCGAGCAAGAGGCTGTATCCCGAACCGCGGGCGACGAATTTGCTTCGGGGATCGGAGGGATCGAGATTCGACTGTCCCTGATTGGGCTCGAACATCAGCGGCAGGCCGGCGTAGATGTCGCGGGCCTGGGTAGGCGCGCCAACTGCAGCCACCGCGCTCTGATTCGCCGACGCAAGACTTGCCATGGCGAGAGACTGACCGGGCGAAAGCTGGGCGGCTGCCGAAATCCCGGTCCCTGCTTTCGCGGCGGTGTGAAAAGAACGCGAACCCAACCCGAGAACCGCGCATCCGGCGACCAGCAGCGCGATTCCTGCGGCGAAAAGACGTACTTTTATGACAGATGTTCGCAAACAACGGCAATCTAGGTTCACGCGTTCCTCCGATGCATTCACTTCGGTCAGATCGTTCTCCGCTCAGATCTCACTGCGCTCAGAATCTTTCTCGCGTTCGATCCTTCTCGCGCAGGTCTTTTTTGCGCAAGTTACTGGTTGAATCAGGACGGCACACCAAGCCTCCGGCCTCGCGCCGGCGAATTCGCAGGCGAAGCTGCTCGCGGCTTGCTGGATCACTGGAACTGGCGGAAAAAATTAAATAACTACTTAAACATCTGAGGGATAGACAAGTCAAGCGACCACGCCCGCCGGGGGCGCGGCTTCACAATCTGCACTGCCCCTTTGCGGACCTTGCGGTGTTTCCTTTGCGAGCTTTGCGTGAAGGTTCTTAAACCGCAAAGTACGCCAAGGATTCGCGAAGGACGCGAAGAGGTCATACCGAAAAACTCAAGCTGCACCACTACCCGCCGGTCTGTTATCCCGAGCGCACGACTGACCAGCTCCAAGATTCGTCAGATGCGTTGGTGCCCATGAGAAGATGCCGCGCCCTGGCACAAAAGTGGCATGAACGAAATTGCAACCTGGCAGGCGAAGGCGCGGAGAAGTCCCCGCACCTTTCTGCATTCGGTTGCATAGCCTGCGGGAGCATGCGGCAAGGCCCGTCCAAGCTGCTGATTCTTCGGGGAAAACTTAGGACTCCTCGCCAGCTGGATGGCAGCGCGATTGCTACTTATGTGGTTTCGCGTTAAGCAGCGCTTCTTCCCCCGTCTCCCCTGCGGTCACCCTGCTCCACATTCGGAGACAGATTAACCGAGCTAGTTCCGTTGTTGATTTTTGCTATTGCAAACTGCTGATAATTCGATACATTGAGGGGAGTAGAGACTTGTCTGCTCGGACTCGGTCTTCAGGGTTTGGGGCTTTTGCCGTCGGTAGCAGTTGCTTTTCTTCGACTGAAACGCTTGTGGCGGAGCGTTCTGGCATGCAACTGAATTCACAGGAGCGGCGGATGATGCGGCGGTTCGACATGCGCCTGCCCGCCATCGTGCGCCTGGAAGGCACCGACGACGTAGAGACCGAGACCCAGAACGTGAGCGCGCGCGGCGTTTTCTTCTATCTGGATCGCGCGGTCTCGGCCGGGACCAAGCTGGAAGTCACCCTGACCTTTCCTCCGCACGTCACCCTCACTGACGCCGTGCGCGTGCGTTTCAGCGCGCGCGTGATTCGGGTCGAGTCTCCTCTGCCCTCGGCGCGAGTCGGCACCGCGGCCGTGATCGAGGACTATGAATTCCTCCGCTCCAACGGTGGCCCCGATTTCCTGAGCGTTCTGAAGGAATTCAAAGCGGGAAACTGAAGCGTGCGGCGGACAACTCCCTTCGGCTTTGATCAGGGCAGGCTCTGTACGCCTATTCTCTTTTCCACCGACTGATGCGTCTCTTTTTCCAGCGAATGATGCGCCTCGCAGGCGATGCGCCGCCGGTTCGTATCAGGGCATGGCTTTAAGCCATGCCGTAAGCGACGCGATGCATATCGGGCTTCAGCCCCTGCGGCGCGGGGTCGATTTCGAATCCTGCGTGAGCCGACGAGTAGGGAAACTCCGCCGCCTCAGAAACCAGGTGGCGGACCACAGGATTGTCCCGTATGTATTTCCCGACCTGCTGGTATGCCTGAACATGAAGAATGCGAACTTCCGAGAATCCCTTCTGCCAAACCGGAGCTCTGAACCCGAGTTCTCGTCCCGCCCGAAATGCGAAACCACCCTTGATGAACTGCATCGCTCGCTCCACGGTCAGCTCGCACTCGACCGTCAACAGAAGATGGAAGTGATCAGGCATGACGACGAATTCATGTAAGCGGAACTTTCGTTGACCGCGATAGTCGTAGAGAACACGGACGAATAGTTCCGCAGACCTGTCGGACTGGAGGAGATTACGTTTGCCAGCGATTGACGATGTAACAAAGAACGTTCGGGCGCCTGCGACAGCGCGAGAAGCATCGGCGTTTCGAATGGGAATGGCCATAAGGCAGCGGCTAAAGCCGGCTCATTTTGTTACGCCGGTTGCGGCACGCCTGGAAGGCGTGCCCTGATACGAATCTCTACGCGTTGAGGCCTGTGGATTGATGTGATGCCTGCCACGTTAGGGAGAGAAAAACTCTGCGTAGGTTCCTAAACGGGAAGTTGGCCATGGCAGGGACTAAAGCCGGTCTGTTTCGTTGGTGCCGGTTGCGGCACGCCTGGAAGGCGTGCCCTGATACAAATCCCACGCTGGAGAGCGTTAGATCGGATATCACGAGCGTCACGCGACGAGAAATTCAACTTAGAATTTTCAAAACGGAGCGGGGGCCCGCGGATGGAAGTCGTTCTATTTGTGCGTTCCGATGTCCAACAACTCCTGGCGTAGACGCCTGAATCGTCGAATCACAGTGCCCAAGTAGATAGCGTGAATCACCCAGGTGGCGATGTAGGCGGCGAAGAGGAACTTGAGGGCGTTCATTGCGGGCTCCGGTTGAGGGGGAGGCTTGTTTTGGTAGGAGTTCCGCCTTCTAGAGACTTCATAGCGTGAGCCTCTTCCACCTCGCGATGCAGAAGCTCCAGACGAAAGCGCGACCAGCAGACGAGGAATCCGAAGCAAAGAAATGCCAGCCAGTTGATCAGCAGCACGTGCAACATGCGCGGATCCATGGAGCCGCCTCCGCCGATCACCGGTTGCGGATGCTGGGTGCGGAAGAACCAGATGGAGAAATACACCAGCGGCACGTCGAGGGCTCCGAACACAGCCAGAGCCGCGGCCAGCATCTGCGTCTGGGCGCTGGTGGAGAAGCGCCGCAGCACCAGATAACTCACGTAGATCAGCCACAGGACCAGGGTGGAAGTGAGGCGAATATCCCCCGGGGCCCACCAGATGCCCCAGACCGGCCGGGCCCAGATCGGTCCGGTCACCAGCACGATGGTGCAGAAAACGACACCCACTTCGGCGCTGGTCACCGCCAGCACATCGAGCCGCTCGCCGGGAAATAATTTCCCGATCAAAAAATAGAACGCCGGAATCGCCAAAACGGTTGTGGCCACGGCGCTCGGACGCATTCCAGCCGGCAACCGCTGCTGCACCGGCGGGAGGAAACATGCGATGACGCCAACAATCCCGATGGCTAGAACAATCCATTTTGCCGCAGTTCGCGAGGACGGCTTCGCATTGGCGAGATATTGTACTGAGGCGATGAAGTTGATGAAGAACAGCAGAAACGCGGTCCACGCGGAAGGCACATGGTAGTAAATAATGCGGTAGACATCGCCCTGCTGCGCGTCGGTGGGCGTGGCCTTGCCCAGCGCCAAGTGCAACGCGTAGGCGAGAAAAATCGCCGTGAGAACCGCGAGGATGGGGAAAAGCCGTTTCATTCCGCGTGCAGAACCGTTTCAAACAGCGCCAGACATGCAGTAGTAAACACCACATCGTAGGTGAGAAGCAACACGATGTAGAAGTGGGCGGGATTGTCGCCGGTGAGGACTGCGGTCGTCCCGGCGACCATGCCGAGCACGGCGGGGATGGAAATCGGGAAGAGCAAGAGCGGCAGCATGATCTCGCGGCTGCGCGTGCGCAATGACATCGCCGCAAAAAACGTTCCATTCACTACCAGCGCCCAGGTACCAAGAATCGCGATCGGGATCAACTGCCACGCCGGTCCAAGAACGTGCAGGTTATAGAAAACCACGAACAGGGGAGCCATCAGCGCTTCCAGCACGCTGACAAAAATGAAATTGCCCAGCGCTTTCGCCAGAAAGAGCGCATTGGCGGGCGCCGGAGACACGCGGTAGGCGTCGAGCACCTGATTGCGCAATTCGCGCGCCCAGGTCTGATTCAGCGCCACGACGGCCGCGAACAGGAATGCCACCCAGATCAGGCCGCCGGCAATGTGGCGCGATTCCTCGGCCAGGGGATCGAAGGCAAAGGCGAAGATCACCACCACCAGCAAGGAGAAGAACAGCATCGAGTTGAGGGCGTCTTTGGAACGCCATTCGAGGCGGATGTCTTTCTTCAGCGTGGCGAGAGTGACGGACCAATGGCTCATCGCTCGTCCTCGACGGAACAAGGCCTGCGGTCGGGAATCTGCAATCTGAAATTGCCCAGAACCCTAGACGCAGGTGGAGCCCCGGACGCCCTCGTCCGGGGAGTCCGGGCAGGAGCCATTTTCTGCGGCAATGGCTCGGCGGACGGGGGCGTCCGCCGCTCCATGATCCCTTTCGCGTGCAGAAGGATGCTCATGAAACTGACCCCGGGCGCGCGGTGCTCGCCGTCCGATCGACGATTTGGCCCGCCTGCATCCAGACGAATTCGTCGGCGACTCCGTCGAGTAGCGCGGCTTGATGGGTTACGACGAAGATCGTTTTGCCGGCGTCGCGCATGCCTTTCAGCAAGCCGACCATCTCGCGAGCCGAGTGCACGTCTACGTTGGAGAACGGCTCATCGAGCAACAAGACTTTCGGATCGTGCAGGATTGCGCGCGCCAGCGACATACGCTGGCGCATCCCCTGCGAATACTGCCCGACAGGCCGCATCAGTTCGGGATCGAGTCCGACCGCGCGAATCACCTCGGCGCAACGATCGTCTCCTGCGATGCCGTACAGTCCCGCAAAGTAGCGCAGGTTTTCCATGCCGCTCATCTCGTCGTAGAGCAGCGACGGGTGCGCCATGTAGCCGAGGTCGCGGCAGGCAGCCTTGGGAGTTCTGCCGAAAATCGAGATCTCGCCGCGCGTGGGCTGCGCCAAGCCGGCCAGCGCGCGCAGCAGCGTGGTCTTCCCTGCCCCGTTGTCGCCGAGGATGGCGTGGAAGCGTCCCGCGTCAAACTCGGCGGTCACGCCGCGCAGCGCGGCAAAACGTCCGAACTGCTTGATGACGTTGTGGACGGTGATGGTTGGGATTGCGGAGTCGGTCACAGGCGTTGTGCGATCTCAGTCCAGCCCTGAGTTTACTGGAGGCGCGAAATCAGTGCACTGCGCGCGCAGAACAGCAGGTTCCTCGACTGCGGTTCGTCCTCCGCAAAGCGGACGACGAACCTCCGCTCGGAATGACAGCGTCACTATTTGCAAAGCCCCATAGCTTAAACAAGAACGGTACGCCGCGCCGGGACTGATTCAATTCGAAATGCCGCTTGTGGGTGCAGGCTGCGCTTGCGTCATGCTCTTGGCCGGCTCCGCGGACGGAGTTCCGTTCGCCGGAGCGCCCGGCTGCTGCGGAGCGTACTTCGAGGCGCATTTGGCCTGCAGCTGCTTGGCATGGAACACGCCGTCACGGCCGAAGCTGCCGTCGGCCAGGGCCTGGGAATCGTCCTTGAAAGTGTCGGGAGGGGCTTCTGCGCCGCTGTAGTCCACTTGCAGGTTCTGATTCTCTTCCACCAGCACGAACTGCACGTGTGTCCCGGTGCGCTTGATCGAGCCCGGCTGCACATTTCCCGCAACGCGCAATCTCTTCGAGTAGGCGCTGTCGCCCATGGTGCGCAGCTCTTTGATGGTGACGTAGTAGCTCTTGCTGTCCTGGACGCCGGTGTAGGCGAGGTAGCCGAGCAACAGCAGAATGAAGGCGGTCGCGCCCCCGAACTTCAAATAGGTCTTAGCTTGACTGGACATGAACGCACCCCACGGGAATGCACCCCACACTCAAGACTTTACGCGTGGCGCACGCGGGAATCAAGATTCGACAGGAGCGGCGCACGCATAAGCGCTGTCGAGCTATGCTCGACCGGACAGCCGGGGGCGGCTGTCCCCACATAAGTTGTTTGCGCAAACTGAGACATTACCGGGTGGCTTCCGAGCGCTACGATTTGTTCCAGGCTCGCACGCGCGGGAGCCAGCGGCGCACGTTGCGGCAATAGTTCTCGTAGTCGGCGCCGAACTTTCCGCGCAAGGTCGGTTCCTCATAAAAGAGGACAAACAGGTGCACGCCCAAGGCGACCGCGGCCACGGCGGCAATCAATACGGGGTCGGGGTGTCCGAAAACGATCCACAAGCCGATCCATCCCGCCGCGAAACCCACGTACATCGGATTGCGCACGTAGCGGTAAAAACCGACCACGACCAATCGCTGCGGTGGAACGATGGGCGCAGGAGTTCCGCGGCCGGTCCAGCCGAAATCCCAAATGCAGCGCAAAGCAACCGCGAATCCCAGCACCGACGGAATCGCGGCCAGCCATCGCCAGCGCGCCGCCCCGGCGGTGGCTACACGGAAGCCGAGCCATCCCGGCAGGAGCCAGAACCACAATGCAAAGAAAGCTGCGCCCAACGCCAGCGCCGCTATCGCACTCAGCCATTGGCTGCCATGCTCGGCTGCAGCACCGCCGGACCCTGGTTCCGACATAAAGACCTCCCGTCGAATCGATTATCACGCCGGAGCCGTCGTGGTGCGAGGATTTGCGGCGTCCGAAAAAAGTACTTGACATAATGTACTAATTCTATAGTACACTGACACGCATGGGAAAGGCAAGCCGAAATTCCGGGATCTTCGAATTCGCGCTCGATCTCCACACCGGCGTCCCAGTGTACCGCCAGCTCATGGATCAAGTGCGGGCCGGGATCGCTTCGGGCACGCTGGTGGCGGGCGACCAGCTGCCCACGGTCCGCCAGCTGGCCGTGGACCTGGCCATCAATCCCAATACGGTGATGCGGGCTTATCGTGAGCTGGAGCTGGGCGGTTTGCTCGAGACTCATCAGGGGACGGGAACTTTCATCGCAAATAAAAAAGTGGAAAAGGCCTCGGTCGAGCGCGAACGGCAGTTGGTGCAGATGGCCAGAGAGTTCGCGTCGCGCGCGGGAGCTGCTGGATTTGCGCTGGAGGAAGTGATCGAGCGGCTGCGGGACATGCATCCCGCGGGCCGGTCGAAGTCGTAAAGGTGCAATGGTGAAGCTGCTGATTTTGGTGTGGCCGCGTTTCTGGTAAAGGAGCACGTTATGGGAAAAATCAAGGTGAGTGAATTCAATGGCGTGGCTGTCCTGCTGTTTGCCATCTGCCTGGTGAGCGGGATCTCGGTCACCCTGGCGGTCCGCAATCCAGCCCCGGCGACCTCCGGGATTTTGGTCGGCCTCTATTTTCTGTTTGCGATCAAGGTGGTGCGCCAGTGGGAAAAGGTCGCATTGCTGCGTCTGGGGCGCTACGTCGGGCTGCGCGGCCCCGGCCTGTTCCACATCTTTCCCATCATCGAGACGTTGAGCGCCTATGTGGACCAGCGGGTGCGCGTGGCCAGCGTGTCGGCGGAATCCACGCTTACTCGCGATACGGTTCCCGTCAATGTGGACGCGATCGTGTTCTGGATGGTGTGGAACGCGGAGAAATCGATTCTCGAAGTGGAGAACTTCGTGGACGCCATCAATATGAGCGCGCAGACCGCGCTGCGCGAGTCCATCGGCCGCCACGAACTGGCGCAGATGATTACCGAGCGCGAAACGCTGGGGCGGGAGTTGCAGAGGATTCTCGATGAGAAGACGAATCCCTGGGGAATCACGGTGCAGTCGGTCGAGATTCGCGACGTGAAAATTCCGCAAGGCCTGGAAGATGCCATGTCGCGGCAGGCGCAGGCGGAGCGGGAGCGGCAGGCGCGCATCATTCTGGGCCAGGCCGAGAAGGAAATCGCCGATAGCTTTGTGCAGGCTGCTTCGTCCTATACGGAGAATCCTGTGGCCTTGCACCTGCGCGCCATGAACATGCTGTACGAAGCCATTAAGGAACGCGGCTCGATGGTGATCGTGCCCTCGTCCGCAGTCGAGACCATGGGGCTGGGCGGGACGCTGGCAACGGCGTCGCTGGGTGGGGCAAAACCGTAGAGAACTTCATCTGAAAAGATCGAGAGGAGGAGCAATATGAATCGCATACTGGAAGTGTGTCTGGCAGGACTCACATTGGTCGCAGGGTTGGTTGCCGCGAATGACGCGGCGGCGCAAACGCTGCAAAAAGGGATCAGCGTGGTGATGGTGGCCACAAAGAATGCGGCACCGATGCCGCACGCTGACGACGCGGACGCGTGGATCGTTACCGTCGTCCGCGACGGGGATCTATTTTTCGGAACCGATCAGGTCACGGCCGCAGGCCTGGAGGAAGCGATGACGCGTCGTCCTCGCAACCGCGAGCAAAAGCTCTACATCAAGGCCGACGCGCGCGCGCCCTTTGCCAGCGTGAAATCGGCGCTTGGAGTCGCGCGCTCCGGCCTTTTCGAAGAGGCAGTGCTGCTGACGTCACAGCCAGAATCGCCCGCACCGGGGATTATTGTCGCGCCGAAGGGATTGGAAGTGCAGATCGTTCCTTTGGCGAAAGCCGGGACCACAATCGTGCAGATCTCCAGCTCTGGGGAAGCGCCGCCGACGCTGCGAATCAATAACGAGGCCGTATCGCGGTCCGACTTGCCAGGCGCGCTGAAACGAATCCTACAGGGCCAGAGCTTGAAGATCGTTCAAGTCGAGGCAGGCGATGCCGTGCCCTTTGCCGCCATCGTCGCGGTCCTGGATGAAGCCCTCGGGGATGGGGCAGCGGTGGCTCTGCCATCGTTCCACTCCATATAGGGGCGGAAAGTGGCGGCGGGTGAGGGGCGATGCCATCGGCACAAATGCTCGCCCTTCGAAAACCGCGAAGGTGGGGCACCCCACTGCATCGTCACGGAATCAGATTCAGGTTACTCCGGGAACGTTACCAAGGCAGCACAGTAACGATTACGACTGGGGTTCCGCAGGCAATGGCCGGTTAAAGTTCGCAGCGCCCCCTGCCGATAGCAGAGACATGAATCCATCCGCCATCGCGCTTCAGGGATTGCAGCAGGCCGAGCTTCAACTTGAAAACGCAGCGACCGCGATCGCCAGCGCGGGAGCCGATCCTTCCACTGCAGGGCCTGAGGACGTGGTGGACCTCAGTGCCGAAATGACAGCGCTGACGTCGGCGCAGACTCAGTATGATGCCAACCTGGCCACGCTCAAGACTGCGGACCAGATGGAGCAGAACCTGGTGAATCTGAGGGCCTGAACTTCACCACACGTGGCACGCGTTCTCGGCCACCATGGGCTGTCCCGACTTGCAGCCCCAGGCTTTCTCAAACTCCGGCATATTCTCGACCACGCCGTTGACGCGGTACTTGCCGGGCGAGTGCGGATCGGTGAGCACTCTCATCCGCGCCATCTCCGGACGCCGCTTCTCGCACCACACCCGTCCAAATCCGAGGAAGAAGCGCTGCTCGGGAGTGTAGCCGTCAATCTTCTGCCCTTCTTTTCCCGTCCTGTCGTCGGCGATCATGTGTTCGAGCGCCATCAGCGCGATGCGCGCCCCGCCGTTGTCAGCGGTGTTTTCGCCCAGGGTGAGACGGCCGTTCAGCTTCTTGTCGTCCACCGCTACGAAATTCGAGTATTCGTCGGCGACGCAGCTCACCCGCTTTTCGAATTCCTTGCCATCCTGCTCCGTCCACCAGTCATGCAGGTTGCCCTGGGGATCGAACTTGCGTCCCTGATCGTCGAAGCCGTGGGTCAGTTCGTGCCCAATCACCAGGCCGATGCCGCCGAAATTGACGTCATCATCCATCTTCGGATCGAAGAACGGAGCCTGCAAAATGCCCGCCGGAAACACAATTTCGTTGAATGCCGGGCTGTAGTAGGCGTTCACCGTGGGCGGCGTCATGCCCCATTCTTTGCGGTCGAGCGGCTTGTCAATTTTGGCGATCTGCCGCTTGGCCTCGAATTCGTTGGCGCGATGCACGTTGCCCAGCAAGTCGCCGGGCTCGATCACGACCGAAGTGTAATCACGCCACACGTCCGGATATCCAATCTTGTTACGAATCGCCTCCAGCTTGATTTCCGCCTGCTTCTTCGTATCGTCGCTCATCCAGGACAAATCGTGGATGTCCTCGGCCAACGATTTCTCCAGCGCGTCAACCATTTTCAGCATGCGCTGCTTGCTTTCGGGGCTAAACATTTCCTGCACATATCTCTGCCCCAGCGCCTCGCCGAGTTCGCGATCGGTGAGGTTCACGCAGCGCTTCCACCGCGCCTGAATTTCCTTCTGCCCGGTGAGGGTTTGCTGGAACTTGAAGTTGGCGTCCACGAAGGGCTGCGAGAGCCAGGGAGCGGCCGCGTTCAGCACATGCCAGCGCACGTAGGTTTTCAGCGCCTCGAGCGATTCGGTTTCGACCACCGCATTCACCTGCTTGAAGAATTCCGGGTTGCCCACGTTCAAGTCGGTGAAGGCAGGCGCGTTGACATCCTTGAAGTAGCGGTCGAGCTGGAAAGTGGGAGCCAGCGCGGCGGCCTGCTCGCGCGACATTTTGTGATCGCGAGTTTTCGGATCGCGGCGCGCCGTGCGATCCATCTGCGCCTGGGCCAGCGCGGTTTCGATACGCAGCACCGCCTCAGCCGCCTGCCCGGAAAGGAGGCCGATGCCGGGCGGCGGCCGCAGGCCGTTTTCCGCCGGCTGCGCGGCCGCCAGCACAAACATTTCATTCATATATTCGACGAAGTGCTGGCGTATGGCCTTAGTTTTGTCGTCGTCCTTCAAGTAGTAATCCCGGTCGGGCAGCGTCAGCCCGCCCTGGTCAATGTAGGCGATTACCTGATCGGCGTTATGCAGGTCGGAGGACGAATAGAAGCTGAACAGCGGGCTCGGCCCCAGCATGCGCAGGTGTGCGATCTCGTCCATCAGCGCGCTCTTGTCCTGCACCGCGGAGATGCGGTCGAGTTCCGGCTTGATGGCTGCGATTCCCTTGCTGTCCACCGCTTTCTCATCCATGCACGAGCCATAGAGGTCGCCGATCTTCTGATCAATCGCGTTGCGGCTCGGGCCGCCTGCCGCGGCCTTTTCCAGAATGCCGCGCTCGACATCCATATTGCGTTCGTGCAGTTCCACGAAGCTCACCCACTGCGACTCGTCGGGAGGAATCTCCGCATTCTTGATCCAGTTCCCGCAGGCGTACTGGTAAAAATCCACGCAGGGATCGATGGTCTTGTCGATCGTGTCGAGGCTGAAGCCGGGTGCAGGCCGGGCGGTAGCCGCAGACTGCGCGAAGCCGACCGCAGTCACGAGCAGCGACAAAATCAGCAAGAGATGGACGAATCGCATGAAAGAATTCTCCTTGAAGCTCGGGATGAGCAGCAGCGCCTGCGATTCTATGCCCCGTTCTTCTCAGGGATCAAGCAGCAGGGCTAGATCGGCCCCGCTCTCCACGGACATTCTGCAGCTGTTTTGTGTTGAACAATCTCCGACGAGCGTCCGTATTAGGCCTTATCCGGCCGGGCTGCCAACAGCCGTAAGGAGAGTCTGAGATGACCCGGTTATCAACTACTTCGAGAACAGTGCGGTTTCTCATGGGGATTGGGGCGGTCGTCGCCATGAGTCTGTCCCATCCTGCCTTTTCACAGAATCCGCCCCAGGCGGCGCCTCTCCGAACGCCAGAGCCGGTCAATGAGGAAATGTTTGTCCGCATTGGCGGTATTGACCAATGGATCACGATCAAAGGGAATGATCGCAACAACCCGGTCCTGCTCTTCCTGCACGGCGGACCGGGGGATGCCTTGAGTCCATTCGCCGACGCTATGTTTGAGGGATGGGAGAAAGACTTCACGCTCGTCCAATGGGACCAGCGTGGCGCTGGCAGAACCTACGGCAAGAGCGGCCCCTCCATCGAGCCGACCATGACCGTCGAGCGCATGACCGATGACGGCATTGAAGTTGCCCAGTTCCTGGCCAAACACCTCAACAAGAAGAAGATCATCATTTACGGAGGCTCCTGGGGGTCGATCCTCGGCATTCATCTGGCTCATTCCCGGCCGAACCTGTTCTATGCCTATGTCGGCGACGCGCAGTTGGTAAATACGCGCAAGGAAGATTCGGCTAGCTACGCTCGCGTGCTTGAACTGGCGCGTGCTGCTGGCGATGAGCCGGCGATCACTGCATTGACCGCGATTGGTCCTCCGCCCTGGCCTTCGCTCTTCAAGAGTTGGCCCGTTTTCAGGAAATGGAGACGGGCCTATCAGGCCAAGAGGGTGACCGCGCCGCCGGCTCCCGAAACAATCAGCCCAGAGTACGCCTCGCCTGAGGAACAGGCTCAGTATGAAGCGGCGGACGATTTCTGTTTTGAACACTTCTGGGGGCTGACCATGTCTGGGCCGCTGGAGTTGGTCGATCTTCCAGCGCTGGGGACGGACTTTGCGATTCCTATCTACATTTTCCAAGGCCAAGAAGATCTCACGGCCCTGCCTGAACTAGCCAAGGCCTACTTCGACAGCATCCAGGCACCGCGCAAGCAATTCTATTTGGTGCCTGGCACTGGCCATGAACCGTCGGCCACCGAGTTGGAGTTAACTTTGAAAGTGCTCGTTGAGCAGGTGCGGCCTCTGGCCCTGCGAAACTAACACGGATCGCTAACGCAGATCCGTCTCCCCGCGCTCGAAGGGACTCATTCACGGCTCGGTTCACGGAGCGTCCTCGACGCTCCGTTCGTGGAGTGGCAACGTCCATTCGAACTACGAACCTTGGCCTGCGTCCCTTCCTTCCACGCGGTTATAATCGTGACTTACCGAATTTCAAGAGGCTGGGATTCCCATGACTTCCACGAATGGCTCGAACGGCAACGGCTACACCGTCCCTAAACCGCGCGCGGAGTGGCTGGCGCGGCGCAAGCAGGCGAATGGCGACGGCAACTTCTCCCAGATGCACTACGCCCGGCAGGGCGTGATCACCGAAGAAATGTCGTTCATCGCGCACAAGGAAAAGATCACGCCGGAACTGGTGCGGGATGAAGTCGCGCGCGGGCGCATGATCATCCCGGCGAACATCAACCATCCCGAACTGGAGCCGATGGCGATCGGGGTGGCATCGCTGTGCAAGATCAACGCCAACATCGGAAACTCCGCGGTCACTTCCGAGATCAACGAGGAACTCAAGAAGCTGCACACCGCCGTGCATTACGGCGCCGACACGGTGATGGATCTTTCGACCGGCGGCAACATTCACGAAATCCGAGAGGCCATTCTGCGCCACTCGCCGGTGCCCATCGGCACGGTTCCGATCTATGAGGCCATTGCCCGGGTAAAGCGGGTGGAAGATCTGAACGCTGAGATCATGCTGGAAGTGATCGAGGAGCAAGCGGCGCAGGGCGTGGACTACATGACGATCCACGCCGGGGTGCTCATTCAGTATCTGCCGCTGGTTGCGAAGCGCATCACCGGCATCGTCAGCCGCGGGGGCGCGATTCTGGCGCAGTGGATGGCTTACAACCACAAACAGAATTTCCTCTACGAGCGCTTCGACGACATCGTCCAGATTTTCAGGAAGTACGACGTCAGCTTTTCGCTGGGCGATGGCCTGCGCCCGGGATGCGTCGCCGATGCGAGCGACGAAGCGCAATTCGCCGAACTGAAGACTCTCGGCGAGCTGACGAAAAAAGCCTGGGAGCACGACGTGCAGGTCATGATCGAAGGGCCGGGGCATGTCTCCATGGACAAGATCAAGGAGCAGGTGGAAAAAGAAGTCGAGCTTTGCTATGAGGCCCCGTTCTACACGCTGGGCCCGCTTGTGACAGACATCGCTCCGGGATATGACCACATCACGTCGGCCATCGGCGCGGCCATGATCGGATGGTACGGCGCGGCCATGCTGTGCTATGTCACGCCCAAGGAGCATTTGGGATTGCCGAACGAAAAAGACGTGAAGGACGGCATCATCGCCTACAAAATATCCGCGCACGCCGCCGATATCGCCCGCGGCCGCCCCGGCGCCCGCGACCGCGACGACGCGTTGAGCTATGCGCGGTATAAATTTGATTGGGAAAAACAGTTTGCCTTGTCTTTGGACCCGGAGACCGCGCGGTCCATGCACGACGAGACGCTGCCCGACGACTACTACAAAGAAGCGGCCTTCTGCTCCATGTGCGGTCCGAAATTCTGCTCGATGAATTATTCGTCCAAGGTGGATGAGTACAACAAGCAGGTGCATGGGATTGAGAAGAAGGATTATTCGGAGCTGGTGGAGAAGCTGGTGACGCTGAGGTAGTACTCTACGTCTTCGCGGGCAAAGGGGGAAACTCGACAACGTTGCCTGTGGTTTCGAGTATCGCTTTCCGACAGGAAGCGGCAAAGCCGGAATCGGGGTTCTCTTTAAGAAATTTTGCGACAGTGAAAAGATCTGGGGTTCGCACCAAGGCTACGCCTAACCTCTTTGCGCCCGCGAGGCACTTCGCAGTGAAGTACTCGCCTCGTTCAGCAGGCGGCGAGAGACGGAAGGCATTGCCGAAAAGGACGCCTTTGGCGTACTCGGTATCTTCCCTCTTCTTAAAATCCTCCTGAATATTCCGCTCGAGTTGATCCAACTTGTCAATGTTGATGGCCTTATCGTTTCTTCCCTCCGCCTCTCCGAGCAAACGCCTGCCGGAGGTGTCTGTGAAAACAGCGTCAAACTCTGACTCGCTGTCGACGAACCCCTCCGCCGCGAATTCCAACACCCGTAGCCCTTCCAGAATCGCCGACTCTAAAGGTTTGCCCGTCTCGAACACGAGCCCCCTTAGGTTCCCGGCAGCATCAAGACCGCCCTCGGCCTCAAGCTTCTGCTTCTCCAGTCCCGCGATATTTCTTTCCAATTCGTCCACACGCGCCCTGAATCTGACTTCCTCTTTAAGCGTGTACACCTCGTCATTCGCCCACATCGGGGCCGGCGTCCTTTCAGCCCTTGCATTGAGAACCCTGTCGATCTCGACCAGAGCGTTGACGAACTGATCTCCGACGCTCCTTTCGGCCTCAGGATCGACATCGGATTCCTCCCCTTCGTCAGCATCAGGGCCCGTGCTCACCTTAGCTCCCTTTTGCTTCGACCGCTCCTTGACCATGTACGAAAGATTTGGAGTAGGGAGGAGAATTATTGTGCCCTTATAGTCTTTGGTGCGAATGATCCCCCCGACCATTTTGTCGCCAGTTTGCGTGATGAGAGCAGGAGTGCCTATGCCTTTTTCTAAATAAGCTTGGTAGTAGGTAACTTCCCCAAACTCCTGCCAATAGGGTGCCAAGACACCGATGTCCCTCGTAGTCTTTATGCGCGCCCCCGCACTGATATGCAAGACACCGGCTAGACCTGAAACTGGAATGGATGAATAGGGCTCAAAAATGTTTACTTGGTAGGCCGAGCGCGTCTGTCCCGCGTAAACGTAGACGCTGATAACTCCCAGCATCATTACGAAAACGGTACGGCCAGCCTGAAGCGCAGTCTGTAATTCTTTTTCCCAATGTGCGGCGTCCGCCAAAAGACGGCCGGAGTCTGCCGGTGTAAGAACGCTCTTCCCCTGGTAGGTCTTGTCGACGTCGTACTCTTCCAGGTTCGGAGAAAAAACAACAATATCCGCGTCCAACAGCGAGTCGTCGGACCAGTAGTCAACGGATTCGGCTGCGTCGCCCGGAATCTCAAATCCTACGGACATGACGTGTTTCGGCATCCCAACCTCCTTCCGTTAGGCCTCCGTTACCCAGGGTACTCAACATCCAGCCCCAAGGCGATGTGCCCCATCGTTTCGCGTTCTTTGCGAAAGGGTGGGAATCGCCCTACCCAGCTACGATCCCAACGCCCGCCGCGGCTGCGGCCCGCCGGAGATCGGCGTCGGTCGTAGCCAAAGGCAAATTGAAACGCATCGCCAGCGCCAGGTATGCCGCGTCGTAGTTGGTAAGACCGTGTTTTTGCGCGAAGGCCGGCAGCTCGAGGATTTCGCCTGGAACTTGCTGGGCAGCGTCAATCGGCAGGGCCTTGAGTCGCGTGAGAAAGGCGTCGACTTAGTCGAGTGTGATCCGCTTCCTCCGGTGGGCCATGAGGAGACCGTTTCCGACTTCATAGAACCACAACATCGGAACTGCGGCGCGTTTGCTGGAAAGGCTGGCGAGGACCCTGAGGCCATACTCGCGGCCAGATTCGTCCTCCAGAAACCACTGGAGCGTCAACGACGCGTCCAGCACCAGATCACTCACAGACGATGACCTTCGTGGATCAACTGCTTAACGGAAATATCCTGCAGGGACGTCCGGTTCTCCGTGACAAAGTCGAGCATTTCCTGCACGGCAGTCTCGTAGTGGCCATTGCTGTCTCCGGCCATTGACGCGCGCTCTTTTTCCCGAAGGGCCACGAGGGCCTTGCCAATTACTTCCTCGGCAGACCGGAAGTGGCCGGACCTCAGCTCGTCGTCGACAATCCGTTCCTGCTCGGGCGTCAGATTGATATTCATGCGCGGAAACTCCACAGCCTACGATCGAATCATAGCAGTCTTCTCTGCGTGACCCCGAGTTCAGCCAGAACCTGCTCGTGCGGAATGGCTTTGTTATGCTTCGACCATTCGCGCGCTTCGTCGAGGGCCTTTTCCTCAGCCGCCGCGAGCGGTTCGTCGTCAACGGGAGCGTTAGCGATCGCGCGTGAGACGGGATCGAGCAGGGCTTCGAGAATCCCAATCACCGCCGGAACCTGGCTCGGGGCCAGTTTGTCGATCAGTTCGTGGGCGTGCTCCTTATTTGCCGCCATGCGTCACTCCTGCTGATTATTTTACACGGCGGGCACGCTCCATCCCATGGCCTGTGCTGGTGGTTAGATTTCGCGGGCAGGAGTGCCCGCGCCACACCAAGCACTTCCGCCGGGACGCCGAAGCTGGCCGAGTCGTGCCTGCGGAGAGGGTTCGCGGGCTTCTGACCACCTGATCGTTCCGACGAGATCAAAGACCCCACCCTGTCGCAAAAAGCGCGACAAGGGTGGGGCACCCATGCTTGTGGTTTGATTTCGCGGGCAGGAGTGCCCGCGTTACGCTATGCACTTCCGCCGGGACGCTGAAGCTGGCCGGGTCGTGCTTGCGGAGAGAGTTCGCGGGCTTTTGCCCATCTGATCGTTCCGACGAGATCAAAGACCCCACCCTGTCGCAAAAAAGCGCGACAAGGGTGGGGCACCCATGCTTGTGGTTTGATTTCGCGGGCAGGAGTGCCCGCGTTACGCTAAACACTTACGCCGTCTGGCCGTTGCAGGCTTTGCCAATCGCTTCGGCGGCGTGAACGCCGATGTATTCCCCTAAAGCGCGGTAGCTCTCGAATTGCAGTTCGTCAAACCATTGGTCGGCCGTGGTCTGATGCGGAAACGTCGGGTGCAGCGTGGCGTACTGCCAGACATCGTCCGGCAGCATTTTCTCCGCGGGGGCGCTCGGCTTGACGCCCGCGACTTCTTTGATTGGCAGGCTCGCCTTAATGAAGATCAGAGTCCCGGTATCGTTGAGATTATTGGGGTCGTAGTAGATGGTTCCGACCGCGTGGTTCACTGCACTTCCGCGAGTTCCTGCCTTAGGGCGGATCGGCTCATACTTGATCTCGATGCGCGCGCCAAAATCGGTGCGTGCCTTCTCGATCAGGCTCAGCAGATTGTCGAATGTGTATTGCGGGTCGCAATCGGCGTCGCAAGCCACGATCAACCGGCAATGCCGCCGGATCAACTCATACACAGCCAGATTCTCGAAATGCCCGCCATCGGAGAGATACACGTATCTTCTCTTCTGATCACTCTGGGCAAAGACCTCCGAGAGCAAGTATTCGAGGCCCAGCGCAGGCCCAGCGCTCCGCCAGTTCTTGGGATAACGCGGATTGCCCATCCACCAGCCCAGACGGACATCGAACAACGCCATGAAGAAAGCCGTGGCCGGAGTGGTGAAGTAGCCCATATTCGGGCTGGCAGCGGCACCCGAGATGGCCATGGCGGTGCCGAGGGAAATCCCGCCTTCGACGCCGAACTCGGCCACGCGCCCGGCCGAACGCCCCTCGACGGTTTTCGAAAAGCTGGGCAGATATCCGTCGTCGCAGGTGAAACGTCCCGGCCCGTCTCCCGACAGTTCGTAGCCGCAATACAGCGGGGTGAACACGAAGGATTTCGCGCGGCGGGTGGCGTAGCCCAGTTCTTCGCCGCCAGTAATGTTCAAGGCCGCATTGAGGATCGGGTAGGGGCCGGGATAATTGTCGGAAAGCTCGCTGAGCGGCAGGTCGGCGGCGGGATCGAATCCGGTAAACGGCTCCGGTTTGCGATCGGTGTTCGAGGCGCCCAGATAGCAGCGCACCAGGCGGTTGCGATAGAAATGATGCAGCGAGAAGTCGTTCACGTCCACGCGCCAGGACAACGCCAGCCCAGCCAGAAAGAAGATTCCCCCCAGACCCGCGAGCCATGCCGCGGAAACTTTTTCCAAAACCAGCCAGTAGTCTTCCGAGAGCGCGGGCCAGTTCATGCCATTGTTAAATTTCCACAGTTCCAATGTGTCGCCAGGATTGAACACCAGGCCAGTTGCGATCTGCACCGCCGTGCCCAACAGCAGCACTAATCCCACAATGAAAACGTAAGGCGCCACCTTCGCAAGAATATTCAGGGCGCGCGGGGATTTGAGCGCTGCTATGATCTTCGATCCCTGTGCTGGCCCCGTCTCGCTCGTCCGGCCG
This sequence comes from Candidatus Sulfotelmatobacter sp., assembly GCA_052326105.1. GTDB lineage: Bacteria > Acidobacteriota > Terriglobia > Terriglobales > Acidobacteriaceae > Sulfotelmatobacter. Next base: position 43,378 of record JBKQRC010000101.1, on the reverse strand, counting down.
CTGCCGTCTTTGGATTTGAGGCCGTTGTTTTCTTGCCCGGTAGTCTTGGCGCTGCTGGCCGCTTTTAGACCCAAATAGTTGTGCAGAACCCACAGCAGGCCTGCGCCGATGGACCACCCTCTCATCTCGTACAACGCCCAGCGCACTGCCAGCGGCCCGAATGAGCAAGTTCCTGCCAGCAGAAGCCAGCCGAGGGTGATCAGCGTCAGGTATCCGCCCAGGCGCGCCCACCATTCCCGCACCACATCCATGGAGCCGCGCCCTACCAGCCCGATATGAAGCGTTCCCACCAGCAGGATGATCACCATCAGGATGCCGCTTCCGAAAACGACGACCAGCCAATTGGTGCTGGTCCAGTCGCCGAGGTGGTTCAGTTGCAATACATAAGCCTGCAAAAGGACTCCGCCGGCCGCTCCTGCCACTGGCGAGAATACAACCAGGGCGAGAATCGAAATCATCAGCTTCTGCGGCTTACCGTGATGCCTGCGCCACAGACGCCGGACCCACGCCATGATCGCCACCGCACCCCAAACCACAAAGTAAAACGCCGCTCCGGCGAGCGCCCAGACCCAGGTTGGCGCGTCGAAATCCGACCTCAGCCATAAGGCGCCATTCAGCAGCACACACGCCACCACGAACGGCAGCATCACGGTCAAGGTGACCTTCACCCGCTGAAACCAGGTCTGTGGGATCGCCGTGGACGGGCTCTCCGACACAACATTGACGGCCATCGATACGGATGCCAGGAAAAGCATCGCTCCGCCGCTGATCAGGAAACCCAGACCGCTGCCTTCGCCCTGGTCTTCCACGTGGATCCATGGCAGCAACGCGCTCTGGCACAGCACAAACACCGCCATGAACATCAGCGCCAGAATTGTCTGGTTGAGCAGTACATTGCGCGTCCAGGTTCCCAGCATGGCCCAGGTGTCGCCGGAAATCACTCCTTTGTGCGGAGTCAGATAGTTGCTGTAGAGACGCAGCCAGTGCAGCACGGCAGGCTCGCTGCGCCGGTCGGGCTCATATTTCGAGGGGCAGAGAGACTTCTCGACCTCGCCGAACTTGACGTTGGATTCTCTGGTGAAGCGGAGGGTGAGCGCGGCCAGCCACGAGCCAATGTAGCCGCCGCCGGAAACCGTGGATAGATAATCGAACTGGTGGAGCAGGCCTTTTTCCGCCAGCGCCTGCAGAATTCCGAGGTTGAAGGTCGCACTGCGGATGCCGCCGCCCGAAAAAGCCAGCCCGGTCAGATTGTCCGGGCGGGCCGTGGAACTGACGTTGCGATCTGGGCGCGAGCGGTTGATGCAGCGCAGTTCGTCGTGCAGGACTTGCTCGAACGTCACCGGGTTATCGGGCTCAGGAGAAGCGGGGTCAACACGAACTGCTTCAGGATGTGCCATGGCGACCTCGGGAAACGGTAAGGGCCGATCACATGGCGGTACACCCTATCAGAGCCGGAAGCAATGTCAAGTTATCGGCGCGACAGTTCCGGAAAACGTAACAGGAGGTTGGGTGTGCGGGAGCGAAACTGCGAATCGCAAATTCAGCGCCTGAAGGCGCAATGATAAGGCAGTACTGACGGTATGCCTGAAGGCATACCCTGATACGAATCGTACCTCTACGACGGTACCTGTACGACGGAACCCGCACGACGGAACCCGTACGACGGTGCCTGTAGGCCGGGCTGTGCCCGGCTTTTCGCGGGAAGGTATGCCCGCGCCACACGAGCTACTTTCCTTCCAGCGTAATGTCCCCAACGCCGACGTGGGCCCGCAGTTCGTATTTGCCGTCGCCGTGATACTTCAGGGTTTTGCCCAGCCAGCCGCTGGTTTCGCCGTAACCGTCGCTATTGACATCGCCGATGCCGGTGCTGGCCCGCACCAGGCGATAGACGGACGGTCCTTTGGCCACGCGGATGTCGCCAACGCCAAGTTCCAAGTCCTTGTCGCCTTGGATGTCTTCCACCGTCAGGTCGCCGACTTTTTCGTGCACGTCGAGATTGGTGTTGGCGGGAACTTCCAGTTCCACATCGAACTGCGTGTTGCCGCCGTAAGGGCAACGAAATTCAATGCTGGCGTCGTTGCCACGGACGTCAAAATCCACGCGCGCGTCCTTGACGTTTCTTTCGTGGCGCGATTTGACCGTGTAGCGCAGGCTGATCTTGTTGCCCTCGCCGCGTTTGATGTGCAGGTCGCCGACGCTCAGGCGGACATGCAGCATGCCTCCGGCAACGAAGTCGCGCGCATCGGAATGCGTTTCCTCGTAGTCCCAGTCGCGGTCGTTCCCACTGCGCGCGGCACAGAACGGAGCCAGGGAAAGGCACAGGAAAACTAAGGCGCAGACCCGGCTCCAGCGAACCAGAGACCTTCCATGCATGGAACACCTCTCGGGCGCGAGAGCGCCTGAACAGGGATACGTGGCGGCGTGAGGCGGGGTTCCAGGAAAGTTTCCGCCTGGGCTGGCGGTTGGCGGGCAAGAGTGCCCGCCCCACATCAGCTCTTGAAATCGGCGACACCATTCCACACCAGTTGGACGGCGATGGCGAGAATCAGAAAGCCAAAGATCTTGTTGATGGCGCCCACAGCACCGGGTCCGAGGCGGCGCACCAGCGGCCCGCCCAGCCAAAGAAAGAGCAAGACGCTGAGCGCGACCGCGGCGATGCCAATGACCATCCCGATATACGCGGATGCGTTGTCCACATGAGCCGCCAGCGCCATGACGACTCCGATGGCGCCGGGTCCTGACAGCAGCGGCATGGCCAGCGGAGTCAGGGAGATGTCGTCTTTGTCCTGGGCTTCGTGGCTTTCCTCGGGCGTGATGCGGGCTGTCGACGTCACCATGCCCCAGGCGGTGTTGGCGACGATCAGACCGCCGGCGATTTTGAGTACGGGGAGCGAGATGCCGAAGAAATGGAGCACAAACCGGCCAAAGAACAGAAACGTCACCAGGATGACGAAAACCCAGAGGCCGGTTTTGTACGCGGTGCGGCGGCGGTCTTGCGCGGTCCAGGAAGCCGTCATGGTAAAGAAAATGGGGATGCCGCCGAAGGGGTCGACAATCGGAAACAGCGCCAGGAACGTCGCCGCCGCCGAAAGTGGCAGCGTGCGCAGAAAATGTCCGAGAGCGTGGGCGGAAGTCATGCGCTACCGATACCCTTCCAGCGCCTTGGCGGCGCGGTCCAGCGCGGCGGCCAGCGCCGCCAGTTGCTGGCGCGCCCGATCACCGTCTCCCTTGTCGAGAGCCTCATTCACACCGGGAATCACGACGGCGGCATATCCGGTGTATTCTCCCGGCGCATAGATGGCGTGGCGAAACCACGGACGATGGGGCAATCCCTGCGGCACCAGCAGGGCGCGCTCGGCGCTGCGCAGGGCCTGATTCAACCGAGCAACGTTCAGCCGGGCCGCATCGCGCGGCAGACGCTGCTGCCGGGCCAGAATCTTCGCACCCGCGGATTGGAAGCGCCGGGCCGCCGCGTTCACTGCGCCGAAGTCGAGCACGCGTTCCCCGAACTTGTTGTCAGCCCGGTGCTGGGCCGCGTCGAGATAGACGGCAACTTCCTTCCCGTATTCTTCGTAGTCGTAAGGCAGGACGTCGGCGCCGGCCATGCGCACCGCTTCCAGCCCAAAAACGCGCGCCATCTCCTGCTCATAAGTAAAGTCGGGATCGCCGAATTTCTTGAACCAGGCGAAGTTGTCGAACGCCGAGTGGTACACACCGTACGGACCAGTCGAACTCATGTCGGTCGAGGGCACGCCCGAATGCTGCAGGAAAGCGGTGTAATCAGAACCGCTGCCCAGGTCTCCCACGGGCACGTCGCTCTTCACTTGCGCCGCCGGAGCGCGCCGCATGTCTCCAATCGCTTCTGTGGGCGACTGCGGGGAGAGAGCTTCCGGCTGCGACGATTTCTGCCAGGCATCGTAGACGGTGCCTCCCCTGGGACTGGGGACAGCCTTGGTTACGTCGCGTAGAAACTGCTTGAGGCTGGGAACCGCCGACGCGCCAAATTTTGGTCCTGAAACGGCGACATCCACGTTGAAGTATGCGGCTGCATCCGCCAGTTCGGACTCGTGCTGCTCCACCCACTCGGTCGAACCGATCAGTCCTTCTTCCTCGCCATCCCAACTGGCGAACACCAGCGTGCGCCTGGGCTTCCAACCCGATTTCAACAATTCGCCGACGCCGTGGACGGCCTCCAGCATCGCCGCAGTGCCGCTGTTGGGATCGACTGCGCCGTAGACCCACGCGTCTCGATGATTGCCCGCGATCACCCATTCGTCCGGCAATTCGCTGCCGCGCACGCGGCCGATTACGTCCCAGAGGGTGCGGAACTGGTAATCCTGCTTGAGATGCATCTTCACCTTTGCCGGTCCGGGGCCGACGTGGTAGGTGAAGGGTAGCGCGCCCTGCCACTCGCGCGGCGAGTCTGGTCCAGCCAGATTTTGCAGCACGGGCCAGGCATCGTGGTAGGAAAGCGGCGTGACTGGAATCTTCGGCATCTGCGCCGACTGCTGGGGAGAAATGCGCTGGGAGTCAGGCAGCGACGGCACCGACGCAATGCCGGGTGTCGTCGGATCGCCGGGGAATTCGAACATGTATCCCACCGAGCCGCGCTGTACGCCAGTATCGGGACGCCACGGTCCGACAGGATATTTATCGCCGCGACGCCAGCCGTCATCGGCCGGGTCGGAGTAGATGATCACGCCGGCCGCGCCGCGCTCCTGCGCGACAAACACTTTGACGCCGCGGAAGTTCTGCCCGTAGCGCACGAGCACGATCTTGCCGCGCACATCCACCTTGAGCTTGTCGAGTTTGTCGAAATCCTCGGGAGTGCCGTAGTTGGCGTAAACGACATCCGCTTCGACATCGCCGGAGGGCGACATGCCGTTGAAAGGCATGACGACGCGAGGATCGTCCTGAAACGGATCGTTGTCCACATGCTCGCGGGTGGGACCGTGCATTTCGGCCCCAGCGGGCGCGGTCAGGTCCACGCTGATTTCCTCCGGATAGTTCATCCAGACGCGGTATTCGACGATTTCGGTCTCGAGCCCGGCGTCGCGGAATTTCTGCGCGACATAGTCGGCGGTGGCTTTGTCTTCGACCGTGCCGGCCATGTGCGGAGCCTGGGTAAGAATGCGCAGATGCTGCTCCGCGAGTTTGGGGTCGGGGACGGCGAGGAAGCGCGCTTCGACGGCGGACTCGGCCGCGGCGTCGCGAAAACCGAAAATGGCTGGCGTTGAGTTCGAAGACACCGCGGAGTCTCCGCCGGCCGTGGTCGGCGCGGCGGAAAACAGCAGGACAGAAGAGAATAATGCAGCAAGAAAGAGTTTCATCGGCATGTAAGAGTTGAAAGTCAGTAAGGTAGCACAGTCGCAGGCGCGGCGTGGGATATTCGCTTTATATTCGCTACCATCACCAACTTCACCAAGTTCACCACTTGGTGCTATAATGCGGATATGAAGCGAGCCACCATGACTTTTCCGGATGACTTGGCGGAGGCGGTAGACAGCTACCTCCGCGCTCAGGAGACGCCGCCTGCGCTGACGACCGTGATGCAGGCAGCGCTGCGAGAGTATCTGCGGGAGCGTGGATTTCTGCGGACCTACCGTCCGTTGAAGATCACGCCGGCCAAGCACGGGAGCGGGCGTAGCGACGTCAGCATCAATCACGACCTTTACCTTACGGGAATGAAGAAATGATGCGTGCCGTGTTGGCAGATACTGGACCGCTCTATGCGGCGGTTGACCCGCACGACGCGCTTCACAAACAAGCCCTGAGTGAACTAAGCAAACTAGCTCACGAGAAGCGTCAGGTCGTACTGGCATACCCGACCCTGCTCGAGGCCTACACGATGGTTCTGCGTCGCCTCGGCAAGAATGTGGTGTCAGCTTGGCTCGACGAAATAGCTGAGGTGGCGATGGTCAATCCCACACCTGAGGACTACCGGGATGCGTTCGCGAGAGTTCGGGCGCTAGGGGATCAAGACATCACTCTGTTCGACGCGACCATTGCGACGATTGCTATTCGCCTGGGACTCGAAGTGTGGACCTACGATCATCACTTTGATGTGATGCGGGTTCCAGTATGGCGGTGAGCTAAGCAGCGGAGCTTCGCTCCGCCGGACGGCCGAGGGCGGCCGTCCCCACATGAGCCTTACCGGTTCCGGCACCTGCGCACGAACACAATCGTGAAGCGCTCTCACCTCACCTGTCCCGTCCCCACGATTTCGTATTTCGATGAAGTCAGCTCCGCCAGGGCGAAGGGTCCGCGGCAGTGGAGTTTCTGGGTGCTGATGCCCATCTCGGCGCCGAAACCGAATTCGCCGCCGTCGGTGAAGCGGGTGGAAGCGTTCCAGTAAACCGTGGCGGAATCCACGCGGCGCAGGAACTTTCGGGCGTTCGCTTCGTCGCGGGTCACGATCGCGTCGGAATGTTTGGTTGAATAGCGGTTGATGTGAGCGATGGCCTCGTCCACATCGGCGACCACGGCAACCGCCATACAGAGGCGCAGGTATTCTTCGTGCCAGTCTTCTTCCGTGGCAATCCCAACGTGCAATCCGGGGGCCAGGGTGCGAGCCTTTCCGTCGCCGCGCACCTCAACTCCGGCTTCGATCAGCTTCCGCGCGATCTGAGGCACATATTCGGCGGCGATGCGTTCATGCACCAGCAACTTCTCCGCCGCGTTGCAGACCGACGGACGCTGAGTCTTGGCGTTGATGACGATGCGGTCGGCCATGTCGAGATCGGCGGACTCGTCCAGGAAAATGTGGCAGTTCCCCGCCCCGGTTTCAATCACGGGGACGACTGAATTCTCGGTGACGAAGGTGATGAGACCGGCGCCGCCGCGGGGAATGATCACGTCCACCAGTCCGCGAGCCTTGATCAACTCTTCGACCGACTGCCGCGAGGAGGAATCGAGCAGTTCGATGGCGCCCTCGGGCATGCCGGGCACCGTGGCCATGATTTCCGCCAGGCGCTGGTTGCTCTGCGCCGCTTCCTTGCCGCCGCGCAGCACGATGGCGTTGCCGCTCTTGAGCGCCAGCACGGCCGTATCCACGGTGACATTGGGGCGAGATTCGTAGATGATCCCGATCACGCCCAGCGGCACGCGCACTTTGCGGATGCGGAGGCCGTTCGGTCTGGTCCACTCGGCGAGAGTTTCGCCGATGGGATCGGGCAGGGCCGCGACCTGGCGCACGCTGCGCGCCATGTCCTGGATTCGGGCGGGATTCAGAAGCAGACGGTCGCGCATGGCGTCGTGAAGACCGGAATTCTCCACATCCTCGCGGTTGGCGGCCAGAATACTTTTTTCCTCAGCTTCGAGCGCATCGGCAATTTTGAGGAGCAGCGCGTTCTTTTCCTCCGTGGGAAGTAGGGCCAGGAGCGCGGACGCGGCACGAGCGCGCCGCAGCTTTTCCTGGGTGGCCACCGTGCTGGGAGTAGCAGCCATCAACTTCCTTTCTGCGGCGGAAAGTACGTTCCGATCTTGCGTTCCATGGCGAGCCGGATGGCCTGCGGATGCCGGCCGTTCACGATGGCCACGTGGACGCCCGCTTCGCTGGCCAGTTTCGCCGCGCGCAGCTTCGAGATCATGCCGCCGCGGCCCAGGGCACCCTTGCCGCTGCATTGCGCTTCCAGCGCGGGAGTCAGCTTGCGAATCACGCGTTGCAGGCGGGGCTTTTTGCGTCCGTTAGGAACCATGAATCCGTCCACGTCAGTCAGGAGCAGCAGCCAGTCCGCATGCACGGCTGTGGCCAGGAGCGAGCTTAATTCGTCGTTGTCGCCGAAGGCGCCTTCCAGTTCACGCACCGAGACGCTGTCGTTCTCATTGACGATGGGCACCACGCCGAGCGCCAGCAACTCCGCCAGAGCGGTTTGCAGGTTGCGATAACGCACCGGGGAAGTGAAGTCGTCGCTCGAAAGCAGGAGCTGGGCAACAACTTTCTTCCCGAAGAACAGGCGCTCGTAGGTGTGCATCAGACGGCTCTGTCCGACGGCGGCACAGGCCTGCATGCGGGGCACATCGCTGGGCCGCTTTTGCATGCGCAGACCGGACATGCCGGCGGCGATGGCGCCCGAAGTGACGATGAGGTATTCGTTCCTGGCGAGATCGAACTGGTCCACCATGCCGCGCAGCAGATTGGCGTCAATCTGCCCGCCGGGAGCGATGAGGCTGGTGCCGACTTTGATCACGACTCGCATAATCTTGCTTCTCGCAGCGCCGAGTCCCGACAAAGAGGGACAATGTCTCTATCCTGACGTTAGAATGAGTTTCTGGCAAGGTTAAGGAGGCTCGGAAAGCATCTTGCTTTGCCGCTGATGAACCAACAGACCGTCGAGCTTCGCTCGACTGGACAGCCCCTTCGACTTCGCTCAGGGCAAGCTTGGGCGGCTGTCCCCACATGATCCCTATGCCTGCTTCGAATGCTACCAGCCGCTTTTCCGATCGCGTGGAGAACTATATTCGCTACCGGCCGGGGTATCCGCCAGAAGCCTTGCAAGTTCTGAAAGATGACTGCGGCCTGCGGCCGGAGCATGAAGTCGCCGACGTTGCCTCGGGCACTGGGATCTGGACGCGGACTCTGCTGGAGAATGGCAACCGGGTTTTCGGAGTCGAGCCCAACACGGAGATGCGCCAGGCCGGAGAGCGGCTACTGGCGGCCTTCCCCAGGTTCACGAGCGTGGCGGGAACGGCGGTAGCGACCACGCTGGCGGATGCGAGTGTGGACATTGTCACGGCTGCGCAGGCGGCGCACTGGTTCGATCGCGCGCGGGCGCGGTGGGAGTTCATTCGTATCCTCAGGCCGGAGGGGTGGATGGTGCTGTTGTGGAATGAACGGCTCACCGACTCGACTCCGTTCCTGCGCGACTATGAACAGTTGCTGCTGAAGTTCGGCACCGATTACCAGGACGTGCGGCACGAGCGGACCACGGCCGTGGTGAATGAATTCTTTGATCCGGCGCCGTTCCGGGAACGGGTGTTCGCCATGCGGCAGGAGTTTGATTATGCCGGCGCGGAAGGGCGGCTGTTGTCGTCGTCGTACGCGCCGGGGCCCCAAAATCCGAGGCATGCGGCGATGCTGAGCGAGTTGCGGCGCCTGTTTGACGCGCACGCCGCTGAAAACCGGGTAGCGTTCGATTACAAGACGCGCGTGTATTTTGGAAGATTGACGTAGGTTTGGCCTCGAGCAAGCAGCGTGTACTGCCCACTTCAAAGAAGAAAACCACGAAGGACACGAAGTAACACGAAGGAAAGCTCTGCCTCTGTTACGATCTGCTTGGAAAGCTGAGGTCAACGTGTGCGACGAAAAATCTTTTCACATGACGCCCGATGAATTCCGCCGCTACGGGCATGCCGTGGTGGACTGGATCGCCGATTACCAATCCCGCATCGAATCGTTCCCGGTGCTTTCGCAAGTCAAGCCGGGCGAGATTCGCGCGTCGCTGCCGAAGAGTCCTCCGGCGCAGGGCGAGCCGTTTGAAACGATGCTGAAAGATGTGGAGCGGCTGATTCTGCCCGGGGTCACACACTGGCAGTCGCCGAACTTCTTCGCCTATTTTCCGTGCAACGCGTCGGGACCGGGAATTCTGGGCGACCTGGTTTCTTCCGGACTGGGCGTGCAGGGGATGCTGTGGTCCACCAGTCCAGCCTGCACGGAACTGGAAACGCACGTGATGGACTGGCTGGTCGGGATGCTGGGGCTGCCGGAGAAATTTTTGTCGTCGAATACGGGCGGCGGAGTGATTCAGGACACGGCTTCGAGCGCCGCACTCTGCGCCCTGCTGGCCGCGCGTGAACGGGCCACGAATTACGTCAGCAACGAGAAAGGATCAAACGGGCGTCTGGTTGCTTATTGTTCAACGCAGACCCACTCGTCGCTGGAGAAAGCGGCGATGATTGCCGGAATCGGTACGGAAAATCTGCGGTTGATCGAAGTGGATGACGACTTTGCCATGCGCCCGGACGCGCTGGCCAGACAGATCGAGGCCGACCGGCGCGCCGGACTTACCCCTTGCTTCGTGTGTGCGACCGTGGGCACGACGTCGTCGAACGCGATGGATCCGATTGCCGCGATCGGCGAAGTCTGCCGCCGCCACAATCTCTGGCTGCACGTGGACGCGGCCATGTCGGGCACGGCGATGCTTTGCCCGGAGTTTCGGCATCTGCAGAGCGGCGTTGAATCGGCAGACAGCTACAACTTCAATCCGCATAAGTGGATGTTCACCAACTTCGACTGCAACTGCTTCTGGGTGGCCGATCGCAAGGCGCTGATTCAGACCCTGAGTATCCTGCCGGAATACCTGCGCAACCAGGCCACGGAATCGGGCGCGGTCATTGACTACCGCGACTGGCACATCCAACTGGGACGGCGTTTCCGATCGCTGAAGTTGTGGTTCGTGATCCGGCACTATGGCGTCCAAGGCCTTCAGCATCACATTCGGGAGCATGTGCGGCTGGCGCAGGATTTTGCGGAGTGGGTAAGGAAAGATGAGCGCTTCGAACTGGCTGCTCCGGCGCCGCTGAATCTGGTTTGCTTCCGGCACAAGGGCGGAGATGCCGTTAATCAAGACTCCATCAATCAGGGCATCATGGACCGGCTGAACCGCAGCGGCGATCTGTTTTTGACGCACACCAAGCTGAAGGGCAAGCTGACGCTGCGGTTGTGCGTGGGACAAACGAACACGCAGGCGCGGCATGTGGAGCGGGCGTGGAAGAGGATTAGTGAGGAAGCGGAAAAAGTCGTGGCGGCGTGAAACTCAGAATGGCAAATTCGGCGCCTGAAGCCGGGATGTACTCAGTAGTCCTCAACGGCATGCCCGAAAGGCATACCCTGATACGAACCGCACTTGCAGCACGGGCTGTTGCTGTCACGCTTCCCAGGGATTCTCCCGAGTTTTCTGTTTCATGGAAGAGCACGGAACGCCAGCATCCACAATTTTGCGGACGCATGTCGCCTAACACGTTGCCTCACGACTGGACAATCTTCTCCAGCGCGGGACGGCTGCGGATGACCAGAGTCGCTCCCTTGAGCTGCACCAGTTGTTTTCTCTTGAAGTCAGAGAACAGACGGCTGACGGTTTCGCGGGTGGTTCCGATCAGCTCCCCGATCTCTTCGTGGGTCAATGTCAGCTTCAGTTGGCTCGTCCCGTCAGTCTGGGGGACGGTTGACCAGGACAGCAGAAGCTTGGCGAACTTTTCCGAGGGCGAGACCGCGAGGCCGAGAGTGCGAACTTCCTCGTAGGCGGTGAAGTAGTTGCGGCTCAGCTGTTGCGCCAGACGCAAAGCGACTTCCGGAAAATCCTTCATCAGCTGCAACAGGGAATCGCGGGGAACGAAGTTGGCCTGGCCGGGCTCCATCATCTCGGCGGTCACTTCATAAGGACGGCCGGACACGACCGCATTCAGCCCCAGCACATCTCCCGGCTCGGAGATCTTTGTGATGATGGTTTTGCCTTCGCGCGAAGTGGTGGAAAGCTTGACCTTTCCGGTGCAGAGGACAAACACGCCGCGCGGTTGCTGGCCTTCGATGAAAAGCATGGCGCCTCGGGGATAAACCGCTGTGGACTTGATCTCGTTGAGGCGCTGACCGGCGTTCATGGAAAGACTGCAGAACAGATGGTCTCCCCGCACCGGGCAGGTAAGGCAATTATCAAGAATGTTAAGGCCGTAAGGAGCGCGCATCGCCGACCCCCCTTTCTGGCAGAGGCCAGCTTGGAATCACTGGCGTTTGGCCCCTGCTTACGCAGAAGGTAAAAGCAGGTTGGGAGCCATTCGCGCATGCCGTACAGAACTGCTCCTGATATCAGTAAGTATAAGAAAACAAGTATGTTAACGAGGGCGAAGAACCTTGGCCAGCGTAGAGAATCGGGAGCATAGCCGCAGTTTTGGGTTATTTCCCGCACGCCAGTGTGTGATCTGCATCACTGGTCTTTGTGATCTCATCCTCGTGCGCACCCTTTCTCGCAGGGGCTCAGTTTGCCGGTTCGCATGGACCGCGACTGTCGAGCTGCGCTCGACCGGACAGCCGAGGGCGGCTGTCCCCGACATGGGTTGTTTCCCGCAAACTCACACATAGCCTGCGACGGCCATCCCGTTCAGCAACAAACCTCATTTTCCGCCTTATGGCTGAGGCTGGTCGAGGACCTGGCGGACTCTTCCGGCCAGCGAGGATGGGGTGAAGGGCTTGGGGAGAAAAGCGATCCCAGGGTCGAGCACTCCCTGATGGACGATGGCCGCATCCGTGTATCCGGACATGAACAGGACTTTGGTCAGCGGGCGCAGTTTCTTGAGGCGCTGGGCGAGATCGGGACCACTCATCTCGCGCATGACCACGTCGGTGAGCAGGAGATCAATGCCGCCCTGATGCTGCTGGCACACGCGTTCGGCATCAAAACCGCTTTCGAGCACCAGGTACCCGCACGCCTTCAGAATGGCGACGGCGAGGTCACGCACCTGGCGGTCGTCTTCGGCGACCAGAATGGTTTCGCTCCCGCGAATGGAAGCCGCGAGCGACCTGGCTTTGGTGGAAGCTTCGGCCGCTTCCTCAACCCGGGGAAGGTAAAGCTTGAACGTGCTTCCCCGCCCGGGCTCGCTGTAGACCGAGATGTGTCCGCCGCTCTGCTGCATGATTCCGTAGACGGTGGCCAGGCCCATGCCTGAACCTTTGTCGTTTTCCTTGGTGGTAAAGAAGGGCTCGAAGATGTGGGACTGGGTTTCGGCATCCATGCCTACGCCGTTATCGCTAACGGCCAGCATCACGTAAGAACCGGCACGCACGCCGGCATGCTCCTGAGCATAGGATTCATCCAGATCGGCGTTGGCAGTCTCGAGCGTGAGCGTGCCGCCGGTGGGCATGGCATCGCGGGCGTTGATGACCAGGTTCAGAATCACCTGCTCGATCTGACCGATGTCAGCTTTGACCGAACCCAGCCCGGGCGCGGGCCTGGTGACAATTTCGACGGCCTCGCTGATGAGACGGCGCAGCATCTTGTCGATGTCCACAAGGACCGCATTGAGGTTGAGGATGCTGGGCTGCAGCAATTGTTTGCGGCCAAAGGCCAGCAGTTGGCGGGTGAGGGACGCGGCGCGCTCCCCCGCCGTGAGGATGTGGCCTGCGCTGCGATGGACGGTTTCCGCGCTGGGGGTGCGGTTGTCGAGCAATTGCTGGGCATATCCCAGGATGACGGTGAGCACGTTGTTGAAGTCGTGGGCGACGCCTCCGGCCAGACGTCCGATAGCCTGCATCTTCTCGGCTTGCAGCAGTTGTTTGAACAGCGCGCGGTAGCGTTCCTCGGAGGCCTGCAGGGCGCCCACAACCTGGTGATTGCGGTATTGACTGATGCTTAAATGTGCTCCGTAACAGACCAGGGAAATGATCACGGCCCGTAAGCGATGATGCGGTCATGATCGGCGGCGCGCAGGGCGAGCGCCCATACGGTCAGCGGCATGATGGCGAGGCCGATGTTTTTGAGCAGGAAGGTGCGCTGGTTCCAGGACTCGCCGGGAACCGCGCTAATGGTCTCGGAGGACGGATCAAATCTCGCAGCCAGGATAGCGGCCACGATGAAAGGGACGGTCCAGGCGAGGCTGGTCCAGGCTCCCGAGTTGGCGTGAATAAAGGTCAGGGCGTAATCGCCCACACCGGCGGCCAGGGCGTAAACGGTAAGGTAGATCGCCGCCCTGCGGCACAGACTGCGCACCAGCGGAGTGCGGCCCCAATAGGAGCGAAGAATGAAAGCGCCGGCCAGGACGAAATTGAGGATGTTCGTCATGGCCTGCTCCATCAGTTCCAAGTTGTGGAGGCCGGCATGGAGCGCGCGCAGAAACAGGAAATCGTAGTAGATGAGAAACGCCACCATCAGCATCTGGATGAAGTCCAGCGAGCGCTGCCAGTCCAAACCGGAAGGGTCTTCACTCTCGCGAAGAAACAACGCCATCACCAGAGGCGCGTCATAGCAGAGGTAGAGAAATTGGGATATCGGTGAGAAAGGGACCGCGGTTTGCCGCCAATTCTCGTAGTAGGTCCAGACGACGTTGGACAACGCGTAGGAGGTGAAAGCGAAGGCCAGTAAACCCCAAAAGGTGCGCGCCATGTCGCGGCTGCGGCGGGAGGCGGCGAGACAGAACGCGGCCGCCGTAAGGCAGGCGGCAATTTGCGTGAGGTTGGAAACCAATGCACGCAGCGAGCCGGGTCTCAGAAAAAGGAACCCAGCCACCTGAACGACGACGAGCACCCATGCGGCCCAAGCAATTCGCCGTGACATATACTGCGAAACGATCTGCGCTCCCGGAAACCTCGCACTCCAGGGAGCAAACTCCGGCTCCGGGGACTGATGACGCAAGCCTCCAACAACGGGGCAAGGAAGTGGGAAGAACGCGGACTCTTCCAACTCCGCGCCTTCTGTGCCGAATACTATATGGCGGTTACCACTAAGTCAACGCGACAGGAAAGCAAAGAGGCACCTTTGGTAACGCGGGATGGCGAGGCTAAAGGGGTGTCTGATCGCGGTCTGCGCCGCGCGTCCCAGGGAAGGATTTTCAGTCCGCGGGCATGGGGGCGGCGCGAGGCGCCCGGCTGCGTTCCACTCCAGAATAGGAGGTAGCTGGCGCCTCCAGCCACTTGCGCACTTCAGGCATCGCCTCGCGCATGGCGACTTCCCCGACGTGAATCAGATCGGCGGCGCGTTTGAAATCGTCATAGGCAAATCCGGAGACTTCGGGCTCAATCACCACGTCTGCTGCTTGCCGCCACAGGCTCGACATCGCATTCTGCGCGATGGCGAACGATTGCCCGATCACGGCAAACAGGTTCCGCGGGGCGCCGCCGTCCGTCCACATACCTTTGAGGTGTACGGCCAGCACGCGCTCCGCGCCCATTTCACGCAGGGGCCGCGTCGGCACGGGGTGCGAGAGCATGCCATCCACCAGATAGCGGCCGCGGATGTTCACCGGCAAGAACATGCCGGGATAGGCGCAACTGGCGCGCACCGGGTCGATGATCGAACCGGAGCGAAACACGACGCCCTCGCCGGTGTTGAAGTCGGTAGCGGTCACACCCATGGGAATCCGCAACTCCTCGAAAGTTTTCACCTTCAGAGCGCGAGTGAGATACGAAACCATGCGGTCGTTCGAGGCGAAGCCGTAGCGGGACAGAGTCCAGCGGGCAAAGGAAGTAAAGCGGGTGTTGCGGGCGACCTCCTCCAGTTCGGAAATCGAAAGGCCGCTGCAATAAGAAGCGCCGATCAGCGCGCCCACGCTAGTGCCGGCAACCACGCGAACCGGGATGCCTTCCTGTTCGAGAACTTTCAGCACTCCGATATGCGCAATACCGCGGGCGAATCCTCCGCCCAGCGCAACGCCGATGGCGGGAATACGTGGAGAAACAGCAGCAGGCTTGCGGGAGAATTCCCGGCCAAAAGCCTGGACTGAGCGAATAATCTTTCCCAGACGCTTCACAGCGAACCCCACGTCTCCGGCCCTGGCGGCCAGACCCACTCAGCCAATATACCCAGTAAGATGCCACAGAGGCGCGAAGGGCTGTAACGGCACGAAGGTGCCAGTGCCGATTTCGTTGTTTGCGCGGTGCCACAGGTAACCGGCTAGCCGGAGGTGCCTGCGCGCCCCGTGACGAACTCGCGTAATCCTGCTAAGTTGCACAGATATGCTGCGGGAGATTTCGGCGGGCGGGGTGGTGGTCCGCAACAAAGACGGAGTGTGGTGGATGGCGGCCATTGAGCTGCCCACGGAAGCATCGAGCGGTCCGGAGCCGGGGAAACGGGCGGTCCGGAAGCGGGCAAAACCCGTTCTGTGCCTGCCCAAGGGACTGGTTGACCCCGGCGAAAAAGCGCTGGATGCAGCCTTGCGCGAAGTGCGCGAGGAAACCGGGATCGCGGCCGTCCCGGTGACGAAACTGGCCGACATCAAATACGTCTACGTGCGCTCCTGGGGCGATGGCGAACGCGTGTTTAAGGTCGTCAGTTTCTACCTTCTGCGTTATGAATCGGGACGCATTGACGACCTCTCGGACGAAATGCGCGTCGAAGTAGCGCGGGCGAGGTGGCTGCGGCTGGACGATGCGCCGCTGCTGGCCTACCGCGGCGAAAAGCAAATGGCGCGCAAGGCGCTGGAATATTTAAAAGCCCACGCGGAGCTGTCACCTCAAGGTAGATAAATTGTTTGCGGTGCGATTACCATGGCCAGTTCACAAATCCCAGAAACGGACAGGTGTGGATGAAACGCATTCATAGAGTCGCCATTCTCGGGGCGGGAACCATGGGCGCGCGGATTGCCGCGCATTTTGCCAACGCGGGCGTTCCCAGCCTTCTGCTCGACATTGTTCCGACGGATGCCGACGCATCAGCACGAAACAAAATCGCGGCTGCCGGACTCGACGCGGCCAAGAAGTCCAAGCCTGCCGCGTTCATGGAGGCATCGCTGGCGCGATTCGTCTCGGCGGGGAACTTCGAGGACGACCTGGCGAAGCTCGCCGATGCCGATTGGATCATCGAAGCGGTGGTCGAAAACCTCGAGCTCAAGCGTGCGCTGCTGCGCAAAGTCGAGGCCATTCGCAAGCCGGGGACGATTATTACGACCAACACCAGCGGCTTGCCCGTCGGCGAGATTGCGGAAGGATTCTCCGACGATTTCCGCCGCGCGTGGTTTGGGACGCATTTTTTCAATCCGCCGCGCTACATGCGGCTGCTGGAACTTATTCCGACACCCGACGCCGATCGCGCTCTGATGGACGCGGTCGTGCGCTTCTGCGACGTGCACCTGGGCAAAGGCGTGGTGTTGGCAAAAGATACGCCCAACTTCATCGCCAACCGCATCGGCACATTTTCGGTGTTGAACGCGATGCGCCTGATGCAGGAAATGGACTTGACGATCGAAGAGGTTGACGCGTTGACCGGACAGGCCGTGGGCTGGCCGAGGTCGGCGACGTTTCGCACGATTGATCTGGTCGGTCTCGACATTCTCGGGCACGTCGTGGGCAATATGACGGCGAACGTCCGCGACGAGCGCAGCAACCTGCGCTTGCCGGATTTCTTCAAGCAGATGATCGAACGGCGCTGGCTGGGCGACAAGACCCAGGGCGGCTTCTACAAGAAGGTGAAGGGCAGCGAAGGGCAGGAGGACGAGCGCCTGGCGCTTGACTGGAAGACGCTCGAATATCATCCGCGGCAGAAGGCGAAGTTTGCCGCTCTCGACATGGCGAAAAACGTCGAAGATATCGCGACGCGGCTGCGCATGCTGCTTGGCCTGCAGGCGGGCGGCACAGCGTCTGGCGGGGCGTCGGCCTCGAGCGGTTCGCAGAAGGACAAGGCGGGAGCGTTCCTCTGGGCAGCGCTCTCCGATCTCTGGACGTATTGCGCGAACCGTGTGCCGGAGATTTCCGACTCGATCGTGGAAATCGACCGCGCCATGCGGCTGGGCTTCAACTGGGAACTCGGGCCGTTCGAGCTTTGGGATGTGGCCGGCGTAGAAGCGACCGTCGCCCGGATGAAGAAGGAGAGCAGGCCGGTGGCGGCCAACGTTGAGAAGTTGCTGGCTGCGGGACAGAAGTCCTGGTATGCGGACGATTCCAAGGCCGCTTCCGGTCGCAAGTACTGGCAATTGGCAACCGGGAACTGGCAGGCGGTCGAAGTGCCCGCGGGAGTGTGGTCGGTCGTGGTCGCGAAAAAGTCGAACGGCGTTGTCAAGAAAAACTCGGGAGCGTCGCTGGTGGATCTGGGCGATGGCGTGGCTTGCATCGAGTTTCATTCCAAAATGAACACGCTGGGCACTGACATCATCAGTCTGATCGCGCAGACCCTCAAGGCCGGCGGACCGGGCGACGGGTTCGATGCCTTCGTCATTACCAACGACGCCGCGAATTTTTCGGTCGGCGCGAACCTCATGCTCCTGCTCATGAGCGTGCAGGAAGGCGAGTGGGACGACGTGGATCTCGTCATTCGCCAGTTCCAGGGAATGACGCAGGCCATCAAGTTCTCGCCCAAGCCAGTCGTGTCGGCGCCGTTTGGGTTGTGCCTGGGCGGCGGGACGGAAATTTCACTGCACGCCGCGGCGCGGCAGCCGCACGCCGAACTCTACACTGGACTGGTTGAAGTCGGAGTTGGGCTGCTGCCGGGCGGAGGCGGCTGCAAGGAGATGTTGCTGCGGGCCGTTGACAGCGCAGCCGGGGCGCACGGCAAGTCGTCCGGTGAAGCGCTCGCCGGCTCGGTCGAAATGATGGAGGCCATGAAGAAGGCGTTCGAGACCATTGCGACCGCGAAGGTGGCGACGTCGGCGCACGAGGCGCGAGGACTCGGTTTCCTCTCCGATAGCGACCGCATCACCATGAACCGCGAGCGTGTGCTTTCCGACGCCAAGGCGCGGGCCCTCGAACTGGCGCGCGCGGGATATGAGCCGCCGCTCGCGCGCGCCGACATTCCCGCGCCGGGGGAAAACCTACTGGCCGCTCTGAAGATGGGCGTTCATCTCATGCGGCAGGGAGATTTCATCACCGACTACGAGGTGAAGCTCGGTGGAAAGATCGCGGAAGTGCTCTGCGGCGGCAACGTCACCCCGGGGACGCCGGTGAGCGAGCAATACATCCTTGACCTGGAACGCGAGGGTTTCAAATCGCTGTGCGGGGAGAAGAAGACGCAGGAGCGGATTCAGTACACGTTGAAGACGGGGAAGACGCTGAGGAATTAGGAGTGGTGATGAAGGAAACGAAGCGAAGATTCTTGCTAGTTGCAGTCCTGATTGTCGGGGCTATCATCCTGACCGGCGATCTGGGACTCGCCCAGAGCAATCCGCCGAAGGAAGCTCCGCCCGATGTGCCGGATGCGATCGCCGTGCCTGCAGGGCTGGAGCCGGTTCTGTTCGCGCATGGTTCGGGATCGCAGATTTACAGTTGTCAGGCCGGCGCCGACGGCAAGTTCGCTTGGACGCTCACGGGCCCGGATGCGGAACTGAAAGATCGGAACGACAAAGTCATCGGCCAGCATTCGGCTGATCCGGCCTCGAAGCTGCCGATGTGGAAACTGAAGGATGGCAGCGAAGTCACAGGCAAGGCCGCGGCCCATGTGAACTCGCTGGATGAGACCTCAGTTCCGTGGCTGCTGATCAACGTGGTCATTAATGCAGGCAAGGGATCGCTGGCCAAGGTAACGACGATTCAGCGCGTGCACACCCATGGCGGCCAGCCGCCGGATTACGGATGCGATGAATCGCACAAGAACGACGAAACGAAAAATAAATACACGGCCGACTATTACTTTTTCGCGCCGGCGAAGTGATCCGAAGTCACCTCAATGAAGGTTCGCGAAGCAATCAAGCGTCTGGAGGAAGACGGCTGGCGGCTGGCGGCTAGCTCGAACCAAAGGCAGCCACCGGCAGTACCACCATCCGACGAAACCGGGGACGGTCACGGTTGCAGGCCATCCATCAGTAGACATTCCGCCTGGAACGTTGAACAATATCCTTAAGCAGGCAGGACTGAAATGAAATATCTCGTCATCTATGAGAGGTCGCCCACGGGTTGGGGCGCCTACGCACCCGATCTTCCTGGCCTCGGCGTCGCCGGCGCAACGCTGAACGAAGTAAAAGAACTCATCCGTGAAGCCATGGAGTTTCACCTCGAAGGCATGCGGCAGCACGGCGACCCAATTCCCGCACCCAGCGCCACCACGGAATACATCAGGGTGTAAGACTCTATGCGTGAAATTATCATAGCCTCGGCCGTGCGCACGCCCGTGGGACGCGCCTACAAGGGAACGCTGCGGGCCACCCGTCCCGACGAACTGGCGGCGGTTGCGATCAAGGGCGCGCTCGCGCGCGTGCCGCAACTTGATCCCAAGGAAATCGAAGACGTCATCCTCGGCTGTGCCATGCCGGAGGCCGAGCAAGGAATGAACGTGGCGCGCATCGCGTCGCTGCGGGCGGGGCTGCCGGTGGAGGTTTCGGCGCTGACGATCAACCGGTTCTGCTCGTCGGGACTGCAGGCCATTGCCATGGCGGCCGAGCGCATCATGAGCGGCGGGGCGGAAGTGATTGTCGCCGGGGGAACTGAATCCATGACGATGATCCCCATGGGCGGGCACAAAATCTCGCCCAATCCCTGGCTGGTGGAACATTATCCGGGCGCATACCTGACGATGGGGCTGACGGCGGAGCGGGTGGCGCAGCGCCTGGGCATCACGCGGCAGGCGGCGGATGAATTTTCGCAGCGCAGCCATCAGAAAGCGCTGGCGGCGATTCAGGCGGGGAGATTTGCTGAGGAAATTGTGCCCGTGCCGGTGAGTTTCAGCACGCCGAATGGCTCGAAGCCGAAGCGGCAAGAGGTCGTTTTCAAAGTGGACGAAGGCCCGCGCGCCGACACTTCGCTCGAAGCGCTGCTCGCGCTCAAGCCCGCTTTTCACGTGAAAGGGACGGTGACGGCCGGGAATTCGTCGCAGATGTCGGACGGTGCAGCCGCGGCCGTGGTGATGTCGGGCGAGCGCGCGAAAGCGCTGGGTATCCGGCCGCTGGCGCGATATGTTTCATTCGCGACGGCGGGATACAAGCCGGAGGAAATGGGGCTGGGACCGGTGTTTGCGATTCCCAAGGCATTGAAGATGGCGGGACTGAAACTCTCGGACATTGGCGTGATCGAGTTGAATGAGGCCTTCGCGGCGCAGTCGCTGGCGGTGATCAAGGAAGCGGGGCTGGACCCCGAGAAGGTGAATCCTAACGGCGGCGCCATCGCCCTGGGACATCCACTGGGCTGCACCGGGGCGAAGCTGACGGCGAGCGTGCTGCGCGAAATGAAGCGGCGCAACACGCGTTACGGGATGGTGACCATGTGCGTGGGCGGCGGCATGGGCGCGGCGGGGATTTTCGAGAACCTCTTCCAAAACCATTAACCACTAAGGACACTAAGGTTCACGAAGGAAAAGCAAGTTGCGGCGGTTCCTTCGTGAACCTTCGTGTCCTTCGTGGTTCCCGCTTTGGTTCTTTTGTTTGTTTTTTCCTGGAGTTGTGACGGATGACCTGGACTTTGAACAGGAAGATAGCTAAGTAAGGATTATGGCCACCGCCCTGATCCATCGATTAAGCGCACAAGAAGTCAGTCATGCGGTCATCACCGCAGCGATGAGAGTGCATACTGAGTTGGGACCCGGTTTACTCGAGAGCGCCTACCAGGCGTGTTTGCAACATGAACTGCAAGAAACGGGACTTCAGGCCGCATGTCAAGTCGGGCTTCCAGTCGTCTATCGAGGTGTAAGACTGGAGATCGGGTATCGGATGGACCTGCTGGTTGAGGATCTCGTCATCGTGGAGATCAAGTCTGTAGACGCAATCTCCCCGGTTCATCAAGCGCAGATCATCTCTTACCTGAAGCTGAGTGGCAAATCTATCGGACTGCTGATCAACTTCAATGTGGTCCACCTAAAGGACGGCATCCGGCGTTTTGTGAACGGTACAGGGTGGAAGGAGGGTAAACCCTTTAACCACTAGGGGCACGAAGGTTACGAAGGAAATCCTGCGACCGCTGACAAAAGTCGTAACACTTCTTTACGCTATCTTTACCTAATTGCTACGCTGCTTGACACCGCTCGGAGTATCTTTGTAGCTGACGCCAACGTCCGACGAAACAGGGCGGCCTGCCCTGCGGTTCGTTCGGTTGGTCGGAGGTGCTGTATGCGGCTCTCCGTCCTAACTCTTGCAGCGGTTCTGCTGATTCCAACCATCGTTCTCGCACAGCACACAGCCAGCACTCCGAGCGCTCCTCCCCCGAGTCCGCCGCCGAGCGCCGCGCCCAGTTCTACTCCTCCGCCACCAACGCCGCCTCCGACACCGCCGCCTGCACCTGCGCCGCCGGCGCCGAGCGTGAGCATCCCGCACACCAGCGCTCCGAGCATCCCGTCCCCGCCGAGCATCCCATCTCCGGCGGCCATCCTATCTCCGCCGAGCGCCCCTGAAAGCCACGCCACGCCGGCCCCGATTTCTTCTTCGAGTCATGCCGCTGGCTCAACCGCGGGCGAGGATAACCCCAGCCGGACCGCACCAACGGCGCATGAGCCGGAATCGGGCGCGCAGCGCATCGTTCCCGACCAGAAGATCTCGGGCGAAAAGAAGATCGTTGCGGCTCCGCGGATCGGGGAAAATCTGCCGGAGAAAGAAGGTGAACCGAAGAAGGACGAACCCGATGGGCGGCGCCCGATTTGCGACAAGGGCAACTGCAAGGGCCCGACACCCACACCTGAGCCTCCGAAATCCGAGTTGCGACGCATCATCTGCGTGAACGGGCTATGCCCATGTCCTAACGGAGAAACTGCAACGAAGGGAGGATGCGTGGCACCGGTCGTCATCCCTCCGACGCCATGTGAGCCGGGCTCAATCACGAATGGGGTTGATTGTACCGGCGCCAGTACCGCTTGCCCGGCGGGTCAAGTCTGGAATGGAGCAGGCTGTATACTGTCTACGCAATGTCCGGCGGGAGCGGTGTGGAACGGGGCGAGTTGCGTAGCCGCAGCGGCTGAGTGCCTGAGCTACGAAACCAGGGCCGCCGCTGTGATCGCAGAGCTGCGGAATCTTCGCAGCGATGTTCAACAAACTTGCGGCCAGAATCCGTCCGGACAGAAGTGCATGGACCTGAAGCAGGAGCAGCGGCAGTCTCTTAGCCAATACAACGCGCTGTGGAACGAAGCTCCGACTTCATGCCGGGTGACACTCCTCCCGGACCCTGGTTCTTTGATTTAGAGCGGACCCGGGCACGTCCGGGCCTGATGTAGATTCTGTTTTCCGAAGTGCGGCTCGGGAACCGCGGCCTTTCGGGCATAAAAACCCCCATCCAACGTGGGGTTTCGGCCCTATCATTCCCTTCCTTGCGGCATTAGAATTGACAGACATTTTCCGCTGACGATGCGCGGAGACAGCGGCTCCTTTGCGAGGGATAGAGATGGCAACGACTACGGCAGTTCCGAAGTCCAGGATTTCCGGCGGCAGTTTTCTCGTGGAATCGCGCCGGCCTGAAGAAGTTTTCACGCCGGAAGATTTCACTGAGCAGCACCATCTCATCGGACAGACGGCCGAAGAGTTCGCCATAAACGAAATCTTGCCCAACGTGGAGAAGATTGAGCACAAAGATTTCTCGGTGACGCGCGATCTGCTGAAGAAGGCGGGCGAACTGGGGCTGAGTTCGGTGGAAATCCCCGAGGCCTACGGCGGGCTCGAGATGGACAAAGTGACGGCCGCGGTGATCGCCGATCACATCGCCAAGTACGCCGGGTTCGCGACGACCTGGGGCGGGCACACCGGCATCGGCACGCTGCCTATCGTTTATTTCGGCACGGAAGAACAGAAGAAGAAGTATCTGCCGCGGCTGGCCGCGGGCGAGATCGTGGGCGCGTATGCCCTGTCGGAATCCACCTCGGGATCGGATGCGCTGAATTGCCGCTCCCGCGCCAAGCTTGACCCCGATGGCAAGCACTACATCCTGAACGGGGAAAAGATGTGGATCACGAATGCGGGCTTCGCCGACCTGTTCACGGTGTTCGCGAAGGTGGACGGCGAAAAGTTCACGGCATTTCTGGTAGAGAAAAGTTTTCCCGGCTTCTCAGTGGGCGCGGAAGAGCACAAGATGGGAATTCGCGGATCGTCCACGTGCCCGCTCATTCTGAGTGACTGCAAAGTTCCGGTGGAGAACCTGCTGGGCGAAGTGGGCAAGGGGCATCTCATCGCTTTCAACATCTTGAACATTGGGCGGTTCAAGCTGGGCGCGATGTGCGTCGGCGGAGGGCGGGCGTCGCTCGCAAACGCCATTGCTTATGCCAGGCAGCGCAAGGCTTTTGGGAAGGTCATTGCCGACTTCGGGCTGGTGCGGGAGAAGATCGCCAACATGACGATGCTGCTCTACGTGGGCGAGTCGCTGGTGTATCGCACGGTGGCGATGATGGATGCCGCGTTGAGCGATGTGGACAAATCGGGGGCCGATGCGGCGAAGCAGACCTTGAAAGCGATCGAGGAGTACGCGGTCGAGTGTTCCATCATCAAAGTATGGGGCTCGGAGATGATTGATTACATCGTGGATGAGACCCTGCAGATTTACGCCGGATATGGCTTCGTGGAGGAGTATCCCGCCGAGCGCGCCTACCGCGACGCGCGCATCAATCGCATCTTCGAAGGGACCAACGAGATCAACCGGCTGATCATTACCGGCTTCCTTTTGAAGCGGGCCATGAGCGGGCAGTTGCCGCTGCGGCCGGCGATCAAGAAGTTGATGGAGGAAGTGCTGTCGGGTCCGTCGGCGGGCGAAGAAATTGAGGGCGCACTTGCCACGGAGCGCAAGATCGTGGGTCAGGCGAAGAAGCTGGGATTGTTTGCGGCAGGCGCAGCCACGGAAAAGTACATGCTCGCCCTTCAGGACCAGCAGGAGATCCTGGGAGCCATCGCCGACATCACCATTGAGACCTATGCCATGGAGACGGCCGTGCTGCGGGCGCAGAAGATCGCCGAGAGCGCTTCCTCTTCAAATCAGGGCGAAGCAGCGGCGCTGCCCATTGCGATGACGCGCGTCTATCTATCGCAGGCGATGGAGAAAGTCGAGTCGGCAGCGCGGAAGGTGATTACCGCAGTGGCCGAGGGCGACATGCAGCGCACACAGCTTGCCATCCTGCGAAGGCTGGCGAAGCATGAGCCCTTCAACACCATCGAATTGCGCCAGCAGATCGCGCAGAAGATGATCGAACGGGGAAAGTACACGCTGGCGTAATGCTTCGCAACCGACCTATTTTGCGTTTGTCATTCTGAGCGCGCTCTTGGCGCGAAGGACCTGTGCAACTCGAGGGCTACATAGATCCTTCGCGGCAAAGAACGCCGCTCAGGATGACAAGTGCTGTTTTTGCGGCTAAGAGACTCTCTGATACAAATGTCTGGATGAAACCACAATCGTTCCTCTCTTACTCCGTCGTCCTCCTGACGTTCGTCCTAACGCTAGCAGCAGCCTCTCAATCAAATCCTTCCCCGCAGAAGGACGCCGCCACTTTCGACGCCGACGGCACGGCGCACGTCATGCGGGTCGTGCCCATGCCGAACACAATCAGTCCGGAAGCGCAGCAGTGGCTGACTTCGCTGACGCAGGGGAAATCCGGGCCGGAGTCTCTGGCGGAGCGGCGCAGGCGAACCGACGAGTGGCGTAAGTTCGGCTCTGCGGAAGCGCGCAAGTACTATCCGGCAAACGTGGAAGAGACAACGATGGCGGGCGTTCGCACCGACATCATCACACCGGTCACTATGCCCGAGGTCAATCGCAACCGGGTGCTCATCAATCTGCACGGCGGGGGATTCAATTCAGACTCGGGATCTTTGATTGAGGGCATTCCGATCGCGAATCTGGCGAAGACCAAGGTTGTGTCGGTGTATTACCGCCTCGCGCCGGAGAATCCCTTCCCGGCTGCGGTGGACGACGTGGTCGCGGTGTACAGGGAACTGCTCAAAACCTACAGACCGCAGAGCATTGGAATTTTTGGCACGTCAGCCGGGGCGATCCTGACCGCGGAAGTGACGGTGCGGCTCAAGCAGTTGGGACTGCCTCTTCCGGCGGCGATTGGAATTTTCTCCGGTCTCGCCGACTTCAGCCGCGTCGGGGATTCGAGGCAGATATTTACACTCAACGGCCTTCCGGGCGAAATGCAGCCCGTTGATCCCAATCATCTGCCGGACGATCAGTATGTCGGCAAGACTGACCGGCGGGACCCGGTGCTATCGCCGCTTTTCGCCGATCTGCACGGCATGCCGCCGAGCCTGCTGGTCACCAGCACGCGCGATCTGCTGCTGAGCGACACGACAATTTTCCATCGCGCGCTGCTTCATGCCGGCAACGATGCGCAGTTGGTCGTGTTCGAGGCCCTGCCGCACGCTTTCTGGTATCACTTCCAGTTGCCCGAGACGAAAGAGGCGCTGGAACTGATGGCGAAGTTTTTCGACGAGAAGCTGGCGCGATAGAATCTGGCAGTCTCGTGACGGATGACCTCGTTGCGCGAATAGCCTGGATGGAGAACCCATGATCCGAAGGCATCTTCAGTTGTTTGCTCTGCAAATCGCGTTTGTTCTAGCGGCGCTCATTGTTTCCCTATCGACTCGGGCCGGCGCGGACGTTACTTTGCCGGCCTTGCTCGCCGATCACATGGTGATCCAGCGCGGCCTTCCGGTTCACGTCTGGGGCATGGCTGCGCCGCATGAGGCTGTTTCCGTCAGCTTCCGCGGCGAGACGAAGGCAGGAACCGCCGACGACGACGGCCGCTGGAGTGTTTTTCTCTCTCCTGGCGAGGCTGGAGGTCCTTTCCAGTTGAGCATCAAGGCCACGAACACGATTACGCTCAGCGACGTTCTTGTCGGTGAGGTATGGGTAGCCTCCGGGCAGTCGAACATGGAATTTCCACTGGCCCATGTGGTCAACGGCGAAACCGAGGTCGCCGCGGCGCAATTTCCAAAGATTCGCTTGTTCCGCGTGAAGCACAAGCCGTCGGACTATCCGCTGGAAAATGTCGAGTCGGAGGCGTGGGCTGCGTGCACTCCCGAGACAGCTGCCGACTCATCCGCCGTGGCCTACTTTTTCGCCCGCAATCTGCAGCAGAAGCTGGGCGTTCCCATCGGCCTGATCGAGTCGTACTGGGGAGGAACCGCGGCCGAGGCGTGGACAAGTCTTCGGGCCCTCGGTGCCGATGCTTCTCTCATGCCCGTTTTCGCGGCCCGCGCAAAAGCGCTGGCCACTCAATCCACCACCGTTATGCATCTGCAGCGCGACGAACGCGAGTTTCAACAGGCGGCCGCGCAGGCCAAGGCAGAAGGCAAGCCGCTGCCCAACCGGCCATGGCATCCCGACTTCGCGGCGTGGGCTCCGGCGGCCCTTTACAACGGAATGATCGCGCCTCTGACCCCGTTCGCGATTCGCGGCGTCATCTGGTATCAGGGCGAGTCCAACTCCGGACCAGATCGCGCCCCGCTTTATGCGCGGCTGTTTCAGACCATGATTCGCGATTGGCGCACTGCGTGGGGCGAGGGAGATTTTCCATTCCTCTTTGTTCAGATCGCTAACTGGAACGCCGCCCCTGAAGATCTTTGGCCGGACGTCCGCAATGCGCAGCGGCAGGCGCTCGCGCTCAAGAACACCGGCATGGCAGTCACCATCGACATCGGCGACGCGGTCGACATTCATCCCAAGAACAAGCAGGACGTCGGTCTGCGTCTCTCGCTGGCAGCCGGCGCGATTGCCTATGGAGAAAAAGTCGAGTGGTCCGGCCCGCTCTACCGCCAGGTCACGCAGGAAGACCATGCTCTGCGCGTCTGGTTCGACCACGCCAGCGGACTGATGGCGAAGGGCGCGGAGCTTACCGGATTTGAAGTCGCCGGGGCGGATGGGAAGTATTCTCCGGCGGAGGCCAGGTTCGAAGGCACATCCGTTGTTGTATCGAGCTCAGCGGTACCGACTCCGATTTCAGTTCGCTACGGATGGGCGGCGAACCCGACGTGCAATCTCTATAATCGCGAGGGACTGCCGGCTTCGCCGTTTCAAGCGCAGGAATGAAGGCAGCTGCTTCCTGCTTACTTGTCACTCGGCACGAGCATATAGCTCACGAACGCGACCCGCTTGCTGTCGGGCGACCACGACGGGACGTTGATGGTTCCCTGCCCTCCAAATAATCTCGCCAGCACCGTGATCTTTTTGTCGGTCGTTTTCTGGTCACTCAGCGACATCAGGCGCAGCATCACATCTTTGTTTTCGGGATGGCCGGTCACGCTGGCGTCGTAAGTGAGGAAAACCATCCACTGGCCGTCGGGCGAAATGTGCGGGAACCAGTTGTTGAGATCGTCGGAGAAAACCTGCTCCTGATCGCTGCCGTCCGGCTTCATGCGCCAGATTTGCATGTGGCCGGTGCGCTCGGAGTTGAAGTAGATGTATTTCCCGTCGGGCGAATACTCGGGGCCATCGTCTAAACCTTTGGCGGTGGTCAGGCGCGTCTCTTCGCCGCCCGCCGCCGGGATGGCATAGATATCGAAGTCGCCGTTGCGCAGGCCGACGAAGGCCAGCGTCTTTCCGTCCGGCGACCAGCCATGCCAGTACGAGGGAGACCTCTGCGTGATGCGGCGCGGCGTGCCGCCCACGGCCGGGACGATGTAAACGAGGGATTCGTGGTCCCTTTGCGAGTTGTCGCTGATGGCAAGCTGGGTGGCGTCAGGCGAGATGCCGTGATCGTTGTTGCAGCGCGTAGCGAAGCCGGTATCAATCACGACGGGGTTGCCGGCATCGACCGGGAGGCGCTCGATGCGCCCATTGCGGTTGAAGAGAAAAGCGCTGCCGTCGCGCGTCCAGTTCGGGGCTTCGAAGCGGCCCTGAGCCAGATACGCGACGCGACGGTCGGCGGAATCAATCGCGACGGTTTCGAGGGTGCTGTAGAGAACTGGTTCGCCCGTTGCAGGAGTGGGCTGTGTGAGTTCGACATTGGAAAAGACAGCCTTTTCCACTACATCTTTGTCATGCGAGCACACGCCGAGGCCAATGTAGAACGGACCTTGCAGAGGAATGCGCAGCCATCCGCCAGCTACTTTGAGATCGCCGCCGTTTTCCCCCAGCGACATGTAGACGTAGTCGCCGCGCCTGGCGATCTGCAGCCGAGCGGGAGCTGAGAGGTTCGATTGAATCTCGCGCGTGACCGCGCCTTTCTCGTCGCGGAATTGCAGGGAGGTCAGGCCGCTGGCGTGCAGCGCCACGTCGGCATAAACAGAATCCGCGTCGAGGCTCTGCCGCAGCATCAGGACGGCTTTCTTGTGCTCGTTGCCGGTTTTCGTCAGGAACGCGACGTCGGCGGTCAGAGTCACGTCGCCGGACATCTTCTTCCAGGCGAACTGAAAAGCGTCCGCCGTGAGCCACATATTCTCGCCACTGCCACTGATGGTGTAGGTCCGGTTCGACGCGTTGTAATCCACGGAACCCCGGTGCAACACCGTGCCTACATCGCCGTGGGCTTCGAAGATGCCGACCGGCGCACTGGCGTTCTGTGCCTGGAGCAAACTACTGCTAAGCGAAAGAATGCATCCCACGAACGTGACCAGCGATAAGATTCCCAGCCTGCGCATATAGGCCCTCCGCCGGGTGTGACCCGGCACCAACAAAAAAAATGATCAACCCGGCATTGTAAATCCAGAGGGCAGAAGGAGTGCGCTGTCGAGCTTCGCTCGACCGGACAGCCCCGTTCGACTCGCTGCGTTCGCTCAGGGCAAGCTTGGGATTGGCTGTCCCCACATGATCCACACATGATTGTTTCCGCAAGGCGAGACTACCCAATAACCGGCGCTTCTGGTACAACGTGGGACATGAAAACACGAAGCCTTATTTCTGCCATATCTTTTTTCGTCGTAATTACCGTAACTGGACTTATCGCGCAGGAGAGCGCCTCGCCGTCG
This sequence comes from Candidatus Sulfotelmatobacter sp., assembly GCA_052326105.1. Classification (GTDB taxonomy): domain Bacteria; phylum Acidobacteriota; class Terriglobia; order Terriglobales; family Acidobacteriaceae; genus Sulfotelmatobacter. Next base: position 13,951 of record JBKQRC010000101.1, on the reverse strand, counting down.
GCGAATCTCGCGCTGACGCCGCCCATGGGATGGAACTCGTGGAACAAGTTCGCCTGCAACGTCAGCGAGGACCTGATCAAGGGCATGGCCGACGCGGTCGTCAAGTCGGGCATGAAAGACGCCGGCTATTTGTACGTCAACATTGACGATTGCTGGCAGGTGAGCCGCGACGCGAACGGAAACATCGTGGCGGATCCGCAGCGCTTCCCCCACGGAATGAAGGCTGTCGGCGACTACATCCATTCGCTCGGGCTGAAATTTGGAGTCTACTCCGACGCGGGATCGAAGACTTGCGCCGGGCGGCCGGGCGGACTCGGCCATGAGTATCAGGACGCCCTCACGTACGCGTCGTGGGGCGTGGACTATCTGAAGTACGACTGGTGCAACACGACCACGCAGGATGCCAAGTCTTCCTACGCCAACATGCGCGCCGCTTTGGATGCATCGGGACGGCCGATTGTGTTCAGCATCTGCGAATGGGCGACTGCCAAACCGTGGCTGTGGGGCCCGGAAATAGGCGGGAACCTGTGGCGCACCACGGGCGACATCAGTGACAGGTTTGAAGGCCAGTCGAAATGGCCGGATGGAAGCTGCTGTTTAAACAGCATGCTGATAAATCTCGATCAGCAGGTTGGGCTGCAGTCTTTCGCGGGACCGGGTCACTGGAACGATCCCGACATGCTCGAAGTCGGCAACGGCGGAATGACGGACATCGAGTATCGCTCACACTTCAGCCTGTGGGCGATCCTGGCTGCGCCGCTCATCGCGGGCAATGATCTGCGCAGCATGCGAGCGGAGATTCACGACATCCTCACCAACAAAGACGTGATTGCCGTGAACCAGGACGCGCTGGGCCGTGAAGGCGAGCGAGTAGCCAAGAACGGCGACCTGGAAGTCTGGGCGAAGCAGTTAAAGGATGGCAGCCGCGCGGTGGTGCTCTTCAATCGGAGCAAGAGCGAGCAGGAGATCTCGGTCAACTGGGAGGATATCGGTTATCCGAACACCGTGACCGCTTCGGTGCGGGACCTGTGGCAGCACAAAGACCTGGGGAAGTTCACGGGAAAATATTCAGCGCGGGTAGCGTCGCACGGCGTGGTGATGGTGACGGTGAAACCGTAGAAAGCTTGAACCACGAAGGACACAAAGGATCGCGAAGGTCAAATATCCTTCGTGGAACTTCGTGTCCTTTGTGGTCAGTCACCGCGCTCTGCTTTCAGTTCTTCCATCACGCTCTGGATCAACTCTTTGGCGCCGGTCAGGCTGTTCATGATGATCTGGATGTCCATGACCGGCTTGCCCGGCCAGCGCTGACTCTGGCAATAGACGCCGTGCTGGCCGACCAGAGCCATGGCGTCGGTGATCATGTCCATGGTGACGGCGAGGCGTCCCCGGGGCACGCCCATCATGGTTTCGTAGTGTTCCAGTTCTTCCTGCTTGTCGTCGAATACCGGCATCGCACGATTGTAACCGCCGCCGTGCGTGGAGCATAATGGCTCGGCTGACAGAATCCCTTCTCAAACGTCAAAAACTCTTGGCATTGCCAACTACGTAAAAGGAGAGACCATGAAAAAACACGTTGTCATGCTGACCCTTCTCGCTCTTGCTTCCACCATCGCGTGCTCCGCCCAGATGGGCGGGGGGAAAGCGAGCCCGGCCGCTTCCGCATCTTGCGATCTCGGCGGAGGCAATAGCATCAAGACCGACTACTCCAGCCCGCGCTTGCGAGGACGCAAGATGATCGGGGAACACGACCCCTACGGCCAGGTCTGGCGCACGGGTGCAAATGAAGCAACGACATTCGTGACCAGCGCCGATCTGATTGTCGGCGGCAAGGCGGTGCCGGCGGGCAGCTATACGATCTTCACCATTCCCAACCCCGACAAATGGACGTTGATCATCAACAAGAAAACCGGAGAGTGGGGAATCCCCTACAAGTATGAGAGCGATGAACTGGCGCGCGTGGATATGAAAGTTTCCAAGTTGCCAGCGCCTGTCGAGAACTTCACCATCGCCTACGATAAGACCGCGACGGGCTGCACCATGCGCCTGGACTGGGACACCACGCGGGCGGCGGTGGACATTAAGGCAAAGTAGAAATTGTGTGATTGTTGATTTCTTGATTGTTGATTGAAAACCTTCTGGTCCCGCCGTGGTGCGGGAGGGCAACCAGGGGTTTCATTCAACAATCAAAAATCAACAATCATAATTTCCGTTCGGCGTACAATTTTCTAAACGTCATTCCCACGGGAGGTGTTCCATGCCCGTTTATGACTATGTTTGTCTCGATTGTCATAAGCCCTTCGAAACAGTTCTCACGCTGAGCGAGCACGACAAAGACACGCCCAAGTGCCCGCACTGCGGAAGCAAGAACGTGGAGCAGGAGGCTGCCGCGTTTTTCGCGGTGACTTCACGAAAAAGTTAACGCAGGAACGGCCGCGGCGCGCTTACTGCTTCTGGCGGCGGAGGGCATCAGCGGCCTGCTGCGCCTCCGCGAAGTCGGGAGAGAGATTCAGGGCCTGCTGGTAGGCGTCGAGCGCCTCAGGGACTCGTCCAGCCAGCGCGAGCGCGCGGCCAAGCTCGAAGTAGCCCTGCGCCGTCGGACGCAACTCGACAGAACGCGACAGGTCACTGACCGCTTCCTGAAGATTGCCCTGCTTCTCGGCCAGCAGCCCCAGGCCGAGCCAGGCATTGAACTGTTTGGGATTGAGGTGAAGGGATTGCTCAAAATCCTGGCGCGCCGCTTCATCTTCTCCCAGCGTTCGCTGCGCCGCGCCCAGATTGACATAGGTCTGAGCCAGCAGGCCGGGATCAGAGGTCAGCGCGACAGCCGCTTGATATTCCACCACGGCTTCGCGCATCTGGTTGTGCGTCTGAAAATAGGTTCCGAGATTGCTGCGGCTCATGGGATCGCGGGGGTTAATGCGCGCGGCTGCTTCGAAATGAGGATGCGCCTCTTCTTCTTTGCCTTCGAGAATGAGCGCTCCACCCAGGTTGTCTTCGGCGATGAAGTTCTTATCGGTGACGGCAAGCGCGTGCGACCACAAATCGTAGCTGCTCTGCCAGTATCCGATCTGGTGGTGAGTAGTGAAGGCAAGCGCAAGGATGACAACCAGCGCTGGAATTGCCGGCCACAAGCCGAGTTTTTTTTGCTTCGCCCAATCGGCAGCGCCAAACGCGATCATCACGAAGATGCCGATCAGCGGGATGTAGGCGTAGCGGTCGGCCATGGCGGCGTCGCCAATCTGCACCAGGCCGATCACCGGGACTAACGTCCCCAGAAACCAGAACCATCCCACGAGCAGATATCGGAGATGGCGAAGCCGCAAGACGAACGCCGTAATCGCGATCAGGATCAGCGCGGCTGCGGCGACTTGCCACGTCGCGAGTGAATCTCCGGGATGAGGATAGAGCGGAGCCAGCCGCGCGGGCCAGACCATCTTCCAGAGATACATGGCGTAGGCGTAGACCGCATCAGCGAGGCGCACGCCGAAAGAAAACTGCGTGGTCGAGCGCACGGCCCCGGCTGCCTGCTGAGCTTGCATAGTGACGACGGCGACGACCGCGGCGATACACAGCAGCGGCAGTTTCTCGAGAGCAAGCCGCGGCCAGGAGAACCTTGGCATCGCGCCCGACTCGCCGTCCGGCGTTGCTACTCGGTTCAGCGGCCAGTAGTCGAGGAGAAGCAGCACAAAGGGGAGGGTGATCACCATCGCCTTAGAGGCCAGCGCGGCCACGAACAGCGCCGCTACTGCCGCACATCGCTTCCAGTTCGGCCGGCGGGCATACCAGCCATAGGCCCAGAGAGCAAGCAGGAAGAACAGGGTGGAGAGCACATTTTTGCGCTCGGCGATCCAGGCCACCGACTCCACATTCATGGGATGAACTGCGAACAGCGCCGCCACGAACAGGCTGGGCCCCGTGCGTCCCGTAGCCCACACGAGAAGGAGAAAGAGCAGGATCACATTTACGGCATGCAGCAGCACGCTGGTGAAATGATGGCCGGCGGGGTTGAGGCCGAATAAGGAGCAGTCGAGGGCGTGCGACATCCAGGTCAGCGGATGCCAGTTCGCCACCTCGGTGGAAGTCAGCGCCCAGACGAAAGTATCCGCAGTCAGGCCCTGGCGTATGTGCGGATTGTCCGTCACATAGCGGTCATCGTCATAGTTTACGAAGGGATGGCGGTTCACCGGGTTGTAGAGCGCCAGCGTGACCACCGCCAGCAGCAGGCAGACCACGGGGTTGCGCTTTTCCGGAGACGCGAACAGGCTGACTTGTGTTTTCGGAGGCAATATCAGGATTTAACCACAGAGGACGCGGGGAACACAGAGGGAGGAAACAGGGAAGGCAATGGGGAAAAATGCCGATTTTCGATTGCCGATTTCCAATTGAAAAGCTCGGAGTTGCCGGTTTTCAATCGTAAATCGGCAATCGGCAATCGAAAATCATGCGCTCGGTTTCCACCGCAAAACAGGCTTCCTCGCGGCCGCGGTCTCGTCCAACCGCGAAACCCGCGTCGAATGCGGCGCATCGAGCACCGTCTGCGGGTCTTCCTCAACTTCCTCGGCAATCGACTTCATGGCCTCGATGAACAAGTCCAGTTCTTCCTTCGGTTCGCTCTCGGTGGGCTCGATCATGAGCGCGCCCGGCACAATCAGGGGAAATGCCGTGGTGTAGGGATGGAAACCGTAATCGATGAGGCGCTTGGCGATGTCCATGGTGCGCACGCCGTGCTTCGCCTGCCACTTGTCGCTGAAAACGACTTCATGCATGGTCGGCGTGGAATAAGGCAGGTCGTAGGGGCCTTCCAGACCTTTGCGAATATAGTTGGCGTTGAGCACGGCGTCTTCGGTCGTCTGGCGCAGGCCGTCGGGTCCATTCGCCTGAATGTACGCCAGCGCGCGCACGAACATGCCAAAGTTTCCGTAGAACGCACGCACGCGGCCGACCGACTGCGGCCGGTTGTAGTCGAAAGCCAGCGTGCCGTCAGAGTTGGCGATGACCACCGGCTTCGGCAGAAAAGGCTCGAGAGCTTTCTTGATTGCTACTGGTCCTGAGCCCGGGCCGCCGCCTCCGTGGGGAGTAGAAAAAGTCTTGTGAAGGTTCAGATGCATGACGTCCACGCCGAAATCGCCGGGGCGAGCCTTGCCAACCAGCGCGTTCATGTTGGCGCCGTCCATATAGAGCAGGCCGCCTTTGGCATGGAGAATGGCTGCGATTTTGAGAATGTCCTGCTCGAAGACGCCCAGCGTGTTGGGATTGGTCAGCATTAGAGCGGCGACATCTTCGTTCATCTGCGCTGCAAGCGCCGCTGTATCAACCATGCCCCGCGCATCTGACTTCAGATTCTCGACTGCGTAGTTCACCATCGCCGCGGTGGCTGGATTCGTTCCGTGGGCGGAGTCGGGAATCAGGATCTTTTTGCGAGCATTGCCTTGCGCCTGGTGATAGGCGCGGACCATCAACAACCCGGTCATCTCGCCGTGGGCCCCGGCGGCCGGTTGCAGCGTGATGGCATCCATGCCGGTGATTTCGATCAGGCATTCGCTCAGTGTCTTGAGGATGCGCAGCGCACCCTGCGAGATTTTCTCCGGCTGGTAGGGATGCGCGTTCGCGATTCCCTCCACGCGGGCGACCGCTTCGTTCACCCGCGGGTTGTATTTCATGGTGCACGAGCCAAGCGGATACATGCCGAGATCAATGGCGTAATTCCAGGTGGAGAGCCGCGTGAAATGGCGGATGATCTCGATTTCGCTCACCTCGGGCATGCTGCCCAGATTTTTTCTTTCGGACGACCCGAGAAGCTGCGCGGCATCGACTTCGGGGACATCGAGCGGCGGCAGCCTCCACGCTGCTTTCCCAGCCGAGGACTTCTCGAAGATCAGGCCTTCGTTCTGATTGACGTGGCGCGTCGCTTTGCGAGTCACGTGCTTCATAACTTATCGAATCCCGGATCAAGAATTTCTGGCGGGGGCACAAACGCGCGTCCACTTCCCTGACACGTTGGACAAACGCCGGTGCCCCCGCAATTCCGGCATGCCGGTTGATCCTCATTGACGTGCGTGTTGGTACCGGTCCCAAAGCACGCGGCGCATTTCCCGTCGCCGTGGCACCCGACGCAGGAATTACGAGGAGACATTCCCGGCTCCTCCCTGAGAGCGGCTGCGCTTCATCGCGCCACCTCTTCCACTTCTTTGGCCGAGCTTACCGAACGCTCGCTCTCGGCCACGAGTCCGACGGCGGTGTCAATCGCGCTGCGCGTGGTCAGTTCGGTGCAGCACCACAAACAGGCGTTCCCTAACTCGGGATAAAACTTCTTCAGCGGCAATCCGCCGACGATCTTGTGCCCTAGCAGGCGGCTGTTGATGGCCTGCGGAGTTTCACTGGTGGTGATCACGAATTCGTTGAAGCGCGGCGCGGCGCCGAACAGGACCTTGCCGTGCTTCGCGAATTGGCTCGCGGCGTAGGCCGTCTTCGCCAGATTCTGCCTGGCTAATTCTTTCAGCCCGACCTTGCCGTACACCGTCATAAAGATGTTGACCATCAGCGCGACCAGCGCCTGGTTGGTGCAGATGTTCGAGGTCGCCTTCTCGCGGCGGATGTGCTGTTCCCGTGTGGCCAGCGTCAACACGAACCCGCGCTTGCCCTGTTTGTCGGTGGTTTGCCCGACCAGGCGGCCTGGCATCTGGCGCACATATTTTTCGCGCGTGGCAATGACGCCGCAGAACGGCCCGCCGAAACCGAGCGGAACGCCGAACGATTGCGCTTCCATGGCGATAACGTCGGCATCTCGCGGAGGCTCCACGATCCCCAGCGACACGGCCTCGGCGATCGAGACCACCAGCATGGCTCCGCGCTGATGCGCCGTCTCAGCGATGGCGGACACATCTTCAATCGTCCCGAAAAAGTTTGGCGACTGCACCAGCACGCACGCGGTCTCGGGAGTGATGGCCGTCTCCAGTTCTTTCAGATTCACCCGTCCGTCGTCGCCGAAGCCTGCAACCGATAGCGGCATGCCCTGGTGCGTGGCGTACGTTGCCAGGACTTCGCGATACTCCGGATGCAGGCTGCGCGCAACGACCACCGATCTCCGTCCGGTCAGTCGGACGGCCATCATCACGGCTTCGGCAGCGGCGGTTGAACCGTCGTACATGGACGCGTTCGCCACCTCCATGCCGGTCAGTTCGCAGATCATGGTCTGAAATTCGAAGATGGATTGCAGCGTGCCCTGCGAGATTTCCGCCTGATAGGGCGTGTAGGCGGTCAGGAACTCGCCGCGGGAGATAAGCGAATCAATAATGACGGGCCGGTAATGAGAATAGGCCCCCGCGCCCAGAAAGCTGGTGTAACCTTCGCCGTTTTCGCGCGAGCGCTGCCGGAACCAGTCCACGATCTCCGATTCCGCCATCTGGCGCGGGATGTTGAGGTCACGGGTCAGCCGGTACTCGGCGGGAATCGGTAAGAACAAATCGTCGACCGTGCGCACGCCAATTGCTTTCAGCATGGCTTCGCGGTCGGCAGGAGATTTCGGTAAGTAGCGCATAGGAATTCTCGATTGCCGATTGCCAATTTCCGATTGTCACGGAATCACCGATGAAACGAAGCGTCAATCCTCAATCGCAAATCGGCAATCGCAAATCGGCAATTTCTAGTGTCCCGCCTCCTCGGCCACAAACTTCTCATAGTCGGCGGCGGAAAGCAGTGCATCCAGTTCACTGGGATCCTTGAGCGTGATCTTCACCATCCACGAACCGTGCGGATCTTTGTTCACTTTCTCGGGCGAATTGGCCAGTTCTCCGTTGACCTCAGTCACCGTGCCCGACGCCGGAGCAAACAAGTCCGACACCGCCTTCACCGACTCGACCGTGCCAAAAGTCTTGCCCACGGCGAGTTCTGCGCCCACCTTGGGCACTTCGACGAAGACGATGTCGCCGAGCGACTCCTGGGCGTAGTCGGTGATGCCGACCGTAGCGGAAGCGCCGTTCACGCGAATCCACTCATGCTCTTTCGTATATTTGCGATCTGTAGGATAAGCCATAAGCTTCTAGCTCCTAGCTGCTAGCTTCTAGCAAAACCTCAGCGTCCTCAGTGTCCTCTGTGGTTAAACCGCTTTCCTCGGCCGCTTGTAAAACGGCGTCGGGACGACCACCGCCCCTGTGCCCTGGCCGCGGATCTCCACTTTCACCGGAGTGCCGACCGCGGCGAATTCCGGCGGCACATAGGCTAATGCAATATTCTTTTTCAAGTAAGGTGCCGGGGAGCCACTGGTCACGTATCCGATCTCGCGGCCACCGGCATCGAGTACCTTGTAGCTATCGCGGGCGATGCCGCGTTCCGTCATCTCAAGGCCAACCAAAGTTCGCATCACTCCCGCGGCTCGAGCCTGCCCCAAGGCGGCACGCCCAACGAAATCTGGCTTCTCCATTTTGCAGAAGCGGTCGAGCCCGGCTTCCCAGACATTTATCGTATCGGAAATCTCGTGGCCATAGAGCGGCAGCCTGCCTTCGAGGCGCAACGTGTTGCGCGCGCCCAGGCCGCAGGGTACGACGCCAAACTCCTTGCCCGCAGCGAGGATTTCATTCCACACTCGGGCGCTAGTGGCCTCATCGGCGGGAATATAAACTTCGAACCCGTCTTCGGCTGTGTAGCCGGTACGGCCCATCAGAATATGGTCGAGGCCGCACAATCGCCCGCGCGTGACCCAATAGAACTTTACTGCGCTCAGGTCGGCGTCAGTTAACTTTTGCAGAAGGTTGACGCCCTTCGGTCCCTGAATCGCGATCTGCGTGAAGTCATCCGACAAATTCTCGACCGCGCAATCGAACTGTCGTGTGTTGTCGCGCACCCAGGCGAAATCTTTTTCGCGCGTGCCCGCGTTGATCACCAGCAGGTACTCGTCCGCGGCGAGGCGATGGACGATCACGTCATCCACGAACGTCCCTGCGGGATAGAGCAGCGCCGAATACTGCGCCTGGGCGATAGCCAGCCGCGACGCATCGTTCATGGAGATGTGCTGCACGGCGGCCAGCGCCTGCGGTCCGGCCAGGCGGATGTCGCCCATGTGGCTGACGTCGAAGATGCCAACCCCGGTGCGCACCGCCATGTGCTCGGCGATGATGCCGCCGCCCAGCGACGCAGGATATTCGACCGGCATGTCCCAGCCGTTGAACTCCACCATCTTCGCGCCCATCTGGCGATGGACGGCGTTCAGCGCAGTTTTCCGGACGGCGGGCGTCGCCTCAACCGAAGACAAAGTAGACCTCAAGCGAGCAGTGGCTGGTCTGCCGGGATCACGTGACTGACTACCGTATCACGCGCTTTTTCGGCGGGTCAAACGGGAGGAGCTTTCAACGCAGAGGACGCGGAGTGCGCAGAGGAGTTGGGAGACTTAAGCTGAGGCTCACAAAGGACGATGGAGGCAGCATGAAGCGAGAAAGCGCGCGGGATTTTGTCCCGTAAATCCCCTTTGTACTCTGCCCCCTCTGCGTTGAGCTTGATTCTACTGACCGAACTGCACCGTCACCCGCGCCCCTGCCGCGACGTGCGTTCCTGCGGCGGGAGATTGCTGGCGGGCGACACCGCTGCCCACGGCCTCCAGTTCCAGTCCGGCGTCCTGAGCGGCTTCGACGGCGCTCCGCACGGTCTTTCCCACGAATGACGGCACTTCGATTCCGCCCTGCTCCACGTCGAGGACCACGGTTCCAGAGGATGGCAGTTTTGCCGCGTCTTTAGTTCCTGCGTCCGTGGGCTTCGCCGGACCCTGGCTGGCCGATCCAGTGGACGGAGAAGGCGACACTGATTCGCGCACCGCCGCCTGAACGACTTGTCCTGTGGCTTCGGCATTCGCGGGCGGAGCCTGTCCTGAACTTGCCGAAGAGCCTGCCCTGAGCTTGTCGAAGGGAAGCGCCCGCGCCACACTCTGCGGCTTCGCCGTATCGGAAGAATCCCCGTTCACTTCCGCAGTCTCCAGCGGCTCGCCGGGATGATCCGGGGTTCCTTCTTCCAGATCTTTGTCTTTCGTTTTGGCCTGCGCCAGCAAAAGCTGATGCCGCGGCATCAGCGGCAGGTCGTGGGGCACGTGCAGATATTCGAGAACCTGCTGCGCGATGCGGCGAAATACCGGTGCGGCGACCTGCCCGCCCTGGTGGGGTCCCACCGCCGAGTCCAGAATCACCGCGACCACAATCTGGGGGTTGTTCACCGGAGCGAATCCGCCAAACGAGCCGACATATTTCGTCTTCGAATACGCGCCGGTGGCCGGGTCCACCTTCTGCCCCGTGCCCGTCTTACCCGCGGAGCTGTAGCCTTCCAGAATTGCCCTGCGGCCGGTGCCGTGGGCATCAATCACGACTTTCTCCATCATCGAGCGCATCTCGGCGGCTGTGAAGGACGAAATCACGCGATGCGATGCTCCGGGATGAAATGCCACTGTCTGCGGCGTTCCCTGCGGCTGCACGGTTCCGGCAACGATGCGGGGAGCGACCCAGATGCCGTCGTTGGCAAAGGTCGAAGTCAGCCCGGCCAGCTGAATGGGAGAAATGCCGATTTCCTGACCGATGGAAATGGCCGCGATCGAAACTTTCGACCAGCGGCTCGGAGGCTTGGACAAACCGCGAGTCTCGCCGGGCAACTCGATGCCGGTCGGCTGTCCGAATCCGAAGGCGCGAATGTATTTGTAGTAGCGGTCTTCACCCAAACGCATCGCGATTTTGATCGAGCCTACGTCGCTCGATGCAGCCAGCACGCCCCACACCGGCAGCAGGCCGTGCGGTTTCGAGTCACGAATGCGCATGCCGTTGTAGACGATCGATCCCATCTGGCAGTCGAAGACTTCATCTGGGGTCGTGAGTTTTTCTTCGAGCGCGGCGGAAATCGTCACCAGCTTGAAGGTTGAGCCGGGCTCATATACATAGCTCACGGCGCGGTTGGTCAGTGCAGCGGGCGTGATCTGCTTGCGCAGATTCGGATTGAAGGTCGGCCGGTTAGCCAGCGCCAGAATTTCTCCGGTGTGCGGGTTTTCGACAATTACGGTGCCGGAGATGGCCTGGGTGTCGTGGATTGCCTGATCCAGCTCTTTTTCCGCGATGTACTGGATGTTTTTGTCAATGGTCAGGACCAGGTTCTCACCGGGCTCGGGCTGAGTCTCGACGTCGGAGAACCACTCTTTGTGCGCGTCCACCGAAATGAACATTTTGCCCGGCCGTCCACGCAGTTCGTCGTCAAATTCGTGCTCGATGCCGCTCTGGCCGGAATCTTCCATGCCGACCGAACCCAGCACCTGCGCCGCCAAGTCGCGCGCGGGATAAAAGCGCTTGGGCTCCTTCTGGAAGTGAATGCCCTGCAGGTTGAGAGATTTGATGCGTTCGATGGTTTCATCATCGGCCTTGCGCGCCACCCAGCAGAAGGTCTTATGCGTCTGGCAGTCGGCGAGAACGACATTGTGATCTTCGCCCGTGATGCGCGTGATCAGGGAAACCGCGGTGGGCAAATCCTTGACTTCGGTGGGCACGGCGAAAGCGGAATCCACCAGCACCGACATGGCCAGCTCGCGGCCGGCCCGGTCGTAGATGACGCCGCGCTTGGCGGTCAGCGGAATCGCGCGCTGCTGCTGATGTCCGGCCTGCTTCACGAACTTGCCGTAGCTGAAGACCTGCAGGTAGACCAGGCGGCCACAGATGGCTACGCACCACAATAGCAGCAATGCGCCGAGCAGGTAGAGCCGGGAGTTTGTGCCGGAGGCGGAGTTATTTGCAGCCATAGTTACCACTCTCAAGCTTCGTCATTCCGAACCTCGCGCGTTCTTAAGCGTGTCATTCGCAATCTCGCGTGCTCTTGAGCGGTTGTCATTCCGAACCTCGCGCAGCGAGGAGAGGAACCTGCTTTCTGCCGGCGCAGGCGGGCAGCAGGTTCCTCGTCGCTGCGCTCCTCGGAATGACAAGCCCTTAAAGAACGTGTCTCGCTCAGACAAACATGGCGGCCCGATTACAGCCAGGCCGCCGCCGAAATTCGGCCGAGCTTCGCTCGGCACGGCCAGGTCAGAGACCCGGCCCCACACAATCTTGCCTACACACTCCCTGTCTACTGTGCCGCAATCACGGTCACGGGAGCCGTGCTCGCCATAACCGGGCCTTGACCATCGCTGGCCGCAGCGTCCATGCGAATGACCTGACCCGGCTCGGGCGGCATCAGACCCATGCGGCGCGCCAGCAGGTCAATGCGCTCGGGATTGCGCAGGGAAGCATCTTCCAGGCGCAGGGCACGGTTCATTTCGGTCATCCCGCTCAGTTCACGCTTGGCGGATTCAATCTGATATCCGTACTCGATTGCCCGGAAGTGCTGCCAGGTGTAACCGAACACCAGAAGGAAGAAGAAGACGAGCGCCGCGCAAAACTGCCGGCGTTCGCGGCTGCGGCGTGGATCTTCCACTTTGACCAGCCGTGAATTGTCGATGGCCTTGGCGAAATAGATTTCGGGCGTGCCCGTCCAGAAGGGACGCCGGCCAACTGCTGGACCGACACTGCGAATTGCCGCTGCTGCCGCCATTTAAGCCGCTCCCATGAAAACGTGGTCGCCTTCTATGATTGGAATCTGCATGGCAAAAATGGCACGCAGTTCCTGCTCTTCTTCCATCCGCCTCAGCCGTTCCCGTTGCTCGGCCCGTAGTTCCGCCTGCTCAACCGTGGCCATCAAGTCCCTGATCAGTGTGCCGGTGTACATGTGCTGCAACCTCAAAATGGATTCCTACCACGGAACCCGTTAAACCCGACCTCGGACTTCAGACTTCAGCCCTCAGCCGTTCTTGCTGAGGTTCGACGCCCAAGGTCTGAGGCCGGGCCTTTTTCCCGCCCCAGCGGATCTAGCGTCCGCATTGGTCATGCTTAAACCTGAATCTTGAAGACCCGGCACGCCATGACAGCTAATGCCGGGCACTCCGGCAGGTTTTCCGGAGCTAAAATCAAAACCGGGCGTCAGACCTCAGCCCTCCGACCTCAGCAAAACCCGCAACCATCTCAGCCCCAGAGGTCCGAGGTCTGAGGTCCGACGTCTGTTCTCTCTGCCGCGCGCAACGTCGCGCTGCGTGCCCGCGGGTTGCGATCGCTCTCCTGTTCGCTCGCCGTTACCGGTTTTTTCGTCAGCAACCGGTAGAGACCCTGTCCGGCTCCATCACGGAAGGCATCCTTCACAATGCGATCCTCGAGCGAGTGAAAGCTGATCACCACCACCCGTCCTCCGGGCTTCAGAATCCGGGGCGCCGCTTCCACCAGCGCCCGCAGATCGTCCAGTTCGCGGTTTACGAAGATTCGAAGAGCCTGAAAGGTGCGCGTCGCGGGATGAATTCTTTTTTCAGCCCGATTCATTGGCCGGGCCGCGGCTGATATGACCTCCGCAAGATGTGCGGTAGATCGTATCGGCCGCGACCGGCAAATGGCTCTGGCGATTCTCCGCGACCTCCTTTCCTCTCCGAATTCGTAAATCACATCGGCAAGCTGTCGCTCGTCGAGGTGGTTTACCACTTGTTCGGCGGTGCGCTCGGAATGCGGATCCATCCGCATGTCGAGCGGTCCTTCCGCCTGAAAACTGAATCCGCGCGCCGGGCTAGCAAGCTGCAAGCTGCTGACTCCGAGGTCGGCCAGTAAGCCGTCGGCCCTCAGCCCTCGGACCTCAGCCAAACTCGCAAAGGAACGATGCAGCAGGGTGATCGTCGGCCAATCCAAATTCGGCCCTCGGACTTCGGACGTCGGCCCTCGGCCAGACTCGCTGAGGTCGGAGGTCTGAGGTCCGACGCCCGCTAGCAGCTTCTCCCGCGCGATTCCGAGCGCTGCCGGATCCTTATCGAGCCCAATCAAATGTCCCGGTGCGCCGAGGCGTTTTGCGATTTCGTAACTGTGCCCGCCAAGGCCCACCGTGGCGTCGATATAGGTCCCGCCACGCCGCACGGATAAAAAGTCGATCG
>JBKQRC010000100.1:0-112950 GCA_052326105.1 Candidatus Sulfotelmatobacter sp. | reverse complement strand
CGACTTGCCGCGCCCGGCAAGGGATTTGAAGTCCGAGATCATGTGGGGACAGCCGCCCTCGGCTGTCCAGGCGGGTCGAAGATCCGCCAGTTTCTGCTAACGGGGGCACGGAGAGCGCTAGTCGAGCTGCGCTCGACCGGACAGCCGAGGGCGGCTGTCCCCACATCCTGCGATTCGGAATCAGGTAACGGCGATCTTCTCATCCACCAGTCGCTTGTCGGATTCGTCCGAGCCGGTGAGTTCGAACGAGTTGGTGACGGCAGCCTTCCCTTTTTCCACGCTGGTGATGACGTAGGAGCATCCCAGCCAATGCGCTTCCGCCAGGTCAGTGGACGACCACTGCGCGGGATGATCGGGGTGGGAGTGGTAGAAGCCGACGATGTCCTCGCCGCGCTCGCGGCCCTCGCGCTGAATGCGGACCAGTTCGCGGGGGTCAATGTTGTAGCGGTTGTGGGGAGAATCGGTGCGGGTGTTGCCGGCGCGCGCAATGGAAGTGACGACACGCGAGCCGTCGTCCTCTGTGCGACCTAGAAGAATGCCGCAGCATTCGTGGGGGTAGGTTTCTTCGCCATGGCGGCGGAGGGCGTCGTAGTGTGGGCGGGACAGTTTTAGCATCGTGGGAATCGTAGACCACAGTAATAAATCCGGGATCTGTTGAAGTCAAAATCCCCACCCTCTCGCAAAAGGCGCGAGAAGGGTGGGGCACCCGGAGAATGCAGAAGTCAGAAGTTAGAATGCAGAAGGGAAGCTGCGGGCTCTGGCGTTACTTCTGCATTCTGCCTTCTTACTTCTGACTTTGTTTTGACTCATCCTTCCGTCCAGAATCTCTCACTCAAGTACTTCTCGCCGGAATCGCAGAGGATGGTGACGATGACGGCGTCGTCTTCCTTCTTCCGCGGGAGCTCGCGCGCGATTTTCAGGCACCCAACGACTGCGGCGGCGGAGGAGACTCCGACCAACAGACCGGCGGTGCGGGAAAGCTGCCGCGCCATGGCGTAGGCGTCTTCGGTCGAAATCTCAAGATTCCGATCGGCCAGACTGGGATCATAAATTCTGGGCACGATGGCGCTGGCCATGTGCTTGGCGCCTTCAATCCCGTGGAACGACGAATCCGGCTGCAGCGAGATGCATTGCAGGCGCGGATTCAGTTCCTTGAGGCGGCGGGTGGTTCCGACAAAAGTTCCGCTGGTGCCCAGCATGGAAACAAAATGCGTGACGCGTCCCTGAGTCTGCTGCCAGATTTCGTTGGCAGTCGTGCAGTAGTGCGCCTTCCAGTTGGCGTCGTTGGAATACTGGTCGGCGTAGAAATATTTGTCGGAATGTCGCGCCGCCAGTTCGCGCGCCATGCGGATGGCGCCATCGGAACCTTCGCCGGGATCGGTGTAGAGAATGTTGGCGCCGTAGCCCTGCAGGATTTGCTTGCGCTCGCGGGAGACGTTCTCCGGCATGCAGAGGGTGACGGGGAATCCTTCAGCCGCCCCCAGCATGGCATAGGCGATGCCGGTATTGCCGCTGGTGGCGTCGAGCAGAATCTTGCCGGGGCGAAGTTCGCCGCTGCGGCGGGCCTCGGCAACGATGTTGGCGGCGGCGCGGTCCTTGACTGATCCGCCGGGGTTGTACCATTCGGCCTTACCCAGAAGTGCTACGCCGGGCAGGTCGCGGATGAGGGTATCGAGACGCAGCAAGGGCGTGTTTCCGATCCGCTCCAGCACGCTGTGGCCCAGTGTTTCCCCCAATGCTGGCGCGGCTTTGCGAGGATCGGCGTGGGCTTGCACTGCGAATTTGGTTGAACCGTGCGCCATTTCTGAACCGGACCGCCGTGACTAACGTAATGTGCTATGTAGTCCGAAACGAGGTATGTAGTATTTTGTTTAGATGAATGAGGTTCGCCCGGCGATGCAGCTCATGTAAAGTTACGAGCGGTCGTTATAAAAGTCGCATCTAATTTGTGACGAGCGAATGCGGGCAAGGAAAGGTTGAAGTCGAAAGCAATGTCCAAGACCATTGAAGCACGAACCTACGAAGAAGCGTTAGCCTGGCTGCGCGACAACGGGTTCGACGTGACCGACGCCCCCGGCATGAACGGGCGCGTCTTCTTGCGCAAGTACAACGTGTCGGCTGCCATCCAGAAAACGCCGGACGACGGGGTAAAGATTTTCGCCTATCCCGGCTACCTGATCGGCAGCGAGATCTCGAAGCTGGTGAACCGCGGGTACCAGCAGTTCCTGAAAACCTCGAAGACGGAAGTTCCGGCGACGGCCGACCACCTCAAGGCGCTGCATTCGTTTGCCGAAGAACTCAAGGTCGCGCTGGGCCTGCCCAGCTTGTACAACGAGTCGCTCGGCACCGTCAGCGAGTCTTATCACTACGACCGCATCGAGGATCGCGACAAATCCGCCATGGATCGCCCCAAGCGGCCGTGGGAAGTTGCGGGCAAAGAGACCGCGATCGCTGCGAAGAAGGGGCGGGCGTAGGGCGCGGACTGGAGTCTGTCGCTCGCGAGCACGTTATTTCTGCTCTGCTCTCTGTTTCGAGTCCCCGTTTCCATTCCGCTCGAAGAACTTCCACTTATCCATGCCGGCCGGGAGGGCCACGTCGAAAAACCCTACCATCATCTCGTCGGAGGTTTGATCGCCCCAGGTTACGGTCTTTCCCGGGTCGGGGTTGTGAGGATTGTTCTTCGAATTGTCATACCAGGCGATGGCGCGCAGCTTTGTTCCTGCCTTCAACAGCCGCGGCTCGGCCAGCTTGTAGCTCAACTGCCAGTGGAAATGATAGTTCACGCGCAACAAAACTTCCGCGCTGCCATCGTCGTGGATGATGTCATATTCGAAGCGCTTTCCGCGCAGATGCATGTGCGGAAACAGGCTGAGCAGAGTCGCGTCGTTGGGCAGCGTGCCCTGGACCTCGACGCGATAGTCGTCCGCGCCTGGCGGAATGATCAGTGCACGATTATTCAGTTGCAGCGTAACCACTCTCTGCTTTGGCGGCGTCCGCGAAAAGATCAGGCCGATGCTGGTCTGGTCTTCGTCGGCGGTGCCGTTGGTGGTGTAGTGCATCTGGAAGACGAGGTCCGATCCGGCAGGGATAAACTTCGCCATCCCGTCGGGCCATTGGTCGGGCGAACTTTCCGGGGCATAGACGAGCAGAAGATCGCTGGTGGTCTCGTGGGCCTGGCGGCGTTCCACGGGATCGCTCAGGGTAGAAGCCGTAAAAGGCTCGCCCACCGGCGCATGGCGCAGCCACGGTGAGTCCGGGGGACGGATGTAGACGACCGCATGATGAACGTGCGCGGGGCTGCCGGGACGGAATTCGGACATCTGCACCCAGCGGTCCTGGGCAAAATGCGTGGGCACGATTTCGTAGGTGTACTCCACCTCGCCCTCAGCGGGAATCTGGACCGGCCTGGGCATTTTGACTACGAGATCGGGCTGAGGAATATTCCATCCTGCCGTCCACTGGCGCGGAGGAGGAGCATCATACGCGTCTCCGGCAGGAGCACCGGCTTCCGACCAGGCCACGATGGTCGCGGTCTGCGGTTCGGTCAGCGAGGGATCGTTGGCAAAGCGGCCATAGCGCGGATCGGCAAACCACGGAGGCATCATCCTCATCTGAACTTCGTGCGTCATCGCGGGCGCCTGGGAACGAGCCTGGGCGTAGGTCTCCAGCGGCATGGGCGCGATTCCTCCCGAGCGATGACAGCTCTGGCAGTGATTCTGCAAGATGGGGAGCACGTCTTTGTAAAAGGTGGGCGGGGAGGGGGTTGGTGGTTGTTGGGAAGCTATGTGGAAGAGAAAGGCCAGCCCGAACAGACCGGCGAGGCTGGCAGCCCTGGGGATCATGTTGTGATTCTAGACGGAGTGCGGGGACCAGCAGGATGCGGAAAGGGTCGGTCGTCGCCACGAGGATGACCTCCGGGGCTGAAGCCCGCATTGATTTCAACCCCCTTACGCGGCCCTGAAGGGCCGCTCTTCCACGGCTGCTCGATCTCGAAGGATGGCAACAGGGCCGACAATGCCGTCGAGCTTCGCTCGACCGGACAGCCCCTTCGACTGCGCTCAGGGCAGGCGAGGGCGGCTGTCCCCACATGGGTTGCGCTGCGGCCGGCACCGCTCTTCCATACTTCCAGAACTTCCACACTTCCAGAACTTCCACACGTCTAGAACTTCAGGCCGACGGCGCTGCTGAGGAAGGCGGCGACGGGGGACATCTTGCGACAGGCAGCGGTGAAGACCGCCATGAACCTGGGACTGCAGACTTGCTTGTCGGTTATGTCAACGGCGGTGCCGAGATCGCGGAGCTTGAGGTCTTCGACGAATTCGTGATCGCAGGGGAAACCGCGGGGAGGGCGAGAGAGTTTGCTGGCATCGTCCCAATTGAGCAGGCGGCGGACAGCGCGCCATTCCTCGGGGCGCGAGACGATGGCAGTGCGAACGCTGAGCAGGGTCGGCGGCTCGGGATGCCAGAGGCCGCAGGCGGCGAAACAGCCTCCGGGCTCGAAGTGAAGATAAAAGCCGGGAGAGTGAACGTCTTTCCCGCGATGCGAGAAGCGCATGGCGAGGTGCGTCTTGTAAGGGCGCTTGTCGCCGGAGAAGCGCGTGTCGCGGTAGATGCGAAACATGGAGCCGCGCGAGGGGCGGGGATCGGCGACGAGATAAGGACTGATTTCGTATAGAGGCGCGGCGAAGTCGGTGATGAAGCGCAGTGCGGGCTGGCGCGCGTGGGTTTCGTATTCGTCTTTGTGGGCCTGGAACCAGTCGCGATTGTTGTTGCGCTTGAGACGGTTGAGGAAGCGGAAGAGTTCGGGAGTGAAGTAGGAGGGCATGGGAGTTAGGTTAAGAAGCGGTGGAGGAAAAGTAAAGAGCAGCCAAAGCTGTCGAGCTGCGCTCGACCGGACAGCCGAGGGCGGCTGTCCCCACATGGATGTTCTTAGAACACACCCCGCGCTTGAGCTAGCAGTAACTTGCTCATTTCTTGAGAAGCGCGAAGGGTGGGGCAGCCAAGGCTGTCGAGCTGCGCTCGACCGGACAGCCGAGGGCGGCTGTCCCTACATGGCTCTGCAAAACATACAGCCTGCCAAAAATGCTACATTCAAAGTTCATGTCGGCCCCTGATTCCAATTTTGTTCGCGCCTGCAAGTCGCAGGCGGTGGAACACACGCCGGTCTGGTTCATGCGCCAAGCCGGACGGTACATGCCGGAGTATCGCGTGGTGCGCAAGGAGCATTCGCTGCTCGAGATCTGCAAGAAACCGGCGCTGGCCGCGGAAGTCACCATCACTGCCGCCGAGATTCTGGGCGTGGACGCCGCCATTATTTTCGCCGATCTGCTGCTGCCGCTCGAAGTCATGGGGCTGCCGTTTCATTTTTCGGCGGGCGAAGGTCCGGTCATCGAGAAACCGGTGCGCAGTGCGGAAGACATCCATCGACTGCGGACCGATCGCGCCGGCGAACTGGGCTATGTGGCAGAAGCGGTGAGCCTGGTAGCGAAACATTTTGCCGGACGGATTCCGGTCATCGGGTTCTGCGGCGCGCCCTTCACGCTGGCCAGCTACATGATCGAAGGCGGAGGATCGCGCAATTACGTTCACGCGAAGAAGATGATGTACAACGCGCCCGCCGACTGGGACGCGCTCATGAGCAAGCTGGTCGCGGTCACCACCGCTTATGCGGCCGAGCAGGCGCGGGCCGGAGCCGACGTGATCCAGGTGTTCGACAGCTGGGTGGGCTGCCTGAGCGTGGAAGACTACCGCCGCTACGTGCTGCCGCACGTTACCGGCATGGTGAAGCAGTTGCAAAAAACCGGAGCGCCGATCATCTACTTCGGCACTGACAGCGCCACGTTGCTGCCCGCGATGAAAGAAACCGGAGCTGAGGTGATCGGGCTGGACTGGCGGATTCCGCTCGACGAAGGCTGGAGCCGGCTTGGCCACGGGTGCGGAGTGCAGGGAAATCTTGATCCTGTGCTCCTGTTCGCCGGCTGGAAAGAACTGAGGGCGCGCGCGGAAGATATTTTACGGCGCGCCGGCGGAAGAGCGGGACACATCTTCAATCTGGGGCATGGCATTCTGCCGGAAACGCCGGTGGAGAACGTGAAGAACCTGGCGCGCTTTGTGCAGGAGTATTCCCCGCCGGACTTGCGCACGCCGGCTTCGGGAAGCCGAAAATCAGACGCCGGGCGCCGTGTGCCATGACTCGCATCGCGATTATTGGCGGAGGCATCTCCGGGCTTTCCGCGGCTTACGAACTGGAAGAGCGCCGCCGCGCGGGAGCTGATGTCGAGTACGTTGTGTATGAGTCCTCCGCGCGTTTGGGCGGCGTGCTGCGCACCGAGCACATTGACGGATGCGTGGTCGAAGCCGGGCCCGATTCGTTCATCACGGAAAAGCCATGGGCGGCCGATCTTTGCCGCGAGCTCGGTCTCGGCGACCAGCTGATCGGGTCGAATGACGCGGACCGGAAGACTTATATCCTCGTCGGCGGACGGCTCGTGGTCATGCCCGACGGGCTGATGTTCATGGTCCCGACGAAAATCCTGCCCACCGGTTTCTCGCCGCTGTTTTCGTGGAAGACCAAGCTGCGCATGACGCAGGAGTTATTTCATCCGCCGCAGGCCGTGGGGCACGATGAGTCAGTGGCGGATTTTGTTGAGCGCCATTACGGCTCGGAGATGGTGGAACGGCTGGCTGATCCGCTGCTGTCGGGCGTCTACGGGGGAGAAGCGGCGAGCCTGAGCGTGCGGGCGGTGCTGCCGCGGTTCGCGGAAATGGAACGCAAGTACGGCAGCCTGGGCCTGGCGATGCTGGCGGCGCGCAAGAAAGTGTCGGCGGGACCGCGTCGGATCGCGCCGCCGCTGTTCACTTCGCTCAAGGACGGCATGCAGCATCTGGCCGAGACGGTCGTTTCGCGCCTCACGCCGTCGTCGTTGCTTACGGACACGACAGTGCAGGCCATTCAGCGTGAAGCTGGAGGATGGGTCGTATCCGCGGGCATGCGATCCGACTACTTCGATGCTGTCATCATCGCCCTGCCAGCGGCCGCGGCTGCGCACGTGCTGCGTATGGCGAGTCCGGAGCTGGCGGGTGAACTGGCAGCCATCGAGTACAGCTCTTCGATCACGGTTGGCCTTGGGTATGGCGCCGATGTGCGGCGGACTTTGCCCCCTGGCTTCGGATTTCTTGTACCGCGCAGCGAAGGCAAGCGGCTGCTGGCGGCGACCTTCGTGCACAACAAGTTTCCGCACCGGGCGCCGGAGGATCGCGCGCTGCTGCGCTGCTTTTTTGCGGGAGTGAATGCGGAGAATGTCTGGCCGTTAAGCGATGACCAGATCGTCGGAATCGTGCGCAGCGAATTACAGCAGATCATCGGCTTGCGGGCCGAGCCATTATTTGCTCGCGTGTACAAGTGGAAGTCGGCGATGGCGCAGTATGGCGTGGGGCACCTGGAGCGGCTGGAGCGCATCGAGCGCCTGCGGCAGCAGTTGCCTGGCCTCGCGCTTGCGGGCAACGCTTATCGCGGGATCGGGGTGCCGGATTGTGTGCGATCGGGACGCGAGGGGGCGAAGCAAGTTTTGATGCGGGAAAGCTAGCAGACGGCTGGCATCTCTCAGCGCACCAAAGAGCAGGCATGTATCCCTCAGGGGCTAACAGGGGCTGAAACACTCAACGGCGCACATGATTTGGGTGGCGCAGGCCTTCCAGGCCTGCGATAGAGCTGGCAGAAGGAATGGGATTTAGCCCCAGAGGTACCTCAGCGGCTGAAGCCGCCACTAGAAGAGGTCTCCTATCGCAGCGCTGAAGCGCTGCGCCACCCAAAACCAAGTTTTACACGGGCTGCTGCGCCGGGCGGACCGCGTTATGCCGAGATTCAATTCTTGTTTCGACTCTGCTGCCAGCGGCGCTGCGCCACCACCAGCCGGATCTCTTCATACGTAATTTCCGGGGGCAGGACTTCCTTCAACGGCTTCAGCCACTCGAGGCCTATCTTGTCGCAGGCCGCCTCGATCACCGAGCGCCGGTTGTTGTCCAGCCACGAAGACTGGAACTCCAGCTCACCGCGCTCGACCAGCGTGCTGACCAGATTCACGACCGTCGAAACCTGACGCTTGCGCGCGGCGGCAATCTCTTCGAAACTCCGGCCCTCGGCGAGCAGGCGCTTGGTCTCGTCTTCCGGCGAGATTTTTCGGTTTACGGACTGCGCTGCCCGCGCTCCTGCACGGAAGCGCTCGAAGGCGTCCAATATGAGCTGCCCGTAGCTCTCGGCTTTGCGCTCGCCGATCCCGGGAATCTGCCGGAGTTCGGCAAAGAACCTGGGCCTTCTGCGGCAAAGCTCCTCGAGCAGCGTGTCATGCATCACGACGTAAGCCGGCACGCTCTGTTCTTTCGCGGTAGTGCGCCGCCACTCGCGCAGGTAGTCGCGAAGCTCGGCCTCTTCTCCAGTTACGGCCGGACTTGCCGGCGCCGACGGGAGCACGCGGCCAGACTCAGCCTGCGCGGCCGCTCCCTTACCAAACCTGCGGCGTTTCCGGGGATCGGGCTGGACAACTGTGGCCAGCCATTCCGGAGCCTCACCGCATACGTCGCAGGCAGCGCACGATGACCACTTCAACCGTTCTCCGAAATGTTCACAAATCTGGCGGTGACGGCATTGGTTCGATTCCACGAAGGCGCGAATGATGCGATAGCGCTGCCATGCTCGCTCCCGTTCCGCGGGATCGACAATCTGGTTCGCGAAGTAGCCGAGCAGTCCCGCATCCTGCTTCTTCCACAGCAGAACGCAGTCCGCGGGATCTCCGTCGCGGCCGGCGCGCCCGGCCTCCTGGTAATACTGCTCGATCGACTTGGGCAGCGCGAGATGGATGACCGCGCGCACCGTGGCCTTGTTGATGCCCAGCCCGAAAGCGATGGTGCCGACCAGCACGCGCACTTCGTCCGACATCCAGCGTTCCTGGTTGCGCCGCCGGTCAGCGGTTTCCATCTTCCCGTGGTAAGCCGCGGCGGCAATGCCCTGGCCCTCGAGGAAGTCCACCGTTTCCTCCACCTTGTTGATGGTGGGCGCATACACGATGACGCTGCCTTCCGCATAGTTCGCCAGCGCCGCCAGCAGCAGCGCGGGCTGCTCGACCGAATCGCACTGGCGCACCAGATAACGCAGGTTCTTGCGGTGAAAGCTGGCAATGTACTTGTCGGCATTGCGCAGTTGCAGCTGCCCCAGGATGTCGTGACGCACCTGGCGCGTGGCGCTGGCGGTGAAGGCGGCGATGGGGCGGTCGGCAAAGCTGGTGCGCAGGCGGCTCAACTGCCGGTACTCGGGACGGAACTCGTGTCCCCACTCGGAAATGCAGTGAGCCTCGTCGATGGCGAAGAAAGCGATGGGCACCTGCTGCAGCCAACCCAGCGTGTCGCCGCGAGACAGCCTCTCGGGCGAGAGATACAGCAGCCGGTAAGCGCCGTCGCGGGCCTGCCGCATGACCTGCGATTGCTGCTCGTTGCTGAGCGAGCTGTTGAGGACGGCAGCCGGAATCCCCATCTGCGCCAGTTGCGCGGCCTGGTCCTGCATCAGCGCGATCAGGGGAGAAATGACCACCGTGGTCCGGCCCGACACGACGGCGGGCAGTTGGTAGCAGAGTGACTTGCCACCGCCGGTCGGCATCACCACGCAGGTGTCGCGGCCCGCCAGCAGGCTGCGCACAATCCGCTCCTGCAATGGCCGGAACGAGCTGTATCCCCAGTAGCGCTGCAACGGGGTCAGCAGGTCCGCTTCGGAGGTCATAGAGGCAGTATAGAGTGAAGCGAAGAATGGAAAAGTGGGGGCGTCGAAATTCGCGGCCGTGCAACTCCCAATCCGGGAAGCCGCGACTCATCTCAGCCCTCGACAGCAGGTTCCTCGTCGCGTCGCTCCTCGGAATGACAAAAGCTAAGGTTGTCGGCGTGACGGCAACGCTCTATCGCGATTCGCCGGATACGCGCGCGCAAACACCATCCAAATCACTCCGATCACGACGAAGCACAGCACGCTGCCTTCGGGACCGACGCTGCCTCCGGTGAGCCAGGGCTTGCCGTGCAGCGACGAGCTGAGCAAGTGGCCGGGCCAGGCGCTTCCGCTGTCAGGGACAGAATAGAAGAAGGTTTCACCCCAATCCCAGGCGGCGTGAAATCCCACGGCAAACCACAGGTTGCCGGTGCGGCGGAGCGTGAGACAGAAGAAAAAACCGATGCAAGCGGCGGCCAGCGCGCCGGCCCAATCTTCGCCTTTGTTGCCCAGATGAATCATTCCGAAGACTGCCGAAAGGAAAAGCGCCGAAGGCCAGAAGCCGACCCCTCGCGCCAGAGTAAACTGCGGGTAGCCGCGGAAACGGAATTCCTCGGATAATCCCACCAGCAAAAACATCAGCGCCCAGAACAGCGTGAACTTCGCGATGCGCACGCCATGCAGCGCGAGATGGCCAAAGTCAAAGGCATTCAGCTCGTGCAGCGAGAAGATGAGCAGGCTGATTCCGGCGAATCCCCAGAGCGCGCCCAGCCAAAAGAGCTTCCCGAACGCGCGCCTTGCCGGCAACCCGTAGACTCTCCACGGCCGCCGTTCGACTCGCGCCAGCACCAGCGCGGGAATCACCGCTGCCAGCAGGATCCCGAACGCCTCCAGCATTTCAGACCACAGGTCGCTGGCGCCGTAGTTGCGCGACCAGGCAAAATCCACCGCCAGCCTTTGCAGCAGAAAGAACATCGCGAAATACAAGACGACTC
The DNA here is from genome assembly GCA_052326105.1 of Candidatus Sulfotelmatobacter sp. Taxonomy (GTDB): domain Bacteria; phylum Acidobacteriota; class Terriglobia; order Terriglobales; family Acidobacteriaceae; genus Sulfotelmatobacter. The sequence continues at coordinate 102,207 of JBKQRC010000100.1, read as the reverse complement.
CCCAGCCCGGGCGCAGGCCTTCCTGCCCCAAAAACAGGGAGCGAGCGTACGATGGTTGCGAGGCGGCGGAGAAATCAGGAGCCGCCTTTGCCGCTGGAGTCCCCGGCGGGGGAACGCTCTCCGGTTTGATTTCAAGTTCACTCATTACAGAACTTTCTCGGCAAACGGCTTCCGCCATGGTAAAACACTCGGCTCGGCCTTATCTCGGCGCCTAAAGGCGCAATGATAGCGCAGTGCTTACGGTATGCCTGAAGGCATACCCTGATACGAATCATGGATAACGAAATCATAGACACTAATCATGGACACGAATCATTAGATACGAATCGTGGATGCGAGTGATAGATACGGAGTCATAGATACGAATCATCGATACGAGTCATAGACACGAATCAAATCGTAGATACGAGTCGTTGATACGAATGATAGACACTGATCATAGATACGAATCATAGATACGAGTCGTTGATACGAATTGTATTGGCACCAGGGCCCTATGCGATCATATTTCACGCGCGAACGATTCGGGCGCCGGCAGCTTTTGGCGGGAACGTTGCTGCTCGCCTTTTTTGGCCAAGCGGTGTGGCTGGTTCATGCCGAGCTTAGCGCGGGAGGGCAGTTTGAGGCCCCCGAAGCCATGCGTATCGACGAAGGATGGAAGCAGTGGCACGGGCATGGAATTGCCGCGGCCCCCAAGCTGCGTTTCGCGGCCGGAGTCCAGGACCCGTTTGACGCCGAGGAGAACGGCTTCGACACCGAACATTCTCCACTGCTCTACCTGGTTTCCGCGGCGCCTTTGATGGCGTGGCCGCAGCGTTTTGAACAGGAGTCTGCGACCTACTGGCGCTGGCTGCCGCGGCTTCCTTTTCTGGCGTGCGGCGTTTGTCTAGGCGCGTCGCTATGGTACGTGGCGCGGCGTCTCTGCGGCAATCCCGGCGGCTTCGTGGCGCTGACATTCTATTGTTTCTCGCCTTCGCTCGTGCAAGCGAGCGCGGTCTGGCACAGCGAGCCGGAGATTGTCGCGGCCTGGGGAGCATTTGGGACCGTCTTCACGGCGATCGCGGTGGCGCACACGCTGTATGCTCCGCGCGAGGTCGTGCTGTGGAACTGGCGGCGCATCGTGCTGCTGGGAGTATCGCTGGCTATCGCGGTGGGATCGGAATTCCCGTTGATCCTGCTGGTGCCGATGGCGCTGGGGTTTCTGCTCTATGTCGCGCCGGTGCGGCGGAAGGCCGGGTTGGTGATCTGGCTCGCGGCTTGTGGGGTGGGAATGATTGTGCTGTTCGCCTTTTACTTCTTCCATCCGCACACATTTGCCGAGAGCATGCGTCACGCAATCTTCTGGGGAGCAACGTGGCGCGGATTTCTGGTTGCGGGAGTCTACAAGCAGGTCTTTGTGCAGATTCTGCGCGCGGGTCCGGCACTCATTGTATTCCTTCCGGTCGCGGTCATCACTTACGCGGTGTGGCCACGCACGCGTTACTTCGGCACTACAGCGCCGCTGCTGGTGGCGGTGCTTTTCTTAGGTCTGGGGATGGCCCATCCGGATCTTGCCGGGGCGGGATTTCTGCTGGCTGCGATTCCGTTTTTGTTCATCTTTGTCGCGGGTGTGCTGGCCGACCTGATGGAGACGCGCAACGGATCACTGGTGACAGCCTGCATCGTGGCGTGGCTGGCCATCTGCATCGTCCGGACCCTGGTTTCCCTGGCTCACGTGCCGCAAGGGTGAAGACTTACCGGACGTTTTTCTGCATGCGCAGGGCCATTCGACGGCTGCCGCGCTCTGGTAGACTCTTAGAATTCCAACCGAGGACAATCAATGAACAGGAACGCGAAGTTGATTCTGGGGATGGCCGTGCTTTGTGCCGGGATCGGGTTTGTGGTGAGCGCGGGGAGAGCGCAATCGAACGCGGACGCGCACGCGGCGGCGGGGATGCCGGCAGCGGCCGGCGACAAGAAGGCGGAAGAGCAGTTCAAGAACATTCAGGTACTTAAGGGAATTCCGGCGGATCAGCTCATCCCGACCATGCAGTTCATCACGGCATCGCTGGGAGTGGAGTGCGATTTCTGCCATGTGCAGGGTGCGTTTGAAAAAGATGACAAGAAGCCCAAGCAGACCGCGCGCAAGATGATGGAGATGATGTTTGCCATCAACGCAGACAATTTTGACCGGGACCGCAAGGTGACGTGTTATTCGTGCCATCGCGGGAGCAGCACTCCCGTGGGCATGCCGCCGGTGATGAGCGAAGAATCTAAGCAGGCGATGGGCGAGCCGAAGAAAGGGGAGGAACCGAAGCAGAATACGGGGCCGACAGCAGAGCATCTTCTCGACAAATATGTGCAGGCAGCGGGAGGAGCGGCGGCGATCGAGAAGATTACGAGCCGGGTGATGAAGGGGACGATCGATTTCGGCGGCTTGTCGATGCCGATCGATATTTATGCGAAAGATCCGGAGGAGCGCATTTCATTCACGCACATGGCCGGCGGAGACAACGTTACGGCGTTCAATGGGCATGAAGGATGGCTGGGCGTGCCCGGGCGTCCTCTGCGCGAGATGCACGGAAGCGATCTGGATGGAGCGGCGATTGACGCGGACTTGCATCTGGCGACCCATTTGAAGCAGATGTTCACCGGGATGCAGGTGCAGGGGACAGAAAAAGTTGGAGATCACGAGGCTTACCTGGTGGTGGGGCAGCGGGCGGGGAAGCCGCCGATCCAGTTGTATTTTGACGAGCAAAGCGGACTGCTGGTGCGGCTGGTGCGGTTCGGCGAGACGGCGCTGGGGCAGATGCCGACGCAGATTGATTACGCCGATTACCGGGATGCGAATGGAGTGAAGATTCCTTACCGGTGGACGCTGGCGCGGCCGAGCGGACGGTTCACGATCCAGGTGAGCGAAGTGCAGCAGAATGTTCCGGTGGATGAGGGAAAGTTCGTGAAGCCGGCGGCGGAGCCGGAACCACCCAGGTAATCGCCCGTTATAGGGACGACGCCAGCAGAGCCAAGCCATCTCATAGATGACCCAACTCCCGGGCACCCTCGGGGGCTAAAGCCCGCATTCCTGGCGGATCGGAGCGACGCGGCTGAAAGCCGCGCCCTTTCAAAGCAACTTATGCCGTGACTTGTATTGGTTTCCTTTCCTGGATTTCAATAACAAAACCTGATAGGCACGATAAATAGTTTCGATTTCCGGGAAGGGGCGGCGGACGGTAGAGTGAGGCGTCGTCGAGTTTGCGTGCGTTCCTGATTGCGGGGCTGGAAGAGCAATCAGGATGGCGCAGGACGCCAATCCGCTGAACGGGAGTCAGGCTGAAGTGTCTATCACGAAAAGGCTGATCACCAGGAAGGTGCCGGCCTGGTTGGTTTTCGCTCTGCTCGTCGCTTTGCTCGGTTTTGCGGCGCAGGTGGTTAGCGCTCAGACGGCGCCGGGATCGGCGGCAGACACCAACGCGCGCCTGGCCAAGCTGGAGCAGCAGGCCGCCGACGCCAAAAGTTCCGCCGATAACGCCTGGATGCTGACCAGCGCGGCCTTGGTCCTGATGATGACCGGGCCCGGGCTGGCGCTGTTCTACGGCGGACTGGTGCGCAAGAAAAACGTCCTGGGTACGATGATGCAGAGCTTCGCGCTGATGGCGGTCATCACCGTGATGTGGGGTCTGGTCAGCTATAGCCTGGCGTTTGGCGCGGGGAACAGCTTTCTGGGAGGGCTGCACAATCTCTTCTTGCGGGGCGTGGGGGCAGCACCGGACCCGGATTATGCGGGCACGATTCCGGCGCAGACCTTCATGGTCTACCAGTTGATGTTTGCGATCATTACGCCCGGGCTGATTGCCGGGGCGTTCGCCGAGCGCATGAAGTTCAGCGCCATGCTGGTGTTCATGATTCTGTGGTCGGTGATTGTGTATGACCCGATGGCGCACATGGTGTGGGGGAAGGGCGGGCTGCTGAATGCCTCGCTGGGCGGGCGATTCCCCACGCTGGATTTTGCGGGTGGGACGGTGGTGCATGTCACGTCGGGAGTGTCGGCGCTGGTGTGCGCACTGTATCTGGGGAAACGCGTGGGATACCCCAAGGAGCCGATGCCGCCGCACAGCGTGGTGCTGAGCTTCATCGGCGCGTGCCTGCTGTGGGTGGGATGGTTTGGGTTCAACGCGGGGAGCGCGCTGGGGGCGGGGAGTCTGGCGACGAGCGCGTTTGTGGCCACGCATTTCGCCGCGGCGGCGGCGGCGGTGGGATGGGCCGGCGCGGAGTGGATTCGCAACGGCAAGCCCAGCGTGCTGGGAGCAATCTCAGGGGCGGTAGCGGGACTGGTCGCGATTACTCCGGCGGCGGGATTTGTGAAGCCGATGCCGGCACTGATCATCGGGTTGATTGCCGGAGTCTTCTGCTACTGGATGGTGGCCAAGGTGAAGGCCCGGTTCGGTTATGACGATTCGCTGGATGCCTTCGGGGTGCATGGGGCGGGCGGAACGCTGGGCGCGCTGCTGACCGGAGTTTTCGCGGTGAGCGCGGTCAATCCGATCTTCAAGGATGCGCAGGGGAATACTCTGGCGTCGGGCTTAATCGAAGGAAACGCGCACCAACTGTTGAATCAACTGGTGGGCGTGGCGATTGCGTGGGTCCTGGCAATCGTGGGCACGCTGGTGATTCTGAAGATCGTGGATGTGACGATCGGTTTACGAGTTCCGGAAGAGGAAGAAGTGCAGGGCCTGGATCTCTCCCAGCACGGAGAAGAGGGATATTATTGGGAAGCGTCGGCGTAGGGAAGCGAGCCGAACGCGCGATTTTTGCGTCGCAAAAAACGCGACGCTTCGCGCGGCTCGCCCGGGTCCCTTCGACAAGCTCAGGGCAGGCTCTTCGGCGGGCAAGAGGCGCCCGCCTCAGGATGACAACTGCGCAGCAGAACAGGACTTGAGAACAACATGACGAAGCTTGAGGCGGTCATTCAAAACTCCAAGCTGGATGCGGTGAAGGCGGCTCTGCACGAAATTGGCGTGGAGGGCATGACGGTGATCGAGGTCCGGGGCCACGGGCGGCAGAAGGGGCACACCGAGGTTTACCGCGGCCGCGAGTACAGCGTGGATCTGATTCCCAAGACCAAGGTAGAGATGGTGCTGGCGGACGCCATGGTAGATAAGGCGGTACAGGCCATCCTGGGAGCAGCGCGCACGGGGAAGATCGGCGACGGCAAGATTTTTCTGTCGCGCGTGGATGAGGCAATTCGCATCCGGAATGACGAGCGCGGCGAAGGAGCGTTGTAGCAAGGAAGCGAGCCTGACGCGCGCTTATTGCGTCGCAAAGGACGCGACGCAGCGCGCGGCTCGCCCACGTCCCTTCGACAAGCTCAGGGCAGGCTCTTCGGCGGGCAAAAGGCGCCCGCCTCAGGATGACTCACCTTCATGATGGCGGCGTCCTCCTTGATCGGCGAACTGCGCAGTTTCCTCAGCGACGAGTCGGCGCGCATCCAGCGGGAGTTTGAGGCCAGCGGAGACGGGCGCGCCGCCGTGGGCGCGCGCACCCGGTTGATCGAAGACATCCTCAAGCGGCTGTGGCGCGAGATCGTTACTGCCGACGAGTCTTCCCTGGAAGCGCCGGCTGACTTTGCGCTGGTGGCCACCGGTGGCTTCGGGCGGGGATGGTTATTCCCTTACTCCGATATTGACCTGCTGTTTCTGTTTGCCGACCGCGATGCGGAACAGAAGTTCAAAGAGCCGGTGCGGCGGTTTTCGCAGGAATTGTGGGACCTGCGGCTGCGGCTGAGTCCGGCATCGCGGACGCTGTCTGAGTGCGACCGCTACGACCCCAACAATACCGAATTCACGATCTCTCTTCTCGATTGCCGCTACCTGGCGGGCGACCAGGGACTGTTTGGGCGGCTGCATGACAAAGTGATCCCCAAGCTGGTGATGCGGGAATCGAAAGCCCTGCTGCAAGGGCTGGCGGAGGTCACGCGCGAGCGGCACGGAAAGTACGGGCTGACGCTGTATCACCTGGAGCCGAACCTGAAGGAAGCGCCGGGAGGACTGCGCGATTACAACGTAGCCTGCTGGCTGGCGCTGATTTCCGCGATGGACAAGCTGCACGACTGGCCGCACGCGAGCTCGCTGCGGGCTCCGGTGCGCAAGCAATTGGAGGCAGCACTGGACTTTCTGATCGCGGCGCGATGCTTTCTGCATTTCCGCCATGGGCGCGACGACAACACGCTGAGCTGGGAGGCGCAGGATGCGGCAGCAGCGCGCAAGATTGGGGCGGCGGGCGCCGAGGAGCTATCGGCGGCTGACTGGATGCGGATTTATTTTGGCCATGCCCGCGCGGTGCGGCGGACCGTGACCCAACTGCTGGAGGAGATTCCGGAAGCGTGGTCGGCGCTGTACCGGCAGGTGCAGAGCTGGCGAGCGCGGCTTTCCACGGCGGATTTTTCGGTGGTGGACGGACTGATATTTTTGCAGCAGCCTTCATCTCTTCAAGACCCCGAAGTGCTCCTGCGGCTGTTTCACTTCATGGCGCATCACGGGCTGATGCTGAGCGCGACCACGGAGTACCGCATCGAGCAGGCGCTTCCAGCGCTGGCGGCAACGCCTCCGCGCGGCGCGGAACTGTGGCTGTACCTGCAGGAAACGCTGCTGCAGCCGCATGCGGCGGACGCACTGCGGGCCATGCAGTCGCTGCGGCTGCTCTCGCTGCTGTTGCCGGAGCTGAAGCTGATTGACTCGCTGGTGGTGCGGGATTTCTATCATCGCTTCACGGTGGATGAGCATTCCTTTCTCGCGATCGAGAGCCTGCACCGGCTGAAACAGTCGCAGTCGGAGTGGGACAAGCGCTACGGGGAACTGCTCGGCGAACTGGAAGATCCGGAGTTGTTGTATCTGGCGTTGTTGCTGCACGACACGGGTAAGGGCGTGCCGGGTGGCAACCACGTGGAGGCGAGCCTGGAAATCGCGAACCGCGCCATGGACCGGCTGGATGTGGATCCCAAGGAGAGAGCGGAGGTGCTGTTTCTGATCGCGAACCACCTGGAGATGTCTTCGGCGCTGCGGCGGGATATTTTCGATCCGGCGACGGTGGCGGCGTTTGCCGAGAAGATGGGAACGCCGGAGCGTCTGAAGATGATGTGTCTGCTGACTTATGCCGACATCAAGGCGGTGAATCCAGAGGCGCTGACGCCGTGGAAGGCGGAGAACGTGTGGCAGCTTTACATGGCGGCGGAAAATTACCTGAACCGCAGCGCCGACCAGCGGGTGCATGCCGATGTGAATAACGAAAAGCTGGCGCGGCTGCGATCGCTGGCGCCGGTGACGGGAAGCAAGTTCAAGGCATTTCTGGAGGGATTTCCGCAGCGCTATCTGCTGGTGCATGCGGCCGAAGAAGTCATGCGGCACATGCAGATGGCGGACGAGTTGGCCCTCGATCCGGTGCAGGTGGAGTTGAAGCGGGGACGGCACTGGTACGATCTGACGCTGGTGACGAAGGATCGTCCGTTTCTGTTTGCCACGCTGGCGGGCGTGCTGGCGGCGTGGGGCATGAACATTGTGAAGGCGAACGCGTTCTCGAATGCGGCGGGGACGGTGGTGGATACGATTCACTTTACCGACCGCTTCCGAACGCTGGAGTTGAATCTCTCGGAGTGGGCGCGATTCAGGAACAGCGTAACCAGCGTGCTGCTGGGCGAGGCCGATCTGGATAAGATGCTGCGCGACCGGCAGCGGGCGGAAAAGGGCGCGATCGCGAAGGTGAAAGTGGAAACGAAGATCGAGTTTGACGACACGTCGTCGGCAACGACGACGCTGGTGCAGGTGATTACGCAGGATCGTCCGCGGCTGCTGCACCGCATTGCGTCGTGTTTGTCGGATCAGAAGTGCAACATTGAGATTGCTTTGATTGATACCGAAGGGCAAATGGCGATCGATACTTTTTATCTGACGTCTGCGGGAAAGAAGTTGAAGGCGGAGCATTGTCGGCAGGTGGAGAAAGCGCTGGTGGAAGAGTTGAGAAGCGAATAGCAGCTGCGTTTCACCCGTGACTTGGCTGGTGCAAGGAAGATTCGACTTCCCAGATCAACAGCTCACCCGACTCTCCGCCCGCTACAATTTTTCCTCCTCCTGGCGAGAAGCGCAATGAATGAACGGGCCTCTCGTGGGGGAGAAAGGCAATCAGACCGCCGGTTGCACTATCCCACAGCCTGACCCCGCAATCTTCATACTGGCCCCCCGGCTCGGATTGATAACCACTGCCGCTTGCGAGAAATCTGCCGCTCGGTGAAAAGTCGACGCAGTTACTGAACCCGCTCGGTCCTTGGGCTAGTTCGGTGGTCGGTTGCCGACTTTGAAAATTCCAAATCGTCAGACTGCTACCACAAGATGCGATGGTCTGCCCATCGGGAGAAAACGCGAGCCCCTCCACCCTTCCTGGCGCTAGATGCAGCGCTGGCTCCTCGTGCTGACTAAACCTGTTCCAGACACGTATGCAGGGTACCGCCGAAGCCGCGTGGTGAAGGTAAATGTTAGCCTTCTGAGAAGCTGTGAGAACGCGTGCCATCGACTGAATCTTTGGGGCGAGGACGAGTTAAGTCTCACTCCTACGCTAAGGGGATTGGATCCAAAAGCGACGAACTCCCCGTCCGGCGAAAAGCAAGCAGCCGAAATACCGATCTCGTGCTCACCGAAAGCAGCAATGTTCCGAAAGTCCGAAGCGCGCCAGAGCCTTAGTCGCCGCTTGTCGACAGCAGGCTTTTGTCTTGGTGTTCGGAGGTTAGAAGTCAACAACATCCCGCCGTCAGGCGAGAACGCAATAGATTTTATGAAAAGAAGCTCCTCGCCAAATTTCGCGCTCCGCTGTTTGTCGTCCAAGTCCCAGACTTCAACGCCACCCGTATAAACCCACTGCAGTCCTGAGACGACCGCGCCGCCTCCCGCGGCCAACAGACGGCAATCTGGAGAAATCGCGAGGCTGTAAATCGCGTTGAGATCAGTGCCAATCCCTCCGACGAGCTCGCCTGTCGAGAGGCTCCAAAGCTTGATCAGGCCTTCGACGCTTTGGTGTCGAATTGCTCCGGTCGCAAATATGCCTCCTCGGGCCGGCACCGCGATCGAACTCACGTCGCCGGAGTGGCCAACTAGCTTTTTCGGAATATTCGATCTATCCACACCCGTATGTTACTCAGCCGCTCTCATCTAGCCGAGAACTTGAACACTGTCTTCTGCCGGAACGTCTCCCCCGGCCTCAGAATTGTGCTGGGGAAATCAGGGTGATTCGGCGAATCGGGGTAATGCTGCGTCTCCAGGCAGAGGCCGTAGCGGCGCTTATAGATGTGGCCATGCTTGCCGGTGACGGTGCCGTCGAGGAAATTTCCGGTGTAGAACTGCACCGCGGGCTGGGTGGTTGAGACTTCGAGCACGCGTCCGCTGGTGGGCTCGTAAACACGCGCGGCCAAAACCAGGCCCTCGTCGTCGGCATTACGGTTGATGATCCAGTTATGGTCGTAGCCGTGGGCGAGTGTGAGCTGATCGTAATTGTCATCAATGCGGGCGCCGACTCGGGTGGACGTGGTGAAATCGAGCGGCGTGCCCTTGACGGGGCGGAGTTCGCCGGTGGGGATGAGGTTCTTATCCACCGGGGTGAAGCGGTCGGCGTTGAGCATGATTTCGTGATTCAGAATGTCGCCGTTCCCTTCGCCGGCAAGGTTGAAATAGCTGTGCTGGCTCAGGTTGATGGGCGTGGCTTTGTCGGTGGTCGCTTCATAGTCAATGACAAGTGCGTTTGCGTCGGTCAGGGTGTAGGTGACCTTAACTTTGAGATTGCCGGGAAAGCCCTCTTCGCCGTCCTTGCTGAGATAGCTGAAAGCCACGCCGGTCTTGCCTTTGAGAGGCTCGGCGTCCCACGTAACTTTATCGAAGCCCTTCAGCCCGCCGTGCAGCGTGTTGGTGCCGTCGTTCTGGGGCAGAGTGTAGGTTTTGCCATCGAGAGTGAACTTTCCGTTGGCGATGCGGTTGGCGTAGCGTCCGACGACGGCCCCGAGATATGGAGGGTTGGGGATATAGCCTTCGAGGGTTTCGTGGCCGAGGACGATGTCGGCGAGCTGGCCCTGGCGATCCGGAACGCGGATAGAAAGAATGATGCCTCCATAATTCATGACACGAACTTCAACGCCGTGAGAATTGGTGAGCGTATACAAGTTGACGGGCCTCCCGTCCCGTGTGCCGAAGGGCTGTTGCTGAACGCCTTGAGCGGGTGCTGAAGGAGCGGCTTGCGCGATAAGCGGTCCACCGGCCGCGAGGGTGAGAACGACGATAGAGAGAATTACAAGGCGGCTTGTCATGGCGAAAAGTGTACTACGGGGAAAGGATTCGTGTCTGGGCCGGGGGTGAGGTCACAGTCTGCCGCTCCTGGACCCGGGAAAGCTGTCGAGCTTCGCTCGACCGGACAGCCGGGGGCGGCTGTCCCCACATGGTTGTTGGGCTTTCAAACGATTACTTCCTGAACGGCCATTGGTTGTTCTCCGCGCAATCACAGGCATCCGTGACGCTCGTCACATCCTGATCTGGTGGTCCGGTGGTACTTAAGCAAAATCTACGATGCTTGACGTAGGGTAAGGGCCGGTCTCCAAGGTTGAGTGTACCGGCCGAACTCTCAGGAAGGATGACCCTATGATCCCGTCGAACGAGTCGTTTATTGGGGCCCTGCAGAAAAAAGGAGTGAGCCGGCGACGGTTTATCAAGTTCTGCACCGCCATGACTGCAACTTTGGCCCTCCCCTCGCGTTATGTGGCCCAGGTTGCCTCCGCTTTGGAGAAGACGAAGAAGCCGGTACTGGTGTGGCTGCAATTCCAGGACTGCGCCGGGAACTCGGAGGCCATCCTGCGGTCGAGCCATCCCTCGGTGCTGGAGGTGGTGCTGGACCTGCTTTCGTGGGAGTACCACGAAATCATCATGGCGGGCGCCGGGCACCAGGCCGAGGCCGCGCTCCAGCGCGTGGTGAAAGAAGAGAAGGGCAAGTACCTGGCGGTGGTGGAAGGCGCGATTCCCCTGGCCGACGACGGCGTGTATTGCACGATTGCGGGAAAGACGGCGTTGTCCATCGCGCGGGAGGTTTGCACCAACGCGGCGGCAACCATCGCGGCCGGAGCCTGCGCGTGGTATGGCGGACTGGTGTCGGCGTCTCCGAATCCGACGGGAGCGGTGGGAATTTCCGAGGCGGTACCGGAAGCCAAGGTCATCAATCTGGGCGGCTGCCCGCAGAATCCGGCGAACACAGCGGCGGTGCTGGTGCACTATCTCACGTTCGGCGAGCTGCCCGCGGTGGATCAATACAACCGGCCGCTGTTCGCCTATGGGCGCATCATCCACGACCAGTGCGAGCGCCGGGCGCACTTCGATGCCGGACGCTATACCCAGGAGTGGGGCGATGAAGGGCATCGCAAGGGCTGGTGCCTCTACAAGATGGGCTGCAAGGGCCCGGAGGCCACGTTCAACTGCCCATCGGTGCGGTTCAACGATGGCACGAGTTGGCCGGTCAAGGCCGGGCATGGGTGCGTGGGCTGCGGCGGGTACAACTTCTGGGAGACGAAGTCTCCCTTCTACGATCGTCTGCCGAACGTGCCGGGATTTGGGGCGGACGTCAGCGCTGGGAAGATTGGCCTCGGGATCACGGCTGCGGTGGCGGGGGCGACAGTCGTTCATGGAATCGCCAGCGCGATTCGAGACCGCATGCGGACCACGCCCGGACCCGAGAAAGTGTAAGGCCTGCAGTCGGCAGCGCCTGAAGGCGCAACGATATTTCGCGGCTTTACGGCACGCCTGAAGGCGTGCCCTGATACGAATCTTTAAGCTCTTGGACGGGCCAATAGGACGGGCAACAGGAGGAGCGTATGGCACGCATCGTTGTGGATCCAGTGACTCGCATTGAAGGCCACCTGCGCATTGAGGCCGAAGTGAATGGCGGCGCGGTCACCGATGCCTGGAGTTCGGGAACCATGTTCCGCGGGATCGAGCTGATCCTGAAAGGGCGAGATCCGCGGGAGGCGTGGATCTGGACGCAGCGCATCTGCGGCGTGTGCACGACGGTGCACGCCCTGACGTCGGTGCGCGCGGTCGAGGACGCGCTGGGCATCGAGGTGCCGGCGAACGCCAACTTGATTCGCAATATCATCGGCGCCAGCCAGTATGTGCAGGATCACGTGATCCACTTCTACCACCTGCATGCGCTCGATTGGGTGGACGTCACGCTGGCGCTGAAGGCAGATCCGGGAAAGACGTCGCAACTGGCGGAGTCCATATCGCCATGGCCAAAGTCGAGCCACAATTACTTCAAGGGCGTTCAGGACAAGGTGAAGGCGCTGGTCGAGAGCAAGCAGCTGAGCCTGTTCAGCAGCGGATACTGGGGACATCCGGCGTACCATCTGCCGCCCGAGGCGAACCTGCTGGCCGTGGCGCATTACATTGAGGCGCTGGAGTTCCAGAAGGATTACATCCGGATTCACGCCGTGCTGGGCGGGAAGAACCCGCACCTGCAGACTTACCTGGTCGGTGGAATGGCGACGGCGATGGATCCGAACGAGCCGGGTGCGACCATCAATCCGGAACGCATCGACTTCCTTACGGAGGTGGCATCCAAAGCGCAAGCGTTCGTGGATCAGGTGTATGTGCCTGACGTGCTGGCCGTGGCCAGCTTCTATCGTGACTGGTTTGGGCACGGCGAGGGGTTAGGAAATTTCCTCTCCTATGGCGACTATCCGCAGGGAGGAGTGAAGGATGCGGCGCAGTTCTACCTGCAGCGCGGGGCGATCTTCGGGCACGATCTGTCGAAGGTGCATCCAGTGGATCCGGCGAATGTATCGGAGTATGTGACGCATTCCTGGTATGAATATGGCGACGGAGATCAGAGCGGGAAAAATCCTTATCAGGGAGAAACCAGCCCCAAGTACACGGGGCCGAAGCCGCCGTTCGAACACCTGAATGTGGATCAGAAGTATTCGTGGCTGAAGGCGCCGCGGTATCAGGATCGTCCGATGGAAGTTGGACCGCTATCGCGCATGCTGGTGGCGTATGCGTCGGGGCATCCCGATGTGAAGCCGGTGGTGGATGCAGTCCTGGCGAAGTTAAACGCGCCGGCGACAGCGCTGTTCTCGACGCTGGGACGCATCGCGGCACGGGCGATTGAAGCGAAGGTGATGGCGGGACAAGTCAGCAAGTGGGTGGCTGAACTGGGTGACAAGCTGGGTCACGGCGACTTGCGCATTCACAATGGCGAGAAGTGGGACCCCGATACCTGGCCGAAACAGGCGCAGGGCTGGGGGTTTCACGAGGCGCCGCGGGGATCGCTGGGGCACTGGGTCGAGATCGAAGACAAGAAGATCAAGAACTACCAGTGTGTGGTACCCACGACGTGGAACGCCGGACCGCGCGATGCCAAGGGGCAGCGGGGCGCATATGAGGCAGCGCTGCTGAAGACGCCGATCGCCGACCCGGAGCGTCCGATCGAGATTCTGCGCACGGTGCATTCGTTTGATCCTTGTCTGGCGTGCGCCGTGCATGTAGTGGACGCACAGGGACGGCGCTATACGCAAGTAAAAGCAAGTTAAGGGTGGCGTAACGCCACTGTGAACGGAGGCGGCTATGGGCTCACTGGCACCCGGACAACATGCATGGAGCGAGGCGCATCGACCCTACCCTTCCACCCTGCCGGTGCGGACTTATGTGTGGGAGTTGCCGGTGCGGGTCTCGCACTGGTTCATGGTTCTGCCCATCGGCGTGCTGGCTTTCACCGGCTATTACATCCACGATCCGTTCATTGTGGCCAAGAGCACCACGAATTTCCTGATGGCCAGGATGCGGTTCATTCACGAAGTGGCGGCAGCCGTGTTCATCAGTGCGTTTCTGCTGCGCATGTATTGGTTTTTTGTGGGGAATGACTGGTCGAGTTGGCGGTCGTTCTGGCCCATCCGGAAACGGCAGTGGCGGGGCATGGGGAACATGTTCGCCTATTACAGCTTCCTGAAAAAAGATCTTGTGCACCACGTCGGCCACAACGCACTGGCGGCGGTTACGTATCTGCTGATGTTCACGTTCATGCTGATTGAGATCATCACCGGGCTGACCCTGTACACGCAGGTGAGAGGGTCGTGGCTGCTGGGATGGATGTTCCGCTGGATTCCGGGAGTGGTGGACATTCAGCATCTGCGGCTGCTGCATTTCTGCATCATGTTCACGTTCTTCGCATTTGTGATTCACCACGTGTACAGCGCCGTGCTGGTTTCGTGGGAAGAACGGAACGGCCTGATTGAGAGTATTTTCACGGGCTACAAGTTCATTCCCAGGCACGAGTTGGAAGAGGATTCAGGCCAGGTGAAGTGATGGAATCCAGAACGGACAAGACGGTGGTGCTGGGCCTGGGCAACGTTCTGCACGCCGATGATGGGGCGGGGGCAGAGGCTATCAAGCGGTTGCACCAGGATGCGCGGGTGCCGGAGGAAGTGTCTCTGATCGAAGGAGGAACTCTCGGGCTGGAGCTGCTTCCGTACATTTGGAGCTGTTCGCGGCTGATTGTGATTGACGCCGTGGATGTGGGTGAAGCTCCGGGCACGGTTGTGCGGATGTCGGGTGAGGAGTTGAATTCCCTGCCCGGCAACAGCAGCGTGCACCAATTGGGTGTCTCCGATCTGCTGGTGGCGCTGCGCATGCTGGCACGGCGACAACCGGCCGTAGTGCTGCTGGGGGTACAGCCCTCGAACACAGATTGGAGTACGGAGTTATCGCCAGCGGTCGCGGCGGCGATGAATGTGCTGGTGGAAGCTGCCGTGCAGGAGCTGTGCCGGCAGGAAAAGTCGGTACCAGCAGCGTAGATTTTCGTTGCGTAGGGGAACCCTTTCAACAACTTCTGGGGGCTAATTATTTTCCCGCTACAGCGTGGACTAAACACGCGTGTCTTCCCGAGTGAGGGAACCAGGTTCTAGCATGCACCACAAGTATCGCCGCCGCGGGCGAACACCCAGATCCCTCGCTGTGCTCGGGATGACAGTTCTTAAGGGCCTGCAGGAAATGTGAAAAAGCGCTAGAGTCCGGTAGTGTCTGAAAAGTTTCAGACACTATTTAAAGTCCGAGATCCCTTAACAATTCATACGGTCCGCTCATCCAGTCCGCGAGCCGTGCTTCCCGGTCAGGGCTAGCGCCTCCACCTCGTAGCGGCAGGAGTCGCAGAGCGTGGCTTCGCGCAGATCAATCCATTCCACGGCGTGGGATGAGGCCATGGCGCAGCGATAATCCTCGCAGTGATGGAGATCAAGGGTGTGGCCCAGTTCATGGACGGCTTCCTTGAGCAGGCGCTGGCGCAGCAAGGCATCATCGCGATCGAGGCCGTAGAACTCCTGGCGCAGGCGGTGAAAGGAGACGAGGGCACACGGGCCTCCCATTTGCGCCTCGCCGAAAACGTATTTCAGGATGGGGATGTACAGGTCAACCTCAGCAATGCCGAGCAGCCGCCAGGCGCGCGGCCGGACAAGAGCCTGCATGCGCTGCAAGATTTCTGAGGAATGATACTGCTGGCGCTCGGCATGATAGGAGGGGACGGGATTGAGTTCTTCGGGAAGAATCTCACAGGCGACGTGGAGACACTGGGGAATCGCGATGCGCAAGTCCTCGAGGAGAGAGGCCTCGACCTTACCGACCGGAAGCAGGTGCACGAGATTCATGGGAGCCCAGGTTCACCCAAATCAAGTTCACCGCACTTCGACCGGAGTGCGGGACCAGCCGTAGCGCTTGAGCTTGTGGTGAAGGGTAACACGGTCGATGCCGAGGACCTCGGCGGTCCGGCTCTGGTTGCCGCCGCACTCGTCGAGCGTGCGCAAAATGTGGGCGCGCTCGATGTCGTCCAAAGACTTACCGGCCGCGGCCACGGGAGACTGCGACTTGAAAATGAAGTCCTGCTCGCGGAGCTCGGGCTCTTGCGCGACGACCATCGCCCGCTCGACGGCGTTCTCGAGTTCTCGGACGTTGCCCATCCAGGGCTGCTGTTGCAGCTGGTTCATGGCAGCGGGCGCGATGCGGGTGATGTGTTTGTTCATGGCCAGAGCGAACTTCCGGACAAAATGTTCGACCAGCGGAGGAATGTCTTCGCGGCGGTCCCGCAGTGGCGGCAGTTCGATATGGAAAACATTGAGCCGGTAGAAAAGGTCAGGACGGAATGTGCCCTCTTCGATCATGGTTTCGAGATTCTTGTTGGTGGCGGCGACGCAGCGAAAGTCCACTTTGATGACCTGATTGCCGCCGACGCGAGTGATCTCGCGCTCCTGCAGCACGCGCAGAAGATCGGTTTGAGTCTTCAGGCTGATGTCGCCGATCTCGTCGAGAAAGACGGTGCCGCCCTCAGCGATTTCGAATTTCCCTTTCTTGCGGTATTGCGCGCCGGTGAAGGCGCCTTTTTCGTGGCCGAAAAGCTCGCTTTCGAGCAACGTTTCAGTCAGGGCGCCGCAGTGGATGGCCACCAGAGGATGAAAGCGGCGCATGCTGCCGGCGTGAATGGCGCGGACGACCAGTTCTTTGCCGGTGCCGCTCTCGCCGGTGATGAGTACGTTGGCGTCTGTGGGCGCGACGGTTTCGATGGCCTCGAGGACTTTTCGCATGGCCGGACTTTGTCCCACGAGATCGCCGGGACGGGTGGCTTCGGCAACGGCCTCGCGCAAGCGAACGTTTTCTTTCTCGGCGCGGCGGTGGGCGAGGGCTTTCTTCACCAGATGCGCGATCTCGTCGGGGTCGAGCGGTTTGCTGACGTAGTCGTAGGCGCCGTTCTTCAGGGCGGTCACGGCGGTTTCCACCGAGGCGTAGCCGGTCATGATGATCACGATCAGGTCAGGATCGAGTTCATGGAGGCGGCGTTGCAGTTCGATGCCGTCAGTGCCGCGCATCTTGATGTCGAGCAGAGCGAGGTCCCATTTGTTCTCGGCCATGCGGGTAAGAGCGTCGCTGGCACTTTCGGCGGTGCCGATCTCGTAGCCTTCCTCGCGGAACCATTTTCCGAGAGAATCGCGGACGCTGAGTTCATCATCCACGATCAGTAGCTTGCCTTGTGCTTCCACGTTGATCACCTCCGGCTCGGGGCAGCGGCAATTTCGCTGGGTGGGGATAAAGCGGTCGTGTCCGCTTCGGCGTCCCAGGGTAGAGTTATTGTGAAAGTGGTGCCGCGGCCAATTTCGGATTGCACTTCGATGCTTCCGTTGTGACGCTCGAGAATGCTGTGGCTGATGGCGAGGCCCAGCCCCACGCCGCGCCCCGTCTCTTTGGTGGTGAGAAAAGGCTCGAAGAGGTGAGGCAGGATTTCGGGTGCGATGCCGGTTCCGTCGTCACGCACCACGATGCGGACGCAATTGTCCTCGCGGCTGGAAGTGCTGATGATCCAGAGATTGCCGCCCTGCGGCATGGCGTCCATGGCGTTGACCACCAGGGCGACGAGCACCTGCTCAATCTGAGCGGCATCGCAGAGAACGTGGGGCAGAGCGGGATCCAGCTGCGGCTGCACCTGAATGCTGGCGAGGTCGAGCTGGTGCTGCATCAAGCGCACGGCGCGATCGATGACCGGGTTCAGGTCGGTGGCCTGCAGGTTCATGGGGGTGGCGCGGGAGAACGTGAGCAGGTTCCTGACCAGGTCGCCGCAGCGGCGGCTCTCGCTGGCGATGAGATCGAGAGAGTCGCAAATTTCCTGATAACGGTGCACGCCTTGCCCGACTGTTTTCTGGCGATCCGATTCTTCACGATCCATCCACTTTCGCAGCAGTTTAGCGTAGGTAAGAATGCCGGAGAGAGGATTGTTGATTTCGTGAGCGAGCACTGCGGCCATCTTGCCGATGGACGCCATTTTCTCGGTGTGCAAGGCATGCTCGTGGGCGCGTTTGAGCTCACGCGTCTTTTGCTCGACGCGCTGTTCCAGGGTGCGAGTCCAGGCCAGGTTCTCGTTGTGCTCAGACTGCAGCTGGCGGCTCATACCGTTGAAGGAATCGGCCAGTTCGCCGAGTTCGTCCCTGGATTGCACATCAATCTGGTAACCCAGATCGCCGGCTGCGAGGCGCTCGGTGCCGCGGCGAAGCGCGGTCACGGGGACGCCGACGATCCGCCAGACAAAGAACCAGCTCAGCGGACCGATCAGCAGAAGCGCGCAGGCGGTGTAGGCGATCATGCGGCGGCTGCTTTCGGCGAGCTGCACGTCTGCCTTCTGCAAAGAGAGATCGGTATCGAGCACGCCGAGGATTTGTTGCTCGGCGGGATGAGCGTGGCAAGCGGCATTGGAGCAGGCAGTCTGATTCTCGATCGGGGTAATGATGCCGAGGACGCGCGATCCTGCGGCGCCGCGGTAAATGCGGAAACGGTCGGGACGGTTCAGCCGGGCCAGGGGCTGCGATTGGGCATGGCAGGCGTAGCAGGCCTCGGCTCTCTTGTCCACCACATGGTTGAGCTCGGCGGGATCGGTGGTGTAGGTGATCCTGCCTTCCTTGTCGAAGATGCGGATCTTTTCCATGCCAGGCTCGCTGGCCATGGTCTGGATGGAGCGGTAAAGGCCCTCGCGGTCGTTGCGCAGCATGTAATCGGTGGTGCTCTGCCGGATCACGTCGCTGACGCGCTCGGCGCTTTGCAGCGTGATCTGTTCCAGATGCTGGCGGTGCAGACGGACGTTCAGGTAGCCGAGCAGGGCAAAGATGATAACCATCGTGCCCAGCAGAAGCAGGTTCAGCTTGGCGCTGAGAATATGCGTCAGGCGCTGCCAGCGAAAGCGAGTTGGTTCAGTCTCCGGCATGCTCCGGTACCGCTAGAACCGATGACGACAGAACACTCCGCCCGGCAAAGGGCCTCTGAATGCCCTCTTCTTTCGGGAAGATGGGCAGATACTGCACTGCTAACTTGAACAGGAAAAAGCCCATGGCGACGATCATGAGAGTGACGGAGAACTCCGTCCACTTGGGCACGTAATGGTGACCGACGTAGGTCTCAAAGCCGATGAGGCTGACATTGAGGCGATTGGTGATGAAACCAAACAAACTGATGACCGAGGCCAGATACAAGCCATTGGGCGAGAGTCTGATCTTCTTGAAGCTGAGCAGGGTGATGGGAATTACGAAGGACAGCGCCAGTTCAAGCCACAGGAAGTACGCTTCGTAGCTGGGCTTCACGATTTCGCGAAGCATGCCGCGGTGAAAGTAATCTTCGAAGCGGAGCAGGGCGTTGACCCAGAGGGCGACCAGCAAAGCCCCGCCCAGGCGAACCAGAACAGAAATCTCGAGGTGACGTCCGAGGGCCTTGGCGCTTTGGGTGGACTCGAAGATGGTCATTGCCAAGCCGACGGCAACCGCCGAACCGAAGAAGAAGAACGGCAGAGCGGGCGAGTACCAGAACGGATGGAGCTTGCTCGGCATGATCAGATACAGCGATCCGAGCGAGCTCTGGTGCAGGGTGGAAAGCAAGATGCCTGCGACGATCAATAGTGGATAGATCTTGTGAATCCACTTGATGGGCGCCTGGAGATTGAAGCGCTCGAATACGCTGGGAAGAAACTCAAAGAACAACACGGTGGTGTAGGTCATCACGCACATGCCCACCTCAAACATGACTGAGTGCGGGTTCATATAGATGAGCTGATGCCAGATGAACCAGGGGCGGCCAAGATCGAAGAGCAGCCCCACGATGAAAAGCAAATAGCCCAGGAAGGCGGTCAAGACCGCGGGACGCACAACGCTGTGCAGGCTTTCGACGTTGAACAGATAAACTGCGCCCACCATGCAGAAGCCGCCGGCCGCCAGCATGACGCCGCACAGGCAGTCGAAGCCGATCCAGAAGCCCCAGGGGAACTGGTCGGTCATGTTTGTGGCAGCGCCCAGGCCGCGCGAATAGCGAATGATGGTGGAATAAACGCCGAGGGCCATGATCACTATGAATACGACTTTCCAAAAAGTAAGCTTGATTTTCACCGCGCACCCCCGTTCTTCTTTTCGTCGGCTTCGGCCGCAGCAACCTCATCACGGCGATGGGAAATCCAGTAAATACCTCCCAGGACCAGCGACCAGATCGGGATAAAATCTGGAACTCTCTCCATCACCCGCCCGGTGTATTCGGGCATGGGAGTGTCGCCGATTTTGGCCGATGCCGGATAGCCGAATTCTTCGACTTTCACGCCGGCAAGAATGAGGACGCAGGTTCCGCCAACTTCGTTGAGCCCGTAAATGCGGTTCAAGTAGGTGGAGGGATTCTGGCGGATGCGGTCTTGCGCTTCCTTAATGAGGTCGTCGCGATCGCCGAACTTGGTGGCTCCGGTGGGACAGATCTCGGCGCAGGCCGTCTGCTTACCGGCCACAACGCGGTCCGGACACATAATGCATTTGCGCACGCGCGGGTTCAGCGAGCCCCATTCGTACTTGGGCTGGCTGAAGGCGCAGGACGCCATGCAATAACGGCAGCCGATGCACTTCCACACGTCGTAGACAACGGGCCCTTCTTTGGTCTTGTGGAAAGCTCCAACCGGACAAACCGAAGCACACGCGGGGTGTTCACAGTGCATGCAGAGCCGCCGCATGAACTTGTCACCTTTGGTCATGACGACCGTGTACTTGTGTTCGGATTGCCGCTCTTCGGCGGCGATGGCATCGTTATAAGGAAGCTTGTTTTGATCGGCACAGGCCACTTCGCACTGCTTGCAGCCAATGCACATCGTGGAATCGTATAAGAGTGCTTTGCTCATGAAGGATGTCTCCTCGGGAGTGGCTGTTCGAGCAAACAGAACCGCCCCGAAAAATCCTTTCGACCGACGCCTTGAGCTGAATGAGGGAAAAGGGAACGATTCCCGGAGTAACCTTAAACGGAATCGGACCGATAGTGAGCTGCTAACCTCATCAGATCAGAGGCTGTCGCGAAATTCAGCAGCTTCAGACAGCTAGTAGTTTCAACGATTAAAGGTACCTCAGCCGTGACTGGCATCACTTTCGCACGTGACGCCGATCAATATGTTTTCAGGGAGCTGGCAAAGACGGCTCGAACGTTGTTTTTCGCAGCAACGCATGATGCGGATTACATCAACCAGAAGCACACTCCCCAACTTGCTGATTCCGCACTGTTTCAGAGCATTCAGCCACGAGACTACGGCGGAATCGCTTGGTTTCATGTTGTAACTTGCAACGGGATCGACTGCTGAGTTGTCGGGCAGGACTCTTCTCGGCGCAGAGCTCGATCGCGCTATCTCATTCATAAATCGACAGATGCACGTGAGCGAAGGGTGCCGTTCGGAGGCGAACTTGGTTTGGCCTGAGGATTGCTTTTAGGAATAGTGACGAGCAACCCCGAAAGAAGGGGGCGCTCCGGCGAGGTAAGTTATGACAGTCATCCTAGTACTGCTTACATTCGGCATCTTTCTAACGATCGATTATTTCCGTAGTCAGAAACTGGCACAGCGACCGGTTCTGCAAGCCGTTCCTCGCGAAGCGCCGCCGCGAATGGCTCCGGCGTTGGTCTCGGGCTTTCAGGTTCCTGAGAATTTGCGCTATCACGCGGGGCATACCTGGGCTTTGAGCGAAAGCCGCGACCTGGTGCGGGTGGGCATGGATGATTTCGCGTCGAAGCTGGTGGGGAAGATTGACAGCATCACGCTGCCGCAGCGGGGACGCTGGGTGCGGCAAGGGCAGAAGATCTGGACGATCTTCCGCGACGGCAAATCGGTGGACATGATATCGCCGATCGAAGGCACGGTGAGCGACATCAACGAAGCTGCGATGAAGGATCCGGAACTGGCGCGGAAGGATCCGTACGGGGAAGGCTGGCTGGTGACCGTCCAGGCTCCCGACACGAAGACCAACTTCCGCAACTTGTTTGGCGGGATGCTGGCGCGGGTGTGGACCGAAGAGTCGGCGCTGCGGCTGCGGAAGAGAATGCCGATCGCGATGGCGAGTGCGCTGGCGCAGGATGGCGGCGTGGCGGTGGATGACATCACGCAGCATTTGCCCGACCTGGATTGGGGCACACTGACGAAGGAATTCTTTCTCTCATAAGCCGTTGTCCTGACCTTAGGCGACGGCCGGGTAAGCCTCGCCCGAACCTCCTGTACTTGCCGCCCGGAATCGATCCCGGGCGGCTTTCTTGTTTTGGGGAAAGGGGTCAGTCGGACAGAGCATCCTCGGGCACAGGGCGAGAGAAGGAGCGTAATATCCAGACGCCAACGACCACGGCCGAGGTCAGCATAACCACACGCAGGTACTGGGCAGCGGGCAGGGCGGCGTCGCCGAAGATAGTGCGCAGTAAGCCGAAAGTTGCACTGCTGGTGCAGAGGACGAAGTACAGCCGCTCAGGGGCACAACGCGAAATGCTCACCAGCCAGGCCAGGATGGAGGCGACTATGACGTAGATCCCGACCAGAATCATGGCCGAAACTGCTCCGGGAGCGTGAAGCGCCAGCGCCAGCCGGGGCGAGACGAAGCCGTGGAGCGCAATCCCCAGGAAGACGAGGGAGTGAACCAGGGCGATCACGGCGCGCTTGCGGTTGGTGAGGATGGAGAAGTCGTTCATAAGCAGCTAATTGAGTGTCGCCTGCCGGGTGGGGATTGTGTCGTGATTCTTGGTACGGCGTATTGTGATTAGGATCACTGTTAGCGGCCGCATCGGCAACATTTAAGTACTTCTGTGGGAATTGCAAAACCGCACTTAACCGCAAAGATCGCGAAGACGTCGCGAAGGACGCAAAGAACGGGTGGTAGAGACGGTTCGATGTGGAATCAGCGGAAATGAGGTGGTACCATCGCGGGCGATATGACTACTCGAAACTTCGCATTGCTACTGCTCGGGCTACTTCCCTTCGGGCTAATGGTGGCTGCTCACGGACAAACGGCTGCACCTGCTCACCCGGTTGTGCTGCATGCGGCTCGCCTGCTGGATGTTAAGACCGGCCATTTGACCAAGCCGGGCGAGGTTCTGGTGCAGGGTGAGCGTATCGTCGAGGTGGGAAGTTCGGTGAGGCGTCCGGAGGGAGCAGAAGTGATTGACTTGGGCGATTGCACGCTGCTTCCGGGATTGATTGATGCGCACATCCATCTTTTTCTCCATCCCGGCGCGGAGGACCTGCAGACGGTGCAGGAATCGGTGCCGGAACGCACGATCCTGGCGACGCTGGCGGCGCGCAATGACCTGATGGCCGGCTTTACCGCCGAGCGCGATATGGGGACGGAGGGCGCGGGGTCAGCCGATACGGCGGTACGCAATGCGATAAACGAAGGGCTCATCCCGGGACCGCGGCTGCGGATCAGCGGAAACGCGGTGAACATCGTGGGCGGGCATGAGGATGCGATCGGCTACAACCCGGAACAGCACGTTCTGCCCAACGCTACCTATGCCAACAATGGCGACGAACTGGTGGCCGTGATGCGGCAGCAGTTCAAGGAAGGCGCGGACTTTACCAAGATTTATGAGACCGGGCCGGACCGGATTCGGGATGGGAAGTTCACGACCGTGTATCAGTACACGGAGCCGCAATTGGAAGCCGCGGTCAAGGAGGCTGCGCGGTCAGGGAAACGGGTTGCCGTTCATGCGACGGGAGAACCGGGGACACTTTTCGCGGCGCAGGCGGGTGTGGCTTCTATTGATCATGCTAACCAGCTTGGGGACGAGACCGTGCGGCTGATGAAGGAGAAGCAGATATTTGCCGTGCCGACATTCACGATATTCGAATACTTTGCGGAGCACGCGGCTACGCCGGCGCAAGGTGCGCGCGAGCGCGAGATGCTCGATGCAAAAATCCTGGAGTTCAAGAAGCAAATTGCGGCCGGCGTGCCCATGGCAGTCGGGTCAGACGTGGGGCCGTTCCCGCACGGCACGCAGGCGCGGGAGTTCGTGCTGATGGTGAAGTACGGCATGGCGCCGCTGGCGGTGCTGCAGGCCGATTGGCTGAACGGCGCGAAACTGCTGGGGTGGGATGGGCAGATCGGGGCGCTGGAGCCGGGTTATCTGGCAGACGTGATCGCGGTGCCGGGCGATCCGTTGGAGGACATTGGAGTTTTGCAAAAGGTTGGTTTTGTGATGAAGGGCGGGATTATCTACAAGAAGTAAGCGCGGGTCGCGGAGGCTGGCTCTGCAGCCGGCGCCAAGTCAGGTACTAGCACGGAGAATCTGGTCGAAAGACAATGGGTTTGCGGTCGGTGAGGCAAAAGATTGACCGCGAACCTGCAAAACTGTGCACAGTTACTCTCGATCCTCGATAGAGGGAAGAGCATAAGGGATTGATTCTGCGCCAGTTGCGGGGATTCTAATGCTGAGTAGCTGGAGGACCAATTGCGCCTCCGTAAGCGCTGCGCCGACCGCGGCGAGCGCCTATGACATCCCGCAGATTCTCCGAATTGCTTTGTAGCAGCGCCGCTGTACTGGTGCTGAGTTGCGTTTTTTGTCCGGCGCTGTTTGCGCAAGGACCTCTTCCAGACGCGCCGGTGCCGTCGGTAGAACCGATGGCGGCCGTGGTGGTCACACCGGCCAGGGAATTCGGCGAGCACAAGTTCTGGGACAAAGAGAATTACGCGTTGTTTGCTGTCTCGGCGGCTTTGAGCGGGGCAGATTTCGCCGTGACGCGCGCCAACCTGCAAAGCGGTGGACGAGAACTGAATCCGATGGTTCGCGTGTTCGGCCGCTCGACGCCGGGGCTGGCTGCGAATTTTGCTGCGGAGACGGCGGGAGTGATCGGCCTCAGCTATTTCTTCCACAAGACGGGCCATCACAAGTTGGAGCGGATCGTCACCATGGTCAACAGCAGCGCTTCCGCAGGGGCCGTGAGCTACGGATTGGCAAACCGGTAGGAGCAAGTCCGGCCGGTCTCCAGCTTCCTCTCAGTTTCTGCGCGGTATTTCATTGAATCTCCTAACAGGTTGTTGAAAAACTCGCCTCGCTGATCCAACCATTCCCTCAGCGACTAAAGTCGCTTTTGAGTTTGCGGCACTGCGGCGCGGCGGGAAGCCGCGCCCTTTCAAAACGCGGCCGCCGGTCGAGTTTTTCACCAGTTTGCTCACCCTGCGTATCGGCAGGCTCGGAGGGACGCATCTGACGGCGGCAGATGTTAGCCTGTAGATACAATTGGCTCGCTTGGGTACAGGCGGCCGGGCAGGAGATCTGTTACATGAGAATCGCGAATGACGTAACGGAGTTGATCGGGAATACGCCGCTGGTGCGGCTGAACAAGGTTACGGCGGGTTGCGTCGCGGAGGTGGCGGCCAAGCTGGAGAGCCAGAATCCTCTGCACAGCGTGAAGGATCGCATCGGCGTGAGCATGATTGTCGAGGCCGAGCGGGCGGGAAAGATTCAGCCGGGCAAGACGGTGTTGATCGAGCCGACCAGTGGCAACACCGGGATTGGGCTGGCTTTTGTGGCGGCGGTGAAGGGCTACAAGCTGATCCTGACCATGCCGGAGACGATGAGCCTGGAGCGGCGTGTGCTGCTGCTGGCCCTTGGGGCGGAGATCGTTCTCACCCCCGGTCCGCGGGGAATGCCGGGCGCCATTCTCAAGGCGAAGGAGATTCTGGCCAATACTCCGAACGGCTACATGCTGCAGCAATTCGATAACGCAGCTAATCCGAAGATTCACTTCGAGACCACCGGTCCTGAGATTTGGAACGACACAGATGGACGTGTTGACATTTTGATCTCGGGCGTGGGCACGGGTGGAACTCTCACCGGAGTGTGCCAGTACATCAAGCCGAAGAAACCATCGTTCAAAGCTGTGGCCGTGGAACCGGCGGACAGCGCGGTGCTGTCGGGGGGCAAACCGTCGCCGCATAAGATCCAGGGCATTGGGGCCGGGTTCGTTCCCAGCATCCTGCGCACCGACTACATTGATGAGGTCATCACGGTAACGAATGACGAAGCTATCGCGATGGCGCGGCGGTTGCCACTGGAGGAAGGGCTGCTGGTCGGAATTTCTTCCGGCGCGGCGGTGGTCGCGGCCCTGAAAGTTGGAGGGCGGCCGGAGAATGCGGGCAAGCTGATCGTCGTCATTCTGCCATCTTTTGGCGAACGCTATCTCAGCAGTATTCTGTTTCAGGAGTTGCGGGATAAGGCGCTGCAGATTCCCACGGCGTCGCTCCCGGTCTGAGGCGTCTTCACTCAAACATGCCGCACTTGCTCTCGCTAATTCGCGAAGACGTGGCCACGGTGATGGAACGCGATCCCGCGGCTAAGTCGCGCCTGGAAGTTTTTCTCTGCTACTCGGGGCTGCATGCGGTGTGGTTCTACCGCGTCAATCACTGGCTGTGGAATCATCGCCTGTTCCTCGCGGGACGATGGCTGTCGCAGGTGGCGCGCCTGCTGACTGGAATCGAGATTCATCCCGGGGCGAAGCTCGGCCGGCGACTCTTCATTGATCACGGCATGGGCGTGGTGATCGGGGAGACCTCAACCGTGGGCGATGACGTGACTCTGTTTCAGGGCGTGACTTTGGGGGGCACGGGCAAGGAGCACGGCAAGCGGCATCCTACGATCGAAGACAACGTGGTGGTGGGCGGAGGATCGAAGATTCTAGGGAACATCACCGTGGGGAAGAACAGCCGCATCGGCGCGGGGTCGGTGGTTTTGCGCAACGTGCCCGAGCACTCCACGGTAGTCGGCGTGCCCGGACACATCATTTTCCGCGAAGGAAAGCGAGTGGTGATTACGGATCCCAAGCAAATCGCCGATCCGTTGTCGGAGGCGCTGGCGGCCGTGGCGACCGAAGTGAGTAAACTGCGCGAGCGGGTGCAGCGGCTGGAAGGACCGGAAGCGAAGAAAGAGCCGATGCCGGCCTCGCTGCAGCAGATTATGGACGATATTGACTACCAGATTTAGGCGTTCAAGGCCCTACCCAACGGCGATCCAGGACTCTTGCTGACGAGCCAGGCACGCCTCAGATTTCCTCTCGGGCGAGGCGCATGGAGTTGGCCACGACCGACAAGCTCGACAGCAGCATGGCTGCGGCGGCCATGATCGGATTCAGAAGTCCGGCGACGGCGAGAGTGATGCCGACGGAGTTGTAGAAGAAGGCCCAGAAGAGATTCTGGCGCACGAAGCGCATGGTTCTCTGGGAGAGACGAAGGACGTCGAGAATCTTGTTGAGTGAGCCGCTCATGAGCACGACGGCAGCGGCTTCGATGGCGATATCGGTGCCCGAGCCCATGGCGATGCCGAGATCGGCCTGAGCCAGAGCAGGGGCGTCATTGATGCCGTCGCCGACCATGGCCACGGTCGCACCGTTCTGTTGCAGGCGGCGCACTACGCCGACTTTTTCTTCGGGAAGGACTTCGGCTTCCGAGGAGTCGGTTCCGAGACGTGAAGCCACCCATGTTGTGGTGGCGCGCGCGTCCCCGGAAACGAGGTGAACTGCGACTCCTCTGCGTTTGAGTTCCGCGGCCAGTTCGATCGCTTCGGGCTTGAGCTTGTCGCCGAAAGCGGCGAGAGCGCGCAACTCGCCGTCCCAGCCAACAAAGGAGACGGTCTTGCCTTCCTCCTCCCAGGCGCGGGCTTGCGCATCGGCGGAGTCGTTGATTGCGACACCAAGTTCTTTCACGAGACGGCGGTTGCCGCCAAAAACATGATTGTCGCCGACGATTCCGGTGATGCCACGTCCTTTGTGAATTTCAAGAGCGCTCGCCTCAGGCGGAGTCGTGCCTTGCTGGCGAGCGAACTCGGCAACGGCCCGGCCGAGAGGATGTTCGGAATACTGTTCGAGAGAAGCCAGAAGAAATAGAGCTTCGTCGTGTGAGCTGAAGGCGAGCGCGGCGGAGGCTCGGGGCGGCACGGCTGAAGCCGTGCCCTTCCCAAAACCATTTACGAGAGAGGTTATAGCGGCGGCGGCTTCGGCTGGAACAGGCTGGGCACAAGGCTCGTACGGCACGAGCTCCAACAAGGAAAACTTCCCTTCTGTAACTGTGCCCGTCTTGTCGAGGATAACGGTGTCTATTTTGCGAAGAGTCTCGAGCACGCGACTGTCGCGGATCAGAATGCCGCGGCGCGACGCCGCGCCGAACGCTGCGGTGATGGCCAAGGGAGTGGCCAAGCCCAGCGCGCAAGGGCAGGCGATCACCAGCACGGTGACCGCGCGCATCAGGGATTGAGCCAGGCTGGCTGTGCCCGTAATCCAGGTAAAGAAAAATGTCAGCAGCGCGACCAGCACGACGGACGGAACAAAAATGCGCGAGACGCGGTCCACCACGCGCTCAATGTCGCAGCGGCTGCTGAGCGCCTGTTCGACGAGAGTAATAATGCGGGACAAAGTCGAATCGCCGGCGGACTTCGTGGCGCGCACACTCAGAACGCCGTCGAGGTTGACGCTGCCCGCGGCAACCGACTCTCCGGGACGCTTGCTGACGGGAACGGATTCGCCGGTCAGCAGCGATTCATCCGCGTGGGACTCGCCTTCGACGACGATGCCATCGGCAGGAATGCGCTCCCCGGCCTTGACCATGAAGACTTCTCCGGGATCGAGAGCGTCTACGCTGACAAAGCGTTCGGAACCTTTCGCCAGCAGGCGAACCTTGTTGGGCATCATGCGGTGCAGGAGGGAGATCCAGCGGGAGACCTTTTCCTTGGCACCGTGTTCGATGAGTTTCCCGGCCAGCACGAGGACCACGATGATAGTAGCGGTGTCGAAATACAGATGGATCTCACCACGGAACGCCTGCACCACGCTGTAACCGTAGGCAGCGAGAATGCCGAGGGCCAGCAGACTCTCCATGCGGAGGGTGCGGTTCAGCAGGCCACGCCAAGCGAGGCGCAGGATGGGCTGGGCGCAGTAGAAGACCACCGGGGTGGCCAAAGCCATGAGCACGAAAGGAAGGCCGCGGCGCACGCTGCCCGAAATTTGCTCGAAGTAGCCAGCATACAGGGCCAGACTGAAACTCATGACGTTGGCCCAGAGAAAAGCGGCCAGGCCGGTGCGGATGATCAGGTCGCGGCGTTCGGAGCCGGCGGCATCGGAGTCGCCGGCATCCCGCTGAGCTTTGTAGCCCAGACTGGCGATTCGGCTGACGATGCGTTCCGGGGGAAGTATCTGGGGATGGTATTGCACCTTCACCAAGTCGGAGGCGAAGGAGGCTTCCGCCTTCGCGACTCCCGGCAGAGCCGCCAACGCGTGCTCGATGAGCCATGCGCAGGAGGTACACCACATGCCGGAGACGTGAAGGAGCAATTCTTCTCTGGCGCCGTCGAGAGCGTCAACGGCCCTTGGGTTGGCATCTTCACGGGCAGGATTCGAGATCAGTCCGAGCTGGAGACTGCGCTGGAAGAGTTCGGTCTGGCGAATATCCTGGCCGGCGCGGATGGCGCCGCTCTCCCACAGAATGAGAAAGACGTTCATGCAGCCGATGCAGCAGAAGTAGCGGTCGGCGTCGGCCACGCGCTGGCGCAAAGGATGCTTACCGCATCCCAGGCTGCACAAATCGCACTCTCTGCCCGCGGCCATCTCAGTGTGAGTGTCCGGAACTTGCATTTACGGGCTTGCCATGCTGGTCCAGGAACACAGGATTCGTGCGCTTGGTAACGACATAACAGAAAATCAGAATGCCGATGAAAAGCACAAAGACAACGCCGAGGAAATAAGCGAGTGGCGCTGGTTTTTTGCGTGGGTGATTGGATCCGACGGCCATGCTCATACTTCAACTCCTAAAGCTAGACTAGAGTGCTGTGCCCCCGAGCGTGCTGCGGCGCTCCGCTCTGCCGGACAGCCGAGGGCGGCTGTCCCGGAGCGGTCTCATCGTGAATCGGTGAAGGGCGTAATAAATGTTTCTTCCTCCGAGTCGGTTTCATTTCCCACGCGGCTGACCAGGCGGAAGTGATTCACGCCTGGGGCGAGGGATGCCGAGGGCGGGGCGGCGATGTCGAATTCGCGCTCCATGGTCTGGCCGGGATCCACCACGACGGCATTTGCAAAATCGGCAAAACGGGTGCCGGGCAGGCCTTCAATCGAGAACTGGGCGATGGCCTGCGCGTGCCCGCGATTCGCCACCTGCACGCGGAAGCGGTTGTAAATGGTTCCATCTTTGCCGACGCGGTACATGGTGGTGCGGTCAGGCGCGATGCGAACCAGCACGGCGCGCCGCATGGCGAGAGCGGTGAACAGTCCTGTCGCGTAACACAAGATGATCAATAGCACGACTACACGTTTGGCGTTGCGCAGGCCGAGTTTCCGATACCAGGAGTTGTCGCCGGTTCCGAGCTTTTCGCCCTGCTCTCCCCAGACGTAGTGGATCAGGCCCTGCTTGCCCAGCCGGGCGAGGACGTCGACGCAAGCGTCAATGCATTCGCCGCAATGGATGCATTCAATCTGGTAAGGCGAGGTGCGGATGTCAATGCCCATGTGGCAGACACGCACACACTTCTTGCATTCGATGCATTCACGGTCTTCATCGCGGTACTGAACGATCAGAGTGTCGTTGTCGCCGAGCATTCCCTGCAGGTAGCCGTACGGACACACGGTGGTGCAGAAGCGCTGGCGAAGAAAGAGGAAATCGAGGAGAGTGAGAAGCGTAGTGGCGGCGCCGGCGATGCCGCCGGCAGTCTTGATATCGAACGCCTGCAGGCGGTGAAGAAGATCGCGGGGCTCGACAAAATAAGAAATGAAGACAAACGCGAGAATGACAGAGACGAGGGCGGCAATGGCATAGAACAGGAACTGGCTGAGGAATTTCCGCGGTCCGGCGCTCCAGCGCACGTACTTGTTCACGGTGCGGGTGAGCTTGCTCTCGAGGGTTATCGAAGCTTCACTGAAGATCATCTGCGGGCACAGATATCCGCAGTAGACGCGGCCATAGAACATGGCCATGGCGGCCACGATGAACATCAGAAACATCAGCGAGAAAAAGATGATGGAGAACTCGCTGATCCAGAGCTCGTAGCCGAAGAAGTAGAAGCGCTGATGCGGGATGTCAGCGCGCATCAGGTTGGCGAAGGGTAAAGCAAAGAAGATAACGACGCAGATGACGTGGATGACTTTGCGGAAACGATGATAGGCGAACGATTTCTGGGGCGGCAAGGGAGGTTTGCGGTCACACTGCCGCGACAGCGTCGTGGACACCGAGATATTGGGGTTCGCGGGCTTGGCGTCAGTGGTGGGCATGCATGTGACTCCCCATCATAAGCATGCCGGCCATGCTGCCGCGCCAAAGCAGCAATATTCCCATCAACGTGACTCCAGCCGCGGCTAACTGGCTTCCCCAGCGATTCAGACTGATGCGGATCGCAGAAGAGAACATGCCCAGCACCAGCAGCGCTCCGGCAGTGCCCAGGCCAAAAGCCAGCATGGTAACGGCGCCAGAGAATGCTGAACCCGTGGCCATAGCCTTGAATAGCGCAGCATAGATCAGCCCGCAAGGCAGGAAGCCCAGCGCCAAGCCCAGAAGAAAGCGATTGGCTGCTCCCTGGGCAGAGAACAGCTTGCCCACCCGCCGCAGGAATGACGACGGGATACGGAACAGATTGTTCGCGAGGAGACTGGACGGGATAAT
This sequence comes from Candidatus Sulfotelmatobacter sp., assembly GCA_052326105.1. Lineage (GTDB taxonomy): Bacteria > Acidobacteriota > Terriglobia > Terriglobales > Acidobacteriaceae > Sulfotelmatobacter. Next base: position 70,745 of record JBKQRC010000100.1, on the reverse strand, counting down.
CCCCAGCATCGAGATTCCCACCACGATCATGAGTGCGCCGGCGACGAGAGCAAGGATGTGGCTGAAGCCCGCCAGACGCCCGAGCAATCCCAGGGTTCCGCCAGCCACGCCGGCGATGGCGCCCAGCAGCGAGTAAGTGAGGATTCGTCCCGCGTTGTAGGCCAGATGATTGCGGAGAAGAGGAGGAACGGGCGAGACATCCTTCTGCAACTGGCTGACGGCCACGCTGTAAGAGAGGACGATGGGGCCGCACATCTGGACACAATGCAAGCTGCTGACCAGCCCCAGCATGAACATCACGCCAAACTCGAGGAGCGTCACGGCGTCCTCTGTGCAGACGGGGCTTGCGCCACGCTGCCGTGATAGTGAATTTTGGAGTTAGGCGTCGGGACGGTGACACACTCGCGATAGAACTCAAATTTCTTCATGGTCACCGCGTGGGTGGGGCAGCGAGAGGCGCACAGACCGCAGCGGATGCAAGTGGTCTCGTCCTTGAGCATGACGCCGCCGAGAGCGTCGAGCTCCCTCCGATCCATCGCGCGCAATTCATCCCGAGTGATGCCCAAGGTGCCGGCGACCATGTCATGCCACTGTTCGTCCTGACATAGCTGGCTGAGCCCGACGAGGCGAATGATGTTTTGCGGGCATACGTCAACGCAGCCATTGCAGCCGATGCAAGTGGAGGTATCGAAGACGGTGTTGATGTTGCATCGCAGGCAGCGCGAGGCTTGGCGGTGAGCGTCTTCGACGGGAAAATCTTCTTCGATAATATCGAGCGAGGTCGAGCGCTGGTTGGCCTCCAACACCGGTGGAGTGGCGCGGGGCAGGCGTTCCCAACCCTCGGCCATGGTGTAAACAGCCGGGGCCCAATGGCTGCGCACGACAATATCGGTACGAGTGCCGCGCAGAAAATCGTGCATGGAGCGGGCAGCGATCTGCGCCGAGGCAATGGCATCAATGAAAAGACGGGGCCCGTGGGCGATGTCGCCGCAAGCGAAAACATCGGGCGCCGTGGTCTGGTAGGTTTCGCGATTGACTTTGATCAGGCCGCGTTCGCTTTGGACTCCGTCTTCCGGCTTGAGGAACGAGAGGTCAGACGTCTGGCCGATAGCATAAATAACGGTATCTGCCGGAATGTCTTCGACGTCAGTCTCATCAAAACTGGGATTGAAGCGTCCTTTGGCGTCGAATACAGAGTTGCAGCGGATGGTGCGCAGGGCCTTGACGGTGCCGTTATCGCCAAAGACGGCCTTGGGACCGCGGGAGCTGTGGAGTTTGATGCCTTCTTCTTCGCCTTCAATGATCTCAACTTCGTCGGCAGGCATCTCCTCGCGCTTTTCGAGACAGACGACGTGAACTTCCTTGTCGCTACTGAGGCGCAAAGCGGAGCGGGCGACGTCATAGGCCACCTGCTCGCCGCGCTCCATGTCGGCAATGGCTTCGACTCTGGTTTCGGCTCCGGCGGGCCGAACGGCAGAGCGGGCGACGTCGTAGGCGACGTTGCCGCCGCCGATGACCACGACGCGGCGTCCCAGGGGAAGAGGTTTGCCTTCGTTGAAGGCGCGGAGAAAATCCATGCCGTCATAGACCATGGCCCGATCGGAACCGGGCAGAGGCAATTTCCGGCCCTTGGGCAGGCCAATGCCAAGGAAGATTGCTTTGTAGCCTTGGTGGCGCAAATCGGCGATGGAGAAGTCGCGCCCCAGGCGCATGTTGCATTTGAGCTCGACGCCGAGAGACAAAATAGCCTGGATTTCCTGCTTCACCAGATCGCGCGGCAAGCGGAAAACGGGCACGCCCACCATCAGCATTCCGCCCGGCTCGGAGTCCGCTTCAAAGACGGTGACTTTGTAGCCGATCTGAGTGAGATCGTGGGCGACGGTCAATCCGGAGACGCCTCCGCCGACGACCGCAATCTTCTCATAGCTGCCGCGGTTGGGCGGCAGCATGCGCTGATCGCAGGCTTCGCGATGCAGGCGGAAATCGCCGGCCTCGGGGCCGAACCGGCTAGTCACGAAACGCTTCAGCGAGCGGATGGAGACGGGTTCGTCGACGTCACGTCGGCGGCAATTGATCTCGCAGGGAGCGCCACACACGCGGCCACAGATGGAAGCGAAGGGATTGGTGGCGCGGGCCATGCGATAGGCGTCTTCGTAGCGGCCCTCGCCGATGGCGGTCACATAGCCGCACGCGTTGGTATGCACGGGGCAGGCGTGCTGGCATTTGACCATCTTGATCCAGTAGTCGGCCCCTTCAATCGCTTCGAATTGTGCCCATTCGCTCATTGGTAGTCTTGAGTTCTGAGTCTTGAGTCGTGAGTCGTGAGTCTTGAGTCCTTAGTCCTTAGTCCTTGTGAACGGGTTTGAATGCGAAAACAATCACGACAACAGCGAAGATGACGGCCATTGTGATGACGGCATACATGAGAGCCGGTGAGGATTGAGTCGCGTGGTTGAGCTGGCGCACCAGCACGCCGCGGTCGGAATGGTTTACCTCGCCGTTCATATATAGAAAGAAGTAGCCGATCACGCCGGCCATGATCACGATGTAGGCAAACTTCAGGAACGTGGGCACGCCCGTGCCCTTGCGTTCGGTGATCCAACCGTCGGCGTATTGCTGGATCTCGGTCTCAGGTTCCTTGGCAACTTTTGCTTCTGCGGTTTCTGCCATGTGTGGCCTCCCTTATTTGGTCACGGAGTCGGCATCTTTGCCGCTTTCGTCGTCGGACAACATGCGGTATTTCGGCTCTTCGCTCTGGTTTCCCCAGTACCCGTCACGGGCGGAACGAACCAGAAAGAAGATCGCTCCTATCAGGAATAGAAAGAACATCAGGTACGCGAGAAAAACACTGGGATAAACGTAGTCATGCATTCTTAGCTGTCCTCTATTTCTCGTAATCGTTGTCCGGCCGCCAGTTCTTGGCGCGGCCGACCGTTTGGATATAGGCCACGAGGGCGTTGAACTCATCGTCGTTGTTGGCAATCCACGGGAACGGAGGCATCACGGAGCCTGGAACCAGGTCGCGGGGATTGCGGAAATGGGTGCGGTGCCACTGCCGGTCATACTTGCCGCCGATCCGGGAAAGATCGGGGCCGGTGCGTTTGGTACCGAACATGTGCGGACTGTCGTAGACGAACTCGTCCGGTGTGGAGATGGGCGAATCTACGCCTTTCCAGCCGGAACGCTTGGTATCGGCCAGCAGCGTGCGTGTTTGTTGGGTGTGGCAGTACCAGCAACCTTCGCGCACGTAGATGGCCCGACCCTTGAGCTCGATTTCGGTATAGGGACGCAGTTTGCCCGTCGGTCCCTGCGAAGGATCATTGTTCTCGAATGGCTTGGACCAGCTCTTGTCCACCATGGGAGGGACAACGGTAGTGAGCAAGCCTCCGATGAAGAAGAACGCCAGGGCGGCGATCACGAAGCCGATAGCGCTTTTGTCAGTTTTTCCCAGCATGGCATTCTCCTTAGGCAGTGACGGCCGGCGCCGTGCGTGCAGCGGGCTGGCCACGGCCAACGACAGTAGCCAGCATGTTGAACAGGAAAGTGGCAATGCCCAGGAACATCAGCACGCCCGAGAAGAAGCGAACCGTCCAGACCGGCTTCAGCGCTTTGACCGTATCAATGAACGGAATGGCGGGGTTGTTCCATTGCCAGCCCTGCCAGAAACCGCCCAGCCAAAGGGTCACGAAGAAGCCGAGACCGCCGATCATAAAGAACCAGAAGGTCCAGTTGGCCAGCGCGTCGGAGTGAAGCTTGGTACGGAACATACGCGGAACTATGTAGTAGCAGCCGGCGATGGCGAAGAACGAGAAGCATCCGAGCAGCGCCATGTGAGCGTGGCCGGGAATCCAGTCGGTCTTCGAAACGATGGCGTTTACCGAGCGCAGGCTGTGCATCGGTCCCTGGAAGCAGGTCAGCAGGTAGAAGACGACGCCCGACATCAGGAACTTCAAGGGAATGTTCTCGCGGAGCTGATGCCATTGTCCTTTCATGGTAGCGAAGAAGTTGTAGACCACGGTCCAGACCGGAATCAGGAGCATGAGCGAGAAAGCGATGGCGATGGTCTGCAGCCACTGCGAGATCGGCCCGTGAAGCATGTGGTGCGCGCCGGTCCAGACATAGACAAAGGCCAGCGACCAGAAACCGATCATGGAAAGCTTGTGGCTATAAAGTGGAGTGTTTGAGGCCTTGGGAATGAAGTAGTACGCCATCGCCAGACCGATCGGGGTGAAGATCAGGCCGACGGCGTTATGGACGTACATCCAGTTCAGGTTTGCCTGGTTGGTTCCAGTAGTGAAGAAGACTGCGATGTTGCCAGTGCTGTAGACGAAGGTGGTCCACAGGATGGTCGCCATCGTGTACCACAGGCTGACGTACATCTGCTCATATTTTCGGGTAGCGACGGTGGCGAAGATGTTGATCCCGAACATGACCCAGGCAACGACCACCAGCGCAACCAGCGGAATCGGCAACTCGGCGTATTCCCAGCCTTTGTTGTAGCCGGCGGGCAGGGCATACACGGCGCCGAGGACAATCACGTTCCACAGAATGGCGGTCGCGACGCCGAGTTTCTCGCTCCACAGCTTCACGCCACAGAGGCGGGGAACAACGTAGTAGGCCAAGCCGAGGTCCGCCGGGAGCAGCCAGCCGAACAGCATCCCGTTGACGTGCAGCGGGCGCAGGCGGCCATACGAGAGGTAGGGCACGGTTCCCAGCAGTTGCGGCCAGACGAATTTAGCGGCGATGGTTAAGGCTACGATTCCGACAACAAAGAAATAAGCGACGGCGCTGAGCACAAACCATTTCGCCGTGGTGTCTTCATGAATTGAATCGGCCAACGGAACAGCGCCGATCGGGGTCGCAGGGGTTACCTGCAATTGGCTTTGGCTTTGTCCTTGCCCTTGTCCTGGCATGGCACCTCCTGATTGATTTGGGGCGGGTTCACCTGGGACGTGAGTGTTGCGGAATTCTCACTCGGAGATGAACCGGTCTGGGAGTTCAAACTGCGAATAAAGTTGATGACATCGCCGATGTCGTTTTGTGTCAGGCCGTAATCAATCCACGATGGCATGGCAGTTCCCTGCACACCGTAGAGGATGGAATCGAAAAGTCTGTGATCGGGTACGGCGTTGATAAAGAATCCATTGCGCAGGTTGCGCGGACGCGGACTAATGTCCAGAGAGTTGGGCCCTTTGCCGTCTGCCTTGCGGCCGTGGCATCCGGTGCAACGGTCGAGGAAAATCTGCTCGCCGTGATGGATTGAGTCTGCGCTGGACGTGACCGGATTCTTCTCGGGAACTTTGTGTTCCTTTGCTTGCCCGCGCGGCTCCTTCACGAAAGTCTGGAAGACATAGTCCAGCACGGCGTGGCGCTGTTCGTCGGTCAGAACGCGCTCCCACGGCGGCATCGAAGTGCCGGGGACGCCGTTCTTCAGCGATTGCAGGAAACGGTCGTCGGTCTTGCTGGTCATGAAGGCAGCTTTGGTGAGATCGCGCGGCGCGGGATCCAGATAGAGATAGGTCACGCCCTTGCCGTCGCCCTTCTCTCCATGGCAGCGAGCGCACAAATCTTTGTAAATGTCTTCCGGCGTTTTAAATGAAGGCGGTGCGCTGCGGGTTTTCAGGTAAGCCGAGATGGAGCGGAAATCGGCTTCGGGGAAACCGAATACCGGCATGATCGAGTCGGGAATTCTGGTCTTGGGCTCGCGGAAGTGGGCCATCATCCAGTCTTCATCGCGAATCAGTCCTTCGTAGGAGAGATCGGGCGCGATGTGGCCGTCGTGCTCGCCGAGTTTGTGGCAGGCGGTGCAGGAGCGCTCACCGATCAGCTGTTCGCCGCGAGCGGAGGAGGGAGCGGCTGAGGTTTGCGGCTTGGCCGCTTCCTCGGCCTTCGCCTGCTGCAAGCGGGCGCGATACTGTCCGAGAGAGGTTTCCGCGAAGTTGATTCCGCGGCGGCTCTTCAGGAAGACGGTCAGAGCCTTGATCTCTTCGTCGCTCAGGTCGAACTTTGGCATGAATGATGTGGGCTGGAAAGCCCGCGGATTTACCGTGTGTTCCCACAAATAGTTGATCTTGTATTTCTTGCCCACCTCGCTGAGATCGGGCCCCAGCGTTCCGTTGGAGAGGCCTTCCATGCGGTGGCAACCGTAGCAGGCTTTTTCAAAGAAAAGCTGCCGCCCACGCTGCACCAGCGGAGTCCCGGGGAAGTTCTCTTCGGTGTGGCACTGGGCACAAGCGGCCTGCATGTACTCTTTGCCCGTGAGCCTGGATTTGTATTCCGGGTGCCAGTTGGCCTGGGTAACGTAGCCGAGCATGGGATCGGGCCAGAAAATGTCTTCGCCATGCGCGTAGAAAGTTTCGAGGCCACGGCCCTGGCCGTCGTGGCAGATGGTGCAGCCGAAATCGGTGAATTTGTGCCGCCGTTCCCAGCGGCCGTTGCGTTGCACGTCCCCCAAGACCTCTGAATAAGGATGGGTGCGCAGGGGCTCGGCATGTCCCTGGAAGCGGGGATCGTCGCTGGCGATGTGGCAGGTGGTGCAGCGGTCTACGTGAGATCCGCCGAACTGGGTCACGATGATCTGCTCGATTCGCGGCGCACGTTCGTCGAGGGCGCGGCGCTCGGCGTCGGTCTTGGCTAGGCTGCGGGCCTGCTCGAAGTAGGCGGTCTGATGCTTCTCCCAGCGGTTGAAGAACTGATCGTAGAAAACAATGCCGTGCACGATCAGCACCACAAAACTGACGACGGCGAGGGTTACACGCGTACTCACGAGTTTCTCCTCACGTTTCTTCCGGCGTTTTTCGTCGCTTCTTTTGTCACCATGGCGAAATGAACTCCCAGTTCGGCCCCCGGAAGAATGTGCCGATAATGATCAAAATGACGTTCACGATCACGAACGTCAGGAAAAGGAAATTGGCCAGCAGGCGTTCGCGTGCGAACCATCGGCCCACGCCTGCGACCTTGCGATCGATATACGGAACGAGCAGAAGGAGCAGTACCTCGATTCCGGGAATGCCGACGCCTCCCCAGAAAGCCGAATAGCTGACCTGCTCCTGCAATCCCAGGAAGTACCAGGGCGCCTTCGCCGGGTTCGGCGGATGCATGATGTTCACGGGCTCTTCCAGGGGCGCGTTGAAAAGCAGCGAGACCAGCAGGACTCCCGCCACCGTGATCAGGAAAACGACCAGTTCGGCCATGAACAGATTGGGCCAGGCGAAAACCGAGCGATCGGGGACATTGCCGACCTTGGTGAAGGGGCCGCGCACGAGTCCTTGAATGCCGTAGTTGCGCTTCTGCAATACCGGCTCGGCCGCCGCTGCGGCCGCGGGCGAGGTGGCCATCACGACCGCCGGAGCATGCACGAGTTCCACCTCAGCCGGCGGAATGGGAAGTGCGTCTTCTTCCTCGGGGCGTGACAGGCCGCCATCTTTGCGAATTCTCCAGAAATGAAGCGCGACCAGCAGCGACAGCACGGCGGGCAGCACCGCGACATGCAGTACGTAGAACCGCAGCAGCGCTTCCTGGCCGACGGTGGAATCGCCGAGCAGGATAAATTTCATCTCCTTGCCCACCAGGGGCGCGTAGCTTGCGATCGAGGTCCCGACCGTGATCGCCCAGAACGCCAGTTGATCCCAGGGCAGCAGGTAGCCGGTGAAGCTCATAAACAAGGTGACCAGCAGCAACAAAACGCCGAGCACCCAGTTGAATTCCCGCGGCGGCTTATAGGAGCCGGTCAGGAAAACGCGGCACATGTGCAGAAAGACCACGGCCACCATGCCATGGGCGGCCCAGCGATGCATGTTGCGGAGAAAGATGCCGAACGCGACGGTGCCGCGCAGGTCGAGCATGCGGTCGTAGGCCTGCGTGGTCGAGGGAACGTAGTAAAACATCAGCAGAATTCCGGTCACCACCAGGATGAAGAAAAGGAAGAAGGCAATCAGTCCGAGGCCCAGCGTGAACGTAGCCCGCAGACTGTGACGGTGGACTTTGACCGGGTGCAGATGCAGGAAGAAATTGGTGAAGCTGGTGGAGGCCCGTCCCAGGTCGGACGAGGGAAGCGGGTTGCGGAAGATCGAGCGCCAGACGTTCTCCGGCAACTCGACCAGCGACTTCCAGGGGCGTGATTTGGTTTGGTTGCTCATACGCGCAAATAGTTCCCCGCTTCAATCTCTGTGTCTTTGTCAACTTCGATTTCGCCGTTCGGCGCCAGGGTTATTTGGAACCAGGGCAGAGCCCTGGGCGCCGGGCCTCCGGTTACGTTGCCGTCCTGGTCGTAACGGGAGCCGTGGCAGGGGCAGGAGAATCCGGTTTCCGAGACTGCGACGATGCAGCCCAGGTGGGTGCAAGTGGTAGAGATGGCCGCGATTTTGTTGCCATCGCGAACGATGCAGACGCGGCGCTCGTCGAGAGAGACGCGCGCGCCGGAGGGAAAGTCGTCAGGCCTCCCGATGGAAAAGCGATTGGGCTGGCCGTAAGTAGCGCGTGGTTTGATGAAGATCAGGTTAGAGAAGGCGGTGATGATGAGCGAGCCGAACAGGCCGAAACCGCTCAGCCATGACAACAGCCGCCGCCGGGTCATGGCGTCTCCGCTTTCTTCAAGTGCGGGTTTCACCGTGGTCTTCATCCTCGTCCTCCTCTTTCGTTTCCGGTTGTGGCGAGTCGACCAACTCTTCCACGTCGGACCAGAACATCTGGTACTTGGCGTCTTCCAGGTTCTGGAAATAATTCTTCTTTACGGCGAACACGAATACCAGCACCGCCCCGATTCCCATGCACAAACTGGCGATGATGGCGAGCCACGTAAGTTCCATTTGCCACGCCTAGCGACCATGAGTTCGTCGGATTCCGGTGTGTCCTCTTTTGGGAACGCCGGAAATCCAGATTGGTTTTTGGTGCAAGCGATACAAGGCAGCCGAATCCGACTTGGCCTGCAGCGCAAGACTCGCCATGGAAGCCGCTCCCAGAACGTTCACGATCGCAGCCTGGGCCTCTGCCCAAACGTGGTGAGCCGGGCACCACGACTTTCTCTCGCACGACGGGCCCTCCTCGATGCATTGGTTCAGCCGGACCGGGCCCTCGATTGCTTCGACTACATCCAGCAGCGATACGCTGGCGGCGGGAACGGCCAAGGCATAACCTCCGCCTGAGCCGCGCTGCGAGCGGATCAGACGGGAGCGCACCAACTGCTGCAGGACCTTCGACAGAAAGTGCCCGGACACATCGGTGGTCTTCGACAATTCAGACTGCCGCACGCTGGAACCTGGTGGTAATCCTGCGAGATGGATCATCACCCGAACTGCGTAGTCCGAAGCGCGAGTGATTTGCATGGAATTCCCAAATTGGACCAACTTGGTCCAATTCCGGGTGAAAATCTAAATCCCGCCGGGCACGGTGTCTGTGATTTTCGGCACGAGAGCTTGTGACTTGTATCACGCGCCTCTGCAAAGAGATGCCGGGATTCGTGTGATTGAGAGAACGCCTTCAGCTGGGAATAATGCGCAGCGCGACCAGAGACGATTTTCCGGGCACGGAATTCTCCACGGTGGTACTCAGCAGAAGTTGGAAGTAGGCAGGTATCGTCTTGTGGTCGGGGGAAAGCTTCAGCAATGCTTTGCGGAGCTCGGCCATGCGTTCGGGATTCGTGAGGTATTCGATCGCGGCTTGAGAGCCCTGGGTGTAAATGCCATAAATCAACAGGACGCGCTTCTCCCTGGTTTCGTTCGGCAGCATGAGAACGACGGCATAGTCGCGGGTCAGCTGGTTGGTGACGGAATCGAATTCGGGCTTGTAGACCGGCAGCTCTCCGGGCAGAGGATTGCGGTTGAGGATCACTCCGCTCTGGAAATGAAATCCCTCGACATTGAGAAACACGCGGCCACTCCAGGTCTGATTGCCTCCCAGCAAAATGGCATTGTCGCCCTTGATTTCGTCGAGGTTCACGAGGCGAGACTGCTGAACGCGGCATTTCTGGCCGACGGTCGAGAACATTTCGCAGAGGTTGACCACGCCCAGAGTCTCCCCCACGGACGTGAAATCGGTCAGGCTGGGGACGAAGAGAAATCGCTTCAGTTCGTGGAAGTGGATGGTATCGCGGAATTCGGGGAGACTCGACTTGGGGATCTCATGGCTGTTGGCGAGGGTCTGCGGGCTATCCCCATCGTGCGCGGCGCGCAAAAGCGGGTGATTGGGAATCGTGATCAGCGGAGCGTCGGCTGGCGGCAGGAACGGGCGCCAGAACCAGTCAAGCTCGTCCGGCAAACTGGCAGTCTGGGTTCGAGCCTGGGCATTGCGCCGGTTTGTCCAGTTCGAGACCGCCAGCAGCGATGCCAGCACCACACAGAGGACTGCGAGAATGACGGTCAAGGCGAAGCGAGTACCGGTAAAGTTCCGGCTATCCAAAGGAGCAGCCGGTTTCTGGAGATCTTCAGGCGGTTGTTCCTGCCCGGCGTTGCGAGTGAAAAGAGGAACATAGTGTCCCGACGGTAGATCCAGGCGGATCGGACTGCTTATGCCGTCCTCGTCGTAGTACTTCTTGAGCAGGCGGCGGATTTCGTGCGCCTGCACGCGCACAATCGGATCTCGCTGGGGATTGAAATCTACTCCCCGATCATAGACTTCCACGCCGACCAGGTACTCATTCAGCTTGTCGCCGTTGCCCTGAAAGGCCTGCTCGGAGACAAATTCCAGAAAGCGGCTCTTCTTGGGAGAATTCGCGAAGTACTTGCTGCCGAGAATTCGACGAAGTTCCTCCCGCTTCTCGAAGAGCGAAATGTGCGGCGCGGCGGAAGAGTGAACAGAGGCCACTTTGGTTGCCCCTCTGGGGTCGAACCGGGAGAGCGAGTAGAAGACAGCCCGATTGCGATCAGGGCTCCAAAGCGGACGATAGCACCGTACGTGAGCGGGCGTCAACGCGGAATCGGAACCGAGGTGACCTCCATCGCTAACGGTTATTTGCCACCGTTAATTGCCGTTACTGCGTGGACCCTCGCTGGAGGCGTGGGAGTTAGAACCCGTCAGAATGTGGGGCCGGCTACTAGCGGGAGGCAGCGCAGTACGCCGGTCGTGCGACCTGAAGATGCAGAAAGAGACCGTGGATCTGAGAATTTGGCCCTCGAGTGGACTTGATCCTTCCCTTTGCAGCGACTGTACGTCGAAAAGGAGCCTCTTAACCTTCCCGTAACCGGAATTACCTTGAGGGAGTAGGCATCACCGGCCTAGAAAGGTGGCCGTGCTTCCCGAGGGCCTACGTGCGCTTGATGGTCAGAAGCTGGCTAAGCGCGTGATTCTACTGACTCTTGTCGCTTTCTCGTTTGCCCGGCTTGGACCGTGTCAGGAATTGACGGTCATTCGCAAGTTTCAAGGTCCGGTCTTGACGAACCGCTCGGAGGGTGCGCAGGGGAACAAGTACGGCTTCGAAGGCGGCAGGGTGCTGAAGATCAAAGATACCTATCACCTGTTCACGTCGGAAATGGTGGGAGATCCGCACTGGGTCAAGATGCGCCTGGCGCACTGGACGAGCCAGGATCGGATGCGCTGGAAACGGCTTGGGACGCTGGCAGAATCCAGTGGCGACTTCACCGGGAAGGATGCGCGCGCGGCCCTGTGGTCCCCGATGCCGATCTATGACGCCGCCGAGGGCCGGTGGAACCTGTTCTACGTGGCGTATCAGGCGGCGCCGGATACGGCCCAGCAGTGGCTGACGAACCATGAAGGCCGCATCTGGCGGGCGGTCGCGGTGAGCGCGGGCGAGGATGGAATCGGCGGACCTTATCAGGACGCGGAAGTCATTCTGCAACGCGGAAAGAACTCCGACCCATGGGAGGGATTGCAGGGAACGGATTCGTTTTTCCCCTACCGGGTGGGCGACGCCTGGTATGCGTTCTATGGAAGCGCCCATACGGAAAAGCTCCCGATTTCTCTGTGGCAAGTCGGACTGGCGAGGGCGGCTGAACTCGCCGGTCCGTGGACGCGCTGCACGGAAATTAACCCCTTGAAAGTCGAGAACCGGTTTATTGAGAATCCCGTTGTCAGCCGGTTGCAAGACGGAACTTACGTGGCGGTTTACGACACCGACGCGCCGAATGCGATCGGCTACACGTTCTCGAAGGATGGAATTCACTGGTCCCAGGGACAACATCTCGTGGTTCAGGAAGGCAATGACGTGTGGGCCAGCGAGGTACGCACGCCGCTGGGTCTGATCGCGGAAGGGCCTAACTCGTTCAGCCTGTTCTATACGGCCAACGAGAAAGTCCCGGGAACGGAGCCCGATGGGAACGGGATTACTTCGACTCCGGGCGCGATGGGACTGGTCGAGGTTCGGTGGAAAAAAGGAAGCAGTAATTGAAGAGCACACGATTTTCGGTTCAGCAATCGGGTTCAGCAATGATGGGAAGTGAAACGAGTTTGCGGGGAGGAAATATGCGGAAAAGCCATTCGTACAGGTTGTTCGTTTACGTCGTTGTCAGCGCAATGCTGGTGTTTGCCGTGCAGGGTGCGGCGGCTCAGGCCAATCGTGCCACGATCACCGGAACGGTGACCGACAGTTCGGGCGCGATCATCCCCGGCGTGGAGGTCACCGCTACCAACACCGGCACGAATGTACCTGCGAAGACTGTGTCCAATGACGCCGGTATTTACGTGATCCCCAATCTTTTTCCAGGGCAGTATTCGGTCGAGTTCAAGAAAGATGGGTTCGAAATCCTGCGCCGCCCGAGCGTGACGCTGGAATCCACGGAGGTGGCCCGCATTGATGCCGCACTGAAGGTGGGCGCCGTAACCCAGTCCATAACGGTGAACACGGACGCACCCGTGCTGGATTTGGAGCGTCCGTCGGAAGGCACGAACATGAACGGCCAGGTGGTCACCGACCTGCCACTCAGCATTTATGGGGGCGGGCGGTTTGTAGAGGATTTTGCGGTCGCCATCACGCCGGGCTATTCGCCATACAGCAGTCCGTACGGAGCCGTGGTGAACGGCGGGCAGTGGTTCGTGAAGGACTACACCGTCGACGGCACTTCCGGTACGACCGACATCCGCGGCGATTCGATGGAAGGCGGCCCGAGCATGGAAGCGGTGGAAGAGTTGCAGGCGCAAACCAGCGGCCTGGATGCGCAAAGCGCCATCACCGGGGGCGGTGTCATGTCTTTCAACTTGAAATCGGGGACCAACAAGTGGCACGGCTCGGGATTCCTCTACGGGCACAACGAACTGCTCGATGCCAACACCTGGACGGACGACTACCTTGACCAAAATAAGCCCCAGAAGCGGGCGTGGGATTATGGGTTCAGTCTGGGCGGTCCGATTTTCAAGAACAAAACATTCTTCTTCGCCGCGTTCGAGCGCTACCAGCAGATTGACTTTCGTCTCAATAGCGGGTCGGCAACGGTACCCACGGCGCAGATGCTGACGGGTGATTTCAGCCAATTGCTGGGAGGGACGCTCTGCACTGGAGATGCGGGAACCGGATTGTGCAGCGGCTACGATTCCACGGCCATGCCGCTCATGGTGAATAATGATGCCGGCCAGTCGGTTCAGGCGCAGGTGAACATGATCTACGACCCAACCACGGGAAATCAGTTCACCGGCAACGTCATTCCCACCGGCATGATCAGCCCGGAAGCGCAGAAGGTCAATGCCTTCTACCAGAACTACGCCCCGCAGTTTGGCGGAATCGACAACAACAGCAGAGGGCTGCTGGCCAACACCCCCAGCCAGACTCCCAATCAAGTTGTGATCAAGATCGATCACAACCTGAGGGAACAGGATCATCTTTCAGGATCCTGGATCTATAACCACCGGCCTCGGAGTTTGGACGATGGTGGAGGCCTGTGGGAGGCGGGAACCAAGACTGGTGGACCGCTTTCGAACGGCCGCTATCAGATTTACCGGGACCAGCAATGGCGCCTCAGCGAAGCCCACACCTTCAGCCCGAACGTGCTGAACGTGCTGAACTTCACCTACAGCTTCGATTTCAATGCGAGCTCGCCGCTCAGCCCTGCTAACTGGAATTCGCAACTTGGATTTGGCAACACCACAGCCAACACGTTTCCCGTGATCAGCTTTACGGACAACTCGGTGTATGGCCACAATGAGACGTTTCTGGGCAACGCTTGGCAGGGGAACCTTTCCGGGGTAAACGTCATCAGCGGAGACACCGTCACCTGGACAAAGGGACGGCACAACATCAGCTTCGGCGGAGATTTCACGGCACACGAAGTTAACAGCCGATCGGGATCGGGAGCCCTTTCCTTTGACTTCTCCTATCTGAAGACCGCGGGCGCGGGCTACCCATACGATGGATTTGGCTTCGCTAGTTACATGCTGGGTCTGTCGGATAAAGCCAGCGAAACGGTGGCTTACAACCTGTACGGGCGGCAAAAAGGGCTGGCGCTGTTCGCCCAGGACAGCTACAAAATCACGCCCAAGCTGACTCTGAGCGCGGGGCTGCGCTGGAATTACAACTTCCGCTACCATGAGAAATACGGGCGCTGGGCCAACTTCGATCAGACGGCGATCAGTCCTATTTACGGGATTCCGGGCACGCTGGTTTTTGGAAAAAACGGAGGCGACAGCTATGAGAAGAACGAGTACGGGAGGAATTTCGGCCCATCCATCGGCTTCGCCTACCAGATGCTGCCCAAGACCGTGCTGCGTGGCTCCTACGGTCTCATCTTTGATCCCGTAGGTGTTCCCTTCTTCGGGGGCGTTGCGGACGGATTTGCGCCGCAGCTAGGGGTGAATACGGCGCAGAACTTCAGCTGGGATGGTGCCGGCGGCACGGCCAATTATCCGGGCGTTCTCCAGGCCGCGAACGCAAGCACGGACCCCACGTCGTTGTTTCCAGAAGTCGCTTTCGATCCCCGGGCTCTTCGCCTGGGATACAGCGAAGCCTTCAACCTCGGTGTCGAGCAGGAATTAACCCCGAATACGAGATTCGAACTTTCGTATATAGGGAACCGCGGCCACCGGCTGACGGATACCGCGCTGGCCTGGAACGAGGCGCCTACGTCGACTTTCCTGCGCCTCTGGCAACTGGATGCGCAGGAGCATTACATCGGAGCGTACGCCGACTACGTCTGCGACGCACCAACCGCAGCCAGTTACGGCGTCCCGTATCCGTATCCGGGCTTTTGTGGTCCAGCTTTGTCGGCAGCCGCGCCTTTTCCGCACATGGCCCAGTCCGAAGTAAATTACTGGGGCTATGCCAACCTCAATTACGTCGGTCTACCGCTCGGTCAAAGCTTTTACGATTCAATGGTCGCGAATGTCGTCAAGCGCACCGGACGCGGCCTGACCATGGACCTGAGTTACACCTGGTCGCGGCAGGAGGGCGACTCGTTTTCTGCGCAGCAAGAGTATAACGGCTACTACACCCCCATCCAGGATTTCAGTCACATGCAACAGGCGGCGCATGCCATCACCGGATATGACCTGACCCACATCGTGAAGGGATTCGTAAGCTATGAACTGCCCTTCGGCAAGGGGAGGCCCTGGTTGGCCAACCCAAGCCGCATGGTGAACGGAATTGTTGGGGGATGGACTTTGGCCGGGATTATCTTGTATAACTCGGGTCAGCCGTTCGAGATTGGGGCAGCTAATCCTTATTGGCCGCTCTGGGGCGACATTTATCCGCAGTACAATCTGGCCGGATTTACCGGACCTTCTAATCCCAGGAGATTCGTTCCGGTTGCGCCCGGCGGAACAGCGCCCGCCAGTAACTTTTACATGCCGCCCAGCGTGGCGAGCAATCCCGCCCCAGGATTTCTTCCGCCGGTACCAGTTTCTTCGGCGCTGCGCTGTCCCGGACAGGCTAACGAGAATGTCACCGCGCTGAAGAACTTCACTATGGGTCCCGAGGGGCAGTACAGACTGTCATTCCGGACAGAGTTTTATAACCTTTTCAACCGACACTATTACAACATTATTGGCTGCGGCGGCAACGGGGCCACGATTGGGGCATCCACCTTCGGCCAGATTACCGGGGTGGCCGATGGCCCGCGGCAGGGGCAGTTTGCGATTCGCTTCGACTTTTAACTGGTTCAGCAGTCCCGCCGGCGCAGTCTGCGAGTTTCGCGGGCTGCACCGGTTTTCAGCCACCAGCCTGATCAAGCGAAGGAATGGATAAGGCCCTGACAGCCCGAGCTATGCGGCTGCGCCTCTGCCGATGCCTGCTGGCGGCGGTTGCGCTGGGCGGACTGATGCTGATGGGCGGTGCCGCATCCGTGGGTTTCAACGCCCCGGACAACGCGTCCGGCGGCGGCATGAACTATTACGTCGACTGTGGAGCCCCGGACGCCCTCGTCCGGGGAGGAGCCCGGCGGACGAGGGCGTCCGCCGCTCCAGCCAATCCTTACGTTGACTCTGTTTCCGGCAGCGACACCAACCCCGGTACTTCTCCCGGCGCCGCCTGGCAGACTCTCGCCAAAGTCAACGCCACCACCTTCCATCCCGGCGACCGCATTCTCCTCAAGTCCGGCTGCTCCTGGACCGGCCAGCTCTGGCCCAAGGGATCGGGCACGGCGGAGCGGCCTATCGTGATCGACAAGTATGGCGGCGATGTGCTGCCGCTCATCAACGGCGCAGGCCTGGCCGAAGATGCGGTGCTGCTCAAGAATCAGGAGTACTGGGAGATCCGCAATTTCGCCATCACCAACACCGGCTCCACTCCGGGTGTGCGCCGCGGCGTCAATCTGATCGCGGAAAACTCCGGCGACCTGCACCACCTCTATCTCGAGGGCTTGCACATTCGCGATGTCAACGGCAGCGAAAAAGACAAGGCCAACGGCGGCATCAGCTACCACGCCATTGGCGACTCCAAACCCAGCCGCTTCGTGGATTTGCGCATCGAAGGCAACTGGATTTCGCACGTGGACCGCAGCGGGATTTTCGGCTGGTCAACGCACTGGGTGCGGTCGAAGTGGTATCCCAGCCTGGGGGTGGTGATTCGGAATAACGTGCTCGATGACATCGGCGGAGATGGAATCGTCAACGTAGCCACCGACGGAGCGGTGGTCGAATACAACGTTGTCTCCCACGCCAGCCAGCGGTCGCAAGACTACAACGTCGGCATCTGGCCGTGGAGCGCCGACAATACGGTCATCCAGTACAACGAAGTTTATGGGACGAAGGGCCAGCACGACGCCGAGGGTTTCGATTCCGACTGGAACGCCCGCAATACGATCATCCAGTACAACTACAGCCACGACAACGACGGCGGATTTCTGCTGATCTGCAATGAAGGATCGCAGAGCCCGGAAACCAGCGCGGGGAACGTGGGCACGATCGTGCGCTACAACATCAGCCAGAACGATCATCACCGCGGGATCAAGCTCTCCGGCCCGGTGAAGAACACGCTCATCTACAACAACACGATCTATGTGGGCAAGAACGAGAACGTGGACGTGGTTCTGCATACGGATTGGACGGGCTGGGCATCCGATACGTATTTCTATAACAATATTTTTTATGTCGAAGGCACGGCGCGAATCGGCTATGGCGTGACGGGCAATGAGGATGGGTCCTACGTGAGTGCCCCGGGGCCGGGCAAGAGCACGAACAACGTTTACGACTACAACGTGTATTACGGCATGAAGCCTGCCGACGATCCGCACGCGCTGACCTCGAATCCGCTGCTGGTAGATCCTGGGAAGGCCGGGATTGGGAGGAGCACGGTTTCCGGGTACGGGTTGCGGCCGGGTTCTCCGGCAATTGATTCGGGAAAGACGATTGACAACGACGGCGGGAGAGACTTCTCGGGCACGGCCATTCCGCAATGCGGGGCCGTGGACCGGGGAGCGATGGAGTCGCGCGACTGTTCGCGGCAGGGCCGGCCACACCGTCCTTGATACCTACGCTTCTATGTGAGGGAAGATGATCCGAACATTCGTTAAATGGAACGCGGCCGTTTTGCTGGCCGGGTTCTTATACAGCGCACACCCGTCGTTTGGACAGACTCAGGCGACGTTTCGTCCCGAGAAAATGGAGACCGTGCTCTACGGGGTTGCCTACTATCCGGAATACATGCCGTATGAACGGCTGGACAAAGATGTTGAGCTGATGCAGCAGGCCGGCATCAGTGTAGTGCGGGTGGGAGAATCCAGTTGGGGATTATGGGAACCGGAGGACGGGCGCTTTGAGTATGCCTGGATGGATCGGGTGGTGGATCGCATGCAGAAGGCGGGGATCCGGGTGATCATGGGCACGCCGACGTATTCCATTCCGGCATGGATGTACAAGGAACATCCGGAGATTGTCATCACGCGGCTGGGCGGGCAGACGATCAGCTACGGGATGCGCCAGAATACTGATCTATTGAACCCGACGTATCGCTTTTACTGTGAGCGGGTCATCCGCAAGATCGCCGAACACTACAAAGACAATCCCGCGGTCATTGGCTACCAAATCGACAATGAAACTTCGTCGGGCGGCGCCGCCAATCACGACGTGCAGACGGGATTCGTCGAGTATCTGAAACATAAGTTCAAGACGGTAGATGAACTGAACAAAGATTGGGGACTGAACTATTGGGGACAGCGGCTGAATGACTGGACGGAGATTCCGCCGCGGGACGGGATCCTCAATCCCGGATGGAAGCTGGAGTGGGAGCGTTACTCGCAGTGGATCACGACGGATTTTCTGGCGTGGCAGGCTGGGATCGTCAATCAGTACAAGCGACCCGATCAGTTCGTGACGCAGGATTTCGCGGGTCCGCCGCGGCCCGAAGTCAACGAAAGCGAGGTCGCGAAGAACCTTGATATTGTCGCTACCAACCCGTACCACGGCACGCAG
The DNA here is from genome assembly GCA_052326105.1 of Candidatus Sulfotelmatobacter sp. GTDB lineage: Bacteria > Acidobacteriota > Terriglobia > Terriglobales > Acidobacteriaceae > Sulfotelmatobacter. Next base: position 51,962 of record JBKQRC010000100.1, on the reverse strand, counting down.
GACGAATTCGACGGAGAGGCTTCTTCCTATGAGGGCGATTACAGCCGTTCTCTGAAACACACGAATTACCTGGTCACCGAGACCAACGCGGAAGCGATTGGGTGGGACTCCAAGAATCAATATCCGCCCTACGATGGGCAGTTGCGGCTGGATGTGTACACTCACGTTTCCTCGGGCGCGAACATGGTCGAGTACTGGCACTGGCACTCGATTCACTACGGCCAGGAGACCTACTGGAAGGGCGTGCTGGGTCACGATCTGGAGCCGGGCCGGGCGTACGAAGAGGTCAGCCGGACTGCACATGAACTGCACCGCATCGGCCAGCAGCTCGCCGATTGCAAGCACACCAACCAGGTCGCCATTCTCTACAGCGACGATTCTTACTACGGCATTGAGTTCATGAAGTTCAGCGATCACGTAAACTACCGAACCCTGCTGCGGCAGATGTATCACGTTCTTTACCAGAACAACGTGGGCGTGGATTTTGTGTTTCCGGAGAGCACGAATTTCTCAGACTACAAGGTCATACTGGTTCCCCCCTTGTACGTCGCCAGCGACGCGGTCCTGAGCAAGCTGGTGGACTATGTGCACGGTGGTGGCAATGTGGTGATGTTGTTCAAGAGCGGTTTCACCAACGAGTACGGCACAGTCCGGTGGAGGATGATGCCGGGAATTCTGCGCGAGGCCGCGGGCTTTCACTATCAGGAATTCTCCAATTTACGCCAGCCGCTTGCGCTGAAAGGTGATCCGTTCCATGCCGGACCGGAAAACAAAGTTTCGGATTGGGCAGAGATGCTGACACTGGATTCGGCCGAGGCGCTGGCGTATTACGATCATCCGTTTTTTGGCAAATACCCGGCCATCACGCGGAATCATTTCGGCAAAGGAAGTCTGACCTACGAAGGAACGGTGTTGACGGACACGTTGCAGGAGAAAGTGCTGCTGAACGTGCTTCAAGCTGCGGGACTAACCGGTCCGGATCAGGCTCTGCCGCCGAACGTGCGCGTGAAGCATGGCATCAATCGCGGCGGGCGAGCAGTCCACTACTACCTGAATTATTCGAGCGATGCGCGGACGTTCAGCTACCCTTACGGGTCCGGCGTCGATCTGCTGACGCAGGGGGCGATCGCGCATGCGCAACAAGTGACGCTTAAGCCATGGGATCTGGTCATCATCGAAGAAAAATGAACTACTTCCGCGCGTTTTGTGGGCAGCTTTACAGGTTGACGCAGATTGTGGCCGGACCGTGCTTGATTGCGTGCGGCTTGAACTGCTGGGCGGTCCCGGAGCTACCCACGCTTTTCAGCGAACACATGGTTCTGCAGCAGGGACGCGAGATTCCAATCTGGGGCAAGGCGGATCCGGGTGAACAGGTAGCGGTCACTCTTGCCGGTCACGGCACGAGCGCGACGGCCGACGCGCACGGCGGATGGAGCGTTCACTTGCCGGCGCTGTCCGCCGGCGGTCCCTTCACTCTCACCGTTCGCGGCAAGAAGGAGATCGTCATCAAAGACGTGATGATCGGCGAGGTGTGGATTGCATCGGGCCAGTCAAATATGACGTTTTCTCTCGACGGGGCGGAAGGCGGCGCGGAGGAGGTCGCGAAAGCCAACTATGCACAGATCAGGCTCTTCACTGTCCCCAGGAAAATTGCATTGTCGCCACGGGAGAATACACTCCCGGCGCACTGGCAAATCTGTACTCCTGATACCGCGAAGAGCTTTTCGGCAGTGGCCTACTTCTTTGCCCGCAAGATCCAGCGCAAGCTGAATGTTCCCGTCGGCGTCATCGAAAGTGTTTGGCCGGGGACCGCGATAGAAGAATGGATTGCTCCCGAAGTCCTGCGCGCTGATGCAGATTTGCGGCCGCTGGTAGAGGAGTGGGACCGCGCTACTCCGGCCCAGAAGAACTTCGCCGAAAACTCACTGCCTTTCGAACTCGAATTTGATGATTTCGAACTCATTCCCGCAACCGCGGACTCCGCCGCCAAGACCCTGGCGAACTTTGACGACGAAACCTCACGCCTTTCAACGGGCGGATGGCTGTCCTACAGTTGGGATGACGCTCCTGACGGCGCACTCGACCTGATATCACCGGGCCGTGGCGGCGCGGGGTTTGCTGCTCGAGTCGCCGGGCGACTGGATGGGGCGCAAGACTCGATTCTGAGTGCGAGCTACAAACTGGATGGGGCGGCGATCGATCTCACACCGTATGCTGGCATCCGGTTCTGGGTGCGGGGGAACGGATCGTTCCGATTTCGATCCAAACAGCCGACTGTCACTGACTACGACGACTATGCCACTCCTGTTCTGAAGGCCTCGGCCGAGTGGCAACAGATCACGGTCTGGTTCCGCGATCTGCGGCAGGATGGCTGGGGAGTCGTGCTGCCTTTCACACAGAATGCTCTGTCCGGCTTCTCCATCGAGTGCCTGACAACGCTAGAGTACGCGCCCATGCCGGTCTCAGGCCTTTACGAAGGAATGATTACGCCTTTGCTGCCCTATGCCTTCCGCGGAGCGCTCTGGTATCAGGGAGAGAGTAATGCCCTGAAGGCGCATCAGTACCGGAAGCTGCTTCCCGCGCTGATCAGGAACTGGCGCGACGCGTCGCATCAGCTGGACATGGAATTCCTGATCGTGCAGCTGCCGAATCACGGTGCGATCCCGGATGAGCCGGGCGACTCCGCCTGGGCTGAGTTACGTGAGGCGGAGTTGATGACGGTGAAGCAGGTGCCGCACACCGGGCTCGCTGTGACCATTGATGTCGGCGACCCCAATAACGTTCATCCGCACCGCAAGCTCGAGGTTGGCCAGCGGCTCGCGCTCTGGGCGCTGGGCACAACTTACAAACAGCCGATCGAATATTCGGGACCGTTGTATGAATCCATGCAGATCGAAGGCGCCGAGGTACGCTTGCACTTTTCTCATGCCGGCTCCGGGCTGGAGGCGCGCGGCGACACAGTGCTGCGCGGCTTTTCCGTTGCCGGAGAGGATCGAAAGTACCATTGGGCTGAGGCGCACATAGAGGGGAATGAGGTGGTGGTTTCCAGCCACGACGTTCCGCATCCGGTGGCAGTGCGCTACGCCTGGGGGGATAGCCCGCGCTGCAATCTGTTCAATAAGGATGGGCTGCCTGCGTCGCCATTCCGTACCGACGATTGGCCCGGGATTACGGGAGGACATTAATCTAGGATGCTGATGGATTCGAGGGGTCACCTCAGCGGCTGAAGCCGCGTTGAAAATGAACCGTTTATCGCAGGGCTGAAGCGGTGCGCCAGCCAAAATCGGTGCTTCCTGAGCCCGTTAGCGGGTCAGTTTGTCTTTGCCTCGATGAAAATCAACTCGGAACTGTTGGGCAAGGGCAGCACCACCTTGAGGCCCCGCTCCGCGAGTTCTCGCCCCGTGGCAGTGCGATCCGGAGAGCTGTGATCGTAATAGCTCAGCCGGTAACGGACCGAGGGTTGCAATCCCTGCAACGCGAATGAGTGCGTGTTTTCCTGCTCGGCCGTCCCACGGAACGCATACACGACGCCTTTCTGGCGATCCGCGTCCCAGTATTCGATGCCATCCCAGTGCACACCGTCGGGCCGGGGCGAAACATGATAAAGGCTGGCGTCGCGAATCAGGGGGCGAAGTTCTTTTCTGTAGAGATCGATTTCCCTCTTGGCTTCGGCACGTTGCTTCGGGGACCACGCGCCGGTATCGATCATGATCGTCAGCCAGCCCATCATGCCGCTGCGGAGCATGTAGCGGAAATTCTCGATGCGCGGCGTGGGCCACCTTTCTACGTAACTCTCGAGCATGGCGGAAGGCAGCACATGACTGGTGTCATAAAAAGCGCGGCGATTGGACAGGGGATCGTATGTGTCGGTGATAGAAAAATAGTCGCCGTGAGCGGCGCTGCCGAAATCAACCATGCGGCCGCCGTCGGCGCAGATTTCGAACAGCAACCCGGGATGATTCTTGCGCAGCGTGGAGTAGATGTCGTAGTAAGCGCGAACTGCGTGGTAGCTGACATCTGTGGAATTCGAACTGTCTACCCAATAAGAGCCCCAGGATTTGTAGATGCAGATGTTCAGCGGATCGGGAGCGGCATGAGGATGGTCGGTGCGATCGCATCCGTGCGCGACCAGGTAGCCATCGTGCTCCAGCATATCGAGGTGATAATCGGTGACAATGCGCTCCACTTCCTGCTGCGCCCACTGCTTCGCATCGGGCGCTCCCAGGTCAATGGTCTGGCCCTTGAAAGGCTCCGGCTTCCAGTCGGCGGGGAGATCGGTCACCATCCAATCACGAACTTTGGGATCGCGGGCGTTCAAGGCTCCGTGTTCGGTGGATAAGCCGGCTTGTGTCCAGTCTACCCAGAGGCCAAATTTCAAGCCGTGCTGGTGCGCGTCATCGGCGATGACGGCGAGGCCGTGGGGAAATTTCTGCGGATTTGGATACCAGTCGCCGACTCCGCGGAACCAGCCGGCGTCAATGTGAAACATGTCCACGCCCAGGTCGGAGGCGTCGCGAATCATGCGCCGCGCAGACTCTTCGTTGATGTCCATGCCGCCGCCCCAGCTGTTGTTGACCACCAGCGGATAGTTCGGGTTCTTCCAGGTTTCCGGGTTGCCGAGAACGGCGCGCACCCAGCGCCGCAGAATGTTCCCTGCACCATCGGGACCATCGCGGAAGCCGCCGAGGAAGACCACTGGCGTCTCAAAGACTCCGCCTGGAGCAAGGCGCGTGCGGAAAGGGCCGGGATCGGGGTTCAGGCCCAATGCTCCTTGAAGAGAATCCTTTTCCCGCGCCAATGAAATGCGGGTGCGGCCGCTGAATTCAATGCCTGCGTACCATCCGGCTTGCGCCGCGTCTTTTCTCTGGACCAGGGACCACGGAATGATTTCACGCGGTTCATCGTCTCGCAGATCTCCGTAGGTGCTGGACGTGCCGGTCCAGCTGTAGCCTTCCGTGAGCGCTACCTGGTGCGTGCCGATGGGCGAAGGCGTGTTCGCGCCCTTTTCGACGAAGAAGTGCTCGAGCGCCGATTGCGGATCGATTCGCCAATTCAGAGCGAGGCTGTCCTGCATTGGAATCCAGATTTCCTGGGCTTCGAGGTTCTCTATTCGGATCTGGTGCTCGATCGGGCCGTAGGCCTGGCGAACCCGCCACTCCCATGTGAGACGAAGATGGAGTGCGGCCGAATCGTAGACGAAGGCAACCCGCTGTTCGCCGATCTGGCTCGCCTCACGATTGAAGGCCCAGTTCAGAGGCGCTTGTTGGTCGGAGATTTCCGCGAACGCGATCAGAGATTCGGACGCGCGATTCTCCCATGTGGGCTGACCAGGGAAAGTGAGGCTCGCCAGCCGCGGAGCCGCTGGGCCTGCTTCGAGCGCGAGGATCGTGTCGGAGGTCTGGAGCTTGGCAGTGGTCTGGCCGTGGCCCGCGAGACTGAACGCTACGCAGAGTAAACCAAGAAAACCGAGGCGGGTTGGGAATGACATGGGCGAGACTCCGAGGAAGCGGAGAGCCAGCGCGATCGAACCCGCCGGCTCCTGAGTCATCTTATTAAAAGAAGGGGGTGAAAAAAAGCGGCGGGCAATTTGCGAGGGCCGGATAGTCCTGCCCGGCACGCCGCTGAAAACAGCTTGAAACAGCGCCCCTGTCTTAGCTGGAGCCGCTCTGGTTGTCTGCGTTCGGCGCCCAGGATTGCAGTTTGACCAACCAATTTGCGGGTTCGGGGAGAATGGCAAACTTGGGCAGGTCGCCGCGTACCATCGCCACCTCATCACAGCAGTGATATCTGGGACAAGCGTGGCAGTCTTTGTAAATCTTGTCAGGAAGATCCTCGCGCTGAGCGACGGAGAATCCTTGGCGCGCGAAGAATTCCGGCTTGCGGGTGAAGAGGCAAATGCAGTCCACGCGATGACGCCTGGCCTCGGCCAGCAGGGCCTTTACCAGATGTCCGCCGCCGCCCTTACCCTGAGCCCACGGGGCAACCGTGATGGAGCGGATCTCGGCGAGATGCGTGCCGTAGAGGTGAAGCGCCCCACAGCCGATGATGCGGCCGGCATCTTCGAGGACGACGAAGTCGCGGACGTTTTCGCAAATCTCGGCCAGCGTGCGCGGCAGCAGAGTGCCGTCGCCGGAGTAAGCGGAAATCAGGTCGTGAATCTGCTCAGCGTCGGGCAGGATGGCTTTACGCGTGCGCATGGACCTCCTCGCGGAGAAACTCAATTTTCTTCCGAGCAGCACCGATGGCCTGGCGTACACGAGCCGGTGCGGTTCCGCCCGGAACGTCGTGGATTGCCAGCACAGCCGGCAGTTTCAATGACGCGTAGAAATCCTGATCGAAAGCGGGAAAAAGAGACTGCAACTCGTCCAGAGGCAAATCTTTCAGTTCACAATTCCGATCGAGACATATTTGTACGGCCTTACCGATGCATTCGTGGGCAAGCCGCGAAGGGACGCCGCGGTGGACCAGATAAGTAGCGCCGGCCCATGCGTTCATGAATCCAGACTGCGCTGCCTGCTGCGTGCGCTCGAAATGAAAGTCCACGGCCTTCATCCATGCGGTCACCAGCGGCAGCATCTGCAGGAGAGTATCGGCAGAGTCGAACAGCGGCTGCTGCGTTTCCTGCAGGTCTTTGTTGTACGCCAAAGGCAAGCCTTTGACTGCGACCATGAGCGCGACGGCGTTGCCGAGCACGCGGCCGCTCTTGCCGCGAATCAACTCGAGCAAGTCCGGATTCTTCTTCTGCGGCATCGCGCTGCTGCCGGTGGAATAAGCCTCGGGCAAGCCGAGAAATCCGTATTCCTCTGAAGAGAAGAGAATCATTTCCTCCGCCCAGCGGCTCAGATGCAGAGCCAGCAGAGATAAGGAATTCACAAACTCAAGCGCGAAGTCGCGGTCACTCGTGGCGTCGATGCTGTTCGCAGCTGGGCCGTCAAAACCGAGAGCCTCGGCCATCAGGCCGCGATCCAGTGGCAGCGTCGCGCCGGCCACCGCGCCTGAACCCAGCGGACAAACGTTCAGGCGCTTCCGGCAATCAGCCAGGCGATCGGCGTCGCGCAGAAACATTTCCACGTAAGCCAGCAGCCAATGGCCAATCAGAACCGGCTCGGCCCTCTGCAAGTGCGTGTATGCGGGCATGGCCGCGTCCGCGGTTTGCTCGGCGCGATCGGCCAGCACGGTGCACAACTCCGCGATCTCTTGCCGCAGCTGATCAATCGCCGCCCGCGCGTACAGGCGCAGCTCAGTGGCGATCTGCTCATTGCGGCTGCGGCCGCTGTGCAGTTTGTAGCCGGTCTCTCCGATCAGAGCGACGAGCTGCTTCTCCACAAAGTGATGAACGTCTTCGGCCTCGCCGTCCTCAAGAAACGAAGGAGATGCCGCGGCGCACGCACCGATCTGCTCCAGCCCCTGCAAAATGCTGATGAGTTCTTCCGAAGACAGGACACCGGCATTCTTGAGGGCGCGGGCATGCGCGCTGCTGGCCGCAAGCTCGTAATGCAGCAGCCTGCGATCGAAGCTGAACGATCGCTGCCAGGTGTCGAATTCGGGATCCAGCGGCTGCCGGAACCTGCCTGACCACATCTTCATCACGCGACCTCCATACGCGACCGGGCGCGGGAACGCGAAGGCAGGCCCAGAATGCGAATGAACCCCGCCGCATCCTTCTGGTCGTAGCTGTCACCCATGGTGAACGACGAAAGATCGGTGCGGTAGAGGGAATGTTCCGACTCGCGACTGACGACCGAGACGTTTCCCTTGTAGAGCGCCAGTGTGATGCTGCCTGTTATTTCTTTCTGGGTGCTTTCGACGAAAGCATCGAGGGCTTCCCGCAGCGGCGCGAACCACAGGCCGAAGTAAACCAGTTCGGCATACTTCAGCCCGATGTGCTGCTTGAAATGAGCGACGTCGCGCTCCAGGCAGAGAGTCTCCAACTCGCGGTGCGCGGTGATCAGCAGCGTGCCGCCGGGAGTTTCGTAGCACCCACGGGACTTGATCCCGACGAAACGGTTTTCGACCAGATCCACGCGGCCGATGGCATTGCGGGCTCCGATTTCGTTGAGCAATTCGACCAGAGAGATCGGATCCATTGTCATCCCGTTGACCGAGACCGGCACGCCCCGCTCAAATCCGATGCTCACCTGCTCTTCTTTGTCAGGGGCTTCCTGGGGCGACCGGGTGAACTGCCACGTGGTGGGCAAGGGTGCGCTGGCGGCATCTTCGAGTTCGCCACCTTCGTGGCTGACGTGCCAGAGATTGCGGTCGCGGCTATGAATCTTTTCGCGGCTTGCGGCCACGGGAATCCCGTGCTGCTCGGCGTAGTCGAGGCAGTCTTCGCGCGATTTCAACGACCACTCGCGCCACGGAGCAATGATCTTCAGCTCAGGAGCGAGCGCCTGATAGGTCAGTTCGAAGCGCACCTGGTCATTGCCTTTGCCCGTGCAGCCGTGAGCGACCGCAGTCGCGCCTTCGCGCAAGGCCACTTCGACCTGGCGTTTCGCAATCAGAGGACGAGCGAGGGAAGTGCCGAGGAGATACTTGTGCTCATAGACGGCGCCGGCTTTCAGCGCGGGGAAGACGTAGCCGGTGAGAAACTCCTCGCGAAGATCCTCGACGATGACCTTACTGGCGCCGGTGGCGTAGGCCTTCTCCACTACGGCCTCGATATCGTCTCCCTGACCGACGTCGCCGACCATGGCGATAACGTCGTAGGAATAATTTTCTTTCAGCCAGGGAATGATGATGGACGTGTCCAATCCACCGGAATAGGCAAGAACAACTTTTTCAGGCATGCGCGCTCCTCACGGGCAGGCGAACCGAGCCGCCCAACAACAAGTAGAGAATTGCTTTCTGAACGTGCAGGCGGTTTTCCGCCTGGTCGAAAATGACAGAGTTGTCGGAGTCCATGACTTCATCGGTGACTTCCAGTCCCCGATGAGCAGGCAGGCAGTGCATGAAGACCGCGTGCGGCGCGGCTTCTGCCATAAGAGCCCGATTCACCTGATACGACGGAAAAATCTGAGCGCGCTGTTCGCCTTCCTGCTCCTGGCCCATGCTGGCCCAGGTATCGGTATAGATCGCATCCACGCCGGCGACAGCGGCGTGCGGATCGGTGAGCAACTCTATGTGGGCGCCAGTCTGCTTCGCGATGTGGTGAGCGGCAGCAACGATTTCAGCATCCGGCGCGTAGCCCTGCGGCGTGGCAACCCGGATCGACGAACCGAGACAGGCGCACGTGAGCAACAGCGAGTGCGCCACGTTGTTGCCATCTCCGACATAAGCCAGACAAATCTTCTTGAGATCGCCAAAGCGTTCCTGCAGGGTGAAGTAGTCGGCCAGCGCCTGGCAGGGATGCTCCAGATCGCTCAGCGCGTTGATCACGGGAACCGAAGCATATTCGGCCATGCCCGTGATCGTCTCTTGTGAAAACGTGCGCAGGACGATCACATCCACCCAGCGTTCGAGGTTGTGGGCGATATCGCTCAGGGTTTCGCGGGCGTCGAGCCGGCTTTTGGTCTGGTCCACGAACATAGCCGCTCCACCTAGGCTGGTCATGCCCGCTTCAAATGTGAGCCGGGTTCTGAGCGAGGGCTTTTCGAAAAACATCACCATCTGTTTGCCCGCCAGCGCTCTCTGGAAAACCGAAGGGCGAGATTTCATCAGTTCCGCCAGATGGAGTACCGCTTCCACGCCCTGGGGCCCAAGATCGCGGGTCGAAATCAGGTCTGGACAGAAGAGGCCGGGGAAGGTTTCCGGCGCCGGCGCCCTGTTTTGCAATTGACTGTTCAACGTCTCCTCTTTTCTTTTTGTGACTTCAATTCTGCGGCGGGCTTGCGAACAGCGGGCGGCGTGGTTCATGCGCAAGTCACCTCGGTCCCGCATTCCAGCTTGGCAAAGTAAAATTGCGGCAGCGTGTCCGCTTCCGCGGCGGGCAGAATCCGCACGCGTCCCACACCCTGCTTCAGAGCTTTCTTGCAGGCTTCCAGCTTGGGCAACATGCCTCCACTGATGATCGAGTTGGCGGCGAGGTCCTCGGCCTGGCTCGTGCTGAGCCAGGGAATCACAGCTCCTTCAGCATCTTTCACGCCGGGAACATCCGTGAGGAAGATGAGGGCGTTGGCGTGGCAAGCGGCGGCGCAGGCGGCGGCCATCTCGTCGGCGTTGACGTTGTAGTACTCGCCATCGGCGCCCAGAGCCAGCGACGCAAGAACGGGAATGCCGCCCTGCTGCCAGAGAGCTTCGATCCAGCAGGGCTCGGCAAAACAGATTTCACCGACGAAGCCGAGATCGCTGCCGCGGACGTGCTTGCGGCGGGCCCGAAAGGTCATGCCGTCGCCTCCGCAGAATCCGACCGCAGGCATGCCGGCAGCCTGAATCGCAGCCACCAGCTTTTTATTGACCATGCCGCCGAGCACCATGAGCGCGACGTCGCGAGTTTCGGCATCGGTGATGCGGAGCCCGCCGACGAATTCGCTTTGCTTTCCGAGTTGTTTCAGAACCCGGGTCAGGGCGCTGCCGCCGCCATGCACCACGGCGACACGATGGCCGTCCTGGGCCAAATCCGCGATGGCGCGGGCGCACTTGCGCAACGTGGAAACATCCTCCAGCGCTGCGCCTCCGATTTTGACCACGATGATCATTGCAAGCCTTCGTCTTCCGCCCAGCCATACATCAGATTCATGTTCTGAACCGCCTGCCCGGCGGCGCCTTTGAGCAGGTTGTCAATACACGAGATGATCACGAGCCGCCGGCCGTCTTCGGCGAGGCTAAAACCGAGATCGCAGTAGTTGGTGTGCAACGAAAATTGCACCTGCGGAAGTTTGGGCGTTTGGAAGACCCGCACCCAGCGTTTGCCGGAATAGAAATTCCGGAAGCATGATTCCACTTCCGCAGACGTCATTTGCCGGTCGAGATATACGTAGATGGTCGAGAGAATTCCGCGTGGAATGGGGAGCAGGTGTGGGGTAAAGGTCAACTCTTGCGGGTTCAATTCCAGTTGCTCGACCATTTCGCCCACATGCCGGTGGCAAAAGACCGAATAAGCGGACAAATTGTCGGCCACCGACACAAAGTGTGTTTTTGAAGTGGGCTCTTTCCCCGCTCCCGATACGCCCGACTTCGAATCGGAGATGATTCCGCGGCTGCGGTCTATGACTCCGGCGTGGAGCAGCGGCGCCAGCGCCAGGATCACCGACGTTGCGTAGCAGCCCGGATTGGCCACCAGCTGCGCGTTCGCCAGGCGATCCGCATTCAGTTCGGGGAGCCCATAGACCGCCTTGTCGGTCAGATCTGCGGCTGTGGCCGCGTCCGCGTCTTGAAAATTGTAGATGGCGCGATGCTGCTCCTGCTTCAAGCGCCAGGCGCCGCTCAAGTCAATCACGCGCAGACCATGCGCGATGGCCTCGGGCACCAGCGATCGCGATACCTCATGGGGAGTGGCTAGAAACAGCAACTGCACTCCCTGCTGCTTCAGTGCGGGCCACGAAAGCGGGTGAAGAGGATGACCTCCATTGCCGGAGAGAGCCGGAAACACCTCGGCCAGGTCGGAAGCGCTGCCATTGTCGGCAGTGCGCCGTAGTAGAACCGGTTTCTCGAGCCGGGGATGACGCAGGAGAATTCGTGTCAGCTCGAGACCGGAATAACCGGTCGCGCCGAGCACCGCGGTTTTGAGTTTCGCAGACATCAGCTGAGCATTTCCGCAATCCGGTCCGCGAGCCTGTGGGCCGCTTCTTTATCGGGGCAAACGATCAGGATGGTGTCGTCGCCCGCGATGGTCCCGACCACCTCGGGCCAATCGGCTTCGTCCAGGGCCGCAGCCACCGGCTGCGCACTGCCGACAATCGTCTTAACGACCAGCAGGTTTTGGGCTGAGCGAACGCCGAGAACGAATTCGCGCACCAGCCGCGAAACGGGCGGCAGGGCCACCCCGACTGCGCTGTCGCTTTGCGGCACGGAATAGCCATGGTGCGTTTTGCTCAGATTCAAATCGCGGATATCGCGGGACAGGGTGGCCTGCCCCACCTTGAACCCGCGCTTGCGCAGAAGGCGCTGCAGATCGTCCTGACTGGCGAAGGTGCCATGCTTCAGGGACTCCAGGATCGCGCGCTGGCGGAGAGTTTTATTCATGATGAATAGTTATGCAGAATGGTGAATAAATATTGTTGTATCTTACCGGAGACGGAGGAAATGTCAAGGAAAAAGGCCAGGCTGGCGTTTACTATCCAGGAGAATTGCCCTGGAAACCAAGGGTCGGGAGGGATTTCAGCTGCGAACAGCGGCTAAGGAGGCAAGCGGGCGCGGAGAACCCGTTTTCAGGTAGGCATCGGCGCAGGCCGCGGCTTTGCGGCCTTCCGAGATGGCCCACACCACGAGCGACTGTCCCCGGCGCATGTCGCCGGCGGCGAAGACACCGGGAACCGACGACATGTAGCGCTCGTCGGTAGCGACGTTGCCACGGTGGTCGAGTTGAACTTCGAGCTGTTCAATCATCCCGCCCCGCACCGGACCAAGGAAACCCATCGCAATCAGAACCAGGTCAACGTCCATGATGAACTCGGTGCCTGCCATGGGTTCGAACTTCGGGGGAGGGCCGACCCGAACGGCGTGAAGTTGTTTGACGTTACCGTTTTCATCACCAGTAAATCTGGCCGTGGCAATGCTCCAGTCGCGCACGCCGCCTTCCTCGTGAGCGGGCTCGGTGCGCAGTTGCATGGGCCACAGGGGCCAGGGAGTCTGAGACGAGCGCTCGTCGGGCGGTTTGGGCATAATTTCGAACTGGTGGACGGAGAGCGGCTTCTGCCGGTGGCAGGTGCCGAGGCAATCGGCCCCGGTGTCACCGCCTCCGATGATGACCACACGCTTGCCGGTGGCGAGAATCTCGACGGCGGGGTCGATGGTGTCGCCGAGGCAGCGCTTGTTTTGCTGCGGAAGGAACTCCATCGCGAAGTGAATTCCCTTCAGCTCGCGTCCCGGGACTTTCAGGTCGCGTGGATGCTCCGCGCCTCCCGCCAGCACGATGGCGTCGAACTCGTGGCGCAGGTCTTCCACGGGGATTGTCTTGCCAACCTCGGCGTTGGTGACGAACTTAACTCCCTCGGCGGACATCTGGTCGAGGCGACGATCAATGACGTGCTTTTCCAGTTTGAATTGCGGTATCCCGTAGCGGAGCAATCCGCCGATGCGGTCCGCTTTTTCATAGACCGTCGCCGAATGTCCTGCCCGGCACAATTGTTGTGCCGCCGCCAGGCCCGCCGGACCTGAACCAACTATCGCCACTTTCTTCCCCGTGCGAACTTTCGGAAGCTCGGGATGAATCCAGCCCTCCAAGAAGCCGCGCTCCACGATGTTCTTTTCGTTCTGCTTAATCGTTACCGGAGGCTGGTTGATGCCCAGCACGCAGGAAGCTTCGCAGGGTGCGGGACAGATGCGGCCGGTGAATTCGGGGAAATTGTTGGTCGCGTGCAGCTGGCGGAGAGCGTCCTTCCAACGGCCGCGATAGACGAGATCGTTCCAGTCGGGAATGAGATTGTTGACCGGACATCCTGTCTGGCAAAAGGGCACGCCACAATCCATGCAGCGCGCGCCCTGCTGGCGAAGCTTGTCTTCGGAAAAATCCTGATAGATCTCAAACCAGTCGTTGACCCGCTCGGCGACCGGCCGGCGCGGCGCCAACTCCCGCGAGTAATCCATGAAGCCGGTGATCTTACCCATGCTGCACCTGCTCTGCCGGCTCCAGAACGTTGACGGGCTGTTCGGGAATGTAGGCTTGCTGGGCGCGGCTTACGCCGAGCACACGCTTGAATTCGTGCGGAAAGACTTTGATGAAGCGAGAGACTAATTCGTCCCAGTTGTCGAGAATCATCTTGGCGCGTGGGCTGCCGGTCAGCTGCAGATGGCGGGTGACGAGGTCCCGGACGGTCTGTACATCTTGAGAGTCGAGCAGCGGCTCCAGATCGACCGACTGCAGATTGCAGCGCTTCTCGGTGAAGTCTCCGCGCTCGTCGAAGACGTAGGCGATGCCGCCGCTCATGCCCGCGGCAAAATTCCGGCCACAGGAACCGAGGACCACAACCAAACCGTTCGTCATGTATTCGCAGCCGTGGTCGCCGACTCCCTCGACCACAGCGGTTGCACCGGAGTTACGCACGGCAAAGCGCTCGCCCGCAACTCCGTTAAAGAAAGCTTCACCGCTGGTTGCGCCGTACAGAGCCACATTGCCGAGGATGATGTTTTCTTCGGGGGCAAAGCTGGACTCACGCGGCGGATACACGACGAGCCGGCCGCCGGAGAGGCCCTTGCCTACGTAGTCGTTGGCGTCGCCTTCGAGGGTGATGGTGATTCCCTTCGCGAGAAACGCCCCCAGACTTTGTCCGGCCGAACCGTTCAAATGGATTCGCAGCGTGCCGTCCGGCAGGCCGGCTGAGCCATAGCGGCGAGCGACCTCTCCGCTGAGCATCGTTCCGACCGAGCGATGTACGTTGCGCACGGGCAAATTGATTTCAATGGAACTCAAACTCAGCAAAGCATCGAGTGAATGCTCGACCAGTTGATGATCAAGTGCGACGTGTAACCCGTGGTCCTGCGCGTGCACGCAGCGCCTGGCAATACGCGAGGGAATGGTGGGATTGTAGAGAATCGCGGAATAGTCGAGGCCGCGGGCCTTCCAGTGATCGACAGCGGGTTCGACATCGAGCAGGTCAACCCGGCCCACCATTTCGTCCACGGTGCGGAAGCCAAGTTCCGCCATGTACTGCCGAACCTGCTCAGCAATGAAGAAGAAGAAATTGATGACGTGCTCGGGCTGCCCCTGAAACTGCTTGCGCAATACGGGATCCTGCGTGGCAATGCCGACCGAGCAGGTGTTGAGGTGGCACTTGCGCATCATGACGCAGCCCATGGCAATCAGCGGAGTCGTGGCAAAACCAAATTCTTCCGCGCCCAGCAGAGCGGCAATTACGACATCACGGCCGGTTTGCAGCTTGCCGTCGGTTTGCACGCGAATGCGGCTGCGCAGATCGTTGAGCAGCAAAACTTGTTGCGTCTCGGCCAGACCCAGTTCCCAGGGGACGCCGGCATGCTTGATCGAACTGAGGGGCGACGCGCCGGTGCCGCCACTGTCTCCGCTGATCAGGACAACATCGGCATGGGCTTTCGCCACGCCGGCGGCGACCGTGCCGACGCCAACTTCCGCCACAAGTTTCACCGCGATGCGCGCCTGCGGATTTACGTTCTTCAAGTCGTAGATCAGCTGCGCCAGGTCTTCAATCGAGTAAATGTCGTGATGCGGCGGCGGCGAGATGAGGCCGACGCCGGGAATCGAATGGCGCAGGCGGGCGATGACTTCGTCCACCTTGTGGCCGGGGAGTTGTCCGCCCTCGCCGGGCTTGGCGCCCTGAGCCATTTTGATCTGCAACTCGTCGGCATTGACGAGGTAATTCGCGGTCACACCGAAACGCGCCGAGGCAACTTGCTTTACCGCGCTGCGCCGCAGGTCTCCGTTCGCATCGGGCCGGAAGCGTTCTTCGTCTTCTCCGCCTTCCCCGGTATTGGACTTGCCGCCGATGCGGTTCATGGCGATGGCCAGGGTTTCGTGCGCTTCCTTGCTGATCGAACCGAACGACATCGCTCCGGTAGTGAAGCGCTTGACGATTTCCCTGGCGGGCTCGACTTCTTCGAGCGGAAGCGGCTTGTCGCTCTTTTTGAATTTCATCAGCCCGCGCAGCGTGCACAGGTTGCTGCTCTGGCGATCGATGAGATCGGTGTACTCCTGGAAGGTCTTCGCGTCTTCTTGCCGCACCGCCTGCTGCAGCTTGCTGATGGTCAGCGGATTGAGCAAGTGATATTCGCCGTCAACCCGCTGCTGATAACTTCCCCCGACCGCAAGCTCGGTCTCGAATTCGGTCAGCGGCCGGAACGCGAATTCGTGTTTGAGTTGCGCTTCACGAGCCAGCACATCCAGTCCAATACCTTCGAGCCGCGAGGTTGTGCCCGCGAAATACTCGTCAATCAACTGCCGGTTCAGACCAATGGCCTCGAAAACCTGCGCTCCCTGATAGCTTTGCAGGGTCGAAATGCCCATCTTGGAAAAGGTTTTGAGCAGGCCTTTCTTGATCGCCTTCAAAAAGTGCTTGACGGCAAGTTCGGCCGTCACACCGTCGCCCAACTCGCCGCGCCAGGCAAGGTCTTCGACGCTCTCGAGCGCCAGATAGGGATTGATCGCGCTGGCCCCATAGCCGCTGAGCAACGCGAAATGCATGACTTCGCGGGGCTCGCCGGATTCAGTGATCAGCGCGACCTGCGTACGCGTTTCTTCCCGCACCAGCAGATTGTGTACGCCGGCTAGAGCCAGCAGGCACGGGATGGGAGCATAGTCTTTATCCACGCCGCGATCGGAAAGAATGAGCAGCGAATAGCCAGCCTTCACCGCCCGCGAGGCTCTCTGGCAGAGTTCGTCGAGGGCGCGGCGCAGGCCCGGCTCGCCCTCGCCCACTCGAAACAGAGCCGGCAGGGTGGTGGCCAGCAGATCGCGGTTGGACACGCGGCGCAGTTTTTCCAGTTCTCGATTGGTGAGCAGCGGATGATCGAGTTTCAGCATGTGGCAATTTTCGGGCGCTTCGTCGAGGATGTTGCGCTCGCTGCCGATGTAGCTGATGAGCGACATCACCATCTCTTCGCGAATGGGATCGATGGGAGGGTTCGTGACCTGCGCGAAAAGCTGCTTGAAATAATTGAAGAGCGACTGGGGCTTGTCGGAGAGGCAAGCCAGCGGCGTATCCGTGCCCATCGAACCGATGGGCTCTTCTCCCGACAATGCCATTGGGGTGAGAATTATCTTCAGGTCCTCGTCGCTATAGCCGAACGCGCGCTGGCGGCGGAGAAGAGTTTCCGCATCCGGGTAGTGCATGCGCGAAGGCTCTGGTAACTGGTCGATCGTGATCTGATTTTCTTTGAGCCAGTCAGAGTACGGCTGCTGGGATGCGAGAAGTTGTTTGATCTCCTTGTCGGAGACGATGCGTGCCGCAACCGTATCCACCAAAAACATTTTGCCCGGCTGCAGACGGCCCTTGTGCTTCACCTGCTCCGGAGGGATGTCGAGCACTCCCGCTTCTGAGGCCATGACGACCAGATCGTCATGAGTGACGACGTAACGTCCGGGACGCAGGCCGTTGCGGTCGAGCGTCGCACCAATGACGCGGCCGTCGGTGAAGGCAATCGCCGCCGGACCGTCCCACGGCTCCATCATGCAGGCGTGGTACTCGTAGAAAGCGCGCTTCTCCGGCTTCATGTGTGGGTTGCCCGCCCACGCTTCGGGAATGAGCATGGCCATGACGTGGGGAATACTGCGTCCGGCCTGGAAGAGCAGTTCCACGGCATTGTCGAAGTTCGCGGAATCACTCCCGTCGGGAGCGATGATGGGATACAGCTTCTTCAGGTCGTCGCCAAAGAGCGGCGACTGCAGCAGCGACTGGCGGGCGTGCATCCAGTTGACATTTCCCCGCAGCGTGTTGATTTCGCCGTTGTGCGCAACGTAGCGATAAGGATGGGCCCGCTGCCAGCTGGGAAACGTATTGGTCGAGAAGCGCTGGTGCACCAGACACAGCGCGCTCTCCACGTCAGGATCAGAAAGCTCGCGGTAAAAGTTGGTTATTTGGGGAGCGAGCAGCAAGCCTTTGTAAACGATGGTGCGGCAAGAGAGCGATGGGATGTAGAACATCTCGGCATCCGCGATGCCGGATTCCCGGATTTCATTCTCGGCCCGCCTGCGTACCACATACAACTTGCGTTCGAAGGCGTCTTCGTCGAGGTCGGGGCTACAAGCCACAAAGATCTGCTGAATGTAAGGCTGTGAGGCGCGTGCCACGCGGCCGATCGCAGAGGCATAGACCGGCGTGTCGCGCCAGCCCAGCACGGTGAGGCCCTCCTCGCGAATGATGCGCTCGAGAATACCCTCGCACTGCAGGCGAGGATGCTTCTCCACCGGCAGAAAGGTCATGCCGACGCCGTAGGTCCCGGGCCGAGGCAGCGCGAAGCCGAGTGTCTCGCACTCGCGTGCAAAGAATTTGTGTGGAATCTGGATGAGGACGCCGGCGCCGTCACCGGTTTCCGGATCGCATCCGCAGGCGCCGCGATGAGCCAGATTCAGCAGGACCTGGATGCCCTTGCGGATGATGTCGTGACTTTTATGACCGGGGATGCTGGCCACAAACCCGATGCCGCAGGCGTCGTGCTCGTGCGCGGGGCTGTAGAGGCCCTGAGCCGGCGGCAATCCATTTTTCAGGTATCGAGGCGTCATACCGGACATCCTGGTCCGACGGGGTTAAGTGCTTCCGAATCATTGTTCTTGGGCGTGCCTCGCGGGGCACTGAGTGGTCAGACACTTCTGCTCAGGAACAGGCGTTCGTGTTCTCTTTCATAACGCGTGCGGGCAAGCAAGTACAATGCAGAATTTCGATGCAGGGTATCAAAATTTCGGCACGCGGCGTGTTGAGGGTTTCACGCGATCCCGCCGCCGTCCACCACGATGTGGGCTCCGGTGATCCATTTCGACATATCGCTGGCGAGGAACAGAACGGCATTGGCGACGTCATCCGGAGTCCCTACGCGGCTCAGCGGGCGGTTGGCGGCCTCTTTCATGAACTGCTCCGGAGTCCCTCCGAGCTGCCGGCACTCAGAAGCCAGCATGGGGGTATTGACGTCGCCGGGGCACACACAGTTCACGCGGACGTTGTCTTTGCCGTGGTCGATCGCCATCGCACGGGTTAAGTTCAGCACCCCGGCCTTGGCCGCACAATAGGCAACCGCTTTCGGACCACCTTTCAAGGACCAGCCGGACCCCGTGTTGATGATGGCGCCGCCGCCCTGGCGGATCAGGTGCGGGATTACTTCCCGTGACAGCAGATATACGCTTTTCAGCGTCACGTCGAGGACCGCGTCCCACTCTTCTTCTTCCAGCTCAAGAACGCCCTTGCGCACGGTGACGCCCGCGTTGTTGCACAGAATGTCGATATGACCGAAGGTCGCGATGACTTGCTGGACCGCCTCCCGGCACTCGGCCTGGGAAGAAACGTCGCAGGAGATGAAGGTGGCTTCGCCGCCCGATTGTGTGATCAGAGATACGGTTTCCTTGCCGCCTTCCACGTTCTTGTCGAGAACGGCGACCGACGCGCCCATCTCAGCCAGGCGAACGGCGATTGCACGCCCAATGCCCGAGGCAGCGCCGGTCACAATGGCGGCTTTACCCTTGAGTGAAAGCAGCTCTCCCGCTCGACTGCGGATTTGTTGGAAGTCCATAGGACCGACCTCGCAGCTCACCGGGCTTACGGCACTGCCGCCAAAGCCGTTTCCATGGCCTCCAGCGTTTTTTCGACGTCGCTCGCGGTGTGAGCAAGGGTCACGATGGAATGCAGCGTCGCTGCCGGGCTGGTGTAGATTCCATATTCGAGCAGCTTCCAGGAAAAGCGCTGATATTTCCGGCGGTCCACGTACTGGCAGAATTCGCGATAGTCGCGGATCGCAGCCCGCTCCGTGAACATGATCTGAAACATGGGACCAACGCGCTGCACGATGGCAGCTGTACGCGTGCGGCGGAACAGCTCCGTGATTCCATCCGCAAGCTGATCGGCCAGGCTCCAGATATAGCGGAACGCGGCTCCCTGGTCGCGAGTCAGCTTCCGCAAGTTGGCGCGCGCGGCAAACATGCCAATGCGGGAGGCATTGTGAGTCCCGTAATGCAGCACGCCGCCGCCGGTAAGCGCGGACATTACATCTGCCCGCCCAGCAAAGGCCGCCACGGGAAGCCCGCAACCTAGAGCCTTCCCAAAACTGACGATGTCCGGTTTGAGTTTGTAATATTCCTGGCAACCGCCGGGCGCAATTCGAAAACCAGTTACGGTTTCGTCCAGGAAGAACAGAATGCCATGGCGGCGGGTCAGGTTCTGCAGGCCTTCGAGGTACCCCGGCTGCGGCGGTATGACGCCCATATTCGCCATGATGCCTTCGGTGATTACAGCCGCGATCTCGCCGGGATGATTCTTAATTGCGCGCTCGAGAGCCGGGAGATCATTCCACGGAACTACGATCGTGTCGTCGAGGGCATGGCCGTTGAGGCCCGCACTGTCGGATATCTTCACCGGATCGCCCGACAGGCCCGGGTCTCCTGGTGGCAGGGGATTCGAACTGACCAGCACGTCGTCCCACCAACCGTGATAGTGCCCCTCAAATTTTATGATCTTCGGCCGGCCGGTAACGCCGCGCGCCAGCCGGATCACCGCCATCACGGCCTCGGTTCCGGTATTGGCGAAGCGGACCACTTCTGCATTGGGGACGATCTGCTGCAGAAGCTCCGCAACTTCCACCTCGACCTCTGTGGCGGTGGCGAAGTGCGCGCCGGTCGCAGCGCCCTCAGCGATGGCCTGAGTAATTTCAGGATCGGCATGCCCCAAGGGCAGCGCGCCAAAACCCATCATCCAGTCGATGTACTCGTTTCCGTCCACATCGTACAGGCGCGATCCCTGCCCGCGCTTCATGAAGATCGGATACTCACCGTAGTTGGCGGGCCCGCGCGAGGGAGAACTTCCGCCATCGATGAGCACCCGCTGCGTTCGCTGGAAAAGGCGTTTGGACTCTTGCGTGTTGAAACCGGAATCGCTGTCTGACGGCAAGTTGCCCCCTTGGCCCGGCTTCCCATGCTACAAGAAGTGCGTGGCCATAGGAATCGAACCCCGTCGTGTCAAACCGGCTTCAATCCCAGACCCGGCCCATCGGGGAGAACCAGTTTTCCCTTCTGAACGGTGACGCCGGTGTAGGGGTCGTTGGCGATGAGCAGGTTTCCATCCAGATCCGCATAGTCGATCAGCGGCGAAAGATGCGCCGCCGCCGTAACACTCACCGAACTGGAAACCATGCAGCCCAGCATGGTCTTCATCCCCAACGCCTGGGCCACGTAGATCATGCGCAGAGCTTCCTGAACGCCGCCGCACTTGTCGAGTTTGACATTCACTCCGTCATAGGCGCCGGCCAATTTGGGGATGGCGCTGGCATTTACGGCAGCCTCATCGGCGATGATCGGCAGATGCACCCGGCTTCTCACCCATCGGGTTTCTTCGATCATGTCAGCCGGCATGGGCTGCTCGATGAATTCCACGCCCTGCGATGCGAGCCAGTTGATTTTGCGGACGGCTTCTTCCTTGTCTTTCCAGCCCTCGTTGGCATCCACCCGCAGCGGCTTTTTGGTCACGCTGCGAACGGCTGCGATGGTTGTTTCATCCGTGTCCAAGCCGACCTTGATCTTGAGCACCGGAAACGGCTCGGCTTCCAGCACCTTCTGGCGCGTGGTCTCCGGGGTGTCAATGCCGATGGAAAAGGTTGTGATCGGAGTGTCGGCCGGATCCAGTCCCAGCAGTTGGTACAGGGGAACATTCAGCTTCTTCCCGACCCAATCCATGAGCGCAATATCCAGCGCTGCCTTCGCCGCAAACTGGCCGGGCATCGTGCCCGAGACTTCAGCCATTGTTTTTTCGAAACGCCAGGGATTGGCCGCCTGCAGCAGCGGAAGAATCGCCGCGATAGCTTTCTTGCCGTCTTCCGCATTCTCGTGATAGCGAACAATCGGAGCTCCTTCTCCAACCCCGGTGACTCCATCGCTCGTAAGCCGAACCTGCAGGGTATCGCGGAACTGGCTCGAGGACATGGTGGTCGTCCAGGTGCGCCGCAACTTGAGGCGCGTGATCGTCGTTTCCCAGTTGCAGGCCGGATGTTGTTCCGCCTGCACGAACAGCGGCATCCAGTCCGCCAGAGCACAACCTGCACCTAATCCCCCAGTCGTCTTGAGCCATTGTCTGCGATTCACGTCATCCTCCCGAGCGTCAGTGCTTCACCGCGATCGCCGAAATCTCAATTCTGGCGCCGTTGACCAGAGCGGCCACCTGGACTGTTGCGCGCGCCGGTTTAGGATCGGGAACTACGCCCTTGTAAACCTTGTTCATTTCCGCGAAGTCATGGATATCGGCCAGATACACGGTGACAGAGACCACATCTTTCAACTCAAGCCCTGCCGCTTTCAGTACTTTTTCGATGTTATCGAGCGCGGCCTTAGTCTCGGGGCCGATGCCTCCGGCCATTAATTTGCCTGAATCATCCAACCCCTCTTGTCCCGCAATATAAAGCGTATTGCCGGCAAGCATCCCGTCACTGAAAGGAAGTCCCTTAGCGGGGGGAAGATTGATGGCTTTGTGTTCCTGGGCATAGCTCAATTGGCCGGCCAGGAAGATGGTGAAGGCCAGCCCAACAGCCAGGGCAACAGACCATGCTGGTTTCGATTGCATTCGAGATTTCTCCTTTGTAGATGGATCGCATCACTGTTTCCGGCGCGGACGATTGGTGTTAGAGTCCACGCAAATATATACGACGCGGAGGATGGCATGGACAAATTTCACAAGTTCGCGAACGCGCATGCGTCGCAGTGGTACCTGGAGCGCAGGCGCAGCCCGTCCTTGCTCTGGCCCGGCAGAGGGATTATAAGGAGCATTCCCTGTATGCCGTCATGGAGCAATTAAAATCGGGTGTGGAAGCGGTGAAGAAGTATGGCCGACTTTAGATAAAGGAGGCTCATCATGCGACACAATTCGAGATGGAACCGGCGTGGATTCCTGGGGACGGCGGCCGCCGTCGCGGCGTCTATCTTCGCGCCGCGCAAGCTCTTCTCTTCACCTTCCGCTACCGCCGGAGGAAACCCGGAAGTCAACGGCTTCGGACAAAGCGGCAATCCCTATGAGGAATTGGGCGTCACCACCCTGATTAACTGCCAGGGCACGATGACAATGCTCGGCGGTTCTGTGCTCCGTCCAGAACTCGAAGCCGTTATGGCGATGGCCGGGCGGCATTTTGTGAGCATCCCCGAGTTGGAAGTGGCTGCGGGGAAGCGCATCGCGGACATGCTCAAGCTTCCGGAGGGCTACACCGCACTTGTAACTTCTGGCGCGGCAGCGGCCATGCAATCGGGATTGGCTGGTATTCTCACCGGCGACAACGAGGCCCTGATCCGGCAGCTCCCGGATTTGACTGGCATGAAGTCGGAGGTCATCCTCCAGAAGTCGCACCGCAACCCGTTTGATCACCAATTGCGCTCCACCGGCGTCAAGCTGGTCGAGATCGAGACCCGCGAACAATTGCGCCGCGCCGTTGGCGATCGGACCGCAATGATGCATTTCACTAATTTTGCGAACGGGGCCGGCGAAATCAAAGTGGACGAATGGGCCAAGCTGGCCAGGCAGTACAACCTGCCCTGTATGAACGATGCCGCGGCCGACACGCCTCCGGTTTCTCATCTTTGGGACTACACCAACATGGGATACGACCTTGTCACCTTCAGCGGCGGCAAAGCCATCCGCGGACCGCAATGCGCTGGACTTCTGATTGGGCGTAAAGACCTGGTGGCCTGCGCGCTGCTCAACAACAGTCCGCATGAAGACACGCTGGGGCGGAGCCAGAAAGTCGGCAAGGAGGAAATTGTTGGCATGGTCAAAGCCCTTGAGCTTTATCTCAGGGAGGACCACGAGGCGCTGGCTAAGGAGTGGCAGGAGCGGTTGGAGCGTATTTCGCGCGAACTCGCGAAAGTCCCCGGCGTGAGCACGTCTTTTTACACGCCTGACATTGCCAATCACGTGCCCCACATGCAGATCACGTGGGATTCCAGAATTTCACTGAGCCGGGAGCAAGTATCGAAGCTGTTGCGAAGTTCGAAACCCGCGATGGTCATTGCCGTCGGCGAGGACCGGCCTGGGCTGGTGATGAACTCGTTCATGCTGCAACCTGGCGAAGACTTGGTCGTCGCCGAACAGCTATCGCGCGTTTTGCGGGAGCACTCAGCTTAGAACTGGAGCGAGGAAGTCAGCCGTGACCGTCGCGAAGACAACCCGGGTGCGCTGGTTTCTGGTGTTCTGGTTGTTCGTGCTGAGCGCGGTTTCTTACCTTGACCGCGTCAACATATCCGTCGCCGGAGGAGCGATTGCAGATGCCTACCGGCTCAGTGACGTGCAGCTTGGCCATATCTTCAGCGCTATGCTGGTTGGCTACGCCCTGTTTCAGACGGCCGGCGGGCGCCTGGCAGATCGTTTCGGCCCCCGTCGCGTGCTCACGGCTGGAGTTATCTGGTGGGGAGTTTTCACCGGGCTCACCGCGCTCGTCCCCGCGCATATTGCTGGCGCACTGTATCTTTTTCTCGCTGTACGCTTTCTGCTGGGCGCGGGCGAAGCTGTGATCTATCCCTCCGCCAACCAGTTCATCGCACAATGGATCCCGCTGCGCGAGCGCGGCATTGCGAATGGCTGGATCTTTGCCGGAGTCGGGGCGGGAGCTGTCCTCACGCTGCCGCTCGTTCCCTACTTGATGATCCATTACGGCTGGCGCTTTTCGTTCTGGGTGTGTGCCGTCATCGGATTTTTGGCCGGAGGGGTCTGGTTTCTGGCCGCTCGCGACACTCCCGCCGTGCATCCACGGGTATCGGCATCCGAACTCGCCGCGATTCAGTCGGGACTTACGCTACCGAACGCGCGAGACAAACCATCAGGTCAAAATACGGCACTCCTCCCATGGACACGCGTATTGCAGAGCAAAGAAGTGCGGGCCGTGACCCTCAGTTATTTTTGCTACGGCTATGTCGCGTGGATCTTTTTCAGCTGGTTCTACCTGTATCTCGCCAAAGTGCGCGCCCTGGATTTGAAAACCAGCGCCTTTTACTCCATGCTGCCTTTTTTTGCCATGCTGGTATGCTGCCTGCTGGGCGGAACGATCAATGACCGTCTCACCAGGTGGCGAGGACCGCGCCAGGGACGGTGTGGCCTGGCGGCATGCGCAATCACGTTAGCGGGCGTATTCATCGCTTTAGGCTCGCAAGTGCAGAGTGCGCGATTGGCCAGTGTCGTCCTCGCCGGCGGAGCAGGGGCGCTTTATCTGTCGCAGAGTTCGTTCTGGTCGGTGACGGCAGACATTGCTGGAGCGTCCTCCGGCTCTGTGTCGGGCCTGATGAACACAGGCAACCAGATTGGGGCGGCGATCACGGCTTCGCTCACTCCCTGGATTGCAGCCCGCTTCGGCTGGACGGCACCGTTTCTCGCGGCGGCGGTCCTGTGTGTAGTGGGAGCGGTAAGTTGGCTGGCGGTGAACCCGACGAAAACACTTTTTCCAGTTCAGGCTACGTCGGGCGAGGATATGTTTAAGGTTGCGGCTCCGGCGAGTCATCCCGGGTCAACGCTTGGAGTTCATAAATCATCGAGTACATAGATCTTCGAGTTCATCAATCATGGCGAACCTAAACATCAAACAAAAACGTGAATGCAAGTGGGACCTGGTGGGCTTGGGCGAGGTCATGTTGCGCCTCGACCCGGGTGACGAGCGAATTTCCACCACTCGCCATTTCCGGGCCTGGGAGGGCGGGGGCGAATACAACGTGGCCCGCGGCCTCAAACGCTGTTTTGGAATGGACACCGCCATCGTTACCGCGCTCGCGGACAACCCCGTGGGGCGCCTGGTCGAAGACCTCATGCTGCAAGGAGGCGTCAGCCAGAAGTACGTCCGCTGGGCGCCTTTCGACGGAGTCGGCCGCACGGTGCGCAATGGATTGAATTTCACCGAGCGTGGCTTTGGAATTCGCGCGGCGCTCGGCTGTTCAGATCGCGGACACACCGCGGTGTCACAACTGCGGCCCGGCGAGATCGATTGGGATCAGATTTTTGCCAAGGATGGAGCACGCTGGTTTCACACAGGCGGAATTTTCTGTGCGATTTCCGAAAGTACCCCGGCTGTCGCCCAGGAAGCCATGGAATCAGCCAAACGCGCCGGCACCGTAGTTTCTTATGATTTGAATTATCGTGCTTCGCTTTGGAAATCGATCGGCGGAAAAGCGAAAGCGCAGGAGACGAACCGCCGTCTCGCCTCTCTGGTGGACGTGATGCTCGGCAATGAGGAGGACTTCACTGCGGCGTTGGGCTTTCCTGTGTCTGGTTTGGACGAGCACCATTCCCGGCTGGAGGCGACCGGATTCAAACAAATGATTGAAAGAGTGGTGAAAGAATATCCTTCGCTGGCTGTGATTGCCACGACCCTTCGTCATGCCAAAACCGCCACGCGGAACGACTGGGGAGCGCTCTGTTATTGTGATGGCAAGTTCTACGAGGCGCCGGTGCGCGAGAATCTCGAGATCTATGATCGCGTGGGCGGCGGCGATTCCTTTGCTTCGGGGTTGATCTATGGATTCCTGTCGGGCAAAGATCCGCAGTGGTCCGTCGAATGTGGTGCGGCGCATGGCGCGCTGGCAATGACCACCCCGGGCGACACGACCATGGCCACACTGGCCGAGATTCTGCAGGCAATGACATCAAGGACGTCGCGGATCGAGCGCTGACAAACAGCGGAGCCGGCAATCCGGGAAAACAAATGACTATTGACGACGTGATTGGAAGAATCGGAGAAATTGGAGTTGTCCCGGTAGTGCGGGCGGCGACGGTGGAAGAGGCGACCCGCGCTGTGCAAGCGATCTCCGCCGGTGGGATATCCATTGCCGAAATAACCATGACGGTTCCCAACGCAGTGTCAGTGATCCGTGAGGTGGCGCAGCAATACGAAGGCAAGGTGCTGGTTGGAGCCGGGACCGTCGTCACAGCCGAACAGGCCGAGTTGTGCATTCGGGCGGGGGCCGAGTTCATCGTCAGTCCGGGCTTGGCAATCCCGGTTCTCTCGGTCGCGCAAGCCTGCGCGAAATTGGCCATTCCCGGCGCGCTGACTCCGACCGAACTCATGAACGCCCAGGATCATGGTGCGCGGCTGGTAAAGATTTTTCCTTGCGGAAATGTGGGTGGCGCCAAGTATTTGCGCGCGTTGAAGGCGCCGTTTCCCAACGCCTCGCTGATTCCGACGGGAGGCGTGAACGCGGCGAACGCCCCTGAGTTCATCGCTGCCGGAGCCTTCGCCCTCGGCGTGGGTGCAGACCTGGTAGATGCAGCCGCCTTGCGCGAGGGGAATCTCGAGAAGATCATTTCGGCTGCCCGGGAGTTGGTGCAAGCCGTCACTAGTGCTCGGGCAGCGCTGCGCGAAAAAAAGGCACACTAGCCCAGCGCAAGTTAGCAAACCATCACTGATTGACGCCGCTGGCCAGAACGCCGCCGTCCACGGGCAAGATCGTTCCCGTGACAAAGCTGGCCGCATCTGAGGCGAGGAAAACCGCCGCTCCCACCAGTTCTTCGAGTTCGCCAAAGCGCTTCATGGGGGTGCGCATCAACACCTCCTGCCCCCGGCCCGTGCCCACCAGGAATTTTTCGCTGAGAGGCGTGCGGAAATATCCCGGCGCGATCGCGTTTACGCAGATTCCATGGCTGGCCCATTCGATCGCCAGCGACTTGGTCAGCGATGCCAGGCCTGACTTGCTGGCGCTGTAGGCGGCCACTTCGTACAAAGCCAGGAACGACCCCATGGACGCGATATTGATGATGCGACCGTAGCGGCGCCCGATCATGTGCCGTCCGAAAACCTGGCACGAGCGCAGAATGCCCGTGAGATTCGTGTCCAGAATCCGGTTCCAGTCGGCCTCCGGAAACTCCAGCGTGGGAGCGCGTTTGGTGATGCCGGCGGCGTTGATCAGGATATCCACTTTCCCGAAGGCGTCCACGCAAGCCTGCAGCAGTTTCTCCAGCGACCCGCGATCGGCTACGTCACAACTCACGCGCAACGATCGCCGGCCGAGAAATTCGATTTCGTCTGCCAGCGCCTTTACAAGTTCCATGCGCCGCGCGCTCGCGACCACGTCGGCGCCGGCCTGAGCCAGGCCGAGCGCTAGTGTTTTGCCGATTCCTGAACTGCCGCCTACGACGACTGCTACTTTGCCGTCGAGGTCCAGATGTTTGTAGCTCATATCTCCTCGAATGTTCCAAGTTTCCCGGCCGGGATGATTTCAACTCTCCACTCACGCTACCAGTTGAACATCGTGCCGTCGAGCTTCCGGTTGACGGGCAAGTAGGCCCGCTGGTACGGGAATTTGTCCGCCAGCTTCTCGTTGTAGTCAACGCCCAATCCCGGGGCATCGCCGGGATGTAGGTACCCGTTCTTGAACGAATACGCGTGCGGAAACACGTCATCGGTTTCACGGGTGTGCGGCATGTATTCCTGAATTCCGAAATTGTTGACGGAAATGTCGAAGTGCAACGCGGCCGCCATCGCGACCGGCGACAGATCGGTGGCACCGTGGCAGCCTGTGCGCACGTGATAAATCTCAGCCAGAGCGGCAACTTTCTTGAGGTGCGTCAAGCCTCCACCGTGGACTACCGTCATGCGGAGGTAGTCAATCAGTTGTTCGGTGATGAGAATGTGGGCGTCCCAAACCGAATTGAAGACCTCGCCGACAGCCAGCGGCGTCGTCGTGTGCTGGCGAATGATGCGGAATCCTTCCTGCAATTCTGCCGTTACTGGGTCTTCCAGCCAAAACAGGTGGTACGGCTCCAGACTCTTTCCGAGCCGCGCTGCTTCGATTGGAGTCAGCCGGTGGTGAACATCGTGCAGCAGATGAATGTCATCCCCAAACTTCAAGCGCAGGGTCTCGAATAGTTTTGGGATGTGCACCAGATATTTCTCGGTTGACCACGCGTTCTCGTGTGGCAAACCCTTTTCCGCAGGTTCGTAGAACGGCTTGTCGGTAACTCCGTAGGTGGAGGCCAGTCCAGGGATTCCAGTTTGTGCGCGGATGGCAACGTAGCCCATCTCCTTGTATTTTGCGCCCTCGTCGGCGGTCTCTTCGATGTCGCTGCCGTTGGCGTGCCCATACACCAGCACGCCGGTTCTACTCAGTCCTCCGAGCAGGTTGTAGACGGGCGTCTGCAGCGCTTTTGCCTTGATGTCCCAGAGGGCCGTGTCTACGGCGGCGATTGCCGTCATGGTCACCGGACCCCGACGCCAGTATGCGCCGCGATAAAGGTATTGCCACAGATCTTCCGTCTGGAATGGATCGCGCCCGATGAGGCAGGGGATCACGTGGTCCGTCAAGTAAGACGCGACCGGCAACTCACGGCCGTTCAGGGTCGCATCCCCCAGCCCGCAAATGCCTTCATCGGTCGAAATCTTCAAGGTGACGAAGTTTCGTCCGGGGCAACAGACGAATACTTTGGCGTCCGTGACTTTCAAGCTTATCTCCTAGCGTTAACTCTATCGAGTGTATCCAAAAGCATCAGATTCGGCGCACCAATCCTTGATTCGTGGCCTCGGAGTTCCGCAGCAACAGCAAAACCAGAACCATGCCCACGAGGGGAACGAGCGCGGCCAGAATCACGATGGGATCGAACGAGTGCGTGCCCGTGGCCTGGCGCGCGTCGGTAAGATATCCAATCAGCTTGAAGGCGACAATCGTTCCAATTCCCGTCCCGGTGCCGCTCAGTCCGCTGACCGAAGCAACCGATTCGCTGCTGAAAAGGTCGGAAGGCAACACGTTGGCCATGGTCGTGAATCCGGCATAAGCAAAAGTTACGACGGCGAAAAGAAATGTGATCAGGTACAGGTTGGTGGTGAAGATGGTGAGGATCAGCAGAGTCATGCCGATTCCGCCGTAAATAATGGGCAATTTGCGCGCTGCGCCCAGCGACCATCCGCGCCGGATCAGGTAGCCGGAAAGAAAGCCTGCGAAGAAGCTGCCGACGTCGGTGGCAATGAATGGAATCCACACTGCGATTAGACCGCTCTTCAGCTCAATCCCTTTTGCGACCAGATAGATGGGGAACCATTCCGCAATGAAGAAGAACACGGGATCGGGAAAGGCTTTGGCAATGATAGCTGCCCAGGTCTGCGGCAGCTTCAGGAGATCACGCCACCGCGGGCGAGTCTTGCCGTCCTGAGGCGCATCGGACTCCCGTTTGTCGGCGGCGATCATTTCGCGTTCTGCCGGGCTGATTCGAGCGTGCGATTCCGGCGGGTAGTACAGCCAGCGCCAGGCGATCAGCCAGAAAAAGCCCAGCGTGCCCGGAATCATGAACGCAGGGCGCCATCCCCAGCGGGGATAAATCCACAACACAACGAGGAAGGGGGCGACCGCACCGCCGATGGACGAACCCGTATCGAAGAGCGCTGTCGCCAATGCCCGTTCGCGCTTGGGAAACCATTCCGAAACCGCCTTTGTGGCGGCAGGCCAATTCCCCGACTCGCCCGCACCCAACAGGAAGCGAAAAGTTGCGAAGCTGTAAAAGCCGCTTGCCAGCGATGTCAACATCGACACCAGCGAATACCAGATCACGGTGAAGGTCAGGCCGCGGCGGGTTCCAAAGCGGTCCATCAGCCTGCCGAAGACGGTCTGGCCAATGGAGTAAGCGACGCGGAAGGCGATAGCGAGATTGGCATAATCAGAATTCGTCCAATGAAATTCCAGCTTGAGATAGGGAGCCAGAAGAGAGAGCGTCTGCCGGTCAATATAGTTGATGACCGTGGAAGCGAACAGCAGCCCGCCGATCCACCAACGCAACGAAGTGATTGGCCTCTCGAGTGTTGCCATCGGGGGGAATTGCTTCCTGGTGTTCACGAACTCAGCGTGACTTGCGATTGTTCGCGGAGCGCGCTCTGCAGCGCGGGGCTCAAGAGCGAGGCCGAGCCCCGATCCAGATAAACCGTCGTGTTGGGATGGCGCCGCAAAATCGAGGCCGGCGCCATAGGGCTGATTTCGCCCTCCAAGCACATTTTCACCGCGTGTGCCTTACGCTCGTCGGGGACAACTGAGACGATCTCCTTCGACTTGAGGATCTGGCGCGGGGCCATAGAAATCGCGCGCTGGGGAACCTCGGAAATGTCGGCGAACCAGCCCTCGCCCGCCTGCTGCCGCCGGCAGGGTTCGTCGAGAGTCACGATGATGTATGGTTCGTCGGTCTGGAAATCCGCAGGGGGATCATTGAAGGCGACGTGACCGTTTTCGCCGATGCCGATAAAGGCCACGTCAATGGGCGGTGCGGTGACCTGCTTGCCCACCTCGTGTATCACCGCAGAAACGTCGGCGGCACTGCCGTCGATGAAATGAAATCTCGCGATCCCCACTTTCTGCGCCAGGCGTTCCTGCAGATATTTGCGGAAACTGGCGGGATGCGTGGCTGGAAGGCCGATGTATTCGTCGAGGTGAAACGCCTCAACTTTGGTCCAGTCAATGCCGGCGGATTTCGTCAGCGCGTCGAGGAATTCCAACTGGGAGGCGCCGGTTGCGACAAGAATGCGCGCCGCACCTTGCTCCTTAGTCGCGCGCCGGATCGCGGCGGCTGCCTGATCTGCAGCCGCGCGAGCCAAAGCGAGTTTGTCGCTGAACAGTCTGACCAGCATACATTCCTGTGCGCAAGCCCCGCGTCAACAGAACGCAAATTATACAGAAGCCCTACTGCGGCAATAGCTCTTTCACCGTGGCGCGGTCAATGCTCACGTCAGGAAAGTCTGCGCTGCCGCGTAAACGAAACTGCTGAACATCCCGCAACGTGAACCCCGGCACTCCGGCAGCAACCGGAACTTGCGGACGAGTGAATTCAACGTTTTCCACATCCTCAAGAACAAAAGCGGGCCGTTCGTCGCGATTGGCGGGGATGATCTTCACGCCATCCATCTCGATTCCACGCACATGCCGGACGAAGAAACCGTGGGCCGGCATGGGGCCGAACATGTCCGGATCCGGATACTCAGCTTCTTTCTCCGGCACGCGGATGCTCGCCTGTTCCCGCGTGCCGCCTCCGTTGTGCTCAATGACGATATTGCTCAGGCGAACGTCTTCCACTTTGTGCCCCGGAATGCCCGTGATGATGGAGCAGATGGACGACGTAGCATTGGTGCAAACCACGTTACTGATCAGCACGCGGCGAATGACGCCTACGGCGGCGCCAGCCGGGCCGCGCATGCGGGACCCCAGGCGAATGAAAATGGGTGCATCGTAAATCTCGCGCATGGTCAGGTTCGTAATAGCAACGTCTTCGAGCTGCGCGCCGTCCACGCTTTCCAGCGCCAACCCATGACAGGCGTCGAACACACAGTTGGAAATGGTGATGTTCTTGAATCCACCGTTCGATTCGGTGCCGAACTTGATGCGACCCGTGCGCCACACTTCTTCCTGGGGCGCGACCTTTCGAGCGGGATCAAAGCGCCGGAACGTGCCGTCGAGCAGCGTTCCTTCTTCATAGTCGCCACTCACGAGGCAGTCGCTGATCGTAACCATCTCAGTCGAGCGGGCGAAACCCAGCGTGTAAGAACTCTTGAGCACGATGGCGTCATCCCAGGGCGAGTTCACGCTGCAATGCGCGATGCGCACGTTGCGGCAGCAATCAATGTCCATGCCGTCGCGGTTGGTATCAATGAGCAGGTTGTCGATCGTGAGATTGTCGACGCCAGTGGCCAGGATTCCGAAATGTCCTCCATGCAGAATGGAGAAGTCTCGCAGCGCGACGTTGTGGCAGTTTTTAAGGGCGATGCTCTTGTTGCCAACTCCCGGAGTTTCAGCGTGGGGCGGCGACCCTTCGCCGCGGCTCAAACCTTTTCCCCAAATCCGTCCCGGGCCAGAGATCGAAACGTCGTGCAGCTGTTCTCCCCAGATCAGGCTGTTGTGCCAGTGGTTGTGGCCGTAGTCCTGATAGTTTCCCCAGGGCTGGTTGGGCTCCGCCGCGTCGTAGCCCGTGCCCTCGGCGGCGACGATGGTGCAGCCGTGCCCCAGGTGCAGTCCGACGTTGCTCTTCAGCCGAATGGAATACGACAGGTAGGTTCCGGCGGCGAAGTTGACGGTGCCTCCGCCAGCGTCCGCCGCGGCTGTAATCGCTTGATTGATAGACGCAGTATCAACCGTCTTACCGTCACCGCGCGCCCCGAATGCGGTCACATCATAAACGCCGCCGGAGGCGAGCGCGCCTGATTGGCCGCTGGCGCGGCTAAGCCCGAGCAGTCCCGCCGCGCCCGTCACCTGACTCAGTCGTGAGAGAAAACCACGTCGTGTTGCTGGGATATGGATCATGAACAGCTCCAGAATGTGCTCAATGTTCTCACGGCAAGCTGGGTGAAGTCGCGCTCCAGCTCTGCGCTGCGATAGTTGTACAATCGTAGCTTTGGGAAGTCACACAGGAGATTCCGGATCATTCCGCAAACCCCTCCAAAACAAAACCGGGTGAACAGAACAGATTCAGCTCCCATACTATAGAGGACTCATGACAGTGCTGACGGATAAACATTCGCTGCACAATACTGGAAGTAGAAATGGCACGACCCGCCTGGACGGACATTCCTTAACCATTGAAGACGTAGTCGCCATCGCGCGCAATCGCCAAACGATCGGTTTGCGCCCCGACGCCGTCGCCCGTATCAACAAATGCCGTGACATGCTCGAACGCAAAATCCGCGGACACGAGATCATGTACGGCGTGAATACGGGCATCGGCGAACTTTCCGAGGTGGTGCTTACTCCGGAGCAGGTCGAGCAATATCAGAAATTTCTTCTTTACTCTCACGCCGCGGGTTGCGGAGACCCTTGCACCGAAGAAAACGTGAGGGCAGCGATGCTCTCCCGCCTCAACACGCATTGCTGGGGCCACTCCGGAATCCGGCTTCAGGTGGTCGAGACGCAAGTGGAGATGCTGAACCGGGGCGTGACGCCCGTGGTGTGCCAGAAAGGATCGGTAGGAGCCTGCGGCGATCTTTCGCCCATGGCGCAGATGGCGATCACGCTCATGGGCGAGGGTGAGGTCTTCTATCAGGGAAGAAGATTGCCGGCAAAACAGGGGATGGCCGAGGCCGGCATCCCGACCATCGTTTTCCGCGAACGAGACGGGCTGGCCGCGATCAACGGCTCCAATTTCATCAGCGGAATGGGCTGCCTTGAACTTTGGGACGCCGAGTGTTGGCTGAAGACCCAGGAAGTCGCGCTCGCCATGACTCTGGAAGCGCTCAACGCCAACATGAAAGCCTACGATCCGCGGGTTCATGTGGTGCGCGGCTACCCCGGGGCGCAGGAGTGCGCGGAAAACGTCCGTAAACTTACGGAGGGATCGAAACTGCTCGAGCGGCCGGGCAAGAAGGTGCAGGATGCCTATTCGCTGCGCTCCAGTCCGCAAGTCATCGGAGCAGCCAAAGAAGTGTTCAAGTGGGCGCGCTACATGCTCGAAATTGAGCTGAACCACGCCGCTGACAACCCTACATTCTTCCCCGATGACGACACTGTGCTGACTGGCGCCAACTTTCAAGGAACGCCGATGGCGTTCGCGCTGGAGACGGTCGGCATGTCCGTGACCACGGTCGCCGCGCTCTCTGAGCGGCGATTGAACCGTTTGCTGAATCCACACCTGTCTGTGGGACTGCCTGCCTTCCTGACCAAGGGCGCCGGCTTGTTCTCGGGGCTGATGCTCACCCAATACACGGCTGGAGCGCTGGTTTGCGAAAATCGCGTGTTAAGCCACCCCGCTGCTACCGGTTCCATTCCCGCCGCGGCCGATCAGGAAGATTTTGTGTCCATGGGGATGACGACTGCGATCAAGACCCGGCAGATCATCGAAAATGCCTGGTACGTGGTCGCGATTGAATTGATGGCTGCGGCCCAGGCGTTTGATTTCCGCGCTCCGGTGAAGCCGGCGCCGGCTACGCAGGCTGCCTACGAAGCGGTCCGCAAGCACGTGAAGAGGCTGGAGGAGGATCGGCCGTTGTTCGACGATATCAACACCCTCGCGAAAGCCGCCAAGGATGGCGAGATCCTGGAGGCCGCAAAGAGGATCGTAAGCGAGTTGAAGTGAAGTAATAACGATGCACCGCCTAGCGGAGTAAACGGGCAAGCAGTCCAGGCGAGATTACCTCTTCTTGTGCATTCGCTTAGGCGAGTTTTGGCATACTACAGCCGCCGACGTGACGATGCACCTTCTGCGTCACCCCGCCTAAAGTGTGATCTGTATCACTGACATTGCCCGATCCTGAGCAGAAAATTCGTATGTAAGTTCTCTCGCCTCCCCCGAGGAGCACTTCCCACCACGGGAAACGACACCCCTCAGACGAGAGGAGTCGCACCTCTTTTCGAATCAAGCGGTTTGATCCGAGCTTAGTTCATGGAGCCAATTCCGCTGTATCTCACGCTCCGAGGTCCAACTGTAGGAGGCATCTTATGCTGAATTCCGCTGCCAGCTTTCGTCTTTCCCCTTCCCTTCAAATTGCAGGACGGGCCACTATGCCGCGTCGAGCCGCTCTCATCCTCACATTGATCGCTAGCGCAATGCTTTGCAGCACGGCATTGATGGCCCAGGCCCCTTCTGATCAAACGTCGCCGCGCTTGTCGTGCTCTCCCATGGCGGTCACTCGTATTACAGCGGCAGTGGACGATCGCGCGCTCACCCCTCTCCGTGGCAATGTGCACCCGCTGGCACGGGCACAATATGACCAAGGCATAGTGGATGACAGCCTGCCCGTGGAGCACATCATTCTGATGCTCCAGCGCAGCCAGGATCAGGAGCAGGCGCTGACCACCCGCATCGACCAGATGCACAACCGCCGCTCGCCGTATTTCCATCAGTGGCTCAGAGCGGAGGATGTCGGCACATGTTATGGAGTGGCGGACCAGGACATCGCCACGGTAAGTGGCTGGCTGCAAAGCCATGGTTTCCAAGTCGACACAATTCCCGCCGGCAAGACGATGATCATCTTCAGCGGAACAGCAGGACAGGTGCGAGAGGCGTTCCACACCGAGATTCACAATCTGTATGTGCGAGGCGAGCAGCACATCGCGAACATGAGCGAGCCAAAAATACCGGTGGCGCTGGCGCCCGTGATCGCGGGCTTCCGCTCGCTTCACAATTTTTTCCCCAAGCCGCTCAGCCACGTCCTGGGGCCCGTTCAGCGCGACTCCAAGACCGGGAAATGGCGTCTGCAGCAGGCAAATGGCGACCGGGAGAACCAGTCTCCGCGGATGGGCCAGGGTGCAACTCCCATGGTCACCCTCGGTACCTCCACCCCCTATTGGGCGGTGGGACCGCAGGACCTGTACACCATCTACAACGAGAGTCCACTGCTGACTGCCGCGACCCCGATTAATGGAGCCGGTCAGACACTGGCGATCGTGCAACGCTCCGATGTCAACCCGGCGGACGTTACCTCCTTCCGCTCGCAATTCGGACTGCCCGCATATCCCGCGGTGCCGAATGCCACCCAGGGAGGAATCAACTACATGAACGGCATCAGCGGCTACTGCAATGATCCGGGGATCGTGAGCGGTGCCGAGAGCGAGGCCGACATTGACGTGGAATGGATCGGCGTGACGGCGCCCGCCGCCACCATTGACTTTGTTTCGTGTGCCGACACCGCAACTACCTTTGGCGGCGATCTATCGGCGCCCTACATCGTCAACCATCTCGCCAGTACGGTTTCAGCGTTCAGCTCAAGCTTCGGCTGGTGCGAGGCCAACATGGCCGAAGTTGGCCTTTCGCCCCCGTCGTTCTACGTCACCCAGTGGGAACAGGCCGTGGCGGAGGGCCAGACGCCGGTTGTCTCCTCCAGCGACACCGGCGACGATACATGCGATCGTGGAAACGGCTTAGGACCTAATGGTGGCGATATAAGCGTCAGCGGCATATCAGTGAATGGCGTCGCATCTACTCCGTATAACGTCGCGGCCGGGGGCACCGATTTCAGCGATACGTATCAGACGAACTTTGACCCTACCGCGTACTGGAACACCAACGACACCACACCCTATCTTTCTGCCCTGTCGTACATTCCGGAATCTGCCTGGAACAATACGTGTGCCAATACGGTATTGGTTGACTACGTGAGGATTGCATACAACGTTGTCTACCCCAATGGACCCGAAGGACTTTGCAACGACGGCACGCATTTTTTGCCGACCTATCCATACACAACCCTCGACGGCGGCTCTGGCGGCATCAGTACCATCTCCGCCCTGCCCACGTGGCAGAGCGCGTACGGCGTCGGCCTGAGCACGAACTACAGCTCGACCAGTTTCCGCAACCTGCCTGATGTTTCGCTTTTTGCTTCGGATGGGACTATTTGGGCGCATTTTCTGCTGTTCTGCGAATCGGACAGCGCTCCCTGTAACTATTCGAACGACAACGACGCAATGGCGATGGCAGGGGGTGGAACTTCTTTTGTGGCTCCAATGGTCGCCGGCCTTATCGGACTTATCAACCAGGCGTGGCCGTCTGGCAACCCGGCCCAGCCGACGCGGCAGGGCCAGGCGAACTACACCTTCTATGCCCTGGCCGCAGCCGAGTACGGCATCCCGGGCGCCGAGAATACCTCCATTACTGCGCCCAGCGTTTACACCTGCGAATCCAATCCCCTGGCCATAAGCAACTACGGCGACATCTTCTCGACGTGCGCGTTCCACGATATCGACCGGACGCCCCAGTTCAACACCACCACTTGCGTGGGCGCCAACAACAAGAACTGCCTCGTTAACAATAATGATCAGCCCTGCGCCGCCGGCACGCCAAGCTGCTATACCAGCAGCGGCGGTGACCAGTACGGACTGCTTTCCATGTCGGTCAGTACTCTCGAGCCGGCCTTTCCCACTAGCGCGGGCTACAATGCCGCGACCGGTCTGGGCAGCGTGAATATAGCCAACCTGGTGAACAACTGGACCACGCTCACATCGCAGTTCGCCAGCACCACCACGCTCGCCGCGAACCCATCTTCGATTGCGACAACCGGCAATACCACTCTAACGGCTACGGTAACGGCCACCGGCCGGGGCAGTCTGGCGCCTCCTCTCGGAACGGTAAGCTTTTACGTGCACGTGCCCATCACCAACACGGCGGAGGGTGTCCAAGTGCCGACGCTCGTGGGAACGGCGCCTCTGGTTCCGGCAACCAATTGCACCACCAGTTGCAACGCTACGGCCACCTTGTCAGTGAAAGGCACCGCATTGGGCGTGGGTGCGCAAACTGTGGGTGCCGACTTTAGCGGCGATGGCGCCAACGACATAGCCTCGGCATCTTCGGCCGTGACCATCACGGTGACCACCACTCCTACCACCACCACGGAAACCGTCTCGCCGAGCACACAACAGGTGGGATCCAGCACTCCGGTCACTATAGGCGCGACCGTGACGCCGACCTCTGGTAGCGGAACACCTACCGGAAGCATAACCTTCTTCAACGGAACTACGCAGCTCGGTCAGGTCAAGCTCGCCAGCGGCACGGCGAGTCTCAGCTACAACACCAGCGCCCTTGCCGTGGGCACTTACCCGATTACCGCAACTTACAGCGGAGACAGCAACTTCTCGGCTTCAACCGCGCCGCCCACAACCTTAACGGTGACGACCCTTTTCGCCACCACAACCACGGAGAGCATCACCGCCACGCCGTCTTCCTCGGAGTCGAACGTAGGATCGTCGGTGACCTGCTCGGCCACGGTGGCTCATTCCTCAGGCAGCGCTGTACCCACGGGGACGATAACGTTTGCGAACG
Source organism: Candidatus Sulfotelmatobacter sp. (assembly GCA_052326105.1). GTDB lineage: Bacteria > Acidobacteriota > Terriglobia > Terriglobales > Acidobacteriaceae > Sulfotelmatobacter. The sequence continues at coordinate 13,533 of JBKQRC010000100.1, read as the reverse complement.
GGTCAACCGTCTTGTGGAGTGGGACGCTGGGCAGCAACGGGACAGCCAGTTGGAGCACGTCCACTCTGGCGGTTGGCGTGTACTCTGTCGTGGCGAGCTACAGCGGAGACGCCAATTACGCCCCATCTTCTTCATCGGCGGCGGCGCTCAATGTAGTTGACTTCACCGTCGCGGCGAGCCCCACCACGGTCACGATCAGTTCGCCGGGACTGAGTGGACAGACAACGCTCGCAATCACGCCGTTGAGCGGATTCAACGAGACGCTCACCTACAGTTGCACGCAATTACCTTCGGAGTCGCAATGCACGTTCGCTGCTGCTTCGGCGACCAGCGAAACATTGACCATTCAGACTACCGCTCCAAGCGCTCGCCTAGATCGAGATCCGCTCGGACGGAACGGCAAGTTGTTCATTGCCTTGCTGCTTCCGGGTTTCCTCGGGCTGACCATACTGGGAGGGACACGCAAGGAAACGCGGTGGGGAACGTTGGCATTGACGTTGGCTCTGACGCTGTCGATTCTTTGGCTGCCAGCTTGTGGCGGCGGAAGCGGCGGGTCAACCCAGCAGAACCAAGGGACGCCCGTGGGAACCAGCAAGGTGACGGTGACCGCAGCCACGTCAGGAACGGGCGCCCTTTCCCATCAGGTGCAACTTACTTTGACGGTTCAGTGAGAAAAGAAGGCGCGGAGGCGAAATAGAGATAGGTGCAATCGGGTAATCAAAGTGGGTTTCAGGCCCCAGCGTGCAAACGAATCTCTGCGTTCGGGAGCTAGGCTGGGGAGTCGTTGGAATGCCCAAAACCCTAGCTGCCTGATATCTCTATTCGCACAGTGGAACGGCAGCAGGGCTATACTGAGGTGGCTAGCTCTGCTCAGTTTCCTCGACCCTTTCGTGGGGGGCGCATGTCGTTTTCGTCCCAGGTTCGCCAGCCACCCATCTACTCTTGCAGGCGCGGGCAAACCTTCGTTCGCGCCGTGAGTATGTTGCGCACGGGTGTCTTGTTCTTCTCGGGCATTCTCTTATCTGCAGGCGTTGTGCGCGCACAGTCGGCAGCCCCGCCGCCAGCGCCCGCGCCCGCCCAAACTCCAACCCCCACTCCAGCAGCTCAGTCTCCGGCCGACACCAACTCCCCGGAGTTGAACTCTCGCGACGAGCGCCCAACCTTCAAGGTTAATGTCAGGCTGGTTCTGGTGCGAGTGGTAGCCCGCGACGCCAAGGGGCATGCGATTGGAACTTTGCACAAGGAAGACTTCCAGGTGTTCGACAACCGCAAGCCGCAGGTGATTACGCAATTCTCCGTTGAACAGCCCGGGCAGCAACTGGCCATAGAAAGCAAGAGCCGTCAGCCGAGCCCTGGCGAAGCGCCGGCAGACCAGGCAAAGATCCCCGCCGTCCCCGAACGCTATGTCGCCTTCGTCTTCGACGATGTGCACTTGAAGTTCTCCGATCTGGCCTACGTGCGCACCGCGGCCGACCGCCATCTGGCTGCGCTGCAACCCACCGACCGCGCCGCAATCTTTTCCACCTCCGGGCAAACCACTCTGGATTTCACCGACGACCGCGCGCAGTTGCACAAGACGCTCGATCGTCTTACGCCGCGTCCAGTCGGCAGGAGTCCGGTCGCGGAATGTCCTGATATCAGCTACTACATGGCCGACTTGATTCAGAACAAGAACGACCCGCAAGCAATCACGGTGGCCACTCAGGATGCCCTCAATTGCGCATTTAACGCCGACCAAACAATGCTGGCAGCAGCGCAGTCGCTGGCACTCGGTGCCGCCAATCAAGCGTTAGTGACGGGCGAACACGAAAGCCGCCTGGCGCTCGGGGTGTTGAAGGATGTTGTTCGCAGAATTTCCGTCATGCCGGGCCAACGAAGCATTGTCCTGGTGTCTCCAGGATTCCAAACGCCACAGCTGGAATTCGACTACGTGGAGATCATCGATCGCGCTCTGCGATCTCAGATCATCATCAATGCTCTCGATGCACGCGGACTGTATACGACCGACCCCGCCGGCGACATTGCCAACCCGTCAACAAGCGCGGCGCCTACAGGCTCATTCGTAGCGGGAAACAAGCTCCAGTACCAGATCGCGGGCGCTTCGGCGGACGCCGACATCATGGCAGTGCTGGCGGATGGGACGGGCGGAACTTTCTTCCACAATAATAACGACATGGACGACGGCTTCCGGCGAGTCAGCGCGACCCCGGAATACTATTACGTGCTCGCCTTTACTCCCCAGAACTTGAAGTTGGACGGCAGCTTTCACAGTTTGAAAGTTACGTTGAAAAGCCCGGAAAAGCTTACTTTGCAGGCGCGGAGGGGTTATTATGCTCCCACCCACGGGGCGGACGCTTCGGAGCAGGCCAAGCAGGAGATCGAGGATGCGATTTTCTCCCAGGAGGAAATGCACGATCTCCCGGTCGAACTGCACACCCAGTTCTTCAAGTCGAGTGACGCCGACGCCAAGCTCACTGTCCTGGCTCATGTTGACGTGAGGCGTTTGCACTTTCGAAAAGTGGAGGGGCGAAACCGGAATGATCTGACCGTGGCTTCTGCCCTGTTCGATCGAAATGGAAACTTCGTCCAGGGGAACGAGAAGACCCTGGAGATGCGTTTGAAAGATGAGACGCTGCAAAGCAAGCTGGGCTCCGGCATCACGCTGAAGGCCAGTTTTGATGTAAAGCGTGGCAGTTATCTGGTGCGCCTGGTCGTGCGGGACACCGAGGGACAGCTGATGTCCGCCGAAAACGGCGCGGTCGAAATTCCGTAAAGTCTGTGGAGGTACGTTATGCGAGTTCGACGGCTGGTTCTCTTCATCGCGGTGATCTGTGTGGGGAGCGGGTGGTTGAGCTGGAGGCAGGCTGTTTCCGTTTCCGCTGCGCAAGCGCAACAGCAGCCCGCTGGCGACACCAGTGGCCCCGGAGTAATCCGCGTAGAGACGCGGTTGGTGCTGGTGGATAGTGTGGTCACCGACAAGAAAGGCAACTACATTCGTGACCTCACCGCCAAGGAGTTCAAGGTCTGGGAGGATAACAAGGAACAGGCCATCACGACTTTTTCGTTCGAAGAGGATTCCGCCTCGCCGGCGAAAAACCAAAAACGGTACATGGTGCTGTTCTTCGATAACTCCACCATGGACATGGGCGATCAGGTAAGAGCACGGCAAGCCGCTGCGCAATTCATTGACGCAAACGCCGGCCCCAACCGCCTGATTGCCATCATTGACTTCGGCGGCAGCGTGCATGTTGCCCAAAACTTTACGGCGGACGCAGAGCGGCTGAAACAAGTGGTCAGTGGCGTCAAGGGATCGTTCGTTTCTCCCAACGCTCAGCCGGTGGAGGTCGCTTCCCTGGGCGCGCCGCCAGTGCCGTCTTTCGGCAATGCAGAGGCGGATTTTGGCGCGCATACGGTCATGCTCGCGCTCCGCAGCCTGGCGAAGGACTTGGCGGGTGTTCCCGGGCGCAAGTCGCTGGTCATGTTGACCTCCGGCTTCCCGTTGACGCTGGACCGCCAATCGGAACTGACGGCGGTGATTGACGCCTGCAACAAAGCCAACGTTGCCGTGTATCCGATCGACGTTCGGGGTCTGATTGCGCCAGTGCCTGGCGGCATTGCCGCACCGCATTCCTTGCTTGCACCTTCCTCCGACTCCGGGAGAGCTCGATTTCTTCCGGCCGCGCTGAAATACGACGGAAATTCGGCTCCTGGGTATCCGCTACTGCGGTTCGCGTCTTTTGTCGCCGCCTGGGTTCCTCCGCAGCATACCGGAGGTGGTGGCGGTGGAGGCGGGGGTGGTAGCGGTGGTGGCGGCGGCGCCGGCGGCGGCGGTGGGGGTGGCCGTGGGGGCGGTGGCGGCGCCGGGGGTGGCGGCGGCACCGGAGGCGGCGGCGGTACCGGAGGCGGTGGCGGCCATGGGGGCGGCGGCGGTACTGGCGGCACGGGTGGAAGTGGCGGTGGCCATGGCGGCACCGGAGGAACCGGCGGGACTGGCGGTGGCGGCGGACGCGGTTCGGGCGGATCAACCCCGGTCTACGGGACAACCCCGTACAACCAGCCGCGCCAGATCGTTCCGCCGTACCCGGACACGGCTTCGACCAACCAGCAGGTGTTGTACCAACTGGCCGACGGAACCGGCGGTTTTGTCATCGTCAACACCAACGACTTGCTTGGCGGCCTGGAAAAGATTGCCAAGGATCAGGGCCAGTACTACATTCTCGGCTACAGGCCGGCCGAGTCAGTGGAGGGCAGCTGTCACACGCTGAAGGTCAAGGTAGACCGCGGCGGGACTACTGTCCGGGCCCGCAGCGGCTACTGCAACGTGCGACCCAAGGATCTGCTGGCGGGAAACCCCATCGAGAAGGATCTGGAAAGCCACGCTACCAGTGAACTGGCGGGAAATGTTACGGCCGCGATGCGCGCTCCTTTTTTCTATACGTCTCCGAACACTGCGCGCATCAACCTGGCCATCGACATTCCCGCGCAGGCGATTACTTTCGAGAAGGGGAAGGGGAAGCAGCACTCCGCGGTCAACGTGCTGGGGATCGCTTACGGGCCAGACGGCACAATCGGAGCGCGCTTCAGCGACACGGTGAACCTCGATTTCGACGGCAAGAAAGAAGTGGAAGAGTTCCAGAAGAATCCCTTCCACTACGAAAACCAGTTCGAAGTGGCCTCGGGCCAGTACAACCTGAAGGTTGTGTTCAACTCGGGCAGCCAAAGCTTCGGGAAGCTGGAAGTGCCCCTCGTGATTGATCCCTATGACGGCAAGCAGTTCAGCTTGAGTGCCCTGGCTCTCAGCAATGATCTTCATCCCGTGGCTGAACAGGCGTCGGGCATGGACGCCGAGTTGCTCGAAGACAAGAAACCGCTAGTGGTCCGCGGCATGCAGATTGTGCCCTCCGCCACCAACCATTTCAAGAAGACAGACAACACCGCGATCTACGCGGAAGTCTATGCGCCATCGCTCGTCGCGGCCAATCCCCCGAAGGTGGGAGTGGTACTCAGAATCGTGGATCCCAAGACCAAAGAGCAGAAGATGACGACAGGAGTGCTCAGCCTGGCTGCTGCCATAGAACCGGGCAGCCCCCTGGTCCCGGTTGGGCTCAAGCTGCCGATCGCTTCGCTTACTCCCGGTTCCTATCAGGTGGAGCTGCGAGCGTTGGATTCAGCAGGAAATTCGACCGGGGTCCGCTCGGCGGATTTTGAAGTGGAATAGATTCCAACGATGGGACGTCTTCCTGCCTGCAAACGGGTGTTCCAGGGCCGCCCCGTGCAGGTTTTGTCTCTACTTCTCACCCGGAAGTTCTCTGCGACTGTCTCGTCACTTCCGGAAAGATGGTCAGCCGCAGGTGTGTCGCGCCATACGGCGTCAGGGTTATGTGCTCCACGGCGTCGTCCACTCGCGCCGTTTGCACATCCGGCAATGGCGGAGTAAACATCTGTTCTGGATTGTCGGGATTCTTCTGCAGGTCCCACCCTTTTATCTTTCGAGCCTCGACCTTCACACTCACGGGAGGGTCGGTCCATGGGTCCGCTGTCATCGGTCTTCTTTCGAAAGTCGCTTTTACAGCGCTCGTTCCCGCAGTCGTGGTCAGCCCGTATTCCCACGGGCTTACCGGCACGGCGTTCCAGTCAGGAAATTCCTCGGTAGAGTATTTCTGCTGCACGACCGGACTCCATTTCTCCTGAATCGCCAGCGAGTAAACCAGCGGCCCGTGTTCGATTCCGATGCCATTTTGCGGCCACCGGCTGGTAGAGAACTTCATCGGCAATGTCAGAGAGATTCTGTCGTTTCCTCGAAACTCGCGCCGCAGCTGGACAAAACCGCGGTGTATTGGAGGCAGAGGAATGTGCTTCCCGTTCACTGCCAATGCCGGTTCGCCACACCACTCTGGAATTCTCAACGACAGCGGAAACTCAACCGGCTGTTTCGTTCCGATGATGAAGTCGATCTTTTCGCCAAACGGATAATCTGTCTCCTGCACGATCTCGATCTCCCAGCGGTCCTTCCCCACTGTCGTACTCAACTTCGAGGGACCATAGAGCATTGCTGCCAGTCCGTCGTCAGCATCTTTCATCCACATACGGATGACGTAGTTGGGAAATACGCGGTGCACATTTCCTGCGCAGCATGCAGAGTCCTCTCCCGGATTCGGTTGGAAGCTCATGAGCCGGCCGCCATGGATCAGCACGTTATGGTCGGAATTCAGCGTGGCAAGGAATTGGTTGGGGCAGGAGAAATACTGCAGCGCCTTCCAGTCTTTCTTGAGGCAGCCCATGCCCGCGTTCAGACAGGCGCGCTCCACACGATCGGCCCACAGACCCTCCCCGGTAGCCATGAGCATGTAGCCCCACGACCAGGTGTGATCGGCAATATCGCAGGTTTCGTGCGAATCGAGGGCCGTACGGGTGCGGTAGTCCTCGGTAGTGGACGGTATGCCGTCGATCAGCATGTGATGATCGAAGATTCGGCGCTGGGCCGCGAGAGCAAATCTCAGGTACTCTTCATTTCCCGTATACAGGTAGAGGATCGCCGGCTGCTTCGCGGTTTCAATGTATGTGACGCCGTGCGCCATGATCGGGCCTGCCCCGTACACTTGCATTTCGGACAGATTCCCGTGTTCGGTTTCTCCGGCAAATTTCAGATAGTCGCGCCAGGCGTTCTCCGCCAGCGCGAGGAGTTTCTGGTCCCCAGTCTGGCCATAGCACCAGAGCATGCTTTCCACATTCATGATGTTGCGAAGCGGCTCGCCGTAAGACGCCTGGTCGGAAAGATAGTGTTGCCGCATGAGTTCGGGAATGTCATTCCTCTGTTGCGCCTCAGAAAAGGCTGCTAGCGCCCGAAAGAAGATGGCATGCGGCCAGCGATGGAAATCTCCTTTCGGATCGCTGAAGTTCTGCGGACCCAGGTATCCGTTGGCCCCGGCATGCGTCAATGTGTACTCGATGGGCGCGCCCACCCTTTGCATGAGTTGCTCGTCGTTCAGTACGAGCGCCAGGCGGCCTGCTCCATCGATCCAATAGCCTCGTTGCTCCCAGGGCCACCATGATTCCGCCTTCTCTTCTCCGTCCCAATAAGCCCCGGTGAACGGCCAGGAGACATCCGCCAACTTGGAACCAAGTTGTTGCGCCTGTTTCTCCAGATAAAGATGCAACCAGCCTGCGGGACGAACGGCCCCGGGCGGCAAGGAATGAAATTTCGCGTACGACGGTGTGGGAGCCGAGGAAGCATTGTCCAACCCGAAGAACGGCGTGGGAGCTAACGCAGCTGCAGAACTCATCAGTGCCAGGCGCAGAAATTCGCGACGGCGCAGATCGCTGCCTCCTGGTACCTTGCCAACGCTCATGTCTTCCTTCTCACCGCACATGGATAATTCCTCCGTCTTCATTTATATACTTCTTCATGAACTATGAATTCCCGATGCTAACGGAATGCAATTCTTAAGTACAAGCGGATGTAGATTTTGCGCACGTACCCCGCCACATAGCTCGTTCCGACTTGCTACAATCTCTTGGTCGCCTATGAATAAGCTTTGTTTTTAGAGGAGTTGTCCGTAAGGAGGATCCTCCAATGTCGCGTGCTCGCCAATTGCTTGTCTTCATGATCCTGTTGTGCACGACCTTGTCCCTGGCCCAGGAGTCGCAGGAAGGCCGCTTGATGCGGTTTCCCGATATCCACGGCAACAAGATTGTTTTCGTTTATGGCGGAGACCTTTGGCTTGCTTCCTCAAGCGGCGGCGCGGCCAGCCGCATCACAGCCCATCCCGGCCGTGAATTGTTCCCCAAATTCTCGCCTGACGGCAAGTGGATTGCCTTCACCGGCCAGTTCGACGGCAACTTCAATGTGTATGTCATGCCTGCCGAGGGCGGACAGCCACGCCAGTTGACCTTTTACCAGGGAAGCGCCGAGCAACTGAACGACCGCATGGGCATTCACAATGAAGTTGTCACCTGGACGCCCGACAGCAAGCGTATTCTTTTTCTCTCACGTCGTGACGCCTCCAACGGCTGGATGAAGCGCGCTTTTACCGTTTCCATTGACGGCGGCCTGCCCCATCCTCTGCCCATGGACCAGGGAGGCCTCACCTCATTCAATGCCGACGGCAGCAGGATTGCCTACAACCGTATCTTCCGCAACTTCCGCACGTGGAAGCGCTACACGGGTGGCCTGGCCCAAGACATCTATATTTACGACATCAAGAACAATCTGTTCGAGCAGCAAATACCGCATACCGACTACACCGATACGTTTCCGATGTGGCACGGCAACACGATTTACTTCAGTTCAGATCGCGGTCCGGAACACCGCCTCAACATCTACGCCTATGACCTCGGCTCAAAGCAACTGGAACAGATTACCCACTTCACCGACTTCGACGTGATGTGGCCCAGCCTGGGCGATGCCGCCATCATTTTCGAAAACGGTGGCTATCTGTATGTTCTGGACCTGGCCACGCGCCAGTCCAGCAAGCTCACCATCACTCTGCCTGGCGAACGCGAGCTGACCATGAAGCATTGGGCGAGCGTGAGCAAGAACATCACGGATCTCGACGTCTCGCCTGACGGCAAGCGCGCAGTCATAGCCGCGCGCGGCGACATCTTCACCGTGCCCGCCAAGGACGGCGCCACCCGCAACCTCACTCGCACACCCGGCATCCGCGAAAAAGAAGTTGCCTGGTCGCCCGACGGCCGCTGGATCGCCTTCGTCTCCGACCGCACCGGCGAGGACGAGATCTACATCACCCCTCAGGACGGCATGGGCAACGTCGAACTCGGCAAGGAAGCTGTGGCCAAGGACAAGGATAAGGAGAAAGACAAAGAAGCTGCCGTCAAAGAAGCGGCGGCGGAAAAAGAGCGGGGCAAAGACAAGGAGCAGCAGATTACCAGCGGCTACAAGGGTTTCAAATTTGCGCCCGTCTGGTCGCCAGACAGCAAGAAGCTGGCGTGGGCCGACAAGGACCTCCGCCTCTGGTACGTGGACATCAACGAGAAGAAGCCTGTCGAGGTCGACCGTGGCAAATACGCCGAGATCACGAATTACTCCTGGTCGCCCGACAGCAAGTGGATTGCCTACGACAAGCAAGTGATCACCAATTACAGCGTTATCTACCTGTATTCAACGGCAGACAAGAAGTCTACGGCGGTAACCGGCGATCTGGTCAACAGCATTGGTGCCGTTTGGGATCCCGAAGGCAAGTATGTGTACTTCTTCTCCGATCGCGATTTCAATGAAGTTCTGGGCAACTTCGATTTTGAGTTTGCCAACCCCAAGACCACACGGGTGTACGTGGTTACCCTGCGCGCGGACACTCCTTCGCCGTTTCCCGCTCTGAGCGATGAAACCGCCATCAAGCGCGAAGCGCCTGCGCCAGAAGCAACCGCTTCCGAAAAGGATAAGAACAAGAAGGCGGAAGAAAAGAAGAAAGAAGAGGAAAAGCCGGGAGAGGCCAAAGAGGCCCAGGACATCATCAAGGATTTCCGCATTGATCTGGAAGGCATTCAGAACCGCATTGTGGCCTTGCCTGTCCCGCCCGCCAGCCTCACTGGTCTGAACGCTGCCAAGGGGTTCGTTTACTACTCCAGCCAGCCTGTGCAAGGCCTGTCCGGTCCGATCCCGGGTGAAAAAACCGCCATCCACGCATACGATTTGAAAGAACGCAAGGAAAAGACGCTGATCGAGGGGATCGAGCGGTGGTGGTTATCTTTCGACGGATCGAAGGTGTTGTACGAAGCGAAAAATGATGAATCCAGTAACGACGAAGCCAAAAGCTACGGCATCATCGACGCCAAACCGGCCGACACGCCAAAGAAAGTTGGCGACGGCGCGCTGAACCTTTCCGGCTTGCGCGCCGAGATTGATCCACCCGCCGAATGGAAGCAGATCTTCAACGAAGTCTGGCGGCAGGAGCGTGACTATTTCTTCGAAGCCAGCATGAACGGCGTGAACTGGGAGGCGGTTCGCGATAAGTACGCCCCGCTGGTCCCATACGCCGCCAACCGCTATGACCTCACCTACATCATGGGGGAGATGATCGGCGAGCTTTCTAACTCACATACATACGTCGGCGGCGGAGACCAGCCTGACCTTCATCCCATCAATGTGGGCCTGCTGGGAGTGGATTACGAACTCGATGCTGCCAGCGGCCTTTACCGCTTCAAGAAGATTTATCCCGGCGAGAACTGGAATCCGCAAACTCGTTCTCCCCTGACTGAACCCGGCGTCAACGTGAAGGAAGGCGACTATCTGATCGCGATCAATGGCCGTCCGTTGAAAGCTCCCCAGACTCCCGAGGAACTGCTGGTCAACACTGCCAACGAAACCACAGCCATCACGGTGAACTCAAAGTCCATTGCCGACGATGCCCGCACCGTCGCGGTCAAGCCTATCTCCGACGAGTACGGGTTGCGTGAGCTCAACATGGTGGAAAGCAACCGCAAGAAAGTGGAGGCTGCCACCAACGGCCGCGTGGGCTACATCTACATTCCTGACATGGGAGATGCGGGCCTCAACGCCTTCGTCAAGCAGTACTTTCCGCAGATTCGCAAGGAAGGCCTCATTATTGATATTCGCTACAACGGCGGCGGCTTCGTGGACCAGCTTATTTTCGAGCGCCTGCGCCGGGTGCTTTCTGGTATGGGATCGGCTCGCAACTTTGAAACCAGCAGCGGAAGCACCGAGCCTCCAAACGTCTTTCACGGTTACATGGCCTGCATCACCAACCAATACGCGGCCTCCGACGGCGACATTTTCAGCGAGTTCTTCAAAATCTACAAACTGGGCCCGCTCATCGGAGAGCGCACCTGGGGCGGTGTGCGCGGCATTCGCGGCGAAATCTTCCTGATCGATGGCGGTTATATTACCCGTCCCGAATTCTCGGAATACAACCTCCAGAGCAAGTGGGTGGTCGAGAACCACGGAGTTGCACCTGATATTGAGGTGGACGACCGGCCTGACGACGTGGTCCGCGGCAAGGACGCGCAGCTCGATCGCGCCATCCAGGAAGTGATGAAGCAGATTGAAGCGAACCCAAAGAAGCTTCCGCCGCGCCCGCCCGATCTTCCGGCTTATCCGGAAGGACCGGGTATGTAGCGTGTGAGCAGGACTTCAGAGCGGGGGCTGGGAACGCCTCCGTCTTTCCATTTTTCCTGTGAAGGAGATTTTTCGCCTGAGCGTGAGCGGTGGACGAATGTGGCATTTCGTTCACCTTCAGGTCTGTGTCGAACTTCTCAAGCTATTGTTTGCTGATCTGGTGAACGTAGATTTTCATCTAAGACTCCTGAAACAGTTCTAAGGATCGCTTGGATGCCTTATGGGTCTTCGGTGCCAGCTTCGCCACATCGGACAAGTAGACTCTGACCTCATTGCCCATCCGGAAGCCAGGGTATTTGGAAGCCGTTGCAGGCGGCTCAAGAGACCTCGTGCGCTCAAGCAATTCAGGCGATAGAGGCAGGCAGCAGGTCACTATGGTAACGGTCTGCAAGCGCAAGAATCGGAAGGTAATGGCGGAGAGGGAGGGATTCGAATCCGCCTGAAAACGTCAAACAAAGGACTTAGCCGCGCACGGACAGCAGATTTGGTGCATCTAAGTCCATGAAAAACCGGCCATCTGATTTGTAACTGATTTTTGTAGCGGGGAAAATTCTAACGCGTCGCGACCATTGCACGCCTGATGTTATCCGCAAACGACACCACAGTCGGTAGTCGAATAATTCTCCGCCGGAGGCCTCGGTCCAACCCTGAGAAAGAGAAATGCCGGTCAGTCTTCTGTGCGTGTTTTCCGGCTCCCTTATTGCACCTCGGTGCTCGCCTGCCCGGTCGAGAGCCGCAGTTCCTTTGCGCGATCGATCACCCACTGTGGGAAAACCGGTGCGCCTTGCGGAATGTTGCCCTGAGTGATCGCCCAGTGGTCGAGCCAGCCGGTGCCTTCCTCACCCACGTAGGCGTCGGGAAGACTGTAAGCCTCGTCGCTGAGTGCGTCATGCAATGTGATGAAGCGGTATCCGCGCCTGCGCAGCGCGTCGAGCAACTCGCCGATGTGGTCAGCCTCCAGATGGTTCGCGTGTAGCAGCAAAATCTGTTTCGGCTCGTAGCCTACAACTTTGACGGAAAGCTGCTCGGTATAGGCGAAAACTGCGTCGTGATATGCAAGGTACTCCTTCACGATTTGCTGCTGGAGGGCGGTGTCGCTGCGTTTCTTCGCCTCTTCGTAGACTCCACCAAAAATCCAGTCCCGACCATCAAGCGTGACAGGGGCGATGCGGTAGCCACGCTCGACCAGAAATGCCTCAGCCTCGCGGCGCGTGGTCATGTCGCGGCCAGTGTGGAGATACGGGTAGCGGAAGTACCGCAGCTTCATCTTATGCGCGGCGAGCAGAATGCGTGTCACGCTCTCGCCCTGAATAACGTCATCCTCCCACGCTTTGAGACCAACGTGGTTCAGTGAAGCGTGACTGAAGGCGTGGTTGCCTAACTCGAACCCCAAATCGAGCCACATCTGAAGAGCCCTTATGCGCTCATCGACTTCGCCCGGCTTGTAGAGTTTCTTTTCGTTAACGAAACCGACCACCGGAACTTTCTCATCGCGCAGCCTGCTCAGCAGCTTGGTGGTCATGGCGGTAATGTCGGCTGCAGTCATCCGATTGGCCGCGCCAGCGGGCAGGTCGTCAATGGTGATAGCGACCTGGCGATCAGGTTTCTGTGCTGGCTGGGCGTGGGTGGGCAACGAAATGAGGCTTAGGACCACCGCAAGAAATATGGCTGACTTTTTCAAAGACTATCTCCTTTCAGCGACCGATAGTGATTTTGCAAAGAAGCAAGCGAAGCGGCGCGATTCATGCGTCGCAGAACGGATTGATGAACCCGGTTCGTCCGTATTTGGTCCGTATCTTGAGGAAGAAAAGACGAGACGCATCGCCCTTGATGTCTGTAGGGACCCACGAGAAAGAAGGCTACGCATGGTCGCCGTAGCCAACCACCATTGACCTCACCAATCCTTGTATTTCGTCCCGTCCAGCCCCGTGCCTTCCGATTTGGTGTAAACGTCAAATAGATTTTGCCCACCCCAGGAGTCGGAATTAGGATCGTCCTGCATTGACCGCATTCCCCATTCGGTGGCCCCGGTCATTGGGTCGACCGGGATTCTGCGAAGGAATCGTATTTTCTTTCCTCCGATATCCACACCTTTGACCAAAGCGTCTAGATCTGGCGGATAGCCCGCGCTGTCCGCCTTGATCTGGAATGCGCCCCGGTCGGAAGCATCTTTGTACTTATCGATAGCGTCGCGCATCTCCCACAAAGCCTGCCGCAACCGCTTTTCCTCCTCACGCTTAATAGTGACACGGGCCAGCGGTAACGCCATGAGCGCGAGAATCGACATGATCATCGTTGCGACGACCAGCTCCAATAGTGTTAAGCCCGATTCCGACCTCGCAGTGCGACGGACCATACGGCCTACCTTTTCTGATTCCTCCTTTGCCTGGCTGAGAACCGCCTGTCTTAGCTAATTCTCCTGCAGAGCCATATCTAATCGG
>JBKQRC010000099.1:0-9269 GCA_052326105.1 Candidatus Sulfotelmatobacter sp. | reverse complement strand
CAATAACAATCCGCAACTCGCGACCGTACCGTTCGAGAACCATTCCCATGTGCCCGGACCTATATAAGGTGCTGCGCAGATACCATGCGACGAATCACCCGAAAGATACCGCGAGTGCTCCGTTCCTGTTTCTTAACAGGAATGGGGAAGCTCTCACCGAATACGCTGTCGAGACGACATTTCGACGCCTTCTAAAAGTGTCGGGCGTTACGCGCCGGGACGGTATAGCTAGCGGCTCCGGCAAAGGACAGCTTCGGGAGGTTCACGGTCAGCGCGGCTTGTTGCGCTGACCTCTTTTGGACTGATCGCGGGTCGCTGCCGCTTTCGACGCCTTGGCCCTGGTATCGTCCGGTTCCGGTTGCGGCAGTTCCCATCCCGCCATGCCCTGCAACACGCGGTCGGCGTGCTTGATGGTGTTCACGTGTCCATAGTGGGCTTCAATCATGTGGACGGAAGTTCCCATCTGCTCGGCAAGGAAATACACGTCTACGCCTTCCTGCAATCGGAGCGTGGCGTAGGTATGCCGGAAGCAATACGTCGAGCGCGGAACGCCCTGCGTGCCTTCGCGCAAATTCGCCTCGTTCAGAAGGTCGGCAATCAACGAGCTGTAAAGAGTTTTTGCGGGCTTGCCCGTGACATTGGTAAATACTCTGTCGTTCGGTTGCGTGGCTTTGGAGATAACGCGGATGCGTTCCAGATAATCTCCAACGCTTTTAGGAGCCACCAGCTTGCGCGACTTGCCCTTGCCCTGCACGAACAGCACGACAATCTCGCGCCCTTCGCGGTCTTTTGCGGGCATGATGTCGCGCCAGCGCAGATTCTTCATCTCCGCTGGCCTCATGCCTGTATTACACGCAATCAGGATCATGTTGTAGGTGATGGTGCGATACCAGACGCTTGAAGGCTTGTCCGCCTCAGCAATCCACTTCCTTCCGACAGTGTGGAGTTTGCGGTATTCCTCCAGGGTGAACTCATCGCGCCGCATGGACTTGAGCTTGGGACGCTCGTCGAAACGCTGGCTGGCAGGAACGTAGCGTTTCTTGATGGCGTAATTCATCACCGCACCGAAGATGGACATCTCAAAGCGGATGGTGGAATCGCTGATAAAAGGAACCACCCGTTCTTCGGAAGGTTTGACTTCAATCGGCCTCAAAACCCTGATGCCGAGGGTCTGCTGAACCTTGGTGCGGCGCTCGGCTTCGTTATCCGCGAAGGCTTGCGCCATGTCGTCGCTGACTTCCCGAACGCCGTTGCGCTTGTGACGACCCGCGCCGTTTCTCCCGCCGCCATGCCGGGTAGCCGCCCCAAAGCTCGTCACCGATAAGGTGGACCTGCGTCGATCCTACATATCTGTCTAAAGCGCCTTCGATGACGGCGCGGACCTTCTTGGGCCGCGCGGCGCTGATTTCTCCGCGCTTCGCCCGCGCCTCCTGGGTTAGCAGATACTCTCTCCCCACCTCGCGGAAGGGATGGTTGAACACAGGAACGTCATGTTTTAAGCGGAATCGGATGTCTGCGTCTTGATCGAAGGCGCGGTCCCGCGCCACATCGATGTCGGTTGTCTTGAGCGAAACCGTCTTGTAACGGTCGGCCTTGGGCATCTTCATGCGGCAATACCACATCCGATGCTCCACGTCGCCACGCCGGAAGAGAATCAGGCCCGGCTTGAGTTCCGATTTGTCGGTGACGAATGCCATATTCGCCTCTGTCTATTTCGATGCGTCCTGTGCAGATTCCGTGCAGACTTTTCCGGCAAGTCATTGAGTCCACGTATCTGTGCAGGACTTGTATAGAGGATAGCAAAACACTATGTTGCTTGTTTATATTTATTTACGATATAGTTGTCATCCTGAGCGAAGCTGAGGCATTCGCATAGCGAATGCCTCAGCGCGGTTAAAGGATCCCTTTGCTATCGCGGCCCGAGGTTGCTGCATGATCGACCAGCTTCAAAAGGACAACGCGAGGAGACCTGATCTATTCCACTTTTTCGGGCCTATACTCCCCGAGCAGCTGGATGCGTGGCTGCGCGGGCGCAAGTTTGTCGTTCCCCCGGATCTGAGAGAATTCTGGTGCCAAACCGGCGGCGGTGACCTATTTGAAAGCGAAACAGTGCTGAGCCCGCTCGGGCCCGCCGATACGGGCGATGACGTTGACTCTGTGAATCAGTATCGGTGGAAAAATGGAATGCCTCCTGACTGGCTGATTTTCCATACCGGCATCGGCCTCACAGTCGTCAAAATGTCGTCGGGCGAATACGCCAACGTGCGGGAGGTTTCGTACGAAGTACAACAAACATTCACATCTCTCGCCGACTGGTACGTCAGTTTTGTTCGCCGCGAGTATGCGTCCCGTTACGGACTGTCGTAAGAAGCCATGCTAGAATCATGCTGTGAAATCGCCACGAAAATTCACAGTTCTCATCGAGCGCGATGAAGATGGCTACTACGTCGCCACGGTCCCCGCTCTCAAGGGCTGCCACACCCAAGCTAAGAATCTCGACACACTCATGAAGCGCGTTCGTGAGGTCGTCGAGTTGTGCGACGTTTCCGGTTGATTCCGGCCCTCCCTTGCGCTAGCCTTATTCTGCTCTCGCGGTTCTCCCACCTCGTCTTTCCTCTTCGCTCCTAACCTGGCCCTGTGCTGCAATGTGTGTGCAACCCAACGCGGTCGCCCGTAAGGCCATACCATATATGGTGTTATATTGCTTGACCCCGGCCTGTTTTCGCCGTTACAGTAGCTTCAATCTGTGTTCGCCCTGTCCAGCCTGGGGTGAGAAACGCGAGGGTCGCGGTTTGTGCAGGCAGGCGGAGGAATCTGGGTAGTAAACAGCTCGTGATGCGGACCTCACGGACGCTTGCTGTCGGCGCGCAAAAAGCAGGTCCCTCCACGCGCCTTGGATTGGCATTCGCCAATCCAAGAGCTTGGTCGGGATGACAATTTCAGAGATGGGTATGGCAACTGTACGGCAGATTTGTTCACCGGTCACTGACCACTGGCCACTGGTTCGAAGGAGTCCAAGTTGCTCAAACTGAAGAAGCTTCAGATTCTGGGGTTTAAATCGTTCTGCGACCGCACCGAACTTAAGTTCCACGGGGACGGCATCGCGGCCATCATCGGCCCCAACGGCTGCGGCAAGTCCAACATCGCCGACGCCATTTCCTGGGTGCTGGGCGAGCAGTCGGCCAAGACTCTGCGCGGTTCGCGCATGGAAGACGTCATCTTCGCCGGCACAAATGACCGCAAGCCCACGGGCATGGCTGAAGTTTCGCTTACCCTGATTGACCCTGAAATCTATGCCGGCTCCGACGCCAGCGCGCCTACAGAAGTCGAAATCCAGGATGAAATGCCAGTCAGCGGGCATGAGGCGGGTGCCCCGTCCTTGTCCCGCCGTTCTTTGGCGGGACAGGGCGGGGATTGTGACCCCGATTCCCACCTCACCGACGACTGGGACGAAGCCGCCGTCCGTGCCCGCGCCGCGCATGACACAGAGCGCGCGATCGAAGATGCCCAGCCCGGCAGAATGGAAGAGGTAGAGGTTCCCCGCTCGAAAATCAACACCATCTCGGTAGCCTTCCCTGACGACGAACCCGGCTTTTCTCTGCAGATCGGTTCCCTGCAAATCGGTGCGCTGCCCGCGCACAACGTCACGCCGCCCGTGACTGCGGCGTCTCTGGGAACCGCCGCCCCGCATGTCATCCTCAAGATTCGCCGCCGCAAGTTCAACCAGCAACAGTTCCATCACGGAGAAATCGTCGTCACCCGCCGTCTGTTCCGCTCCGGCGACAGCGAATATCTGCTTAACGGCAAGCTCTGCCGCCTGCGCGACATTCAGGAACTGTTCATGGGCACCGGCCTTGGTCCCGAGTCCTATGCGCTCATCGAGCAGGGACGTATTGGCCAGATTCTCAGCAGCCGTCCCACGGACCGCCGGGCGATTCTCGAAGAGGCTGCCGGCATTACGAAATTCAAAACCAAGAAGCGCCTCGCCGAAGCGCGTCTGGAAGACGCCAAGCTGAACCTGGCGCGGATCAACGACATTTTCGACGAAGTCACCCGCCAGATGAATTCGCTCAAGCGCCAGGCCTCCAAGGCCGAGCGCTACGCGCGCCTGCGCGAGGAAATGCGCGCCAAGCTCCGCCTGGTTCTGGCCAGTAAATTTGCAGCCGTCGAACAGGAGAGCGCCGAACTCGACTCGCAGCTCAACGCGCTGGCTGAGGAAATGCAGCACCGCACGGCGGAAGTGCAACAACTCGAATCCGAGCACGCCGAGCGCACCCAGCGTGGCTACGCCATCGAAACCGAGTTGCGCGAGAATCGCGACCGCATCGCCCAGATCGCGCTCGAAATTGACCGCGCCCATGCCCGCCGCCGCCACAATGAAGAACGTTGCGCCGAGCTGCTGGTGCGATCGGCGTCGGCAGAAGCCGAACTGGCCCAAGCCCGCCATCGTCTCACCGGACTCGAAGCGGAGCGCGATTCGAACCGCCAGATCCTCGAATCGGCTGCGGCCGACCTCGCCGCCGCCCAAAGCGATCTTGCGCTTTGCCAGCAGGAAGCCGCGGCCGCGGCTGCGAATCTGGCTGAAATCGAGCGCCAGCAGGAAGAATCGCGGGTCGCTATCTTTGACACGGTCTCTTCCGCGTCCCGCCTGCGCAATCAACTCGCCCAGGCCGAAGAACGTGTGGCCGGCGCCGGCCGCGACGCTCGACGTCTCGAAGCCGAGATCACCAACGCCAGCGTCCAGGTGGAAGCTTTCGGCGGCCAGCGCGGACAACTTGCTCTCGAATTCGAAACCGTCAGCCAGCGCGTGGATGGCATCACGGAAGAAATCGGCCAGCTTCGCCGGCTGATCGAATCGAAGAAGCTGGAAGAAACCAGGGCCAAGACCAACCTCGACCTCCTCCGCGCCGAATATGCCACCGCGCTCGGCAAAAAAGGTTCGCTCGAAGCCGTCATCGCCGAGCACGGATATTCGACCGAGTCTGTCCGCCGGCTTTTCCAATCCGGCGTGATGCACGGAGGCCGCGCCCCGGTGGGCGTGCTCGCCGACTTCCTCGAAGTTGAACCGCGGTACGAGCGTGTGGTGGAAGATTTCCTGCGCGACGAGCTGAACTACGTCGTGGTCAAATCCTGGGATGCCGCCGACGAAGGCCTGCGCATGCTGCGCACCGACGTAGATGGCCGCGCCACCTTCCTTGTGCACCCGGAGGACGCGCAGGCCAAGTTTTCCTTTGTCCTCGATGAGGCCGCGCACTGCGCGCCGCCCGCGGCCCAGATCGTTCCGCTCAAACACACCATTCGCGTGCTCAACGGCTTCGGCAAGTCCCTCGAAGTCATTCTCCCGAAGCTGCGCGACGGCTACATCGTGCCCGAATCCGGCGTGGCCCGCGGCCTGGCCCTGGAGAATCCCGACGCCTTCTTCCTCTCCCAGTCCGGCGAGTGTTTCCACAACGTAACCGTGACCGGCGGCAAGCAACGCGCCGAAGGCCCGCTTTCCATGAAGCGCGAGCTGCGCGAGGTCCTGCGCCTGCTTGAAGACGTGGAACGCGCCCTGCGCGACGAAGAAATGCGCGTGCTCACCCTGGGCCGCGAAATCCGAGACCTCACTTCCCTGCTCGACCGCCTGGAGAGTGAAAAGCGCGAGGCTGAGCACCAGGCCATGACCTCCGGCCACATGCTGCAGCAGCTCGATGCCGAAATGACGCGCGTGGGCGAGCGCCTCAGCATCTCGCAACTCGAACTGCGCCGCTTGGCCGCGGATCGAGCCGAACAGGAAGCCATCGTCGTTGTCCGCCAATCGGAAATTGCGGCGCTCGAGGACCAGCGCATTCAGCTGGAACAGCGGATCGCCGCTGCTCAGGAATCGCTCACGGCGCAACGCCAGCTTCGCGAACAAGCTGCCCAGACAACTTCGCAGCATGCCGCCCGCGTCGCCACTCTCGAAGAGCGTCATCGCTCGGCCGCCGCTGTGCTCGAGCGCATCGAATCTCTTTTCGCCGAGATGGACGAGCGCGTCTACGCTCTGGCATCGCAGATCGAGGCTGCCGCCGCCGAGAAAATACAGCGTGAGGCGGAGAACCAGCAACTCGTCCAGCAAGCCGCCGATCTCGAGGCCGAGCGCAACGCCGCGCAGACTCGCGACGGCCTGCTGCAATTCGAGACCGAACAACTCCGCGCCCGCCTCACCGAAATTGACGACCTCTTGCGCGGCAGTCGTTTGCTGCTCGATCAGGCCCGCGACCGCCGCGGCGAACTCTCGGCCGCCGCCGCCAAGCTGCAATCCGACGCGCAGTACATGTCCGAAACCTGCCTGAACGAGCTCGGCATCGAGCGCGCTGCGCTGCTGGCCGATACCACCCTGACCACCGTCACCGGCGAGCAACTTGCAGCCGAAGACCAGCTCTACCGCGACATGCGCGCCAAGCTCGAGGCCATGGGCCCGGTCAACATGATGGCGCTGGAAGAATACAAGGAAACTGCCGAGCGCCACGCGTTCCTCGACACCCAGCGCAAGGACTTGATCTCCTCGATCGAAAACACCACGGCTACGATTCGCGAGATCGATCAGATTTCACGGCAAAAGTTCGAAGAAGCTTTTGCGAAGATCAACGAGAACTTCCAGGCAACGTTCAAGAAACTATTCGGCGGCGGCCACGCCTTCATGAAGCTTACGGACGAGGAAAACAGCGCTGAGAGTGGCATTGACGTGGTGGCCTCGCCTCCGGGCAAGCGCCTGCAAAATGTTCTGCTGCTCTCCGGCGGCGAAAAGGCGTTGACCGCGCTGGCCCTGCTGGTCGGCATCTTCCAGTACACCCCCAGCCCGTTCTGCATTCTCGACGAGGTCGACGCACCGCTCGACGAAGCCAACATCGGCCGTTTCACCGAACTGGTCCGGGAAATGAGCGTGAAGACCCAGTTCGTGCTCATCACTCACAGCAAGAAGACGATGGGCATCGCGCCTGTGCTGTACGGCGTGACCATGCAGGAGCCGGGTGTCTCCAAGCTCGTCTCGGTGAGATTCGGAGCGCAGTAGGCGGAACGGAGGGGTCCGGCCCAAGTTATTCACGTCCATCCTCAGCTTTTCCACAAGCCGCTTCGCCGCGGCGCGCGCCTGGCGCCTTTTTTCGGGCGTTGATGGCTGTCAACTCTTTCTCTTCAACGGACTTGGGAACTTCCACGTTCCACGTGATTACAATCGTTGACAAAATTCTCTGACCAGTTAGAATACGCCTCGCTCCTTAACTGCAAAATTTCACCATGAGCCCAGGACTTCTCGATTCCGTCCTCCTGCAAACTGATCTCCCGGACCTTCACCTTCACGCCAGTGGCAAGGTGCGCGACGTCTACGCCATCGGCGACCAGCAGCTGCTTTTTGTGGCCACCGACCGCATCTCTGCCTTCGACTACATTCTGGCTACCGGCATCCCTCACAAAGGATGCGTGCTCAGCCAGATCTCATTGTTCTGGTTCGATTTCCTCGCCGAGATCGTCCCGAACCATCTCATTACGGCCGACGTAAACCAGTACCCGCCGTCGGTCCGCAAATACTCCGACCAGTTGCGCGGCCGCTCCATGCTGGTCCAGCGCGCCGACATGTTCCCAGTCGAGTGCGTGGTGCGCGGCTATATCTCCGGTTCGGCCTGGAAAGAATACAAGGCCACGGGCAAGGTCTGCGGCATCAAGCTGCCGGCAAATCTGAAGGAATCCGACGCCTTGCCGGAGCCCATCTTCACTCCGGCCACCAAAGCCGTAACCGGGCACGACGAGAACATTTCTTTTGACGCTATGTGCCAGATCGTGGGCGTCGAAACCGCCAGCCACCTGCGCGACCTCACGCTGCGCGTGTACAAGAAGGCTGCGGCCTATGCCCGGCAGCGCGGCATCATCATCGCCGATACCAAGTTTGAGTTTGGACGCACCCCGAAGGGCATCACCCTCGCCGATGAGGTCCTTACGCCTGATTCTTCCCGCTTCTGGCCCGCCGACAAGTATGCTCCGGGCCGGTCGCAGGAATCGTACGACAAGCAGTATGTTCGTGATTACCTCGAGCAAATTCACTGGAACAAGCAACCACCGGCGCCGGCCCTCCCCCCCGACGTGGCGCGTCACACCAGTGAAAAATACCTTGAGGCGTACTTCCAGCTTACGGGGCATAAACTGGATGTCTAAGGCAAGGTCTGGTACCATGTCCCACCGCGGGAGCGGGCCGTGACCCTCGCGGATTGGCTCATTTGCGCATTAGTGCTGGTCAACGTAGTTACGGCGGCCATGCAGGGCTTTTTTTCCGAAGCTCTCACGATCGCTGGATTGGTTGTAGGCTACCTCGTAGCGGCCTGGCGGTATCGCAGCTTCGCAGAGTGGCTGGAATCGTTTTTGAAGAACCCGTGGTTGGCTGAGATTCTCGGCTTCCTGGTTATTTTTTTTGCCATCGTGCTCCTGTTCGGCGCCGCCGCCAGGATCGCCCGCTGGTTGATGAAAGAGGCCGGACTCAGCGGTTTAGACCGTTTCCTCGGCGGACTCTTGGGGCTGCTGAAGGGCGGATTGATGGTAGCGGTGATCCTGATGGGTATGACGGCGTTTGCGCCCACTTCCAAGTTGCTGGCCAATTCGCAACTGGCGCCCTATTTCCTGGTGGTGGGCCGGGCCGCCATCTGGCTGGCGCCTGCGGAATTGCGCGCCCGCTTCTACCAGGGTCTGGACCTGCTCCATAACGCCCCGCAGAAGTTGAACGGAATTCCCGCTGCGCCAAAGAAATAGAAGCGGTGCGCTGAAAAATTCATAACGAAGAGAGATTCATCGTGAAAGACCAACTGGAAGCGCTCGTCCTGCAAATGTACAAGAGCAACATCCTTTACTCGGAAGGGGTGCGTGAGTTCAAGAAACGCTTCATCCTGACCGTGCTCCTGGAGAACAAGGGCAACCAGTGCCGCGCCGCGCGCGAACTCGGCATGCACCGCAACACCCTCAGCCGCACCATCAATGAACTCAAGATTGACGCCCGCCAGCTCCGTGAAGGCGTCAAGCGTCCGCCCCGCAGCGCCCGCCCCGTGACTCTGGAAAAGAAGATCGTCCGCTGAACAGTCCCCGACAAAAATTAAGGCAGCCCGTGCGGGCTGCCTTTCTGATAACACCCCTGCCGTCCCTAGCCCGAATCATGCGGCAGGATGGCTATGGTTTTGAAAGGGCGCGGCTTCAAGCCGCGCCGACACACGAGCAGAAACAATTCCGGCTTTAGCCGCTGGGGTAAGCTGTTTGCAAGCCACGGGTGG
>JBKQRC010000098.1:0-69045 GCA_052326105.1 Candidatus Sulfotelmatobacter sp. | reverse complement strand
GCGGCTGCGGGAGATTAGCCAAACCGGACATTTCACTTGCTACAAAAAGCGGACATTTTAATTTGCTAAGAACAGATAGCGTCCCGTCCCGAGCCCGGGGACGCATCGCGACTCCAGGCAGAATCGTTTTGCATCGCGAATTGTCGTAAAGTAATCAAATCCGACAAGTTATTCTATTGGTGAGAAAGGACGTCCGGGTTACCGTGTTCAATTTGGCGGACGTTTCCACGACTAAGGATGCAATGTTCATTGAAATTCATTGGAACGGTATTCTCTTGCTTGACCCTCTTATTGCTTGCCATCCCGAACCTGCCGGCCCAGGCTGGGGGTGGAACATCTGCCCCGAGCGTCTCCCTTCCTGGGCCGCAGAACCCGTTTCTAGGGAGTGCACCTGAAGGCAAGGCAACGGCCGAAGTTCTGCAAGTTGATTTCAAAGATGCGATCGATCGCGGGCTGCGCAACAACCTGGGCCTGCTTCTGTCGGTCGATCAAGCTAAGGCGGTGCGGGGAGAGAGGTGGAAGGAACTCAGCTCTCTGCTCCCGGACCTGAGCGCGCACGTACTCGAGAGTGCTCAGACCGAGAGTCTTACGGCGCTCGGGTTCAGCAAACTTGCTCCCGTGCTGCTGCCTCCAGGCGCCAATGCCAGCAGTTTCCCGCGGCTGATTCCCGCTTTCAACTACTTCGATGCGCGCGTTTCCCTGAACCAGTCGATCTTCAATTTCAAAGATCTGGAGAGAGAGAGAGCCGCTTCGGAGAATGTGAAGGCCGCACAGTTCAACTACAAAGACGCGCGGGAAGTGGTGGTGCTCGCTGTCGGCAATTCCTATCTGCAGGCCATTGCCGCAGCCGCGCGGGTAGAGACGGCGGAGGCGCAAGTCAAGAGCGCGCAGGCCCTCTATGACAAGGCTGCTGACCAGCAGAAAGCGGGCGTCAGTCCGGCCATCGATACTCTGCGGTCACAGGTCGAATTGCAGGCTCGGCAGCAGCAACTCATCGTGGCGCGCAACGAGCTTGCCAAGGAGAAACTGATGGTAGCGCGCATCATCGGGCTGCCGCCGGGCCAGGAATTTGTCCTTACCGAGACGGCGCCGTACCAGGCCTTGGCTGCATTGCCGCTGGAAACATATCTCGAACGCGCCTATGTGTCGCGCGCCGACTATCAGGCGGCGCTGGCGCAGGTGCGCGCGGCGGAACTCTCCCGGCGAGGTGCGGAGGCCGGGCATTATCCTTCATTGGACATGAACGCCAATCTCGGCGACATCGGCGTAGCGCCCGGCCAGTCCAATGGAACCTGGCAGGTGATGGGAGGCCTGAACATCCCCATTTTTGCCGGCAACCGCGTGCACGGCGACGTGCTCGAAGCCGATGCCCAACTGAAGCAGGCACGTTCGCAACTTGCCGATCTCCGCGGGCGCATTGATTACGAGGTCCGCACCGCGCTGCTCGATCTGAATGCCGCGGCCGAACAAGTGGAGGTGGCGCGCAGTTCGGTAGACTTGGCGGAACAGGCCCTGGCCCAGTCGCAGGATCGGTTCACCGCCGGCGTCACCGACAACCTCGAAGTCGTGCAGGCTCAGGAAGCCCTGGCCAGCGCCCACGAAAGTTATATCCAGAGCCTATATGCTCATAACCTGTCGAAGGTGGAACTCGCCCGTTCCATCGGCGATGCCGAAGACGGTGTTAGACGATACTTGAAAGGCAATCAATAACGTATGCCGCAAAGCACGCAAGGCCCTCCTGCTGAGGTCGCCCGGCCCGAGCCGAGCACAAAGCCGTTGCCCGCGACCGAAGAAGATTTTCATACGCGACCCGGGCGAACCGGCAGCAAAGGGTTCCGCATCGGAGTAACGATCGCTGTTCTGGTTCTACTGGTCGCGGGATTCTTCGTCTATCGCTACGTGACCAGCTATGAGTCTACCGATGACGCGCAGGTGGACGGCCACGTCAATTCCATCAGCGCCCGCATCTCCGGCCATGTAATCAAGCTCAACGTCGAGGACAACCAGTACGTGCAGGCTGGGACGGTGCTGGTGGAAATCGATCCCGCCGACTATCAGGTGGCCTACGAGCGCGCCAAGGCGGATTTTGAAGACGCGCAGGCCGCAGCGGTGGCGGCCGGAGTCAACGTTCCCATTTTGTCGGTCAACACCACCAGCCAGGTCTCGGTGACAGAAGCCGACGTCAACAATGCCCGCGCCGGAATCCAGGCGGCGCAGCAGCAATTTGAAGCGGCCAAAGCTGAACTGCAGGAGGCCGAAGCCAATAACGTCAAGGCGCAGAACGATCTGGTTCGCTACAAGCAGTTGGTGGACAAGCAGGAGATCTCCCAGCAGCAGTACGATCAGGCCATCGCTGCGGCCGCGGCCAGCAAGGCAGCCGTGGAAGCCGCGCGCGCCAGCGCTCAGGCTGCGCAACAGCAGGTTACGCAGGCTCAGGGGAGACTGGTGCAGGCCGAGGCTAACTGGCGCTCCGCCAACACCGCTCCCAGACAGATGCAGGTCATTCGTGCCCGCGCGTCGGCGGCGCTCGCCGAGGCGCAGCGCAAGAAGGCGGATCTCGATCAGGCTCAGCTCAACCTGCAGTACACCAAGATTGTTGCTCCGGTGAATGGCCGGGTCAGCGATCGCACGGTGGAAGTGGGGCAAAACGTTGCCCCCGGCCAGGAATTGATGAAGATCATCAATCTCGATGACGTCTGGATCACTGCCAACTTCAAAGAGACGCAGCTGCGCAAGATGAAAGTCGGCCAGCTCGCCGATATTGAAGTCGACGCCAACGGCAAGACGTACAAGGGCAAGGTGGACAGTATTGCCGGCGCCAGCGGCGCCCGTTTCAGCCTGCTGCCTCCTGAGAACGCCACCGGAAACTATGTGAAAGTCGTACAGCGCATCCCGGTCAAGATCGTGCTCGATCCCGGATCGAACAGCGATCACCAGTTGCGTCCCGGCCTTTCGGTCGAGCCCAAGGTTTGGACTCGTGAATGAGTGCAGCCACCGCTACTTTTGATCAAGCCGCCGCGTGGCGTCCCACGGTGAATCCGTGGATCATCGCCGTGGCCGTCACCCTGGCGACATTTATGGAGGTGCTCGATACCTCCATCGCCAACGTTGCTCTGCCCCATATTGCCGGAAGTCTCTCCGCCGGGCAGGACGAAAGCACGTGGGTCCTGACCTCATATCTGGTTTCGAACGCCATCGTGCTGCCGCTGAGCGGCTGGTTATCGTCCATCATTGGCCGCAAGAATTTCTACATGAGCTGCGTGGCCTTGTTCACGGTGAGCTCATTTATGTGCGGGCTCGCGCCGAACCTGGCCACCCTGATCATCTGCCGGATTCTGCAGGGTGCGGGCGGCGGGGGGCTGCAGCCTAGTGAGCAGGCGATCCTTGCCGACACCTTCCCGCCTGCAAAACGCGGCATGGCGTTCGCCGTGTACGGCATTGCCGTGGTCACGGCCCCCGCCATCGGGCCCACTCTCGGAGGGTGGATCACCGACAATTTCACCTGGCGATGGATTTTCTTCATCAATATCCCCGTCGGCATCCTCTCAATTCTGCTCACGTCGCGCCTGATCCAGGATCCTCCGTATTTCAAGCGCCGCAAGCTCAGCGAAACCTCCATTGACTATGTTGGCCTGGGGTTCGTGGCTCTGGGCCTGGGAACTCTTCAGGTAATCCTCGACAAGGGGCAGCGCGAGGATTGGTTTGAGTCCCACTTTATCGTGAGCCTGTCTTTGATCTGTGTGGCGTCACTGATCTTCGTCACCATCTGGGAATGGCGGCACAAGGATCCCATCGTTGATCTACATCTGTTCCGCAACAGCACTTTCGGCATCTCGAACCTGCTGATGTTCATGCTGGGATTTGCCCTGCTGGGCAGCACTTTGCTCCTGCCCCTGTTCATGCAGACGATGCTCGGGTACACGGCGCAACAGGCGGGGCTGGCCCTGATGCCCGGCGGATTCATGATCATGCTGTTGCTGCCGCTGGTCGGATTTCTCCTGTCGCGCTACAGCCCGCGCTGGCTGCTGCTCTTCGGCTTGACCGTGCTTTCCGCGTCGCTGTTTCACATGACGCGCTTCGATCTGGAAATCGACTTCCGCACCGTCGTGATGGCCCGCGTGTTCCAGGCCGTGGGAATGGCGTTCCTGTTTGTTCCCATCAACACGGCGGCCTACTCTTTCCTGCCGCGGGACAAGAACAACGCTGCCTCCGGCCTGATGAATCTGGCTCGCAACATCGGCGGCAGCGTGGGGATTTCCGTGGTGACCACCATGCTCGACCGGCGGACGCAGGTGCACCTGACGAATTTATCCAGTCATCTGAGTCCGACCAACCCTGCACTGCAATCAGTGATTCAGGGAGCGGCGAGTGCCCTGCGAGCGCACGGTGCGAGTGCGGCGGGAGCGACTCAGCAGGCCTACGCCCTGGTCCAAGCATCGGTAATTCGCCAGGCCACCATGCTGGCCTATGTGGACTGCTTCTGGTTTCTCGGCTTGGCCATTCTGCTGATGATCCCCATGGTCTTCCTGATGAAAAAAAACAAGGCCGGAGGAGGAATGGCGGTACACTAGAAAGTAGCCATGTTTCGCGTCATCACCATTGAGCGCGAGTACGGCTGCGGCGGCGGCACGATCGCCACCCAACTCGCCGACCACCTCGGGTGGAAGCTCTGGGACCACCTTCTCACCGAAGAGATTGCCCGCCTCGCCAACGTTGCCCCTTCCGCCGTCATGCGCTGCGACGAACGCATGGACAGCCGCATTCACCGGCTGGCAAAGGCCTTCTGGCGGGGGAGTTACGAGCGCAGTTCTCCTCTGGGCAGCCAGGTTTTTGATACCGACCGCATGATGTCGTTAATGCAGGAGATCACAAATCGAATTGCCCAGGAAGGTAACGCTGTGGTGGTGGGACGGGGCGCGCCGTATTTCTTACGCCAGAATCCTGACGTGTTTCACGTTTTTCTTTACGCCCCGCGGGCGGAAAAAATCCGCCGCCTCGTAAACGACGGAAGCACTCATGCCGAAGCGGAAGATCTGGTGGAATCGGTTGATCGCGAACGCGTTGCCTACATCAAACACTATTTCAACGCCGACTGGCCAACCCGCTCTCTCTATCACCTGATGCTGAATACAGCCGTCGGCAACCAGGCGGTGATCGAGACCATAATCAACACGATGCGCGCCGTCGAAGGCAGCCCTAAAGCCACGGACTTCGACCATCCCGCGGTGCCAGCCTCACCTCGATGATCTGATTGCTGACGATCTGAGCGCTCGCTGCGATGCCAAGCGGGGACAGCCGCCCTCGGCTGTCCGGCGCGAAGCTCCGCTGTGGAATCGGATGGTTCTCAGGAGCCGCTATGGCCGTGCTCGCCCGCCCCGCTATCTGCGCCTTGGGGACGCGCCGGCCGCTGGGGCGCGGGGCAGCAGTCTTCGGCGCAAACATCCGGGCGTGGTCCAAGCGACCCCAGGGCGCGGCGCTCGGCTCCCGCAGTTCGTTCCAGGATCAGTTCGCGAATCATGGCGATGAACTTGGGATGAACGCCCACCGTCTTCGCCCGCACCATTGGCAAATCAAGCGAACGGCAGAGTGCCTGCGCCTCAATGTCGAGGTCGTACAGCACTTCCATGTGATCGGAGATGAAACTGATCGGAGCCAGCACGACTGCGCTGGCCAACTTGCGCGCCTTCCCCTCGCGCAGGTAGTCGAGGATATCCGGCTCCAGCCACGGTTGTCCTGGCGCTCCGCTGCGGCTTTGATACACGAGGGCATCGTTGGTGACGCCCAGCCGCTGCGACACCAGCTTCCTTACTTCCTCCAGTTGGCGGACGTAGTCGCACGTATTGGCCATCGAGAGGGGAATGCTGTGTGCGGTATAGACAATCTGAACATCCTGGCGCGCATTCGCCGGAACTTCAGCCAGCGCATGCTGCAGGCGTTCCGTGGTTGCCTCGATGAAATTCGGATGGTTGAAAAACGCGCGCAGCTTGTCAATTCCGGGCGCGCCCGGTCCAGCCTCACTCTGCGCGCGAGCGATGTCTTCGCGGTACTGCCTGCACGCGGAATACGAGCTGTAGGATGAAGTCACGAAAGCCAGCGCTTGCCGAATGCCCTCCTGCTTCATCTGGCGCAGGGTGTCTGCCAGCATGGGATGCCAGTTGCGATTTCCCCAATACACCGGCAGTTTCGGCCCGTGCTGCGCCAGTTCGTTCTCCAGAGCTGAGATCAGCTCACGAGTTTGCTGGTTGATCGGACTCTTGCCGCCAAAGTGGTAGTAGTGCTCGGCGACGGCCAACATCCGCTCCCGGGGGACGTTTCTCCCACGCAACACGTTCTCGAGAAACGGGATCACATCTTCCCGGGACTCCGGACCACCGAAAGAGACAATCAGAATGGCGTCGTAGTTCATCTGCGGGTCAATCGGAACGAGGCTTGCATAGGGAAGGGGGACTGGCGCTCCGGGGTGATTCGAACTTGAGGCACTTAGGAGGCGTGAGCGTAGCGGGAGCCTCCTGCCGAAATCCTGAACGAAGTCAAGGAACTCTTCCGCGACATAGCCTAGGATTATGGTGCGCCCGGGGTGATTCGAACACCCGACCTATTGCTCCGGAGGCAATCGCTCTATCCAGCTGAGCTACGGGCGCGCACAACCAACCCCTACAGTTTACATGGGCAGCGGAACGGGCTTCAATGCGGACGGCGCCGCATCGTCGCGCAAAAGCGACCGAGATCCATCAATTACGAATGCGACCGTCCCGATTGCTCCGACCAATCGAGCGACGAAATCACTTCGCGCGGGCAAGGGCGGAATCTGAACGGCGCCGTCTGGTCCAGTAGCGCTGAGAAAGTATTTCTACCAGCGATCGCGCTGCCCACCGCCGCGGCCACCGCGATCTCCGCGGTCCCGTCCGCCGCCACCGCCGCCAGCGGCGCGTTCGGTCTTGGGCCGCGCCTCATTGACGTTGATAGTGCGTCCCCCGAGCTGCGAACCGTTCAGCGCTGCGATCGCCTTCTCGCCCTCTTCGTTGTTGGCCATCTCTACGAAGCCAAAACCCCGGGATCGTCCAGTGTCGCGATCAGTCAGAATGCTGATCCGGTCCACCTGGCCGTAAGCTCCGAAAGCCTGGCGCAGCTCATCTTCGTTGGTATTGAAGCTGAGGTTCCCCACAAAAATGTTTTTCACGCGTCTTCCCCTGCATTGAGCTGTCACGAGTGCGAGCTCAGTTTAGCGGACTGGCAGGTCGGGAGGGCCGTTCCTGAAAATCGAAACTGAAGCTGCGAACAGTCAATTGCGGCGAGCAGTATAGCAGGTTTTCCGAAACCTGCCCTGCCAAATCAATTTATGCAAGGGAGGAAACGTACCGGGGCAGTAATCGCCCTTAGCACTCGTCCACCTTCCAGTATCCCTCGGGGTGGAATCCCATCTGCAGCAGCCGGTTCTTGGGATCGTGCCGCTTCCCGCAGCCGGGGCAGACAAGATACCGGCTCCAGGCTGTCCCCTGATGGTCATAATCCTCGGCCACGGCAAAAGTCGTCCCGCAGCTGCATGGGACCAGGAACATTCGGAGGGTCGTCTTGACCTTAGCGCTCGGGGCAGAGCGCATCTCTTCTTCGCCTCTGTGCTGGGACTTCACGATTCTTCCACTGTGGCTAAAGCACTCTTCTTGCGCTTGTTGGCTTGCAATATCTTCTTGCGCAGCCGGAGCGACTGGGGTGTGACTTCCACATACTCGTCGTCGGCGATGAACTCGATGGCCTGCTCCAGGTTCAATGCACGGAACGGGACTAGGCGGATAGCCTCATCAGCGGTCGAGGCTCGCATGTTGGTCAATTTCTTTTCGCGCACGGCGTTCACGTCGAGATCGGTATCCTTGGCGTTTTCCCCGATGATCATTCCCTCGTAGAGTTCGACGCCCGGCCCCAGGAAAAGTTCTCCGCGCTCCTGCAGGCCCCACAAAGCATATGCCGTCGAAATGCCGGCACGGTCAGCGATCAGCGCGCCGGTGAGGCGATGCGGAATCTCGCCCTGCCAATCGGTATATCCGTCAAAAAGCGAATTCATGACAATGGTCCCGCGCGTGTCGGTCAGCAACTGGCTGCGCAGCCCGATCAGCCCGCGACTGGGCACACGAAACTCAATGCGCACGCGTCCGTAGCCGTGATTGTGCATGTTCGTGACTTCGCCCTTGCGTGAGCCGAGCTGTTCCATCGCCACGCCCACAAATTCATCGGGAACGTCGATGGTGAGATGCTCGACCGGTTCCATCAGCTTGCCGTCGATACGCTTGGTGACGATCTCCGGCTTGCCCACCATCAACTCGTAGCCTTCACGGCGCATCATTTCGATCAGGATGGAAAGCTGGAGCTCGCCGCGGCCCAGGACCTTGAACGAATCGGTTGTGCTCGTCTCCTCGACCCGCAGGGAAACATTGGTCAGCAATTCTTTTTCCAGCCGTTCCCGCAAGTTGCGCGAGGTGACGTAGGTGCCGTCCTTTCCCGCGAACGGCGAAGTGTTGACCGTGAACAGCATGGCGATGGTCGGCTCATCAATAGCGATGTGCGGCAGTGGGGCGGGACTCTCCACGTTCGTAATCGTCTCGCCAATCGTGATTCCTTCCACGCCCGCCACCGCGACAATGTCCCCCAATTCCGTTTCGCTGATATCGGTCCGCTTCAGTCCGGAAAAAGAAAACAGCTTGGTGATTTTGGTCTTGTGGAAAGACCCGTCGAGCTTGGCGATGGCGACTTCCTCGCCGGTGTACATCTTGCCATTGAAGACACGCGCAATCGCCAGCCGCCCCAGGTAGTCGCTGTAATCCAGGTTGGCGACCAGGATCTGCAGCGGTCCCGCCGAGTCGCCCCTGGGCGGTGGAATCGTTTTCAGAATCGCATCAAACAGCGGGCGCAAGTTCTCGCCTCTGCCGTTGACGTCGGTCGCCGCCGTACCTGTTTTCGCGTTGGTGTAAAGCACGGGAAAGTCGAGCTGCTCTTCTTTGGCGTCGAGATCAATAAAAAGGTCATAGATCTCGTTGAGCACTTCCTGCGGGCGCGCGTCGGAGCGATCAATCTTGTTGATCACGACGATCGGCGGCAAGTGCGCTTCCAGAGCCTTGCCCAGGACGTACCGCGTCTGCGGCAGCGGTCCTTCGCTGGCATCCACCAGCAGCATCACGCCATCCACCATCTTCAGCGCGCGTTCGACCTCGCCGCCAAAATCACTGTGGCCGGGCGTGTCTACGATGTTGATCTTCACGTCGTGGTAGAAGATTGCCGTGTTCTTGGCCAGGATGGTGATGCCGCGCTCGCGCTCCAGTTCGTTCGAATCCATCACCCGCTCGGCGTGGTGTTCGTTAGCGCGGAACGTTCCGCTCTGGTTCAGCATGGCGTCGACCAGCGTGGTCTTGCCGTGGTCCACGTGCGCGATGATGGCGATATTGCGAATGCCTGAACTCAAAAAGGGACCTTTCCTAAATGTTCTGGTGTACTAACACTTTACTATGCGGGCAACTGAATCCACGAACATATCTATTATGTGGAAGCAGTCGCCCTCGCTTGCCCTGAGCGTAGTCGCAGGGGCTGTCCAGTCGAGCGCAGCTTGACCTCCTGATTCGTCAAAACATAAGGCGAGACAGAAGGGCTGCGGGGCCCGGCCGAACCGACGAAAGCGACTACCCCACCACCGCGGTCTGCTTCGCCGCCGGCGTGCCCGCCAGCCGCGCTTCAGCCTGGCGCACTGCCCTCCGCGCGGCCACGATCGCTTCGTTCGTCGTGGATTCCGGTCCTTCCGAGTCGGTGTTGGCGAAGAAAATGCGATCCATCGGCTGCCGCACCAGCGGCTGCACTTGGGTAAACAGCCCGGGCGTCGACATATACATGGGATGTCCCCGGCGGTAGATGTGCACTTCGACCGGATCTACGTTAGTTTCGGGCATTAACTTCTGAAAGTCGCGCAGCACGTTTGCGGCGATCTTGCGCGCGCCGATCTCGTTCAACAAATAACCGCGATCTTCTTCCTTCATCGGCGTGTAGCAACTGAGGATGTTGTACTTCTGCTTGTAACCCGGCTTCTTGCGGATCACCCAGTCTGCGACGATGAAATCCGTGAACGTGTTGCCCGGACACCACGTGTCGTATCCCTGGTTGAACACCGGCTTGTCGAAGATCAGGTTCACCACGCAATAGGGCGCGTAGCGAATCTGCCGCATGGCCTGACTTTGCTTGTCGGGAAGCCCTTCTACAATCCGCCGCGTGATGAACTTCGGCGTGGCCATAATGACCGCCTTGGCAGACACGGTCTTTAACTCTCCGCCCAACATGTAGGTGACCTGAACGTCTTCCTTGCCCGGGACCACGGCCACGGTTGTGGCGCCCGTTTGCATGCGAGCGCCGAACTTGGGCTGCAGAATTTCGGCAAGCTTCTTCGTGATCGCGCCCAGTCCACCTGGCCAGGTGTAGCGAACGTCCGAGCTGCCCATTTCCACCATCTCCTGGAATTCACTGATGGCCAACGCCGCAGCGGTGTCGTCGCTGGTTGCGCCCCAGTTCGAGGGGCCGAATGCGTCCCACCACTGCTTGATTTCAGGCGCGTACAGCTTCATGAAAGTGGAACAGGCAACGTTGTACAGTTCTGTGCCTCGCTTCTCCACATCAATGGCCATCATCTCTTTCTTGAACTTCTTGAAGCTCTCGCGAGTGATAGGTGGATACGGAAGCTTGTTCAGCCCACCGCCCCATGTATCCGGTACGAACTCGCCGCTGATGATGCTGCCGTCGGGACAATTCACCGGCAGCGGGTCCAGACCGATTTCCTTGGCAAAGGTGAACGCATCCGAGCCCGACCAGATGTAGGCGGAGCCGGTTCCATACGTGCTACCTTCATACTCCATGGCGTAGGCATTGCCGCCCCAGTGCGGTTCCTTTTCCAGCAGCAACACATCGCGATGCTGCAGGCGGTACGCTGCGGTCAGCCCGCTGACGCCCCCACCCACAATGACTACATCGCGCTTCGCCGAGGCTGGAGGACGGGAGAAGACCTTCCCGTCGCGCACCTCGTGGCAGATGCGATTGTCCTCGCCGTCTACGGCCGCGGTTCCAGGATGCGCTGCGTTTTGTGCCGACACCAAAGAGATATCCACGGGACATCCCGCCGTCACCGCGCCAGCAACCACAAACTTGATGAACTCCCTGCGATTCGCGCTCACTTGGACCCCCCTTCGGTCGCCTCGATCAGTTCCATGCCCACATCCGTGCCGCTTTCGCTACGGACCCGCAGCCGATACCAGAAAACGATGGTCACCAGCGAGAAAACAAAGATTATGGTGGATACGGCGTTGATCTCCGGCGTGATGCCCCGCCGCAGACGTCCCCAGATTTCGAGCGGCAGCGTGTTGTTTCGGCCGATCAGGAAAAAGCTGACCGCGATTTCATCCATCGAAAGGGTAAAGATCAGCAGCGCCGCTCCGA
Source organism: Candidatus Sulfotelmatobacter sp. (assembly GCA_052326105.1). Taxonomy (GTDB): domain Bacteria; phylum Acidobacteriota; class Terriglobia; order Terriglobales; family Acidobacteriaceae; genus Sulfotelmatobacter. The sequence goes on along the minus strand of JBKQRC010000098.1, from coordinate 57,585 downwards.
TGATCGATAACTTCAGGTTCGGCATCGTCACCCGCCAGAACGTCTGCCAGTAGTTCGCGCCCAGGTCCAGCGACGCTTCCTCCTGCGCCCGATCTAATTTCTGCAAGCCCGCGAAAACTTCCGTCGTCGCCACTGAGATGAGCGCGGTCCCGTGGCCCAGGATGATCGTCAGCAAGTCCAGGTGTTTCCCCACCAGATTGAACAGCATCAACAGTGAGAGCCCGGTGATAATGCCGGGCAAGATCAGCGGCAGCAGCACCAGTCGCCGGAAAAGCGCTTTTCCGGGAAACTGCGCACGGTCGAGCGCCAGCGCAGCAGGCACGCCGAACATCAGGGAAATTGCCATGGCGGCAAACGCCACCTGCAGGCTGTTGAACACCGAATCCCAGATGGGCCCGTCGCTAAACAATGTGCGGTACCAGTCGAGCGTGAGGTTATGCGGCGGGAATCCTCCCACGCCCTGCCCGTTGAAGGAATACAAAATGAGGACGGCGATCGGAAAATACAAGAACCCAAACACCGCCGCAGCATGCGCCAGCAGCCAGCGCGAACGTGAAATGTTGGCCGGGCCGCTCACGAGAAGCTCCATTTCTTTTCCAGCCGCTCCGAGAAAAACAGCAGGCTGACCACCAGCACGAGCATGCCCAGCGAAATCGCCGCACCCAGAGGCCAGTTGTAAGCCGCGCCGAACAAACTGACCACAATATTCGAGATCATGATGCCGCTGGGTCCGCCCAGTAATAGTGGGGCAAGAAAATCTCCCAGGCTGAGCACGAAAGCAAAAGTCGCCCCGGCGAGAACACCCGGAATCGATAACGGAAAGATCACTTTCCAGAACGTCTGCGCCGGAGTCGCGCCCAGATCTTGCGAGGCTTCCACCAGATTTCGCGGGATGTGCTCGAGTGCGGCGTAGATGGGCAGAAAGGTAAATGGCGTGTAGATATGTGTCAGGGTCAACACGACAGCAAACGGACTGTAGAGCAGAAAGTCGAGGGGATGGCTGATCAAGTGGGCGTACTGGAGCGAAGTATTGAGCACGCCGTCCGCGCCGAGGATCGTCTTCCAGGCATAGGCGCGCACCAGGTAGCTGACCCACAGCGGAATGATCACCATCTGATACAGCAGATCTTTCCGCTTGCCGGCATAGAACGATAAAAAATATGCCAGCGGATAACCCAGTAGCAAAGAAAAAAGCATGACCCGCGCCGCAATCCACATCGAGCGTAGCAGCGTCTGCCAGTAAACTGGTTTCTGCAGAAGTTCTTTGTAGTTGTCGAGATTCCACGAGTGGACGATGGTCTGTGCCGGCGAAACCGACCAGAAGCTATAGCCGAACATCAGCAGATATGGAACCAGCAGAAACACTGCGACCCACGCCAGCGGAGGCACGGTCACAGCCGTCTTGTAGGCTCGGGAAAACATCAGATTCTTTCGGGAGATTCGCGCACCAGCACTGCATCCGACGGAGAGAACTCAAGCTCAACTTCGTTCTGCGGCGCGCCCCCGCTCGCGATTCTCACCACCAGAATGAGTCCATCGGCACACTGCACGCGGATCAACTCCGTCGCGCCGTGAAACGCGTGATGCAGTACGCGGCCGCGAACTCTGACTGCGCTACTCGCAACGCTTCCCACTCGAATCTGCTCCGGCCGCAGAGAAAACAGCGCCGGCCCATCCGGCAGCGACGCCTGCCACGCGAGCGCTCCGCAGCGCATCACCCCGCCTTGCACTTCTCCTCGCAGCAGATTCGTGTGTCCGATGAACTGGGCGACATAAGCCGTGGCCGGACGGCTGTAGATTTCGCGTGGCGTGGCCACCTGCTCCAGTTCGCCCGAACGCAGCAAGGCGATCCGGTCCGACATCACCATCGCCTCTTCCTGGTCGTGGGTGACGAATACGAAAGCGATGCCGACCTCGCGCTGCAGGGATTTCAGTTCCACCTGCATCTGCCGGCGCAAGTTCGCGTCCAGCGCCGAAAGGGGCTCGTCGAGCAACAGCAGCCGCGGACGGTTCACCAGAGCGCGCGCCAGCGCCACGCGTTGCTGCTGGCCTCCGCTGATCTTCGACGGCTTCGCCTTCGCGTGCGCGGTCATCTTAACTTTGTCCAGCGCCTCCGCCACGCGCTGCGTGATTTCTGCCTCCGGCCGCTTCGCCACCCGCAGGCCATAGCCGACATTCTGCTCGACGGTCAGATGAGGGAACAGCGCGTAATGCTGGAACACAGTATTCACGCGGCGCCGGTACGGAGGCTGGCCGTCCAGCCGCTCGGCCCCCATCCACAGTTCGCCCGAACTGGCGCTCTCAAAACCGGCAACGATCCGCAGCAATGTGGTTTTTCCCGAGCCGCTTTCCCCAAGGATCGTGAGAAATTCTCCCTCGGCAATCTCCAGCGAAATATTCCGCAGCACTGAATTGCGGCCAAAAGCCTTGGCCACATTTCGAATGCTGAGCAGCGCAGGCTTCGCGCTGGATGGTTCGCTCGCCATGAGCGCAGGCGCCGAGTTGATCGCGGAGGTCATGAATGATCTATTCTTGGCAATCGTGATTTACCTAAACGTTTGTCATTCCGAGCGGAGCGAGGAACCTGCTTCTCTTCTTCGCCGCTGCGCATGGATAATCACTGCGCCGCTTTCACGTCGTTCCAAATCTCGTTATACTTCGCGCGCCGCAGCACTTCCTGCCAGAAATAGATTCGCTTCTGGTAGGCGTTCACGTCATCCAGGTGCAGTATCTTCACCTCATCCGGGGTCATGAACTGTCCGGCCTGCGGATTCGCGGGAACATAATGGGTTTTGTCAGTGACGAGTTTCTGCGTCTTGGCCTCTACCATGTACTCCAGAAACTTCGTCGCTAGTTCCTTGTTCTCGCTGCCCGCTGTGATCATCAGATGATCGATCCAGCCCGTCGTATTCTCCTTGGGGATCGTCTCGCCCACGGGAAACCCGGCTTTTTTCAGATCCGCCGTATTGAGCGGCCAGCCCATGGCAATGACGATTTCGTGATTCTCGAACAGATTGGTGAGCTCGCCGCCGGTAGACCACATTTTGCGGATGTTGGGTTTCAATTCCAGCAGTTTCTTTTTGACTACCTCAAGCTGCTCGTCGCTCAGGTTGTAGAGCTGCGACGGTTCGGGCTTGTCATAGCCCAAAACTTGCGCCGCCATGTAGAGGGTGGAAAGATCGTCCCACACAGAAATCTTTCCCTTATATTTCGGATCCCACATCACGTTCCACGAATCCGGCGGCTGGGGGAAAGCAGTCGTGTCGTAGATGATCGGGTTCGGCCCCCACATGAAGGGCACGCCGTACACTTGGCCGTTGACCCGCACCAGAGGCAGGGAAGTGAGCTGGACAGAAAGCTGGTTGTAGCTCGGAATCTGCGCGAGGTCGAGCGGAGCGGCCAATCCGGCAGCAGCGATCGAGGTCGCCACGTCGCTCGAGGGCGAAATGACGTCGTAGTTGCCGGCACTGCCGCCGCGCAGCTTCGCGACCAACTCGTCGCTCGATCCCATGTACGCCGCCGAGACCTTGCAGTGATTCTGCTCCTCGAACGCATGGACGAATGACGGGTCGGCGTAGCCTTCCCACACCAGGAGGTTGAGCGTGGGCGTCTTGTTCGAGCACGATCCGAGGAGCAATACCGCTGCCAGCACAAGCAAGGACTTCACGATTCGTGGCCGGTTCATTTTTTCCTCCAAGGCGCTGTTCCGCTGCATGGCCCTGTCCAATCTGTTGCCCACTGATTCAAAATGTCCTCATTCAAAACGTCGGGGGAGTGTTGACCCACAACACCCACGTTTCCCGGCGGCCCGGATTTCTCCAGCGATGGGCAATCGCGCTCTCGAAATAAAAGCTGTCGCCAGGCCTTAACCGGTGCTCTTCGCCGTCAAGCGTGATAGCCAAATCTCCGCGCAGCACGTAAATGAATTCTTCTCCTTCGTGGGTGTAGGGATCTCCGCTGCCCGCTTCGGGCGCGATGCGAAAAAGATGAGGTTCCATCGCGGTGTTTCCCCATGCCAGTAATTCCATGCGCACGCCTGCCCCTGCATCGAGTACCTTGCGCTCCGCCGGACGCACGTGCCGGGTGGTGGCTCCGCTGGCGTCAAAGAAATCCAGAATGTTGGTCTTATAGAACCGGGCGAGTTTGCGCAGCGTTCCGACGGAGCCGCTCATCTGAGAACGCTCCAGCGCGCTCAGAAATCCAACGGAGATCCCAACGGATCGGGCAACCGCTGCCAGAGAAAGCTTCCGCCGAGCCCGCAGCCGCCGCAGATGCGCGCCGATCACGCCGCCGTTGCCATTACCCGGCGGGGCCATCCTGCCCTCCCGCCTCAGCTGTTGTACAATCGCGGCCGCATTCAGACCCCGCACCTTCCGCAGGAACCGGGCCCGCTTCAGGCGCTTCACGTCTTCGCGGGTGTACATCCGGTATTTGCTCTCGGTGCGCCGCGGGCGCGCCAACCCCAGGTTTTCCCAGGAGCGAATGACCGATGGCGAGACTCCCACCATCTTTGCCACTTCTCCGATCTTCAAGTAGGGTTCCGCGCCGCGCCGTTTCATAGTCCTGCATGCTGGCAGATCAGGGATTTTTTCAATGGCAGGGATATATTTTTTCTGCTTGACAGCCCCCACCCCACTTCTCTAACCTTACACAATTATAGTAAGGCCTAACCTTCCGGAATTATAGCAAGGTTGTGGGTAAACACAAGCCGTCGCATTCAAGAAAAAATCAACAAGTCCCGGAGGTCTGAAGGTTCCATGTCGCTGCGAACCCGTTGGATGCTGTTTTGCCCGCTGGTGGTAGTTTGCCTTCTGTTTCCGGCATTGCTGTCCGCTCAGGGCGCTACCGGCCGGATCATCGGCCGTGTCTCAGACCCCACTGGCGCCGTTCTCTCCGGTGTGAAGGTCACGCTGACCAATCAGGCCACCGGAGTCAGCCGGGACGCTCAGACCAGCGACAGCGGCGACTATTCCTTCGTCAACGTCGTTCCCGGAACCTACCAGGCAAGCTTCGAGCTCGCTGGCTTCAAGAGAAACCTTCAGAAGGATTTGATCCTCGACGTGAACCAGGTGCTGACCCTGAACTCGGTCCTGCAGATCGGCGGCACGCAGGAGGTTGTGGACGTTACTTCCGAAGCGCCGCAGGTGGATACCACCAGCACGCAACTGGGCGCGGTTATCAACGACCGCTCCGTGAATGAACTGCCTTTGAACACGCGGGATACCTATCAGTTCCTGCAGCTTCAGCCCGGCGTGCAGTCGCAGTTGGGATCGAGCGGCAGTTTGTTCTTTGGTTCTACCGATGCAGGTTCGGTTTCAGTCAACGGCGGGCGCGCCCGCGCCAACAATTTCAGCGTCAACGGCGGCGATGCCAACGACCAGTTCGTCAACACGCCCACAGTTCAGCCCACGCCCGACGCCGTCGAGGAGTTTCGTGTTATCACCAATACCTTCGACGCCGAATATGGCCGCAACTCCGGTTCCGTGGTCAACGTGGTCACCAAGTCGGGCACGAACCAGTTCCACGGCAATATCTACGAGTATTTCCGCAATACGAAACTGGATTCAGGCGGTTATCGTGATCCGTTCACGCCGCAGCTCAATCAAAACCAGTTCGGCGGAACTTTCGGCGGTCCCATCAAGAAAGACCGGACTTTCTTCTTCTTGTCGTATGAAGGCCGGCGCATTCGCGCCGGTGATCCGGGAAACCTGGTGAATGTCCCCACCAGTCAGCAAAGACCGTCTGCTACGAACCCTTCAGGGGGCGGCGATTTTTCGGGGGTGGGAAGTTTCAACACCGCGTTGCGCTCCGTCTTCAACCCCGTCACCCAAATGGAAGTGCAGGCCCCGTATGGCATTACAAGCCCCTTTGTCGCTCAGGTCCTGGACGGACGGACTGGGTGCGATGGCGCCCTCGGGTTGGGGGCGAACGGAATCGCCAACCTAACCCCAGACATGGTTTCGGGAACAGCTACGATTGACTGGCAAACTGCGCCTGGGGTCAGCACCCCCGGCGCCCAGAGCGTGTTTCCCAGCGGCCAGATTCCGACGGCCTGCATGGATCCAGTGGCTGCCAATCTACTTCAGCAGTTTGTTCCCGCAGCCAATGTCGGCGGCAATCAATACGAGGCCGTCCCGGTGGGAACTGATAACGCGAATCAATTTACCTTCCGCCTTGACCACAGAATCAACGATCACCAGAATCTGACCGCCTACTACTACTTCAACGATGGCATGCAGCTCGAGCCCTACAATACTTTTGAAGAATCCGGCGCCAACCTGCCGGGATTCGGGAACTACAACGATCTCCGCTACCAGCAGTGGAACTTCACCCACACCTGGACCATCAGCAACTCTCTGGTCAACGAAGCCCATTTCACCTATATGCGCGAGGGCGAGCTCGGCTTCCTGAAATCGCAAACCACCAATGCGGTTAAAGACTCGTGTACTCCCGGCAGCAACGCGGCGCCGTTTTGTTTTACAGGGCTGTCGGACTCATCTGCAATCGTGAACCAGTTCGGAAGCCCCACCAGCCTCGGCATCACCCCTGGATTGCCCTCCACGCTGACCGGCGTCCCCTACATCAACATTCAGGGTGGCGCGGAGTTCGGCAACAACTGGGAAGGCACGCTTCCCCAGGTGGGCAACAGCTTTCAGTGGTCCGACGGACTGACCTGGGTCAAAGGCAACCACACCTTCAAATTCGGTATCGATGCACGCCGGGCCCGCTTCGACCAATATTATTACTTCGACATCAACGGCCAACTGCAGATGAACAGCAGCGGGCCGAACGCGATTGTGCCGGGCGACGGCGATAATTATGCTGCATACCTGCTCGGCCTGGTCGATTACTACATCCAGGGCTCAGGCCAGCGCGAAGATATTCGGAGCACCGCCGTCTATCCCTTCGTGCAGGATAGCTGGAAGATCAAGCCTAACTTTACGCTGAACTACGGACTGCGCTGGGAGTTCAATCCCCCCATGGTCGATATCGCCCAGCACGTCGAGACCTTCCGTCCCGGACAGAATTCGACCGTCTACCCTTGCGGAATCAATAACCAGGGGCAAGGTGCATCCCTCTCTTATTGGCAGGGCGTATTTAGCACCGCAGGTCTGACTGGCCCCATCAATTGCTCTACTACCGGCGCTGAACCGACGGGCTTGGTTGTCCCAGGTGATCCGGGCGTTCCTGCCGGCCTGACCTCGACCTATTACAAGGCGTTTGCGCCACGCATTGGCGTGGCCTACAGTCCAAACTTTACGCATGGCCCGCTGGCGAAGCTATTCGGCAGCAATGGCAAGACGAGCATCCGTGCCGGCTTCGGGCTCTTCTACAATCCGATCGAGGAGCTGGTCGCGGCGCAGTTTGGTGCTGAGCCGCCTTTTGGGGGAAGTTCCGCGGTGTACGATGAGTTTTTCAATACTCCGTTCGTGGCCCAAGCCGGTTATGCAAATCCCAATCCCTTCGGCGGAATCATCACTCCGGTCAAGGGACAGTCGACCGACTTGTCGCTGTTCCGCCCCATTCTTCTATACGGCGACTTCCAACCCCACCTGCGCACGCAGTACACCAGTCAATACAATCTGACCATCCAGCGTGAACTGAGCAACAGCACGATGTTGCAGATCGGCTATGTCGGCTCGCAGGGACATCGCTTGCTGGCTTCGCACGACATCAATCCGTCCAATCCGCAGAGCTGCCTTGACATCATGAGCATTGCGTTAGCCAATCCGGCCAGCGTGACCTCGTATGGCCTCCCAGCCACTTGCTCTCCGACCTTCGAAGACTCGCAGTGGAGCGTGAACGTCCCCCCGGGTTTCGTGTTTCATCTCCCCAATGGCTCTACCGTCACCGGTGCTGCCGGGGGCACTCCGGTGCAGTTGGTCGGCTTGCGGCCTTACTCATCGCCGAATTGTGTGACGAACGGTCCGAATATCGGCACCAGTTGTCCGGTCGACGGCATTCCCGTATTCACCGACATTTTCGCCGAAGACACCATCGCCAGCTCGGTCTACAACGCATTGGAAATGATGCTGCAGAAGCGTTTCTCGCACGGCCTGCAGTTCCAGGCAGCCTACACCTACAGCAAATCCATTGACGACGGTTCCACTTTCGAAGAAACGCTCGATCCGTCTAATTACCGCGCCAGCCGTGCTCTATCGATCTACAACTCGAAACAGCGCTTCGTCATCAGCTACGACTGGGAACTACCGATCCGAAAGTATTCAGGGTTTAAGGGCAAACTGTTAGACGATTGGGAGGTTTCCGGCATTACACAGTTCCAGAGTGGATTTCCCATCCGTCTGGACACGGCAGACGATACCGAACTGATCAACAGTTTCTTCTTCCTGGGAACCGAGGCGCCAAGTCTGGTAGCGCCTTTTCAGAAGCTGAATCCCAGGAATACTTACAGTTCGCTCGGGCTCTCGACGCCCGGGTACTGGTTCAACCCGAATGATTTTGCCACGGCTGCGACCAATCCAAACAATGCTCCAGTTCCTCCGCTCGGCCAGTTCAATAACGGCACCCAGCGCACGATTTGCTGCGGGCCGGGTCTTGAAGATTGGGACTTTTCGGTGCATAAGAAAATATCGCTCAGTGAGAGCAAGTACCTGCAGTTCCGGGCAGAGATATTTAATATTTTTAACCGCACCAACTACTCCAATCCCGATGGCCACTTTTCCGACGGCCCGACGGAGTTTGGCAAGATAACCTCAGCCGGCGATCCGCGTCTGTTTCAGTTCGCTATGAAGTTCTTTTTCTGACAAAGGCCGTTGGTTTGAAAGGGCGCGGCTTCAAGCCGCGCCGTAGCTGAAACAAAATGACCCGCGGCTTTAGCCGCTGTATCCTTGCATTAAACCCGGGCCGATTCGCCCGGGTATTCTAATGGCCCGCCCATGCCGGGCCTGAGCATCTCCGGAGAACCCGATGTACCCCGATCTGCAGAAAGAGCTCTCGGCTTTCGAGCGCCGCACTCCTAAATCCGCCGAAGCCCACAAGAAGAATCTCAAACGCATTCCTCTAGGCGTGGCCAGCAACTATCGCGCCTATGATCCCTGGCCGATCTTCGTGAAAGAGGCCAGCGGCAGCAAGTTCCGCGACCTCGACGGCAACGAATACATTGACCACAACCTGACGTTCGGCGCACTGATGGCCGGACACTGCCACCCCGCCGTGATGAAGGCCGTCGAAAAACGCCTCTCCACCGGCACCATGTTCGGCATGCCGCACGACATGGAATGGGAACTCGCCGAAGAAATCTGCAACCGCTTCCCGGTTGAAATGTGCCGCTTCGGCAACAGCGGCACGGAAGCCACGATGCACGCGATTCGCCTAGCGCGAGCCGCCACCGGACGCGACAGGATCGTCAAGTTCGAAGGCGCCTATCACGGTCTGCATGACAGCGCTCTGGTCAGCGTGAAGCCGCATGCTCCGGATTTCGGCGACGTGCATAATCCAACTGCGGTGCCGGGCGGCCTTGGCGTGCCTAAGTCTGCGATCGACAACGTGAAGATCGCCACATTCAACGATCTCGCAACCGTCGAGCGCCGATTCAAAGAGAATCCGGGAGAAATCGCGGCGATCATTCTCGAGCCGATTCTGATGAACGTCGGTCTGTGCCTGCCGCAACCCGGATTCCTGCGAGGCCTGCGCGACATCTGCACGAGGAACGGCGCGCTGCTGATCTTCGACGAAGTCAAGACCGGCGCCAAACTCTGCTGGGGAGGCGCCAGCGAATATTTCGGCGTTCATCCCGACATGATCTGCCTCGCGAAGTCAATCGGTGGCGGCCTGCCCCTCGCCGCTTTCGGTACGAGCAAGTCGGTAATGGACCTGATCTCGCAGCACAAGGTTTTTCACGGCGGCACGTACAACACCAACCCGGTCTCGATGGCCGCGGGCCTGGCCACGTTCCGCGAAGTGCTCACACGCGACAATTACGTCCACGTCAACAAGCTCAGCCAGAAGCTGGCCGATGGCTACCGCAAGACCATCGCGAAAGTCGGCCTGCAGGCTTACACCGCGCAGGCCGGAGCCAATGGCGCTCTGATGCTCTATCCGAAGGAAATCGTCAACTATCGCGACTGGACCGTGATCGATGTTGACCTGTGGCGCCATTACTGGTTCGGCATGGTCAACCGCGGCGTGATGCCTCAGCCTTATTGGTGGGATGAGCAGTGGACGATCTCGGTTCAGCACACGGACGCCGATATTGATGAGCATCTGGCTGCATTCGACGACATTGCCGCCTCGCTGGCCGAAGCGCAGCAGGAACGCAACGAGCGCGTCCCAGCCGAAGTCGCGCACTAATCACGTAGGGGCGGACGCATTCGTCCGCCCCCTGCGTGCACGACCCAGAATATGAGCATCAAAATAAAGTGCTGTCATTCCGAACCGGGCCGCAGCCCGGTGAGGAACCTGCTGTTCGGCGAAGAGCGCTAGCCGCATTCAACCCTTGTCCACAACGGCACAATCCGCTGCCCATCCTCAACTGATCCGCGCCCTCGGCCGCCGCGATCTGGTGTTGCTCTTCGTAGTCGCCGTATTCAATCTGAACGTCGTCCCCTCGATTGCCGCGAACGGCGGGGTCACCGTCTGGCTCTGGATCATCTCTTTGTTGCTGTTCTTCTGGCCGCAGGGCATCGCGGTTATCGAACTGGCACACCGCTATCCCGGCGAAGGCGGAGTATATCTCTGGGCTAAGGAGGTGTTCGGCGATTTCCACGGATTCCTCTCCGGTTGGTGCTACTGGACCAACAACATGCTCTACGTGCCGACGGTCATGCTCTATTTCGTCGGCGTGTCGGTTTATGTGCTCGGTCCCAGCCATCTGGGACTGGCCGACAGCAGGGCGTTCGCCTCAACCGCCTCGATCGCACTGCTCGTTTTTCTTACCGTGCTCAACATTCTCGGTCTCGGCGTGGGGAAGTGGATCAACAATCTCGGCGCCATAGGAACCTTTATCGCTGCGGCAGTGCTGATCGGTCTCGGCGTGATTGTATACTCGCGTTTTGGAACCACGATCACCGCCGCCGACTTCAAGATTCCCGCGGACCCAAGATTCGTGCTGAATTCCTTTGGCGTGATCTGTTTCGGCCTGGTCGGCCTCGAACTTGCCTCTGTCATGGGCGACGAAATCCAGGATCCGCGCCGTACTCTGCCCGGCGCCGTTGCCTGGGGCGGAGTAGTTTCGGGCGCGCTCTATGTTGGGGCGACGCTCACCCTGTTAATCGCCGTAGGGAAGAACATCAACGTACTTCAGGGAATCGTGCAGGCCGTCACTCATATGGCAGGCCGCGTCGGCGTTGGTTGGATTTCCGTCCCCTTCGCGCTCATGCTCAGCCTCTCGATCGCTGGTATCGGATCGGCCTGGATGGGAGGTTCGGCACGCATTCCTTTCGTCGCCGGACTCGACTCCTACATGCCCTCGTGGCTCGGCCACGTGCACCCGCGTTACGCCACGCCCTATGCGGCGTTGATCGTGCAGGGAATTGTCTCGGGTCTTCTGGTGCTGGGAAATTTTTTTGGCTGGTGGTTCTGGGACAAGATCGTGGGGATTCTCGGTTTACTGCCGCGTTTGTATCTGAGCCCCGCCGGCGCCGGAGAAGTCTTCCAGAAGCTCTTGTCGCTCGCCGTCGTTCTCCAACTTGTCCCATTCGTTTATATGTTCGGTGCGCTGGTGAAGTTCGCGGTGACGGAACCGAGGCCGCGCGGCCAGTACGGCCGGACCACCTTGTTCGTGGCCGGCCTGAGCGGCTTCCTGACCACGATTCTCGGCATCGCGTTAGTATTTTTCCCGGCCCAGCAGATTACCTCGCTGTGGTCCTATGAATTGTGGATGTTTGGCGGCACACTGTTTTTCATAGGCCTCGCCGCATTCTTCTTTTTCGTCTACGGGCGCCGCAAAGCGCCGCAGGCGGTTGCGGTTGAGAACAAAATGGATCCGGCAAGTTCGGTGTAGGGACAGCCGCCCTCGGCTGTCCGGTCGAGCGCAGTTCGACAGAGAGTGAAAGAACGGCCGAGCTTCGCTCGGAATGGACGGGCGAGGGCGCCCGTCCCCACACAAGCCGATTCGTGGAGGGTCTATGTCCGGCGGAGTCAAAATTGACGTGAAGACTTACCAGATGTTTATCAACGGCGAATGGGTCGCGAGCAAGTCTGCGAAGACCTTTCCCGTCTACGATCCCTCGACCGAAGAGGTCATCGCCCGGGTTCCTGACGCCTCTGCCGACGATGTCAACCGCGCAGTCGCTGCTGCCAAGGCTGCATTTGAAGAGGGCCCATGGGCGACCACTACGGCGCAAGAACGTGGCCGCGTCCTTTTCCGCATCGCGGATAAAGTCCGGCAGAATCTGCCGGCGCTTGCCGAACTCGAATGCCGCAATACGGGAAAGCCCATCGTCGAAGCTGAGTATGATCTCACCGACGTAGCGACCTGCTTCGAATACTACGGGGGCCTCGCCACCAAAGTGACCGGGCATGTGAATCCCGTCCCCGACAACGCGCTGTCCCTGTCGTTGAAGGAACCCGTCGGCGTCGCCGGACAGATCATTCCCTGGAACTATCCGCTGCTCATGGCCGCGTGGAAACTCGCGCCTGCTATAGCTGCAGGCTGTACCTGCGTGTTGAAGCCCGCCGAGCAGACGCCGCTCACGGCGCTCGAATTCGCGAAACATTTCGCTGATTGCGGCCTGCCGCCCGGCGTGGTCAACATCGTCACCGGCTTCGGCGAAACTTGCGGCGCGCCCATTGTGCAGCATCCTGACGTGAATAAGATCGCCTTCACGGGCAGCGCGGCGGTCGGCAAGATCATCGTCAAACAGGCCGCGGACACGGTGAAGCGCGTCACGCTGGAACTCGGCGGCAAGTCGCCCAATATCTTCTTCGCCGACGCCGATTTCGAAGCCGCCATTGATGGCGCGCTCTTCGGCGTTTTCATCAATCAAGGCGAAGTCTGCTCGGCGGGCAGCCGCATCCTCGTGCAGAAGTCCATCTACAAGAAGTTCGTTGAGGCCATGAGCGAAAAAGCGAAGAAGATTAAGCTCGGTCCGCCGCTCGAACGCGACACCAAGATGGGCCCACTGGTCAGCAAGGAGCAGTACGATCGAGTCAACTCGTATCTCGCCATTGGCAAGAAGGAAGCCAAGCTGGCTTCAGGCGGCGGACGCCCCGAGAAATTCGCCAAGGGCTACTATGTTCAGCCAACTATCTTCTATGACGTGTCGAACAGCGCCCGCATCGCCCGCGAAGAGATTTTCGGCCCGGTCGCCGCGGTGATTCCGTTCGAAGACGAAAAAGACGCGCTGAAGATCGCCAACGATTCGCCTTACGGCCTTGCCGCGGCCGTCTGGACGCGCGACATCTTCAAGGCCATGCGTGCCGTGAAAGCTCTGCGCGCCGGCGTGGTTTGGGTCAACCACATGCAGCCAACGTACGTCGAAGCGCCATGGGGAGGCTTCAAGCAATCCGGTTTCGGCCGCGAGCTCGGTCCCTGGGGTATCGAAGAGTATTTGGAAACCAAGCAGGTTCACATCAACTTGAACGAAGCGCCGATCGGCTGGTACTGAGGAGCAGTTGCCAGTTGCCAGTTGCCAGTAGCCAGTACGGCCCTGTCATCCTGAGCGAAGCGAAGGACCTCTGCAACTGGGGCGACGATGAAGCCGGTTGCCTAACGACGAACGAGGAACGAAGAATGACTTGCAGCTGACAACCGAGAATCACGATGTCTACTATTCAACTCCGCACTCCGATTCCGGGCCCGAAGTCGAAGGCCCTCTCCGACCGCCGCGCGAAAGCCGTGCCCCGCGGGCTTTCTCACGGCACGCCCATCTATGTGGCCAAGGCCGAAGACGCCTGGCTAGAAGATGTCGATGGCAACCGCTACCTCGATTTTGCCGGCGGCATCGGCTGCCTCAACGTCGGACATCGTCGCGACCAAGTCGTCGGCGCCGTCAAAGACCAACTTGATCGCTTCCTGCACACCTGCGTCCAGGTCACGCCTTACGAGAGCTACGTCCGCCTCGCCGAGCGCATGAACGAAGTGACTCCGGGCAAGTTCGCGAAGAAGACGATCTTCGTGAACAGCGGCGCCGAGGCCGTGGAGAACGCGATCAAGATTGCCCGCGCCTACACCAAGCGCCCCGGCATCATCGCCTTCGAGGACGCGTTTCACGGCCGTACCATGATGACGCTGGCGCTCACCAGCAAGACGCACCCGTATAAAGCCGGATTCGCTCCGTTTCCCGGCGAAGTATACCGGGTTCCTTTCGCTTACTGCTATCGCTGCTCCTACTCGATGAAGTATCCGTCTTGCGATCTTTACTGCGCGCGTCATCTCGAAGACGCGTTCACACGCGTGGTGGCGAACGAAGAAGTAGCGGCGGTGATCGCCGAGCCGGTTCTGGGAGAAGGCGGATTCATCGCGCCTCCGCTCGATTACTTCAAGGTCCTCGTCGAAGTTTGCCACAAGCACGGCATCCTCTTTATTGCCGACGAAGTCCAGTCCGGATTCGGTCGGACCGGCGCGCTGTTTGCCAGCGAGCGTTACGGGATCGAGCCCGACATTCTCGTCACCGCGAAATCCCTCGGCGGTGGGCTGCCGCTGGCCGGCGTTACCGGCCGCGCCGAGATCATGGATGCCCCTGGCGTCGGCGGTCTCGGTGGAACCTTCGCCGGAAATCCGCTTTCCTGCGCGGCAGCATTAGCTGTGCTCGACTTGTTTGAGCGCGAGAACTTGCTGGCTCGCGCCAACGAACTCGGCGACCGCTTTCAGCGCCGTGCCCGCGAATGGCAGCGCCGCTGGCCCATCGTCGGCGACGTGCGCGGCCTCGGCGGCATGCAGGCCATCGAACTGGTGCGGTCGCAAGAAACCAAAGCGCCGGCAGCCGATGAAACCAAGAAGATCACGCAGTACTGCTACGAGCACGGCCTGATCACGATTACGGCCGGTTCGTACTCCAACGTCATCCGTGTGCTGGTCCCGCTGGTCATCACCAACGAGCAAATGGACGAGGGACTCGACGTGCTGGGGTCCGCGATTGCTGCGGTTTGTGACCAGAAGGGCGCAATGGAACAGTTGGTGTGAAACAGTACTCAGTACCCAGTACTCAGCAGGTGACACCATATAATGATGGCTGCCTTGGGATTCACTGGCAACTGAGTACTGAGTAGCGACTCTTCCGTGAGGTTCACATGAGCATTGCCGCACCTCCCACCACCCGGCTCACGAACTACATCAACGGCCAGTGGGCCGAGTCGCATGCTTCGGAGTGGCGCGATGTGATCAATCCCGCCACGGGCGAAATCCTGGCCAGTGTTCCGCTCGCCGGTGCCGATGACGTGAACGCCGCCGTGGAAGCGGCCGCCGCCGCATTCCCCGGGTGGCGCCGCACTCCGGCGGAAGATCGCATCCAGCCGCTGTTCAAGCTCAAGATGCTGCTCGAAGAGCACATCGACGACATCGCCCGCATCATCACGATAGAAAACGGCAAGACCTTCACCGAGGCGAAGGCCGAGATGCGGCGCGCCATCGAAAATGTCGAAGTGGCCTGCGGCATCCCCATGATGATGCAGGGTTATAACCTCGAGGACGTGGCACGCGGCATTGACGAAATGATGATCCGCCAGCCCCTCGGCGTAGTCGCGGCCATCGTGCCGTTCAATTTTCCGGGCATGATCGCGTTCTGGTATTTGCCCTATGCCATCGCCACCGGCAACACGTTCATTCTGAAACCGAGCGAGCGGGTGCCGCTGACCATGCGCTACATCTACGAGCTTTTAGAAAAGGTCGGCCTGCCCAAGGGCGTGGTCAATCTTATCAACGGGAGCAAGGCGGTGGCCGATGCGCTCATCGATCACCCGAAAGTTCGCGCCATCAGCTTCGTCGGCTCGACGCCGATCGCACGCTACATTTACGCCCGCTCGGCAGAGAATGGGAAACGCTGCCAATGCCAGGGCGGAGCCAAGAATCACGTAATCGTCCTGCCTGACGCCGACATGCCGATGGCGACGCAGATCATCAGCGACAGCGCCTTCGGCTGCGCCGGGCAGCGCTGTCTCGCAGTTTCAGTCGCGGTAACCATCGGCGAGGCGCAGAAGACTTTCCGCGATTCGATCGCCGACGCTGCCGCGAAACTCCGCGTCGGCAACGGATTGGAAGACGGCGTTCAGATGGGCCCGGTGATTACTCCCCAGAGCAAAGAGCGTATCGAATCGCTGATCGGAGTGGGTGAGCAGCAGGGCGCGAAGATCCTGCTCGATGGCCGCAGGGCGAAGATTCCGAAATGTGAGTCCGGCAACTTCGTGAAGCCGACGATCCTTGACGACGTGCTTGCGACCAGCGAGATCACGGACACCGAGATTTTCGGTCCCGTGCTCAGTCTGGTCCACGCCGAGAATCTGGACCAGGCGCTCGCGTTCCTTGAACACAGCGCCTACGGCAACCAGGCGTCGCTGTTTACGTCGAGCGGATCGGCGGCGCGCCGCTTCCGCTACGAAGCTCCCGCGGGCAATATCGGGATTAACATCGGAGTCGCCGCGCCCATGGCCTACTTCCCGTTCAGCGGATGGAAGAACAGCTTCTTCGGCGACCTTCACGGCCAGGGCCGTGACGCCATCGAGTTCTATACCGACAAGAAAGTTGTGGTGGAACGCTGGGCCAAGGAGCACAGCCGGAAGTTCTAGAATTGAGCGATTGAGAGATTGAGTCATTGAGCGATTGGAACCTTCGCGAGTCGTGGTTCCCAAATCGCTCAATCACTCAATCGCATAATGACCCAATCTATGAGGAATCCATGACTACTACTGTCGCTAATCCCGCTATGACCGGCCAGGAAATGGTGGACCTCGCTAGGAAGCACACGCTCTACGAATGGTCGGCGCAATCGAAGGTTGACCCCATCCCGGTCGCCAGGGCCAAAGGCATCTATTTCTGGACGCCCGAGGGCAAACGCTTCACTGATTTCAACAGCCAGTTGATGTCGGTCAATATCGGCCACGGCGATGAGCGCGTCATCCGCGCCATTAAAGAGCAGGCGGAGACGCTGTGCTACGCCAATCCGTTCATGGCGCACGAGCCGCGCGCGCGCCTGGGCGCGAAGCTCGCCGAGATTACTCCGGGAGACATCGACACGTTCTTTTTCACCAACGGCGGTTCTGAAGCCAACGAAAATGCAATCAAGATCGCGCGCTTTTTCACGGGGCGGCACAAGATCATGGCGCGCTACCGCTCCTATCATGGCGCGACGGCAGGCAGCATCTCGCTCACCGGCGACCCGCGGCGCTGGGCCGCGGAACCGGGCATGCCGGGAGTGGTGCGCGTGCTCGATCCGTATCATGGCATCGAGCGTGGATGGGACTCGGCGGAGACCTCGCTCGCCATGATCGAAGAGACCGTGCAAATGGAAGGCCCGCAGAACATCGCCGCTTTCATTCTCGAACCCGTTACGGGCACGAACGGAATACTGATTCCGCCCGATGGCTATCTCGAGGGCCTGCGCAAGCTCTGCGACCAGTACGGCATTCTGCTGATCGCCGACGAAGTCATGGCGGGATTTGGCCGCACTGGGGAGTGGTTCGCGGTCGATCACTGGAAGGTTGTGCCTGATCTTATCTGCATGGCCAAGGGATTGACGTCGAGCTACCTGCCCCTGGGAGCGGTGGGGATGCGGCATCACATCGCGCAGCACTTCCAGGACAAAGTGTTCTACGGCGGACTGACGTACAACTCACATCCCATGGGATGCGCCGCCGCCCTGGCGACGATCCGGGTGTACGAAGAAGACAACTTGATCGAGAACGCGAAGAGGATGGGCGCAGTGATGAAGAGGCTTGGCGCTGAACTGCAGGCCAGGCATCCGTCGGTCGGAGCCGTGCGCTCGATCGGTTTGTTCGGCATTGTGGAGCTTGTGCGCAGCCGGAAGACGCGGCAGCCCATGGCGCCGTTCAACGGCACCTCGGAGGAAATGGCCGCGCTGGGGCGCTACTTCCGCGAGCAGGGGCTCTACACGCTGGTGCGTTGGAATACGTTCTTTACCAACCCGCCGCTATGCATCAACGAGCAGCAACTGCATGAGGCCTTCGCGATCGTTGACAAGGGGTTGGAGATTACCGACAGAGCAGTAAAGGACTAGCCTCAGAGCAAACCCAAGAACCTCGCCATTTCGCGACGAACGCACAGAAAGGGGGCCCGACGGCCCCCTTTCGGCGTTTTGCGGCTTGTTCGGTTTTCGTAACAAGCGACGAGTTTGTGATTACGGTCACAGACAACGGTCCCTTGCGGGATGATGCTGGGCGCGGCTGGCAACCTCCCCTGCGGCCAGGATTGGCCTGAGATCAGCTCGAGTTTCCGTGCGCGCGACGAGAAGTTGATCGGCGACGGCGTTTGCTGAACTCAGCGCACAATATTGAACCCGAGAATCCCGTGAAGTAGAGGTTGGCTATGAGTGTTGCCGATCTTTGGGAACGTATCAGGAGTTTTCTTTCCGGTGGGCTGCCTGCCCCCGGCCCAGAATCTGCAGCTCTGCGAATGCTGGTCCCAACAGCGGCCCTTGCCGTCGGTCTGAATATCCTTCGCTGTTTTTTGCTGCCGCAGAGCTATGAGGCGACCTTCACCGACATTTTCGAGGCTGCGGTGGTTCTTCCGGGAGCACTGGCGTGCGGCTTCGCGGCGGCGCGCTCCTCCAGGATTACCCGCGGGTTATGGGCGATGGCCGCGGCCTACCTGGCGCTGAATGCCGCGGCGGATGTTCACGATTTCCTGGTGGATGTCCATTTCGGCGGCGCGACCATTCTCTCCCCGCTGGAATTTCTTGGCTGGTGCACCTATCTGCCGCTTGCCGTACTGATCTTCTTTCCCACCTCAAAAGAGGGTCGGGGACGATTCGGCTGGCTGCCAGCGGTTGATTTCACGCAAGTGGTCATCGTGATCGTGCTGGCCTATTTTCGACTCATCTACCTGCATCACGTGGACCTGGGCCGGGGATGGCAAGAGTTCGGCAGGCCCGAAGTGGTGCGCAATGCTTTGATTGCGTCGGGGTTGTTGCTGCGCGCATTGGTTGAACCATCTTCGCGAGCGCGGGCCGTGTACCGGATGGTCAGTGGAGCGTTCGCGACGATTGTGTTGCTGAATATCATTGTTCACACGATAAGTCCGATCGTCCGGTTCACCGGGGGACGACCTGCGGCACTAATGGCGATCGGCATTGTCGCGGCCTATTGGAAAGACCGCCCGGAGGATGAAACCAAGACAGCACGGCCGGCGACCAGACTCCGGCTGGCGCTAAGTGTGTTTGCTGCCGCGCCTCCAATCGCTGTGCTGTGGCTGGTGCACAGCGCACCAGCCCGCTATCAGGGGGCCATGTACGGAATAGCGGCCGCGTCAATTGTGCTTTTCATTCTCCGCAGTGCTGTGGCGGACCACGCGCGCTATGTGACCGAAAATGAACTGCGGAAGTCCGAGCGGGAGTATCGCGTCTTATTCGAGAATGCGATCATTCCGATCGTGATTTTCGAGCCCTACGGCGAGCGAATCCTGCAGGCCAACGCCGCTGCCTGCGAATTGTACGAGGTTGCCAGAGGGGACTTGGTCGGCGCCTGTCTCAAGGACTTCACCAAAGACGTGGATCTCGGCGAGAAGCAGATTGCCGAGCTACTGCGAACCGGGGTATGTCCCCGATTTGAAACCGTGCATCGGACGGGCGGAGGAAGGGAGATTGACGTTTCGGTCAGTTCTTCCGTGATTCAATATCGCGGCCATGAAGCCATACTGAGTTTCAACCGCGACATCAGCGACCGGAAACGAGCGGACGTCGCGCTGCGAGCCAGCGAAGACAAGTACCGCGACTTGGTTGAACATAGCGAAGACCTGGTATGCACACATGACCTGGAGGGAAGGTTACTCTCGGTGAATCCTGCGCCGGCGCGCGTTCTGGGGTATGAAGTAACGGAACTCCTGAAGACCCCGATGCGAGAAATAGTCGCTCCGGAGTTTCGGCAACAGTTCGACGCCTACCTGGCCAGGATCAAGAGAACCGGCGCGGAAAAAGGCTTGATGTGCGTTTTGACCCGAAACGGAGAACGCAGGATCTGGGAATATAGCAACACGCTGCGCACCGAGGGAGTGGCGTCTCCGGTTGTCCGCGGCATGGCGCATGACGTGACCGAGCGGAAGCAGGCGGAGGGAGCGCTGCGCAGGTCCGAAAAGAGTTACCGGCTGTTGTTCGAGAAGAACATTGCCGGAGTTGCCGTCTCGAGCATGGATGGGCGCGTTCTGGATTGCAATGATGGGTGGGCGCACATTCTGGGCTATGACTCGGCCGAAGAGGTCCGCGGTCAGCCAACCACAAAGTTCTATTTCAACCCGGCCGACCGCGAAAGGCTGCTGCACGAGCTAAGGCAAGGGGCGAGTTTCTTCAGCCGGGAGATGCAACTCCGGCGAAAGGACGATACTCCTGTCTGGGTGCTGTTCAGTTGTGTTGTGCTCTCGGCCGACGATGGCACCCCAATCGTGCAGGCCACCATGATTGACATATCGGTGCGCAAGCGGGCGGAGGAGGCGCTGCGCGAGAGCGAAGAGCGATTCCGCAGTGTGTATGAGAATTCCACGATCGGTATCTACCGCACTACCCCGGACGGAAAAGTGCTGTTAGCGAATCCATCCCTGGTCAAGATGCTGGGTTTCTCTTCGTTCTCGGAGTTATCTGATCGCAACCTTAAAGAAGAAGGTTTCGAGCCTGGTTATGAACGGGCTGAGTTCCAGCGCCGGCTCGCAAGCGACGGAGAAGTAAAGGGAATCGAAGCATCATGGACGAAGAGAGACCGCACAGCGATGTTCGTCCGCGAGAGCGCCAAAGCTATCCGCAATGCAGAAGGAGAGATAGCGTACTACGAAGGCACCGTTGAAGATATTACCGAGCACAAGCGGGCCCAGGAGGCGCTGCGCCTGCGCGAGGAAGACTACCGGAGGTTCGTGGCTCAGAGTTCGGAGGGAATCTTCCGGCAGGATCTGGACGAGCCAATTCCCGTCGATCTGCCGGAAGACGAATTAGTGCACGGCATTCTGTACGGCTCCTACCTGGCAGAATGCAATGACGCAATAGCCAAGATGTACGGGTTGGAGTCGGCTCGGGACGTACTGGGTAAGCGACTGACCGAGACACTCGACGCGAGCGATCCGCACAACATCGAGCTTACCCGGGAATACATTCGCTCTGGATTCCGAATTGTGGAGCGTGAGTCCCACGAAGTGGACATCCACGGCAATCCCAAGGTGTTTTTGAACAGCCTGACCGGGATTGTGCAGAACGGGAAGTTGATACGGACATGGGGCATTCAGCGGGACGTTACGAAGCGCGTGCAGGCGGAAGAGGCGAAGAGGAAGGCAGAGCACGATCTGACAGAAAGCGAAGAACGCTTCCGGGTGGCGATCCAGAACTCTCCGATGACGGTTTTCTGCCAGGACCGCAACCTGCGCTATACCTGGGTCTACAATCCCCACCTTTTTGTGCAGCAAGCGTTCATCGGAAAGACTGACGATGAACTCATCGGAGCGGACAAAGCGCGCACCTTAAATGAGATCAAACGGCGAGTTCTGGAGACGGGGACTGGTGTGCGCGATGAGGTCGTGATCCCGTACAACGGCAAGAAGTATTCTTTTGACGTGACGCTCGAGCCGCTGCGCGATGCGTCGGGAGGTGTGGTTGGAATCACGGGCGCTGCCATGGATATTGCCCGGCTGCGGGAACTAGCCGACGGTCTCCAGAAAGCGAAGGAGAGGCTGGTTCAGGAGAAGCAATACCTGGAAAGCGAGATACAGGCCGAACTCGGGTTTGAACACATTATCGGCCAGAGTCCCGCCCTGCGGGAGGTGCTGAAGAACGCACGGGTGGTGGCGCCTACCGATTCGACAGTCCTGCTGCTGGGGGAGACCGGCACGGGGAAGGAACTGGTGGCGCGCGCGATCCATTCCCTGAGCGGGCGGCAGGACAAGAATTTCATCAAGCTCAATTGCGCGGCCGTGCCCACGGGGTTGCTGGAGAGTGAGCTGTTCGGGCATGAGAAAGGGGCGTTCACCGGCGCGGTCAACCAGAAGGTCGGCAGGCTTGAACTGGCCGACAAGGGCACGATGTTCTTGGACGAGATTGGCGAGCTGCCGCTGGAACTGCAGCCCAAGCTCCTGCGGGTTTTGCAGGACCGGGAATTTGAACGACTGGGTGGCATCCGCACCCTGCGGGTTGATGTGCGCGTCATTTCTGCCACCAACCGTGACTTAAGAAAAGACGTAGCCGAGAAGAAATTCCGGGAAGATTTGTTCTATCGTCTTAACGTTTTTCCCATTTCGATGCCTCCGTTGCGCGAACGGCGATCCGACATTCCTGTCCTGATCCATCACTTTGTCGAGAAGCATGCGGTGCGCATGAGCAAACGGATCGAAATTATTCCTGACGAAACCGTAAAAGCGCTGCAGAACTGGAGCTGGCCCGGGAATATCCGTGAGCTCGAAAACATGATTGAACGCATGGTGATTCTGACCAAAGGCGAAGTGCTGGCGGCACCGCCTCTGGAGCTGAATGCTTCGCAGAACTTGTCGCGCGACGACCTTAAAGAAATGGGACGGGAGCACATCATTCGCATTCTGCAGGAAACCAGGGGCGTGCTGTCGGGAGAAGACGGGGCCGCGAGCCGGCTGGGCATCAAGAGAACCACTCTGCAATCTATGCTGAAGCGGTTCGGGATCGAGCCAGAAGAGTTCCGGCGTGGGACCGGGACGTTTGGGCCGGACTGACGCATCCTGTCGCGGCAGTGTTCACCGCAGAAGCACAGCGACACGGAGATGCTGTTGTTTGATTTTTGATTGTTGATGGAACAGCCACGCGACGTGTACCACCACTCATCAGTCAAGAATTCCTCCGAGCCTCCGTGGTGAACGAACAAATCGGCAAATCCCTATTTCGCAATCCGGTTGTACTTTTTCAGCACCTCGCGCAGGCGATCGTGGGGCAGCGCCATAACGGTGTGATGGTCGATGCCGGTCATGGTTTCGGCTGCGACCATGGCATTGATCACGGCTTCCTCGGTGGCTTCCACCGTTGCCAGGAAGATGGGATTGAGCGAGTCGTTGGGCAGCATGGTGAGTTGGCGCAATCCGTTGGAATTGGCGGCCCCGGGGTTTGCAGTGGAGAAGGCGATGAAGATATCGCCGGAGCCATCGCCAGAGTAACTTCCGTCGCGGCCCAATCCCAGAGAGACTTTTCGTGCCACTCGTTTCAGTTGAGTAGGGATGATCGGCGCATCCGTCGCCACCACCACAATAATGGAGCCGACGTCGTCATCCCACACCTTCTCTCCGCCGATCTCCCGGCCGACGGGAATGCCCGCGACGCGCAACTGGTCGCGCTGCCCATAATTGCACTGCACTAGAACGCCTACCGTGTAACCACCATACTTGGCATCAAGTACGCGGGATGA
This sequence comes from Candidatus Sulfotelmatobacter sp., assembly GCA_052326105.1. GTDB lineage: Bacteria > Acidobacteriota > Terriglobia > Terriglobales > Acidobacteriaceae > Sulfotelmatobacter. The sequence goes on along the minus strand of JBKQRC010000098.1, from coordinate 34,119 downwards.
CGTGCCAATGCCTCCCTTGAATTCGTTGCAGATCATGCCCGTACCCCCGCCGACGTTGCCTTCTTCGACGGGGCCGGCGCGGGCGAAGTCGAGGGCATGGAAAGCGTCTTCGGGCTTGACGTGGAATCCGTTGATGTCGTTGAGATAACCGTCCCAGGTTTCGGCGACAACGGGGAGCGACCACCAGTAACCTTCCGTATCGGGCGAGCCGTGCTTGACCTTCCAGGCGACAACGGCATCGCGAACGACTCCCACGCTATGCGTGTTAGTGATCATAACCGGACCGTCGAGAAAGCCGGAGTCTTCCAGCCAGGTGGTGCCGGTCATCTCACCGTTGCCGTTCAGCGTAAACCAGGCGCCGAAGACAGGGTCGTTCGAGTTCTTGCCACGCGGCAGAACTGCGGTCACCCCGGTGCGGACGGGACCTTTGCCGATTTCGAGCTTACCCTCGCCGGAAATGAGTGTGGTGTGGCCGACTTCGACGCCTTTGACGTCAGTGATGGCATTGTTCGGGCCGGGTGTGCCGTCGAAGGAAACACCGAGATCGCGGGCACGTGGTTTGGTTTGGGCGAACAGAGCGGCGCCGGTGAGGAAACTGACGGCCAACAACAGCGCAGACCAACGGACTTTGGTCGGGAACATGGGGCCCTCCGGCAAACGAGGCAGTATACAGCGATGTGAGGGAAGGAGGGATACGAGGTTTGGTGCCGCGGGCAGAGCGTGCTTACTGCGGTACAATCGCAGCCAGAGAGTTCCTCTTGGGGGGAGAATGGATAGCTGGAAAAAGGCGTTGGTCGTAGGTTCCATCGGTGCGGCTACGATCTTGTTCATGAAGAAGCGATATCCCGCGGGCGTGCTGGCGACGGGTGTTGGCTTGGCCCTGCTGGCGTCAGAGTACCCGGAGAAATTCGAGAAGGTCCGGCGGGTTCTGCCCGACTATTTCGATCGAGGCATGCACGTGATGGAGATGGCGGGGCGTGCAGGCCGGCAGATTACGCAGGCGGCAGGTCGAAGCGCAGTCGAGGCCTGGGACGAGATCGGGGAATAGGGAAAGACGGACGTCAGACCTCAGACCCCAGACCCCAGGCGTCAGACCTCAAGCGATCTCCGAGCTCTGACGTTTGAGGTCTGAGGTCCGACGCCTGAGGTCCGACGTCTGCCGTCGGCCGTCTGCCTTCCTCACTCGATGCCCAGCTGTTTTCTGGCGTCGGTGCTGAGGCGTTCCGGCGTCCAAGGCGGAGTCCATACGACATTCACGGTAACGTTTCGAACGCCGGGCAGTTGTTCGAGGCGAGACTTGACCTGCATGCTGATGTTGACATGCTCGGGACAGCCTTGGGCGGTGAGAGTCATGTCCACGGTGACGTCCTGTTGATTGTCGGGCGTAGGTGCAAAACGCACGCTGTAGATGAGGCCGAGATCTACAATGTTGACCGGAATCTCTGGGTCGTAACAGCTCTTAAGCGCGCTGAGGACGTCTTGCTCAGTAATGGCCGGCATAGTGGGTGACTCCTGGTGTCTTTCAGTCTACCTCAGGCCTTCGTATCTGCGCGGTCATCTAAATGAGTCTCGCGCCGGCACAGAATCTGGTAGAGTTTGCCCATGATCAGTCAGGAAGCCAAGCAGAGAATTCAGCTGGCGCTGGCGGTGGCAATCGTAGTTGCGGGAGTGCGCGCGGGTTACATCTTTTACCAGCGCCATGAGGAATGGGTCGCGGCCGAGCGCCAGAAACAGGCGCAACGCATTGGTTATGCGAACCCGGACTATTATGTGAATCCCAAGAAACTTTACCCCTACGATCTGAAGTCGGCGAAACAGCTTACTCAGCAGCCAGTGTGGGTCAAAGAGGGATACCGCTACACCTACTATGGTTACGACGCCACGCGCAAGAAAGTGGACTTCGAGCACGAAGCAGGGCTGCTGCTGCCCATCGAGCAGTTGGCCATCCAGGATATCGTAACCGCCGTGCCGCCAGGGCCGGGAAGAAAGCGACAGGTGATGGCCGTCTTTCAGAAGGAAGGGAAGAGCTACGCAGTGCCGATCGGAGTTGAAGGGGACGAGCAGTACTCCATCTATTCCGACGAAATGTTTTACATCCAGGATCCGCACCAGTTGTACAAGCATTGGTCGGACGACGTGTGGCAGGCGGTGGAGCGGCATGAAGTCAAGCCGGGAATGAACGAACTGCAGGCGGACTTCGCGGTGGGCATGGGGGTTCCGGACCGGGGGGATACATCCTACGAAAAAACTGTGCGCTACCCCAACGGTGGGAAGCCGCTGGTGATCGTCTATCGCGAGGGCAAGGCAGCGGAAATCCAGGCGGCCACACCGGGATCGTGAAGCTGGCGCGATACACTCTGGCGCGGAAAAGTGGGAATGGCCGCGCCGAATTGAGAATCTCATGATGAATCGACGTGACGCCCTCCGCCTGCTGGCGACAGGGGCGCTACTTCCCTTGACTCCAGGCAGCTTGCATTCCGCGCTGCGCGAAGCCAGAGCGCTGGTTGGCGCGCAGATGACTTTTCGCACCCTGAATCCGCACCAAAACGCCACTGTCAAAGCGATGGCAGAGATGATCATCCCGAAGACCGACAGTCCGGGCGCGACCGACGTCGGCGCCGCCGAGTTCATCGAGCTGATGCTGACTGAATGGTACGAGATGGCGGAGAAGGACCGCTTTCTCAAGGGCCTCGCCGATGTGGACGCCCGATCGCAGACTTTGTTCAGCAAGGACTTTGCCGATTGCACGCCTACGCAGCAGGCTGAGATTCTCAGCTGGCTGGGCGAGGAGATGACCGAACAGGCAGACCGGGAGCGGGATCACACGTCCGCAGCTTCCGACGAGAGCGAGAGCTTCTATCCCATGCTGCGGCAGCTGGTGCTGACGGCGTACTACACCTCGGAAGTAGGAGCGACGGACGAGTTGCATTTCGAAATCATCCCCGGCCGCTACGACGGCTGCGCGCACACTCAGTCCGGCAAGGAAGGAGCGGAGCGCAAGTGAACGAAGAGACAGCCTACGACGCGATCGTGATCGGCTCCGGCATAACCGGCGGATGGGCCGCGAAAGAGTTAACCGAAAAGGGATTGAAGACGCTGGTGCTCGAGGCGGGCCGTCCGATCGTTCCCGAGCAAGATTATGTCGAGCACGTTCCGACGTGGGAAGTGAAGTTTCGCGGGATGGGCGATCGCCGCCGCCTGCGCGAAGACCAGCCGATTCAGAGCACCTGCTACGCCTGTGACGAGTGGTCGTCGAAGTTCTTTGTCAACGACGAAGAGAATCCTTACACCACCGACGAGGGCAAGCCGTATCGCTGGATTCGCGGACGGCAGGTGGGCGGGCGCTCCATCATGTGGGGACGCCAGACATACCGCTGGAGCGATCTGGATTTCGAGGCGAACCTGCGCGAGGGGATCGCGATCGACTGGCCCATTCGTTATGCCGATATTGCTCCGTGGTACGACTACGTGGAAGATTTCGTCGGAATCACCGGGCAGGCGCTGGGGCTGCCGCACCTGCCGGATAGCAAATTTCTGCCGCCGATGCAATTGAACTGCGCGGAAGAAGTCGTGCAGGGCGCGGTTGCGAAGCATTTTGGCGGCGAGCGCGTGCTGATGATCGGGCGGGCGGCAATTCTCACCCAGGATCATCGCGGCCGGGCGGCCTGTCATTACTGCGGCCCGTGTGAGCGCGGATGCATCACGCGATCATACTTCAGCAGCCTGAATGCAACGCTGCCAGCGGCAGAAAAAACGGGTCGAATGACGCTGCGGCCTTACAGCATCGTGCACAGCCTGAGTTTCGATGCGAAGACGCGAAGGGCGTCCGGCGTGCGGGTGATTGATGGACAAACCCGTGCCGCTCTCGAGTTCCGCGGCAAAGTGATTTTCCTGTGCGCTTCGGCACTGGAATCTGCGCGCATCTTGCTCAACTCATCTACTTCCGAGTTCCCGAACGGGTTGGCGAATTCGAGCGGCGAACTCGGCCGCAACGTGATGGACCACGTGATGGCCGCTGGCGCCATGGCGACTATTCCCGGCAATGAAGATCGCATCGAATTTGGCAGACGGCCCAACGGGATCTACATACCGCGCTTCCGCAATGTGAAAAGGAAGCAGAAGGAGTTCCTGCGCGGCTATGGTTTTGAGGGGGCGGGCTATCGCGACGGCTGGGAACGAGGGATCAAGCAGACGGGATTTGGTGTGGAATTCAAGAAAGCGATGAGCCGGCCCGGGCCGTGGCGCTTCGCCATGGGTGGCTTCGGCGAGTGCTTGCCCAATCATGACAATTACATCGAGCTTGACAAAGAAAAGGTCGACGCCTGGGGGATTCCAGTGTTGAAGATGCACTGCACCTGGGGCGCGAATGAGCAGGAGATTCGCAAAGACATGACGATTACGGCGGCGGAGATGCTGGCAGCCGCCGGGGGGCAAAAGATCGAGACCTTCATGGAAGAGGACCCACCCGGGTTTGCCATTCATGAAATGGGCACGGCGCGCATGGGGCGAGATGCAAAGACCTCGGTTCTGAACTCCCACAATCAGGCGCACGAGGTAAAGAATCTTTTTCTCACCGATGGCGCTGCCATGGTTTCGTCATCGTGCGTGAATCCGTCGCTCACCTATATGGCGCTGACGGCGCGGGCCTGCGATTACGCGGTGCAGCAGATGAAGAAGGGGGAGCTGTAGAGCCCACCCCTGCCACTGCACTGCTTGTTGGGTTGCACCCCGTACAGAGCCCCTAAAACCAGCGCTGGGGCAGGATCATAGAAGATTGTGATTCTAATCACAGCCCCTCTTTCGACGAACAGCCAGAATCAATCCCAGCGTTTGGCGAAGGCAACGACCTGCGGCAAAACAAGGAGAGATTCTTATGGCGACTGCGAGTTCCGTCCAGCCGGAGATGTTGCGGACACTGCCCTCCGACGCGGCGCGCCAGGTGCAGTGGGGATTCGCCGACCGCTTCGATCTGCAAATGCTGGTGCAGTCCACGCGAGCGGTGGCGCGTGGCCCGGTCGCGCGGCTGGTGGCCGCCGGCGGACGCAACTCGCATGAGTGGACCCCGGGCAAGGCGGAGTTGTTGGAAGCGTTTGACGGGGCGGGGATCACGGCGGTGTTCATGGAACCGGAAGAGGGTGGACTCTTCGCCGGTCCCAAGAATCTGGCCTTGGCGCTGGTCGCGTTTGAACTGGCCTGGGTGGATGGCGGCGCGGCGACGGCGAGTCTGGCGGGCTGTCTGGCTCTCTCTCCCATTCATGAGCGCGGCACGGAGGAGCAGCAGAGACGATATATGAAACTGGCCGCTCCGGCGCAGCCCGGAGAAGACCGCAAGCCGTGGCGGGGCGCATTCTGCCTGACCGAACCCATCCCCTATGTGGGCGTGGACACCGGCATGCTCAACGGCAAGCTGCGAATTGTGGAGTGGAAGCCGGGACAGGAACCGGTTCTGCAGGTGGAGAAACGCGGGCGTTTCATCACCAACATCGGGTTCGCCAATTTCGTGACCGCGGCGGTCGATTCCGGTGATGAGCGCATCAAGGGCAGTTGTCTGGTGATTCTGGAGGAGGGTGATCCCGGCGTTTTCGACCGCGGCACGCCGACTAAGAAAATGGTTCACCAGCTTTCTTCTACCGGAGATCCGATCTTCAACCTGCGCGTCCCGGCCAGCCGAATCATTGGCGGCTATGACATTAAAGACAGCGTGCTGATTCCGCGCTACAACCACAGCGAAGTCATCGAGGCCGTATTCCGCCGTACCCGTGTGACCGTAGGTGTTATGACGGCAGCGAAATTACTCTCGTCGGTCGAGCCCATCATCCGCTATCAGCGCGGCAGATTCCGTGGCGCAGAGACCGCGACGCCGGGATCGGTGCGTTATGAACTGGGATTGCAGGCGCGGGAAGATGCGTTGCACCGACTGGTGGATGTTTGGGCGACGGGCGAAGCGAGCGCTTCGCTGGCGTTTACCGCGGCACGCGCGTTCGATGAACTGGATCCACTGGAAAAAGAAATGGAAAAGCTGTACGCCGAGCGCGGGATCACCGGAGGCAAGGCCAAGATGAAGCTGTTGCGGGAAGCGGCTGATCAGGCCGTGGCCCTGATGCAACTGCCGGCGGGCGATGCGCGCAGAGAAGCGCTGAACTCAGACTTGCTGTTGCGTTTCGTGGCGCTGGATTCATCGGCTGACGTTCTCTGCCCGGCCGCTAAACTCTGGAACACCGGATGGGGCGCGCAGACGATGCGCGAAGCGGTGAGTCTGATGGGTGGCTACGGCATAACCGAAGACTGTCCGGGCTTCCTGGGCAACAAATGGATGGACGCGCAACTGGAGGCCACCTACGAAGGTCCGGAAGCCGTCCAGCGGCGGCAACTCTCGGTGACCATGACCAACCCTGTGTTCCTGGCGCAGTTCCGCGGCTGGATTCGGGAGATGCGCGCGATTGCCTCGGAACATCCCGGCACCGGAGCCTGTGCGCTGGCCACGGCGATGAGCATGTGGTTGTGGACGCTGGATCATCTGCAGCACAGCAAAGATGCCGATGGCGGCAGGCTGTATCAGAGCGCGCGGCAGGGTGTGACCTTCCCGCTGGCCGATGCACTGTGCTGGCTGGTGGCGGCACGCTGCCAGATTCTTGACGTGCTGCGGTTGCAGCGGGAGGGCGCGGACGACGCTTCGCTGGCTGAAGGGTTGGCCGGTCTGGTGAACTTTCTTTCGGATCTTTGCCACGTGCAGTCGGCGCGCGCCGGCGGGGAAGTGGCCCGCATCTGCGCGGAACTGGTGTTTGGCTACAATCGCCATCCCGCCTGGGACGCGGAGGGAACTCGCGGTTGCTGGCACGCGGATGAACTGGATGCGCTGGAAGGATTCATTCCCGGCATCAACAGTTATGCTCTCGATGTCGTGAAAAGCGATGGCTCCCATCCGAAAAAGGCGGGGCCGTGCGTCGAGTGCCACGCCGCGCAGCCGTTTCTTTCCCTGCATGCGAGGCTCGACGCCTGCCTGACCGGATCGCGGCTGGCGAAAGATCGCGCGGCCGAGGCCGTTTCGAAACTCATGATTCCGGAAGCCCTGGACTATCCTGCATGAGCACTTCCGTTCCAACACCGGGCTCGGATGAAGCGCCGCCAGCCGTCGAGCGGCAGCAGATGTCGGTCGACATAGCAGGCGTAGGCTTTGGGCCCGCCATGGGCGGATTCCTGACCACGCTGTCGCGGAATCTGCTGAACGAGGACGGCTCGCCCAGGTTGGAGAGTACGGCTTCGCCGGGAATGCCGCTGCAAGTGATCTGCTACGAACGCGCGGACGGGCTGGGATTCGGAGTCTCGGGCGCAGTTACGCGAGCGCGCGGAATCCGCGGCAGCTTCCCGGGGGTTGATTTCACGCAAATTCCGATGGCCGTGCCGGTGAAGAAGGAGAAGCTTGTTTACCTGCTCGATCCCATCGGCGCGAGCCGGCGCTCTCTGGCTATGCGCATCGCCGACTGGAAGGTTCGCGCACTGGGTCTGATCGTGGGCGGGCACGACCACGCGATGGAATTGCCATTCACTCCCAAGTTCATGCGCAAGCACGACGGCCTGGTTCTCTCGCTCGGGCAGTTTAACCAGTGGGTGAGTGAGCAGGTCACCAGTTCTGGAGTGGTTCAGGTGTGGCCGGGAATGCCGGTGAGCGCGCCGCTGATCGAGGAAGATGGCGTTCGTGGCATTCGTCTGGCGGACCAGGGGGTCGGTCCGAATGGCGCGCCCGGCGATGGATTCATGTCGGGCATGGACGTGCGTGCCGCTCTCACCGTGGTGGCGGATGGCCCCGTGGGAACCGTGGGACGGCAGATTGACGGGCACTTCGGCCTGCCGCCAGGAAATCATCAGCGCGAGTGGGCGCTGGGCATGAAGATGGTGATTGAGTTGCGCGAGGACTCGGGCCTCGCGGCGGGGACCGTCCTGCACACGCTCGGATTTCCCGAGCCGGAGATTTTCGGTTTTCTCTACGTGCATCCCGAGCGGCTGGCGTCTGTTGGCATCTTTGTTCCTTCGTGGTTCCGCAGCCCGGTACGCACCGCTTACCGATATCTGCAACATTACATGCTGCATCCGTATTTATGGCGGCATCTGCAGGGCGGGACACTGAAATCCTGGGGAGCGAAATCGTTGCAGGAATCGGGACGAATCGGAGAACCGTTCCTCGCAGGGAACGGTTATGCGCGGATTGGCGAAGGTTCGGGCAGCACGAATGTGCTCGCCGGGTCGGGCGTGGACGAGGCCTGGACCACGGGCGTACAACTGGCGGAAGCGGTGATTGAACTGGTGGAGCAGAAGAAACCGTTCACGCAGGAGAATTTGGAACAGACTTACGTTCGACGCCGGCGCCAGAGTTGGGTGGACGCCGAGTCAGAGATTGCCGCCGATTCACGCAACGGTTTTGAAACAGGAGTGGCCACGGGCTTGATCGGCATGGCGGTTGCGGGAATCACGCGCGGGGCATTCTTCATGCCGAGGCCGGTGCGGGCGGTTCAAGAAAGCGCCTCTGCGCTGGAGCGGATCTGCGCGTCACGCATTCCGCCAAGCGAACGGAAGCAACTGCAGGAAGAGTGCGCTGCGCAGGGAAGTGCTCTGCATGACCGCATCATGGATCGCTGCGGCTGGCCCGGCATTCCGTTCGATGGTCGGCTGCTGATCTCGCATCAGGATGCCTTGCTGATGGGTGGTAGTGTACAGGCGCCGCCCGGTTACGCGGATCACGTGATCTTCATCCGCCGCGAATTGTGCCAGAAGTGCGAGCCGAAGCTGTGCGTTGAAATGTGCTCGGGGCAAGCGATCACGCGAGGCGAAGGCGGTGTGCCGGCATTTGATCGCGAGAAATGCGTCTACTGCGGCGCGTGCCTGTGGAATTGCCGCGCCACTACAGACGGAGAAAAGGGGAATGTCGAATTCCGCGCGGGAGCGGGCGGATTGCACTCCACGCTGAACTAACAAGGTTTCAACGTTTCAAAGTGGCAAAGTTTCAGGGACGCAAACAACCTGAGACTTTGAAACCTTGAAACTCTGAAACTTTGGAACGCTGAAACCATGGGCTACCACATTGTTGTGTGTGCCGGCATCGTGCCGGACCCGCTGCAGACGCTGGAACCGGTCACGACCGCGGCCGGACCGGCGCTGAAGAATGAAATGATGCTGCCAGCGGTGTTGGATCCGTGGGCTTCGCATGCGCTGTATGAAGCGGCGCATCTGGCCGCACACGCCGCGGGGAGCAAAGTGTGGCTGGTCAGTGCGGCGCCCAAAGCAAAGCTGCAGCAAGTCATGATGAACGTGGCGCAGAAGGCGAGCTTTGAGTTGATCCCGGTGGACTCTCCCGCCAATGGATTCGCCGATGCGCACGCAGTGGCCGGAATGCTGGCGGAGGCAATTCAATCCATTCCCGGTCTCGACCGGTCACGCCTTCTTCTGTTTGGAGGCTGGGAATCGGCCTCGCGCGGCGCCGGCGTGACCATGCAACTGGTGGGCGAGCAACTGGAAATCATCGATCAGTTTCAGGGAGTTGATCAGCTCACGATTCAGCCGGACGGTTCTCTCGAAATCCTGGAGCGCATCGAAGGTGGACGGCATCTGGTCTCGATCTGTCAGGGACCTCCGGCCGTGCTGGGATGGGCGACCGGCAATTTGCACGAGCCGAAGAACAATCCGCAAATCGGCATGGTCAACATGCGCAGCGTCATGCCTGCGCTGCAGAAGGCCAAGGCTGGAACGCTGCCGCCCGGTGCCGTACGCTACCTGAGCGTGACGCCTCCCAGGCAGCAACGGCAGACCCAGATCGTGAAGGATCGTCCTGCAGACGAGATCGCGGCTGAGCTTCTGGAGTGGATTCTGCAGGAGTAGCGCCCGTCACGCCGACATCTTTCCGATATAAGGTCATCGGTTAACGGACTCTCGAGTTTGAGGAAGACATGTCACAGAAGATTCTGTTTCTTGCGCATGTAGACGAGTCAGGAACGGCGCTGCCAAAAGCGGCATACGAAGCGCTGGGCACGGCGCTTGAAACCGCAACGCAGCTCGGAGGTTCGCTGGCCATCGGGCTCATCGGCGAAAGCGTGCAAGCTGTCGCGGACACGGTGAGCGCGACGGGGGCGCGAATCCTCGGAGTCTCAGGCTCGGATTTCGCCCAGCCTCGTTATGCCAGCGATGCCGCAGCAGTCGAGGCAATCTGTAACGCTGTCACACCTGATCTCGTGATTGCTCCCGGCATGTCGCGGTTCTTACGCGTCATGCCCGGAGTGGCGGCGCGTTTGAAAGGGCGTGTAGACACGCATCTCACGTCGCTCGATCTTGTGGATGGTGTACTGACGGCCAGGCGCTGGTTTTACCGGCAGCGGCTGGAGGCGGTCATGCAGCGCGAGGCTCGCCCGTGGTTTCTGGTGATGGATTCTGGGTGCCACCAGGCCTGGACGGCAACAACAACGGCCGGATTGACCGCAAGACCCGAGGTTGAGTCGATTGCCGTCGACTTGCCTGCGGCAGCGAAGCGTACTATGTGGGCAGGAATCCGAGTTCCAAATTCCGACGCGCAAACCATCCGCCCGGACGCCCAGCTTCTTTTCGTGGCCGGCGCCGGATGGTCGAAGAAGCAAGCCGACGGCAAGACTCACCTGCCGGAAGCCGAGGCGCTCATCCTGGAATTCCTGCGCAACTCCGGGGCGTCGCTGGGTGGAAGCAAGTCACTCGTAGATCAAACGGGAGAAAATCAGGCGGTGCTCCGTTTTATGACCCACCTCAATCAGGTGGGGCAGACCGGATCAACGCCGCGCCATCCCAAAGGGCTTTCCACCTGTTGCCATGGCGAAGAACCGCACGTGGTGGGCTGGCGCTTCATCAACGAACGTCGTGCGGTGAATCTTGATCCCAATTGCGGCTGGGCTCGCGGCAAAGCGGATGTGCTATACGTGGCCGACGCATTCCAGGTGGTCGCGAAGTTGAATCTTCTTCTTGCGGAGAAAGCGCGCACGCGCAAAGACGAGTCTGCGCAGGTCAGCGGCTAGAATGTAACGCAAGTGGTATCAGCCGCAGGCGCTCACCGCGGGCGCACGGTCACCAGTTCGGTTTCCAGGGGCACGCCGCGCGCTATCTTAACCCGCACCAGCGCTTCAAAGGGTCTCATCTCCGTCGCGGATCCGGGCATTTCCTGCATGAGTTTTTCGACCGCGTCCGGGCGGCAAACAAACTCGACCGCGCCCTGCGTGCCGAAGGTCGTCGTACCGGCCAGAATCATCACCAGCCGCTGCGGACTTACGCTCGGCACCAGCCCCACCACCGCATAATCTTCCGTCAGCGGCGTGGATGAAGGACTAGCCAGATAGGTCGACGCTTCTCCCGGCTTGGGATGCCGGCTCACGATTGAGAGATCGCCCTTGCGCTCGCCCGAACTTACTCGTTGAAAGACAAATTCCTGCGTTCCGGGGATATCGAGCAGGGAAAGGTTTTCTGACGGAGAACCGACGAAGATCAAGTTCGTATTGTTGGCATCGTCCAGCGAGAACAGGCTGCCGCGCTTCACCCGAATCCGGCGTCCAAGCGAGGCGAAGACTTCATCCAGAGAGTGAACCGCCAGAACCTCTCCCACGCCGGTGTAGTGGTCATAGACTGAGATCTTCGAATCCCGGCTGGAATTGTAGTAACGCATGCCGGTCTCGGGCCGCCCTACGAAGGCTGCATTGCTGAAGATGACCCAAGGTTCGTCCGTGCCCGAGGTGAAGGGCCGCCAGAATTCCGCCAGCGGCCCGGTTGCGGACTTCGCCGGAGCCGCAGCCGTCTGCTTGCGGTTCCACAAAAGACTTGCCACCACGATCAACGAAACGATTAAGCAAAGCAGAAGCGCAATGGCAAAGAATCGCCAGGTAGAGGGTGCGGCGGCGGGCGCAACTCTCGGTGGCGGAGACTCCAGCAGCGGCATCGGTCGCATCCGCGATTCGGGCTGCCTGGGCTCGAACACCAGGTGGTAGCTTCCCTTCGGGATTTTGACCACGATGGGATCATTCGCGCCTTCGCTGGCGTAATACTCCGCCAGCTTCAGACGAAGTCGCCCGACTTGCACCCGGATGGTCGAGTCCACCTGCGGATCGAAGTCCGCCTGCCGTCCGTAAACTTCCGTGGCAATCTGATATTCCTTGAGCGATGCGTCGGGATGCTCGAGCGACTGTTTCGCCAGATACTGCAGCAGTTTGCAGAGGGATTCCGATCCGCGCAAACTATGACTTTTAATAATCTGTTCTATTTGTTGGAAGAACTGATCGGGGCCAGTCGCGAGAGTACGTGTCACAGCCATTTAACAATGAGGTAACAGGGGAATGTATCGTGCTGCAATTCCAGCATTTTACTCCTGTAACTGTTTAAAAACCTAGTGAAACCTCCTCCCCCCTGCTCTTTGTGCTAAGAGTTGCAAGCTTCTTATGGCTGGGAAATCCGTGGGGGTCGCGGTTCCCTATGATTCTTTGCGCGGTTCGTCCAAAGCAGAAATTCTACCTGAGCACAGCAGATGACGATCAGGTTCGTGGTCGCCGGAGACGAGAGTTGTCAAGTTATGTCCCAGCCTCCCCAAACGAACGCTGTATATCCATGGGGAGCGGAGATTTGCTATTTGATTCGGGAGGAATTATGAAGCAATTCGCCAAAGCGTTTTTCCTGGTGGCCTTACTGTTGGTGAGCGGCATCGCGGCTTTCGCCCAGTCGGAAACCGGCCGCTTGTTTGGCACGGTCACCGATGCATCCGGGGCGGCCATCTCCGGCGTGACCATAAAGGTTACCAACGCAGCAACCAACCACACGGTAACCGTGCAAAGTCAAAGCGACGGCAGCTACGTTGTGAGCGCCCTACAAGTAGGCAACTACAACGTGGATGCCAGCATGAAGGCGTTCAAGTCCGAGTCCGCGAACTTCGCCCTCGAGATTTCCGAGGTGAAGGAAGTTAACTTCAAGCTGCAAGTTGGCCAAGCCAGCGAGACGGTCAACGTTACCGGCGAGGTTCCTCTGGTAGACACGGCTACCTCGTCGGCCGGCGAGGTCGTCACGGGACGCCAGGTGGTCGATCTCCCGCTGAACGGCCGCAATTTCACTTCGCTGGCCTTGATGACCCCGGGCGTCAGCCGCGGTGCTTACCTCAATAACGCAAGCGGCATCGGCCCTGGGAATGCGCTAAACGATCTAAACCCGGCATCTGAGACCTGGCGCAACTACGATTCGGGTTCATCTGCACTGGCGGTAAACGGCCTGCGACCTCAGGCTGACAATTACATTATTGACGGTGTTGACGACAACGAGTCATTGGTGAACACGATCGTGATCATCCCGGCGATCGAAGACATAGCCGAATTCAAGACCACCACCAACGTTGCGCCGGCTGAGTTTGGACGCGCGGGAGGCGCGGTCGTCCAAGTTGTTACTAATTCGGGAAGCAACAAGATTCACGGCTCCGCCTACTGGTTCAACCGTTCCAAGATCGCCGCCGCGGATACCTTTGAATACACTGCTGAAAGCCAGTGTACTTACCTCGGCGAGTCCGGCTGCGTGGCCCTTCCCGATTTGAGCCGCAACCAGTTCGGTGCGTCGCTGGGCGCACCCATCTGGAAGAACAAGCTGTTCGCCTTCGTTGATTACCAGGGTTGGCGCCAAGTTGTACCGAACGGCATTGACGGCACCCGCGTACCGACGGCTCTGATGCGCACCGGTAATTTCACCGAACTGCTCAGCGCAGGCGGTACGGGAAGCGCCACGAGTACGCCGGACTTTGGCGTCTGCCCGAATCTGTACACGCTTGTGGGCACCCCGCCCAAGGAGACCGTCCTGTCGCAATTTGCAGCCGGGCTTGGGTATGTTTACAACCCACAGACCTGCTTGCCGTTCGGCTGGAACGGCGGGATCAACACCTCGCAAACCGGCAACGCCGCACTGAATATCATTCCGTCTGCCAACCAGATTCAGCCCGCGATCAGCTATCTGAACCTGTTTCCACTCCCGAATGTCCCGACTGCGAACGTAGCGACCAACGACATTAACTTCCTCGGACCGCAAAACAACGCCATCAAGATGAACGATTACGACGCGCGCCTGGACTTTGTGGCTACTTCAAAGGACACTATCTTCGGCCGCTACAGCCTGGGCACGGATTTCCTGAATGGGACGCAAGTTCTGAAGGACTCCAGTCACTACCTGCCCTCTGGCGGCGGTACCAACCCGGCCCACCCGCGCGAGGTCGCCGTGGGCTGGACCCACATTCTCAGCCCCACGATCGTCAACGAGTTTCACTATGGCTGGATTCGGGATCTTTCTGGCTACCAGCAGCCTAACGCCAGCGTTCCGGTGGCGGCCAACATTGGCATTCAAAATGCCAACACTTCTCCGCTGCTCGGCGGCATGCCCATCATCGGCGGCTGGTATGGGAACCTGAGTTATATCGGTGACGGCGGCCCATATCTGATTGTCGAACCGACCAACCAGTTCACTGACTCCGTGAGCTGGATCAAGGGAAAGCACACCTTTAAGTTTGGCGCCAGCATTATTCATCGCGACGTGAATTGGGACCAGGGGAATAGCGCCAAAGGCTACTACTGGATCGACGATGGTAGCTATGGCGCGTACCCCGCCCCAACCTCGCACCATGGGACCTTTACGGGCTATGAGGACTCGGAACTGCTTGACGGGTTCATGGGCGCCTACACGGAGGGCGCATTTAGCGGCTACTATAAGACCCGCAGCTGGGAGAACGGATTCTTTGGGCAGGACGACTGGCGCGTCACGCACAGGCTGACGCTGAACCTCGGGTTGCGCTACGACATCCTGAGCTGGCCGTCAGAAGCCAGCAACCACATGTCCAACTTCAATCCTTCCACCGGTGAGCTGGTTGAAGCCGGAGCCAGCGGATGGCCCAAGGCTCTGATCAATACTCCGAAGAAGGATTTCGGTCCGCGCATCGGCTTTGCCTATGATTTGCGAGGCGACGGCAAAACGGTGATCCGCGGAGGCTACGGCTTGTTCTACTACCTGGACCGCGGCGGCGTTAGCAACGAACTCTCCAACAACGCCGATTTTAACGGGACTCAGACCTACTATGCTTGTCCGACGGCGACGACCTGCGGGACCGGCTACCGATTTACGTTCACTGGAACAGCGGCTCCGGGAGCCACCGATCCCAGCACTGCCACGGGGCCTTTTCCGGCCAAAATGGGCATCGCCCCGAATGCGGTGACCAGCGCCGACAACGTGATTTACTATCCTGAAAACAGCCCCAACTCGCGCATCCAGGAATGGAACATTCAAGTCGAGCGTGCCCTGGACAACCAGACATCGTTGGACGTGGCCTACGTTGGCACGAAGATGGGAGACCTTGCCACTACGTTCAACGCCAACTCCACGGTTCTTGGTACTGGTTGTACCGGTTGTCCCGCCGGGACAAGCTGGTTTCCGGTTGGGGGTGCTATCAACCCGAATGGTGTCGGCGCAATCAATGCGTCTGAGATGATCGGCAGCGGAACCTACAACGGTCTGCAGGCGAAACTGACGCGCCGCATGAGCAGCGGACTTCAACTCACAGCGGCCTACACCTGGTCGCACACCCTGGATAACTCCCCGTCCGCATTCGGCACATCCGGCGGCGTCGTGCTGGGCACCGACTCAAGCGGCGTTCCGGATGGGACCCCATTGCTGCAGTATGAGCGCGGCAACTCGGACACGGATCAGCGCCAGCTCTTTACCTTGAGCTCCCTCTACGAGCTACCTTTCGGACGGGGAAAGACTTTCGGCCGCGATGTCCCGAAGGCGGTTGATTACGTGGTTGGCGGCTGGCAGTGGAACAACGTGATTGTGCTGGCTAGCGGCACGCCACTGGACATCTCAGGCGGGGGGGGAGCGAATGGCCGCCCGGATTACCACGGGGGATGCACGACTGGCAATTCTTGGCGTACTAACACGACTACGAATCTGCCCGAACTATACTGGATCCACTGTGCAGCCGGCGCGTTCACTACTGCCGCCGGCCTGGTTGGCAATCTGCCCCGGAACGCCTTCCCGGGCCCTGGGACGCACACTTGGGACACATCCCTCGTAAAGAACATCACGATCGGCGAGCGGGTGACGACGCAGTTGCGTGTCCAGGTATACAACCTGTTCAACACGCCACAGTTCCAGAGCCCGGACGCCAACTACGGCAACGGCGACTTCGGCGAACTGCTCAACTCTCGGATCGCCCCCCCGAATCGCGAGCTCGAGCTGGCGATTCGCGTGTCGTTCTAACCATGTTCGCAGAGCCGGGAAGCACGCAATGCTTCCCGGCTCTCTTTTCATGATTGCCCGCTCCGCATTGCGCTACGAGTCTATCTGAACGCGAACTGCCGGCAGCCGCCATGAAAAACCGTCGCTACATTTCGCTGTCGCTGCTCTTAGTCTGCCTGCTGGCGTTGCCCGTGGCGGGCCGTGCGCAGGAGCCGGCGGTCCGCAAGATCGAACCTCCCAACTGGTGGGTGAACTTCACTCCGGAGCTCACTCTGCTGTTGACCGGCGAAAATCTTTCCGGTGCACAGGTAGAAAGCCAAACCCAAAATCTGGATGTCCTCGGCACCGAAGCTTCTGCTAACGGCCACTATTTGTTTGTGCGGCTGAAGATGGGTTCTTCGCTCGGGGCGGGCCCGGCGCAATTGCGGCTTCACACAGCCTCAGGCTCAACGGGCGTCCAGTTGCCGCTGTTGTCGCGCGAAGATACGCCTGGACACTTCGAAGGCATCTCCCGCGACGACGTAATCTATCTGATCATGCCCGACCGCTTCGCCGACGGCGATCCTTCCGACGATCGGCCGCCTGGTTCCAATGGTGTTTACGACCGCAGTAATCCAATGGCCTATCACGGCGGCGATCTGCGCGGCGTGCGCGCGCATCTGGACTATCTGCACGATCTGGGCGTGAACACGATCTGGCTGACTCCGGTCTGGAAGAACACCGACTCCGACTATCACGGCTACCACGTGGTGGACTTCTATGCCGTCGACGAGCACATGGGAACGATGGCGGAATATCAATCGCTGGTTGCCGACGCGCACAGGCTGGGCATAAAAGTTCTGATGGATTACGTCGCCAATCACACTGGTCCCAGGCACGTGTGGGCCAGTGATCCGCCCACGCCGACGTGGCTGCACGGGACGCCGGCGCATCATCTCGATGCTTCCTATTCGTTCAACGGCCTGGTGGACCCGCACGCCTCGCCGCGGGAATATCGCGCCACTATAGACGGATGGTTCGCGGGTAAATTGCCCGACCTCAACCCGGATGATCCGCAGCTCGGTCTCTATCTCGCGCAGAACGCAATGTGGTGGGTGGAAACAGCGCAACTCGACGGCTTTCGCCTCGACACGTTTCCATATTCCACGCGGCGGTTCTGGAGCGGATGGAACGAGCGCCTGCGCCAGGTCTATCCGCACATCAACAGCATTGGCGAGGTGGCGGATGGCGATTCGACCATTACGTCATTTTTTGAAGGAGGACGAAAGCAGTTCGACGGAATTGATTCCGGACTGGCTACGCTGTTTGACTTTCCGCTTGAATATGCAATTCGCGACGTCGTGCTCAAGGGCGAGCCGGTGCAGAGGATCATTGATGTTCTGCAGCATGACGAACTGTATCCGCACCCGGAATGGCTGGTCACTTTCATCGGGAACCACGACCACTCGCGCTTCGTCAGTGAACCCGGAAGCACGCCGGCCAAGCTCAAGGCGGCGTTCGCGCTGCTGCTGACAATGCGCGGCATTCCGCAAATTTATTCCGGAGACGAGATCGGAATGCCGGGCGGTGGCGACCCTGACAACCGGCACGATTTTCCCGGAGGCTTTCCGGGCGACGCGCGCAACGCCTTCACCTCCGCCGGACGGACCCCGGAACAGCAGGACATATTCGCCTATGTGCAATCGCTGCTGGCTCTGCGCCAGAAGCATCCTGCCCTGCGCACCGGCAAGCAGTGGCACATCGGATGGGACGACTCCTACTATGCGTTCGTGCGTGAGTTGCCGGAGGAAAAGCTGCTGGTCGTTTATAACAACGCCGCCCGACCGCGCACGCTCGAAATTCCCGCAGGCGATACCCCGCTCGAAGCGGCCCACCAATTGCAGACTGTGTTCGGAAGCAGTACAGCGGAGTTGGATGGCGGAAAAGTGCGCGTCTCCGTTCCCGCGGAGACCGTTGCCATTTTCAGCGTCCGTTAGTGGAGCGTTCAGCGGCCGACGAGAACGAAGGCGCCCCAGAAGAACGGCTCGTCCTGGCCCTCGCGTGCTCGCACTTTTTTGCGCACCTCCAACTGAGCTTCGCGCAGGGCCTCATGCTTTTCCGTTCCGGCCAGCCATTTTGTGTAGAACAAGGTCATCAGTTCGCGCGTCTCCTCGTCCGGGACCGGCCACAAACTCATCAGCACGGCTTCAGCGCCCGCTTCCTGCAACCCGCGCCGCAGCCCGAAGACTCCTTCTCCTGCCTCCATCTTCCCCAGCCCGGTGTCGCAAGCGCTCAAAACCACCAGTTCCGTACCTTGCAGGTTGAGTTGCGTCGCCTCATACGCCGTCAGGATGCCATCGTCGAGATCTGGCGCAGGTGTGCCGCCTTTCAGCACGCGGTTTGCCCCGGCCAGGTACACGCCCGAGCGCAGCATGGGATCTTCCAGTCCAGCAGCAGGCTTCTCGCCAGCTTCCTCGCCGCGCTGGCCCAAGTGCAAAGGCTGGTCCGCCTCGAAGAAACCGTGTGTGGCCAGATGGAGGAGCCGCGGCTGGCGCACACGCTTTACGCGCTCTTCCAGCGCATCCTTGCCGATATACGTTTGAACCTGCCAGCCCTGACGCTTGAGCAACGCCGAGACGTCTGCGACTTCCTGCTCAGTCCCCTCCAGTTCTTCGAGGGCTCCGCCCCGTAGATCGTTGGAGCGCAGGCCGGCAGCGCCCCGCGTTCTACTGGCGTCGTCTCGCGGTCCTGCCTGCGCCGCTGCGACTTCGGTCTTAGGTTCGGTCCCGGGCTTGAGCGCAGCCCGCTGCTCAGTCTCGGTCATGTCGAATTTCGGATTTCCAACCAGCACAGCGACGTTTGCCGCTGGCGACACTGTGGGGGAGAGCAGTTCCTTCGTGCTGCTCACTGTGCGCAGGTCGTAGCGCTCGATCAAGAGCCGGCTCTCGCCATCCCTGACCACGCCCAGCGCAACCTGGTTGAGCACGCCGTCCGGCGATAAATAGATTCGCTTTGCGCGGACCAGCTTCGCGTCGAGCGGCTGCCAGAAGGAGGCATAAAACTTGTGTCCCCATCCCCCCGGGGGCGCCTCGTCACCGCCGGGCGGACCTACCAGCTCGCGGTAGTCCTGCATGGCCGCGCCTTCCAGATCTTTCGTCTCACCCAGCATCACCCACTGCGGCGTGGTGTCGTCTGGTCGCACGACCAGAGCCACATAGTAGCTCTTCCCTGTCCAGTTCTTTCCGTCATGAAACGGAAAGCGCACAAACTCGACCGCCGCTTCGTCCGCTTGCAGCGACTTCTGTACGTCACGCCAGGAGGGGCGCAGCATCTTCTGCTGCTCGGCAAAACCGGCGGAGCGGCGCGTCAACTCCTTCTCCAGTTCGTTGGCCTCCTCCCCGACTTGTTCCAGGTTCTTTCGCCACTGCTCGTAGTTCGCAGGATGCGTCCCGGCCAGCGCAGCGTACTGGTTCTTCTTCGCCGTAAGCTGGTCGAGCAGTTGCAGCGCTTCGGCATCGCCGCTGGCGGCGATCCGGGTACGTTGCGCTGCCACACTCGACGCCACCATCCCTTTTTCCCACAGAAGCAAGTCGTATACCTTGCCCGCCAGCTCGGGGATCTGCTGGTTGTAGGTTGCCGAAAAACTGAAGTAGCGCGGGAACGCGTTCGAGACCGTGCGCAGAAAAGCCAGCCGGTCCTTTTCGCTCATGTAGGTGAAGCTGTTCTCGAATTGCCGTGAAAGATTCTGCAGGGCGCGCTCAAAGAAGGGCTCGGCCTGGGCATACTGGCCTTGTGCCTCGTAGAGAAGGGCGATGTTGTTGAGACAAGTGGCCACGTCGGGATGGTCCGGTCCCAGCGCCTTCTCGAAGATAGCCAGACTGCGCTTGTAGAGCGGCTCCGCCTCGGCATACTGGCCGTGCTCTCTGTATAGCTGCGCCAGGCCGTCAAGGCTGATGGCGACGAATGGATGGTCCGGCCCCAGCGCTTTCTCGCGAATCGCCAGGCTGCGTTTGTAGAACGGCTCGGCCTCAGCATACCGGCCTTGGTCCCGGTAAAACGCGCCGAGGTTGTTCAGGCTGGTGGCCACGCGCGGATGCTCCGGGCCCAAGGCCTTCTCCCAGATGGCCAGACTGCGCTTGTAGAGCGGCTCCGCCTCCGCGTACTGGCCCTGCTCCTGGTACAGCGTCGCAAGGTCGTTCAGGCTGTCGGCCACTGCAGGATGGTCCGGCCCCAGTGCTTTCTCCTGGATCGCCAGAGCTCGCTTGTAGAGGGGCTCAGCTGCGCCATAGCGACCCTGCCCATCGTACAAAGCGGCGAGATTATTCAAGTCGCTGGCCAGGTTAGGATGCTCGGGACCAAGAGCCTTTTCATCGATGGCGAGGGCCCGCTTATAAAGAGGCTCCGCCTCGGCATATCGGCCCTGCTCCAAATACAACCCGGCAAGATGGTTCAGGCTGGTGGCCACGTCGGGATGCTCCGGCCCCAGCGCTTTCTCGCGGATCGCCAGGCTACGCTTGTAGAGCGGTTCCGCGTCCGCATACCTGCCCTGTTCGTCGTACAACCCCGCAAGGCTGCTCAGGCTGGCGGCCACGTCGGGATGGTCCGGGCCCAGGGCCTTCTCGGAGATCACCAGACAGCGCTTGAAAAGCGGCTCTGCCGCCTCATACTGGCCCTGGTCTACGTAAAGCCCGGCGAGGTTGTTCAAGTCGGTTGCCAGGCCGGGATGGTCGGGACCAAGCGTCTTCTCATCGATGGCGAGCGCGCGCTTATAAAGCGGCTCGGCCTCGGCATATCGGCCCTGCTTTTGGTACATCGACGCAAGGTTGTTCAGGCCCGCGGCGACGTATGCATGGTCCGGTCCCAGCGCCTTTTCCCAGATCGCCAGCGACTGCTTGTAGAGCGGCTCAGCCTCGCCATACTTCCCCTGCTTGTCGTATAGAACGGCAAGATCGTTCAGACTCTCGGCCACATCGGCATGATCCGGGCCCAACGCTTTTCTGCGGATCACGAGCGCTTGCTTGTAAAGCGACTCCGCCTCAGCGTACTTACCCTGCCCGTAATACAGCTCTCCCAGGGCGTTGAGGGTGGCGCCCACATCCGGATGTTCCGGCCCCAGTGTCTTCTCGCGGATGGCAAGGGCTCGCTTGTAAAGCGGCTCCGCGTCGTCGTACTGGCCCTGGGCGTTGTAGATCTGCGCCAGCCAGTTCAGCGCAGCGGCGTAGTCCGGGTGATCTTCTCCCACTGTACGCTTGCGAATCTCGATTAGCCGCTGGGCTAGCGGAACCGCATCGGCATACTTGCCCTGCTGATAGAGGTCGTCAATCTGCTTGGCAAGCTGGTCTGCCTCCGCAGCCGTGCCTTGCTGTGCGCTTGCTGCCGAAACATAGACGATCAAAGATAGGGCAGTGACCAGCCAGCAGAGTTGGCGGCGCAAGGCACCTTGATTCCGGGCGACGCTCGTTCTGGCTGTGGCCGGACTCCCAAGTGGAGAACTCAGGATGAGTAGCATGACGCCCTCCGAATCCGACGAGACGTGTAGCGGCCTGCAAGAAAGCCGATGAGGCTCGCCAACGTGAACGAATCCCAACGTGAGCGAATCAGCATTGAAGCGAATCAAAGATAAGGGATACGCGGAGCAGGCTCGCCGCCTGCTTCGCGCAGCCCGTTACGAAAGAACAGACGCACACTTCTCATCGGGGCGAGAAGTCTCGCCCCCTTTTGAGAAACCGCTTGGGCTACGGGATGTAGTAGCCGTAGCAGGTGGCGCCGTAATTAGCGGCCAGGGCTACCTTGAGCTTGCTGTCACCGCCAGTGTGCCAGGCTACGGTCTTGTCGGTCGCACTGGTTTCGTCGCTGTTGACGAGGCCGTAGCTATCGAACACGTAGACGTCAACAGGGAGATATTGGCCGGTCGAGACGGCGATCTCCGCATACTCATCTTTATTGAAGCTGAATTCCTGGGCAGCGATCTGGCCGGAATAAAGGCAACCGGCGCCTTTCCAGGAGTGTTTGCCTCTGGAATAACCGCGCGCCACTTCGGTCTTGGAAATCTCGTCAGCCAGACTCTCATTTCCCAAACCGATGGTGGCATTACGGGCTACCTCGGCAGCCATTTCAATCGCCCGGTGATCGCCGCCCGCCCCAGCGATTTTGGCGGCTTCGCGCAGCAGATCGGCCGGATCCAGGCTTATCTTCTTCTCGCTTCCCGGTTTCTCGTCCTTCACCTCGGGCTTCGGACCGGGGAGTTTGCCGGCTGCAATCATCAACTCAGCGGACTGAATCAGCAGGTACGGATCCTGCAACTGCCGGCCATTATTCGCCAACTCGCGAGCGATGCCCGCTTCGCTCACTCGTGGCACTGCGGTCGGAGCATTCTTGACTGCTTCGGTTTTGGGCCCTCCGGACTGTTGCGCCAGGATGGTCGTTGAAGTCCAGATAGTCAGGGAAACTGCCATGAAAGCCATGATCACAATACGGAGCTTCTTCATCTTCTTACCTCCAAGTATTTAAATCCTCTTCCACAAAACTCGATTACGTGAAGAGCGTGGACGGACAGGCCCACCATCTCTGCATGCACATCAGCCCAGTTGGCTGCGAAGGCGCTGCGCCAGAGTCTCAACTCTGGAGAAATCTGTTTCTGCCAGCGTCTTCAGCGCGGCGATTTTCTCTAGTTCTTTGAGCGTATCCACTACACCCGATTCGGTGTTGGCTGCCGCAAGGTGCTCCCGGAAAAACGATGCGGCGCTGAGCTGCATCCCGGTGACATCTCGACTGTGAGCGGCCAGGGCCATCGTGGTGACCCAGCGGCCAGCCTGAAACTTGAGATAGGCCGCATCGCCCTTGCTGCGCACGAAGTCCATGAGGAACCCCTCCATGCCCGCAGCAAAGCGGTCCGCCGCTTCCGTTCCGCCGGCCTGGGATTTGATCAGCAACTCGAATTGGCTCAGGTAGCTGAAAAAACCCTGGGGAGCCTGCAGGTGGACCAGCGCCTGACGGAAAGAGTCGAGCCCGGCCGTTGCATCCAGCACGGACGCCGAGTGGGCCTGAATCAGAAGGGAGGTGTAAAGTTCGCCCAGCACGAAGAATTTCTGGTCGTCGCTCTTCTTGTTGCTTGCGAACCCGCGCGCCGCCGCCTGCTGCCCGCCCGGACCAAACCCGCCCAGCCAGTCATCCAGGCCTGCGCCTCGCAGAACCGTTCCGCTGGGCAAGGGAAGCATCAGCTGAGTCGGTTGCGGCTTCAGTTTTTGCAGGTCATCAAAACTCACTTGGGCCCGAAGCATGGGGCTGAAAAGCAACAACATTCCGATCACGGCAACCAGCGAAGTCTCTCTGCGCATGAACTTCCTCCTGAGCTTAGCGGTCCCCCGCTACAAAAAGTGCCAGCATGAAACAGGTGCGATCCCGGCCAGAAGTAACGCCGACTACAGTGGTATACGAGCCGCTGTGATCGGGAGCATAAGGCAGCAGGAAAACCCCTTCGGACTGCTCCTGGTCGGTGGCTTTGAAATCTTGCCGCGTCGATCCCACTCCAAATGCGAGCTGGCCCGAGCCGCTAAGCCGCCGCACCGCGAACACGTAGTACGTTCCTTGCTGCAATTCTCCGTTAAACTCGACCCGCTCGCCGGGGTTCAGGCACTGGGTCTCGCTGTGAAAGATCTCCGTGACGTTAGGCTGCTGTCCTGGCGTCTGTCCTCCCTCGCCGCCTTGAGGGCTTTGGCCGCCTTGGCGCTCTTCCGGTTGTTCCTGGCAGAAGGCACGAAGTGAAGTCGGAGGTTTTGTCTGCGTGAGCAGCCTGCGCAGGTCGTTGGCCGGAATCGCCAGATTTATGTTTCCCGCCAGAGGAACGCGAGCGCCGCCCTCCATTTCTACTGCGGATTGCGCGTAATTGATACCAACGACATTCCCCCATTGGTCCAGGAGCGGTCCGCCACTGCTTCCCGGGGCGATGGTCGCCGTGTGCTGAATCGACTTCTGCCCTTCAAACTCCCGCGTCGAGCTGACGCTGCCTTTGGTAAAGGTCAAATTGAATCCCATGGTCAAGGACCAGGGATAACCGAGCGAGATGACATCCTCCCCCAAACGGAGCCGGTCGGAATCGCCCAAAGGAAGTCCGGTGCCGCGGCTGCCGGGGAATCCCAGGACCGCGAGATCCCGCTTTTCGTCCCACGCCACCAGTTCCGGTTCGCCCAGGTCCTGGCCGCCTTCCCGGCTCACAGAAACCTTAGTGTGGCTCCCGCCTTGATTCAGGACTTCGCACATTCCGCGGATGACGTGAAAGTTTGTGACCAGCTCTCCCCCCGGTGCGACGAAGAAGCCGCTCCCGCTGCCGGCCGAACTTTTTCCGCTCGTGCGCTCGTCGGCTAGAAGGAACACAACCGAATTCCGCGTTTTGTCCACGAGATCGGCATCGGGAAGAGGGGTCTTCTTTTCCTGGGCGGAAATCCGTCCCACTCCTCCCAAGATCAGACCAATCAAACAGGCGGCAGTGTGGAACTGCCACAGGCCAATTTTTTGTCGCACAGTTAACTCCTCCTTTGAGCCAGTGATCCGCATTCTCAGAATGCCGACCAGGCATAAACCGTTCCACTGCGCACACGAAACATCAGACCCCGCTGCGGATAGCACAAAATTGCGAGTTCGCCTCGCGTCTGCTCCGCCTCAGGGACTCCGTAGGTCTTGCGGACTTCTTCGATCTTGGCCCCGACCCGAATCCCGTCGGGGGTCTGGATTCGCGGTGACTGCATGGTGACTTGGTCCACCTGGCCGTCTCGCACCAGGACTTGCCAATCGGTGAAGTGCCACAACTGGATATCGCCCTCGCGGCTGATATTCACTTTTCGCGGCGTGCCCGCTTCCGCAGGGATGCTGGAGACGGGATCTCCCGTCGCCACGGGGAAATCCGGCCGAGGACTGGATTTTTCCGGCAGCGCCGACGGGCTCGAAGAAGAAGAATCCGCTACGTTCTTCAGCCCGAGCCGTTCCCGCGCGTGTCCTAGATAGTACGGACTGCGAACACCGCCCGAGTCCTGGAGATACTGCTGAAACGCCCGATGAGACGCCTCAATGTTATGCGGCGTGCCGGCGGCCTCGAGCATGACCCCAAGGTTGTAATGGGCCGGAGCAAAGTTGGGATCGATTTGCAGAGCGCGCTGCAAATCGGCGACCGCATTCTGCTTGTTCCCTCCAAGCCAATAAGCCACGGCGAGATTATTCGCAACGGTGGCATTCTCCGGATCAAGCTTGGCAGCCCGCTTCAGAGTACCGGCAGCTTGTTCCAGATCGCCTTCCTCGCCGCGATGCAGGTATGCGCATCCCAGGTTGCTCATCGAAATCACTGACTCAGGCTTGGCCCGCAGCGCTTGCTGGTAGAGTTCGATCGCCTGTCCCAGTTCGGCAACAAATTGCTTTCGATCTGAATCGGGGGCGGAATCCGCGCCCCGCGTGGCAACTTGGCGACGCGTCCCTTGCGGTTCCAGAACGCTGGTCAATTCCAGCGTCAGCGAGCATACGGTGGCGGGGGAGTCTTTGGGCAAAAGGTGCTTGCGAAATGCCAACTGGTGATGAACCGTGGCCAGATTGTGATAGATGTCATGTGTGCGAAAGTCGTTCTGCAGTAATTCCTGGAACACCATTTCGGCGGAGGTCAATTGTCCACGCAGCG
This sequence comes from Candidatus Sulfotelmatobacter sp., assembly GCA_052326105.1. GTDB lineage: Bacteria > Acidobacteriota > Terriglobia > Terriglobales > Acidobacteriaceae > Sulfotelmatobacter. The sequence continues at coordinate 8,231 of JBKQRC010000098.1, read as the reverse complement.
CGTAATCTACGCCCACCCCGAACCCATCCACCGCATCCAGGATGTTCTGCAAACGCTCGCGGAACTTCTGTTGCCGTTCGGCTTTGGGCGGGTGGGTCGGATCGTCGTCGCTCACCAAGACCTTGTCATAGACATCGGCCGCGCTCGAGACATCGTAGCCGGCCAGGGCTGCGTACAGAATGCCGTATTGGTCGGCCTGCGCCTCCAGAACTTGCGTAGTCGCATCCATGATGGTAGGCAGATCGCCGCGGAATCCCAGCTTCCTCGCTGTGGAGGAAATCCGGTATTCAAACGATGTACCTTTGGAATGTCCCAGAATGTGGTGCGCCAGTTCGTGGCCCACCACGATTGCCAGTTCATTGTCATCATGCAGAAGCTTCAGCAGACTCTCGGTGACAAACAGATTCGTGCCGTCGGCTTTGGCATTGGGAGGCTGGTCTGCGGTCACGATGCGAATCGGTGGGGCAACCATGACATCCTTCGTGTCAGCCACGCGAAACATCCGGTTCACTATCTCTTGCACCCGAGCTAGACCGGCAGGATCGTCCACAATCGTGAATTGCGACTGGCGGGCGGCCTCTTCAATGGCCTTGGATTGGGCGTCTGTCTGGGCCTGAGCCGGGAATGAACCCAGGCAGCCCACGAGAAACGCAAGCAGTCCGGCAAGGAGCAGAGTAGTTCGGCTCGCTGGGCACTGCTTCCCCTCGGAATTTGACATACTCGCTCCTTACGGGGATAGGAGAAAGAAACCTTGGTATGAGAGTCGGAAGAGGTTCAACTGATTTCCGCCCAGTTAACTAGGCGCGAGATTGTCAATGTTTGCAGTGATTCAAGTCACGGGCGGTAGTGATTCATGACACGCTGCTGGGGCACAACCCAGGTCCGTCGGTTTATCTCTGGGTATTCGATGACTGGCGAACGGGAGGATCTGTCTCCTGCAGTGCTTTCGACTCTCGTGAATCGAGGTCCGCTTGCCGGAGATCGGTGGCTTGCGCGGGATCCGTTCCCGCTGCCATGCCGGTTTTTTCGAAAAAGTAACGCCAGCCTTCGTGACGATCCGAGGAGCTTTGCGCAACCTCGAACTCTCTTACCTTGGTCTCTGCGTTCTGCTTACCCCTGACGACTGCGACTACTCCCGCCGACCGGTAAGTCCGGACGTTGTGCAAAATGATGGCGTAGGAAGCGCTGAGTTCGTCGCGTGTCAGAAAGAATCCATTCGAAGGTTGTTTATGAGCTTACGCGCTTACGATCAAGAATCTTGTGCGGAAAGTCAGGAAAAGGCGATCTCCGTGGACATCGCCTTTTCGCACGCTTCGCCGGCTCAGAGCGCCTGAACGTTTTCCGCCTGCCAGCCCTTAGGGCCCTTGGTCACATCGAATTGCACCGCCTGACCCTCCTGCAGGCTCTTGAAGCCGCCCGCCTGGATTGCCGAGAAATGCACAAATACGTCTTCGCCATTCTGACGGCTGATGAAGCCGTAGCCTTTGGCGTCGTTGAACCACTTTACTGTTCCTTGTTCCATGTGTTTTGTACTCTTGTTCCTTATGTGATAGTTACGCTGGAGAGATTCGGAGGTACTGAGGCAGGTTACTGGCCGTTGAGGCGAGAACTGCTCACGACCGATTCGGTCTAACGCACACCTTGATGCTACATGCAATGTGCACGATTAGCAACTTGATTCGCCGCATCGAATTCAACGACCCCTATCGTCAGTAATCCGCCGGGCACGACGGTAGTGCAGACGATGGTAATGCTCTCACCCGATCTCGCGTCGCGTTGCTCCATGAGACCGCCCTGAAATGGGGTATACTGAAGATGCTTAACCTCGAAGACACGTTATCGGATTCCTTGCGCCTTCGCGATTGAGAGATCGAGAGGCGCCATTTTGTTCCAGCGTTTGTCCCTGAGCCGTTCACTTCAGGCCACAATCAGCTCCGAACGCAGTCGAGAGTGTGTGTCTTGACGCGCCTCATGACGCTGATCGCGACGGTAACGCTGACGGCAGCCGTGCTGTTTCGGCTTCCATCTGATTTTAGGATTGGGGTCTGCATTATTGTGTCGGTGGCTGCGACCGTGCTTGCGGTTCGCAGTCTTTTCACCCGCAACCTCCCGTGGGCGATGCTTTTTCTTGCCGTCCTGGGCATATTCACACCGTTCCAGCTCGGCCGGTTTTCCCACATGCTCATATCCGTATTCGACATGGCGACGCTGGCACTGTTCGCGGCCTCGCCGTTGATATTCAGAAAATCCACTAGGCCGGTGGCGCTAAGCGCTCCTCGGGGACGGCTGTGATCACGCAGCACGAACCCGTCGAAGCGACAGGAGGTCCTGATGTCCTCGAAGAATGGTGACAAGTCCCGATTCCACAGAGAACGCAAGCAAAAGATCGCTCGCCGGATGCGAACCCGGGAGCTGCTGAATCGTGCTGCAACCCAAAGCAAATCGGCGGATGGTTCAGCTGGCAGCAGGCCACGGACGGTACCGGCATGAGCACAACATTGCTGGCCTTGCCGCTTTCCGCGCTCGGTGAAGTGAAGAAGATCGGGGAAGGGAAGAAGAAACGAGTGCTGCTGGTCGATGCATCGCATCCCAAACGCGATCTGCGTGCCGGGATCATGCGAAAACTCGGCATGGACGTCGATTGCGCGGCCGACATCACAGAGGCTCGCTCCTGGTGGAGAGCAGCGTTGTATGACCTCGTCCTGGTCAACCTGGAAAAAGGCCGCGGCCATCGCGACCGGTTCTGTGAAGACATTCGCGGTGCAAAGCCGCCGCAGCGGCTGGCGTTCCTGGTCGGCAAACCCGAATACCTGGCGGATTTGCCCAATGCGGATGAGCCGTTGCCCCTCGAGAACCGCTATGACGAGTCCGTGGCCGGCGACGTCAAAGCTGCGCTTTCCGCCGATCTTGGAGATTTGACTCAACGCTGGGGCATCCTGGAAGCTTCGCGCCGAATCTCCGCCGTGCGCTCCGCCTGCTCTGCCCGCACTCGAGCGATCCAGGACCGGCCGGCGCCCATCCGGGATGCTGAAGGACGTGCATCAAAGCCAACCACCGTGTCACCCACCTTGGACGATTTGCTAAGAGAGGAAATGCAATGAAGAATCTTTATGTTGGGAATCTGCCCCACAGCACGACCGAAGCCGAATTGCGAAACGTTTTCGAGGCCCACGGTGCGGTGGAAAAAGTCACTCTCGTCACGGACCGGGAAACCGGCCGCTCGCGAGGTTTCGGGTTTGTAGAAATGGCTGATGCCGCTGAGGCCGACAAAGCGATCGCGGCCTTGAACGGAACCGAACTGGGCGGCCGCACGTTGACCATCAACGAGGCCAAACCCAAAGCGGACCGCCCCAAGAGCGGGGGCCAGCGCTTTGGCGGTGGAGGCGGCCGTGGACGCGACGATTACCGTGGCCACGCCCGTCAGCCGCGCGAACCGCGCTGGTAGTTTTTCTCATGCGCGCAGTGTGACGGCTGGCTGCAAGCTTACCAGCAAGAGACGAACAAGGAATCTATCGGGAGACAAGTATGCCAGCAGGCCGCTCAACGTTTTCGAAACGCCAAAAGGAACAAACCCGCCAGCAAAGACAGCGCGACAAGGCAGAGCGCAGAAAACAGCGAAAAGAAGAGAAGCCGGAGGCCGGCAGCGTGGATGAGATGGCAGAGTTGCGCGAACACGCGGCGGCGCAGGCGGCTCTATTTAACCTCGACGGCGAAGACTCGGATCGTGCCGAGGAACCCGCACCCAACGGCGGGGTCCCTCGCTAGATCGTGCATCCCAGTCGCCGGAGCTCTAGGCACCGGCGACTGGGTCTCGCTCTTCTACACAAACACTTCTCCCGGCAAAGCGGTCAGCGTTCGCGAGACCAGCGTATTCTGAATAATCCGCCTCGGTTGCCCTGGTAAGGGATCGATTTGCTTGCGTTCGATCCTCAATTGGAGGCTGCGCTCGATCTGGCGCAGTTCGAGCACTTCGGCTCCCGCCGCCAGGGTTGTGGCATGACCTTGTAATCCGGCTCTGCCAGTGCGGCCGACGCGATGGATGAAGTCCTCGGCCATCTTGGGCACATCGTAGTTGATCACGTGGGCAACATCGTCCACGTGCAGGCCCCGCGATGCGATATCGGTAGCGACCAGCACCCGGTAGCGGCCTTCCTGAAATCCAATCAAAGCTGCGTTGCGTTGCGATTGCGAGCGATCGCCATGGATCATGGCGGCGCTGAAGCCATCACGCACCAGTTCTTTGGCCAGTCGTTCGGCGCCACGCTTGGTGCGCGTAAAGATCAACGTTTGGCCTTCTTCCGAATAGAGTAATTGCCGAAGAACGTCGAGTTTTTCTCCCGGCCGTACTTCGTAGGCTTTCAGCCGCACGCTTTCGGCAGGCTTGAGCACCGAGCCCAGAGCCACTCGCACCGGATCGCGCATGTAATCATGCACCATTCCGGCAACCGATTGCTCCAGAGTGGCTGAGAAGCACAGAGTCTGCCGCCGCTGGGGGAGCACCGAGAGGATGCGCCGGATTGCCGGCAGGAATCCCATATCCAACATGCGGTCCGCTTCGTCGAGCACGAGCACCTTGATGTGCCGCAGGTCGGCGAACCTGCGATCCATCAGATCCTGCAACCGTCCGGGCGTGGCGATCACCAGGCTCGAACCGGCGCGGAGACTCTGGATCTGCGCCTTCTCCGATACGCCTCCGATGACCAGCGCGGCCTTTGGCATTTCCTTGCCGCGAAGCTGCTCGTATTGTTCGTGAACCTGCATGGCAAGTTCGCGCGTCGGCAGCAGCACCAGAGCGGCGGTTTGACCGGCTGGTTCCCGGTTCAATGTCTCGATCAGCGGGATGAGGAACGCCAACGTCTTGCCGGTGCCCGTCTGGGCTGTGCCGATGACGTCGCGGCCTTCAAGAGCAGGAGGTATTGCACGTTCCTGGATGGGGGTGAGGTTGGTGAATTGAGCTGCCGCCAGCTTCCGCTGCAATGCGGAAGACAGGGGCAGTTCCGAAAAAGTGGTCATTCGAATTTGTATCTTTCTGGAGGGGCCTGTTGTCACACACACTCTGACACACGTCGAGAGCTGCCATGCCGCTCACTTTTGATTTTTGGATTTCACGCAAATAAAACGGCAGGCAGGAAAAGCGGAGATGAATCTGATCCAACGAGGGACCACCGCGTCACAAGCAAACCGTGGCAAAAGCGTCTACGTAAGTATACCAGAGAAAGCTCAAACATCCCAATATCGATATCGTCAGCCGTTCCGGCTGTCCTTCAACGCGCAGCTGTTTCACTTCGGGCGGAGAAGACGTTCTCGTTGGGCGGCCAGGGGGAAACGTTGGAGAACCGGGCAGATAAGGGAACAGCTGCAACGCTGTCCTAGGCATACAGGAACGGCCGCTCCCCGTGGCTTCTCCAGAAGTAGGCGAGGATGATCACACTTGCAACCGCCGCGTACGCACACCATAACGAGGTGAACGCGTAGCGCTTGACCTCCATTACAACCAGCAGTATCGCCAGGTTTGCCGCGCCGAAGATTACCATCATTTTGATCTTCGAAAAAAACAGCGAACCACAAGTTGCAATCACATAGAGGAACGCAACCGCCGTATTATTGGTCGCTTGATTCATGTACACGATACTGTTTCCTCTGACATACAGCTGTAATGGGAATGCCGTCAGCGCCCACAAAATATAGAGCGTAGTGGCTCCGCCAAGCACGAGGAACGGCAACATCCTGCGGCGGCTCTTCCCATTCGGCTCGAACAGAAGTACGCTGAGCGGCAGCAAAAAGGGGAGGAGCCCTTGCGCATAAAGCATGAACGCCGCGCCCATGTCGTGCGCCACGGCAGGCGAAAGAATCCCATCCAATCCCAGCCAGACGAATCCCTCCATAAACTGATGAACGGCGAATAGCATGGGGAGCGCTGCGAAAAGCAGTTCGCACCGGTGCTTCACTTTGGTCAAGGTGACAACGCCGACGGCACCCAGGACTCCGCTGCCTACGAAGTTCGCGGTGGCTGAGAAACACATAGCTGGCCTTCTCCTTTGCGAACATACATCTATCGTCTCGGAACACAAAACAACGGACCAGTCGAAGCATGCTAACTCGCCACCGTGATGCGCGGCCCCGCGCCGGGTACTTAATTTCGGGGCAGGCGCGGTTCAACGCTTCTCGTACGGGTGGAAGATGTAGTCCTTCGCCTTCACGGCCGTATGGCATGCATTTCCGCAGTCTGAGAGGCTTTTCGGATCGGGCGTGAACTTGTCCGAGGCGGCGTCGTGGTTGAACACCGCGTATCCCCACCCGCCGCTTTTTGGAAACCTCTTGCTGTCCTTTTCCATCACGAAAGCTTCCTTAAAGACGTCTGGCACATCCACGACGAAGGGAGCCTCCGTGCTCTTCTTCGGCGTCCACTGGAGCTTCACGATCATGGAGCCATCCGGGAAAGGCTGGCCGTTGCCGGGAATGCCGGCCTTGAACGCCTTGATCATGGTCGGATTGCCAACGATCACCTTGAGCCTTTCGTCGGTTCGGGCAGAAGAGACGACTGGCCAGTCCTCGTATCCCCTGAAATCGGAGAACGCGATTCCGCTCGGCGATTTCAGCGAGTACTTGTCGTTGTCTTGGCTTTGCGCGTAAAGGACCACCGCGCCGAGGACGGCGAGCACTGCCACGGCGGTCGCAACGATGGTAAAGCCAGCGATACGTTTCACGGCGGTGCCTGTCTCTATCCTCTGTTCTTGCTGTTCTTGCGGCAGCAACTTCGTCACACGTTCAGACATGGTGCGTTCTCCTCACGAATAAAGTTTGCTAAGCCCGATCAACGTGCATCTCGAACGATTGCGATTAAGCCAGACCTGAGGGGGTAAGACAATTGGACCATGGTATCGACGATACTTTCGTATCAGTGGGGGGAAGAAGTCTCCTTCGCTTTGATACGGACGTATGGGCAATACTATCGTCCAATTGCGCGGCCGGTTTTGTTCTGGCTGAATGGTCACCGAGGAAAATCCCATGGCGACTATGAACGCACCCACCAAACCCGCACAGATTCGCCTGACCCGACGGTCGCCCGCCTATTGGCGTGTCACGATCGACAACCCGCCGATCAACGTCATGGGTCCGGAAATGGTCAAGCAGTTCCAGGAAGTCATCCACGCTCTCGAAGCCGATGAGCAGGTCAGGGTCGTGGTCTTCGACTAGCTGGCGTCGCTCGATTTTTTTTATGAGCGGGAACGGGACTCGGGACATCGTATCTGTAATGAGCACCGCGTCGAAAGGAGACGTCAATGAAGGGCGTACAGAAGGAGCCATCAATGAGCAGCGTACAAATCGACCAGAAGAGCTACGAGATGCCCCCGCGGGAGGGGATCAGCATCGCGCATTTTCTCACCGTCACCGACATCAAGCGATCGGCGCACTTCTACGAAAAGGTCTTCGGCGCTCGCATCCTGAGCATGGGTGACGGCAACGCGCCTGCGTACCTTCAGCTTGCGAATATCTGGATGATTCTGAACCTTGGGGGCGGGCCGACCCCGGATAAGCCGACGGTAACGCTGAGCGTCCCCGACCCGAATCACATCAACAGCTTTATGAATTTCCGCGTTGCGGATATCCAAGCTTGCTACAAATTATGGAAAAGTCGAGGAGCCGAATTCATCACGGAACCGATACCAAAGTACGGCGAGACACGCTGCTATATCCGCGATCCTGACGGTTACATTATCGAAGTCGGGCAGAGCACCGAGCTCAAGTACGGTTAACGCTGGGCCCGGATGGGATGCGGATTTAAACGATTACGGATGTTCGCTTGAGGCCTTCCGGGCTGCAGTGTCGAGCCAGTACTTTGGTCCTGATCGATACGTTCGTCCAACGGATTCGTCGTCGCGCTTCTGCCAATTTTGCTTTGAACAGTCACTCGCTCTTACATCGAAAGGAGTACCAAATGGACGGCACAAATGGACTGAAAGAGACCGCGCGCGTAGCCGCTCCTGTCGCGTCGAACACGCTTAGTGTGAACGTTTTTACCGCCCCTGGAAAGACGATGGTCGGCGAGCGGCCAAAGCCCTTCGGCGAAGCGCTCGGCTTTGACCCGATCACGTCGACTTTGATCTTCGGCGAGTACGACGCGGTGCTGGTGGACGCAATGGGGACAGTGGCTGAGGCCGAGGCTCTCGCGGAGTGGGTCGCTCTGCACAACCGCAACTTGGAGACCATCTATATAACGCACGCCCATT
>JBKQRC010000097.1:0-2827 GCA_052326105.1 Candidatus Sulfotelmatobacter sp. | reverse complement strand
TCTGCGGCTATGGCCTGGCTCACGAGCTCACCGACGATGCCTGGAACACGATGCTCGACATCAACCTCACGGGGCCCTGGCGGGTGGGCCGCCGGGTGATCCCGCACATGATCGCGGCCCGCCGGGGAGTGATCATCAACAACTCGTCGGTGGCCGGCCTGCGGGGAATGGCCCGGTTGAGCCATTACGCCGCGTCGAAATGGGGCCTTGTCGGCCTGACCAAGTCGTGGGCGATCGAGCTGGCGCCTCACAATTTCCGGGTCATCGCACTCTGCCCGACGGGAGTCAACACGCCCATGAACGACGGTTGCTATGTTGAAAGCGGCAGCCTCCTGTTGCCCGGATCGAAGTTGAAACTCACCTTCTCGCACGAACATACGAACGTTACGGTTGCGGGCGAGGTCGTGCGCATGGACATGGGTATTGGCGCGGCGCTCAAGTTCATTGAGGCGACGCATGAGGTCCGCGCCGCCGTGCAGCGCATGCTGGAACAGTTGGCCGCCGCGGAAGCGGTTATTGACCTAAAGCGTAGCCACAACGCTGCTGCCGGGGGCAAGCTGTAACGGGCGCGCCCGTATCATGCAGGAACGGCGATCGGCCGAATCTGGATCAGGTGTGCAGTGGTGCGTGGTTTCGACAGCCCTTGCCGCAGCATGTTCGCCGTGGGCACGCCCGTGCGGTAGAACGACTTCTCGCAATCGGCGGTGGACGGGCCCCGCATGCTTCCTTCGACATAGGCCAAGCCCGGACAACGCGTGCAAGTGGTGACGTGCGTGCACGATGAGCAGACGGTCAGGTCTTTGGCCTGGATCGAGCGAACCTCTTGCATCTCCGGGGAAAAATTCCAGATATCCAAAAACTTCTGCTGACGGATATTTCCCGTGGGCAGCGGAAACTGCACGCAGGGAAAGACATCGCCGTAAGGCGAAATGTAGCAGAAGGAATGGCCCGCGCTGCACGAGTAACCCTCGAGATCCTCCGCCGAGGGTGGCTTGGGAGGAGCGCAGAACTCTTCCTGGCTGGCGACCAGCGCCGGATTGCGGAAAACTTCGGCGAGTTCTTCTCCCGGAATACGCAGCGCGAGAACGGAGGTGTCGCCGTCCATCATGGGCGTGATGGTGGGATCGAGCGTGTAATGAACGTCGAGTTCGGCGGCAAGTTTCTGCACGCCCAGATGATCGGAGGAATTCACGGTCATCAGCACATTGGCGATGGTGACTCGCAGCCCTTGTTCGCGCAAGAAGCGGATGGCTTTGATGGTGCGCTCCAAAGAGTGCGGCAGCTTGGTGATGGCATCGTGAACTTCGGGACGATGCGAATAGACGCTGATCTGGATCGTGTCTACGTCCAGTTCGCGAATTCTACGCGCTTCCGCTTCATGGATCATCACCGCGTTGGTCTTGATCTTGACGTTGAACATGAGGCGCCGGGCGTATTCGAGAAGCTCAAAGAAGTCGCGGCGCATGAAGACTTCGCCGCCGCTGAAGGTGAGATAGAAAACGCCGGCCTCGGCCAGTTGATCGAGCACGTCCTTGATTTCGGCGGTCGTCATCTCGCCGTGGTCGTCATGATCGAGATAACAATGCACGCAGCGCTCGTTGCAGCGATAAGTGACGTCAATGTGCACGGCGATGGGCACGCCCAGGTTAAATGCCTTCTGGCCCACTTCGCTCATCAGGCTCATCGGGGCGCCTCCCGGTTCGTCTCTGACGACAGCGGTTGGCTCGAAACGAGAAGAATTCCGTGGCTGGAAAGCTCGGTCACGAACTGCTCAGCGTCTGCCTGGGCTTGTACGGGATCGACGTCAAATTGCCCGCAGATCTTGTCGCGGACGATCTCGCGCAAGGGAGTGTGACCGTCGGCAGCTTGAAAGATGGTGGTTGCGACTTCGTTCAGCGTAAAGAAGGTCGAATCGGCCGAGTTCATGACCATCATTTCGCCGGCTAGCGCGCGGGCGGCAATGGCAGAACTGCGCGCAATGTAAATGCAATTCTCAGGCATGCTCGGGCGCCTCCTGGAAGTTGCGTGCGAAATTGCGTTCGTTATTGCGTGCGACTTTGCGTTCGAAATTGCGGTCGAAGTTGCGAACTGCGTCCCACACCCTGACATCAGGATAAAACATCAGGCGGCGAATTGGAACCCTCCCGACGAAATCGCATGCCGTGGCGAAAAGTTTTTCCGCCAGGCCCCGGTCTTCGGCGAAGAACAGAATATTGCGCATGAGCCGGCGGACGGCTTCCGCGGACGACAACTCATCGACACGGTTCTCCAAACCCTTCTCCAGAAAAAACAGAGCGGAGACCGGAGCCGTCCGGTTTTCACCGGCCTTGGCGAGCTCTCCGGCAAAAGGAGTGCCGAAGGCCGCGTACCCGTCCGCGCTCGGGCGCAAATAGGAAATTTCATCGGTAAGCAGGGTGATGTCGGCCGGCGCCAGCCGTGTCATCGTGGTCTTGCCGGCTCCGGACACGCCCGAGAACAGATAGGCCCGGCCATCGCAGATCGCACTGGCGGCGTGCAGCAGGAATCCTCCGCGCTCGGCAAGAATCATGCTGTGCAGAATGCGAAGCACTGAATCTAGAGAATAAGGATTGGCATTCTGGCGCACTTTGCCTCGTCCGGTGCACGGGGCCCAGCGGGCGCGGAAGTCTCCGCGCTCGATTATCCATTCGTCATCGTCAACATTGCGGCGGACCCGAACGTCGTCATCTTAAGCCGGTCCCATTCTGGTGTGATCAAACTCAAGCTCAAACTCGGGAGGCGAAGAACTCAGGAACCCGTCATAGCGCTGGCGCAGCAGATTGAGAAAACCCTCGTCGCAGGTGGACAA
>JBKQRC010000096.1:0-60582 GCA_052326105.1 Candidatus Sulfotelmatobacter sp. | reverse complement strand
GCAGATCTGGGACAACAGATGAGGGAGTATCTGAAGGGTCTGAAGCTATAAGCGGCATCTTCGGGAAGAGCACGACTTCGAGTCGCGCCGCCCGGCGTCGCTGAACTCGCCAAGCGCCGATGAGGCGCAACTACCTTGCTGCCGAAATAGAACTGTTGCCCTCCGGCGCTGAAGCGCGAATCAAAAGCGCTGATGGCGGCACGAGTGAAACTCATGCCCTTCCCAATTGTGCTCCAATGCTGCTGAGAAACATCCCATATCTCGTTACGTTCCCAGCGTGATCTTCAACTTCCTTGATTTCTCGTCCACACTGTTGGCCAGTTTTTCCTTGTGGGCGTGCAGCTTCTTTTCCACCGCAGCGCTGGAAAGGCCAAGAATCTGTGCCGCCAGAATGCCGGCGTTGGCGGCGCCCGGCTTGCCGATTGCCACCGTCGCCACCGGAATGCCAGCGGGCATTTGAACCGTCGCCAGCAGCGAGTCGAGTCCGTTGAGCGCCGTCGAAGGAATGGGGACCCCAATCACCGGCAGGCTGGTATGTGCTGCGATCACGCCCGCCAGGTGCGCCGCGCCGCCCGCACCCGCAATGATCACCCGAATGCCGCGGCCAGCAGCTTTGCGCGCATACTCTGCCGTTCGCTCGGGAGAGCGGTGCGCGGAACTCACGTCAATCTCGTAAACGATCCCGAAATCCTCCAGCGCCTTGGCCGCCTCGCGCATGATCTCGAGATCGGAATCGCTGCCCATCACAATCGAAACCAGCGGCTTGCTCATTCGTCTCCTATTTCAGCGCCCTCGCCGCAATATCTTTCCGATAATGCGCCCCGTCAAACTTGATCTTCGCGCACGCTTCATAGGCCCGCTCGACTGCTGTCTCCAGATCGCGCGCCCGCGCCGTCACGCCCAGCACGCGCCCGCCCGCCGTGTAATAAGCTCCATCGCGCTTGGTCGTTCCCGCATGAAACACTTTCACGCCCTCGATCGCGCCCGCATCGTCGAGTCCGTCAATGCGCTTGCCCATGGCATAGGTCCCCGGATACCCGCCCGACGCCATCACCACGCATACCGACGCGTCCGCCGACCACTTGAAATCTCCTTCGCTCACGCGCCCTTCGATCGAGGCCTCCAGCGCATCCACCAGATCGCTTTCCAGCCGCATCAGAATCGGCTGCGTCTCGGGATCGCCAAAGCGGCAGTTGAACTCCAGCACCATGGGACCGCGCGCGGTCATCATCAGGCCGCAGTACAGCACGCCCTTGAATTCCGCGCCCTCGGCCTTCATCCCCGCAACCACGGGCTGCGCGATGTGGTGAACCAGCCAGTCGCGCATCTGGTCGTCCACAATGTCGGCCGTCGAGTACGCTCCCATGCCACCGGTATTCGGCCCCGTGTCGCCGTCGCCCACGCGTTTGTGGTCCTGCGCGCCCACCAGCGGCGCCACACGCTCGCCGTCGCTGAACACCAGAAAGGAAAGTTCATCGCCTTTCAGGCATTCTTCCAGCACCACCCGCGCTCCGGCCTCGCCGAGCATTTTGCCGCTCAGCATTTCCGCTGCCACGCTGGCCGCCTCTTCCTTGCTCTTGGCGATGACCACGCCTTTGCCCGCCGCCAGTCCGTCGGCCTTGACTACGACCGGTGCATGGAAATGTCCCAGCGCGGACCGCACCTGGTCGATCGAATCACAAATGGCAAACGAAGCGGTCGGGATGCGGTGGCGCTGCAGAAATTCCTTGGCGAAGCTCTTGCTCGACTCCAGTTGCGCCGCGGCGCGCGTCGGCCCAAACGCCGGCCACCCGCGCCGCGTAAACTCATCCACCACGCCCAGGCTGAGAGGCAGTTCCGGCCCGACCACGGTCAGGTCCGGCTGCAAACGTGCGCCCAGCGTGGTGATGGAGTCCAGGCTCTTCAGGTCTGCGGCCACGCATTCCGCTTCTTCCGCGATGCCGCCGTTGCCCGGCGCGCAATAGAGTTGCTGCACCCGTGGCGATTGCCGCAGCTTCCAGATCAGCGCATGCTCGCGCCCGCCGCTACCTAGGACCAGGACCTTCATAAGGCCAGAGGAATTAGGTTAGGAGCACCGATGGAGCCCTGTCAAACCGGCCATTGCCAATTTTCGATTTTCGATTGCCGATTGAAAAATCCAGTGCCGCTAAAATCGGCAATCGGAAATCGACAATCGGCAATTCTGGATTAACCATGCTTAACCGCCCGCCGTATAATGCTCTCTAGTGATCACCGTTTCCAAAGAAGACTACCTCAAGTCCATTCTCGAAGCCGAATGCGACGGAGAAACGGTCATCTCCGCGCGTCTGGCGGACTGGCACAAGGTTTCGCCGCCCGCGGTGACCATGGCCCTGCGCCGCCTGAAAAAAGATGGCCTGGTGCGCGTGGATGGCGGCGGCGAAGTGAGCCTGACGCCAACCGGCCGCAAGATCGCCCGCAAGCTGACCCTGCGCCACCATCTGATTGAACGCATGCTGTCGGAAATCTTCGGGATGGAATGGTGGAAGGTGCACGATGAGGCCGAGCGCCTGGAGCACGCCGTCTCCCCGGATTTCGAGGCGAAGCTTCTGGTCAAGCTGGGTTCGGGCGGGGCGTGTCCGCACGGCAATCTGAGCGAGGTGGAAAGTCCCGCCAGCCGCCGCAAGCGCGGCCTGGTCCTGCTTGCCGACGCCGAATTGGAGAACACCTACATCGTCAGCGGCATCTATGAGCGCGACCGCCGCCTGCTCGAATTTCTCGAGACCCGCGGCATTCGTCCCGGATCCCGATTGCGCCTGCTGGAGCGCAACTACGACCAGACCCTGACTCTGGCCACGCCCGCCGGCACATTCTCTCTGGGCCCTGCTGCTTCGGGCCGAGTCTGGCTCGCTCCTGCCTCCCGCGCCAAACCCTGACGCCGGCAGTCTACGCATCTTCCACGGCAGTTTTCCGCCGCAATTGTGCACCGCGATTGTGCACGATGACGGGCAAAATCAGGCCTTGCAATCGGCTATAAAATAGTTAACTATAGTTTACGGTTGGCTGTATACTAACGCTAATACTTTGGCGGGCTGAGTCATCTGGGTTTGCCTTTGTTGCCGGTCTTACGGAATGAATAAGCTGATACCGAAACCTCTGGGGGATTCCTGTTTAACTTTCTCAATAACCGGATGACCGCGCCCGATCCCGTGGTCATTACCCACGAGGACATTGACCGCGCGCACGATCGCGAGCGCGTTCTCGAAACCCGGACCCGGCGCGGCTTGTGGTCGCGGACCCGGCTGCTCTGGCTGCTGATCGGTCCCGGCATCCTGGTCATGCTGGGCGAGAACGACGGCCCCAGCATGGTCTCCTATGCCGCCACCGGATCGCGTTTCGGCATTGGCTTTTTCCTCCCGTTCGTGGTGCTTACTTTCCTCATGGCCTGCGTGGTGCAGGAGATGACCGTGCGCCTGGGCGCGGCTACGCACCGCGGACATGCCGAGCTGATCTTCGACCGCTTTGGCCCCTTCTGGGGATGGTTCTCCATGGTGGACCTCATGGTCGGGAATTTCCTCACTCTGGTCACCGAGTTCATTGCCATCCGCGCCGGGCTGGGATTTTTCGGCGTCCGCCCCGCGGTCGCGGTGCTGGGGGCGTGGCTGGTCCTGTTCGCAGCCCTCATGGCTCACCGTTACTGGACCTGGGAGCGCGTGACTCTCGCCGCCGCCATGTTCAATTTGCTCTTTGTGCCCGTGGCCCTGCTGAGCCATCCCCATTGGGGAGCTGTCGGCAGAGCGATGTTTACCTGGAAACCGCTGCCCGGCGGCGTCACGCAAGATACCGTGTTAATCCTTCTCGCCGATATCGGCGCCACGGTCACCCCATGGATGCTCTTCTTCCAACAGAGCGCGATCGCCGACAAAGGGCTGACCACCCGCGACATCCGTTTCGGCCGCGTGGATACCGTGCTGGGAGGAGCCTTGGCGGCGCTGGCCGCGCTGGCCACGATTGTGGCCACCGCCCCGCTGTTCGCGCACGGGATGTCCGCGGGCAACTTTCAAGCTGCTGAGTTTGCCCAGGCCCTGCAGCCCTTTGTCGGCCATTGGGGAGCCGCCCTTTTCGCGCTCGGCATGTTTGAGGCGGGAATGGTCGCTGCCGTCACCATTTCCACTTCCTCGGCTTACGCGTTCGGAGAAGTCGCCCACCGCCCCCACAGCCTGAATCTCCCCTTCCACCAGGGCAAGTCGTTCTATCTGGTATTGCTTCTGGAAGCGGCAGCCGCGGCGGGATTGGTCTTGATTCCCGGCATTCCTCTGGTCTACATCGTGCTGGTGGTCAACGTGATTGCGGTCCTGGCCATGCCGCCGGCGCTGCTTTTTCTATACATGCTGGTCAACGACCGGGAAATCATGGGCGAACTGATCAGCCCCTGGTGGGCCAACGTGCTCGCCCTAGGGGTGGTGGTCGTCCTGATCGCGGCCGGCGTTCTGTTCGGGATCAGCGTCGTCGCTCCCCATGCTCTGGCGCTTCTTGGAGGGAAGTAGATGGAACCAAAATTTGAGTCCGCCCCCGCCGCTGAACTGGGCCGCGAAGATCTTGCCTCAGTGGTGTCGGCGCTCGAACCCGACCAACTCATCTCCGCCAAGCAGCGCCACCATTGCCCGCGCCGCCAGCTCACCGGCACTGAGATGGTCCTGTTCTGGGCCCTCAGGATTTATCTCGTCTTCATGTTCGGGGTCGTGCTCTACCAGGTCTGGACCGGAGCGCGCTAACTTGTCCGTCGACCGCGAGGAAGAACGAAGGGAGCTTGAAGCATGATTCGTGGAGTTCACATCGCCCTCGCTCTTGTCGCTGTTGCATTATTCTCTCCGCCTTCCTCGTCGGGCCAAGGGGAGACCACCAGCGCCATCATTGGTGAAGTGACGGACGCCACGAATGCGGTTGTGCGCGACGCCACTGTGACGATCACGAATCACGAGACTGGCCTGAAGCGCACTGCCCAGACCGATGACGCGGGACGGTTCAACTTCACACAGCTAAAGCCGGGTACCTACTCGGTCCGCGTGGAAGCGCCAGGCTTCGATCCGCAGCAAAATGACAACGTCACTTCCGGCCTGGGCCAGAAGCAAGCCGTGGATTTCACTCTGAAGGTAGCCCGCTCTAATGAGGCGGTTGAGGTCAGAAGCGAGGCTCCACTGATCAACCCGGAAAACGCAAACACATCGACCACCCTCGATGCGCCGGCGCTGGAGGATCTACCAAATCCGGGCAGCGACCTCACCTACCCTCTGCAGTTTGCGCCTGGAGCCCTGATCAACACGGCAGGCAGCAGCAACGACTTTGTCGGCGGCAGCAATGGGTATGGCAACGTGGAGTTCAACGGGCTGCCTGCCCTCTCCAACGGCTATATCGTTGACGGCTTGGAAACCAACGACCCGCTCACGAATCTCAACAGCGGCCTCTCCACCAACCTCGTGTTGGGATTGAATTCGATCTCGGAAGTTACGGTCAACACTCTTTCCTACTCCGTGGATCAAGGACGGTATGGAGCATCCCAAGTCGACTACGTCACCAGGTCTGGCACCAATAGGTTTCATGGAAATCTCTATGAACTGTGGAATGGTTCGCTGCTGAATGCAGCCGACTACTTCACCAATGCGGTGCCGGGGCGTTACAAGCCCCGATCAACCGTGAATCATTTTGGCGGCAGCGTGGGCGGGCCCATTATCCACGACAAGCTCTTCTTCTTCTTCGACAGCGAGTGGATACGCATCGCACTGCCCATCGTGACGCCAACGATGGTTCCCACCCCGGCATTTGAACAATATGTCCTGCAGCAACTTCCTCTGGGCTACAGCGACCCGAACAACCCGAAAAACGATCTGCCCGCCGCGCCGCAGGAAGTGTCCTTCTATCAAAAGATGTTCTCGCTCTATTCAAATACCAGCGGTACGCCCTACGCGATCGACGGCTGTCAACTCGCGGCGGGGTACGGCTGTGCCAACCAGCAAAGCGTTTCGCACACCAGCGACGACCATGAGCAAGTGCAGACGGCCCGCGTCGATTACAACATCAACGGCAAAGACACGGCTTGGTTTCGTTTTCAGTCGGACACTGGTCTGCAGGCCGCGTACACCGATCCCATCAACCCGGTATTCGATGCGCTTTCGCCGCAGCCTCTTTATTCGTTTGCCGCGGGACACACGCACGTCTTCTCCCAGAACCTGGTGAACTACTTCAACCCTGCGTTTTCCTGGTACGAAAGCTTGTTTGGGCCAAACAACCTGCAGCAGACACTGGCGGCGTTTCCGATCGTGTTGCAGGGCAGCGGCGCGAACCCTTTTACGCCCATTGGAGGGCTGGATAACACCTGGGTGCAAGGCAGGCGCGCATCCCGCTTTTTCATCAACGATAATCTCGCCTGGAGCCACGGCAGTCACGAACTGCGCTTCGGAACCAATACTCGAATCTTCCGCCTCAACGATTACGATTTCGGAGAGGGCACGGTTCCCACTGTGGCCTATGCGACCCTGCAGCAATACATTTCTGGCGCGGCGGCCACCGTGTCCGAAGCTTTCCCTTCAAACGCCAATGAGCCCTTCAACCTTCTCAATCTCGACCTTTACGCACAAGACACCTGGAAAATAACTCCCACCCTGACCTGGACCTTCGGTCTGCGCGACACATTCAACTCCAATCCGCTGAATCCGCACGATCAAGTCGCCCGTCTTAGAGGCTCTTTCAATTCCATCGCGCATAATGACCAACCGCTGAACACGGTTATTCAAACTCATCTCGGCCATCTGTTCTCATCGACACCGGTGGCCATTCTGCAACCGAGGATGGCGATTGCCTGGCAGTTCGATCCCAAGTCCGTGCTCCGCACCGGCTTCGGAGTTTTCAGCGACATCCTGCCGGGCACCGTGGCCGACCTGATCGGCGCCAATCCTCCTTACGACAAGACGTTTCAGGGAGGGCAGCTTGGCACCGTGGGCCAAGCCGGAGCCGCGGGCTGCGACCCGCAATTCGGTTGCATCGCCATCGCACCTGGAGTGACGAACAGCGCCGTGGATGCGGTCGTCGCCGCCAACCAAACCTTCACTTCTGGATTTCCCCAGGGCCTGTCTCTTCTTCCGCCGCCCGC
The DNA here is from genome assembly GCA_052326105.1 of Candidatus Sulfotelmatobacter sp. GTDB lineage: Bacteria > Acidobacteriota > Terriglobia > Terriglobales > Acidobacteriaceae > Sulfotelmatobacter. Next base: position 53,477 of record JBKQRC010000096.1, on the reverse strand, counting down.
GATCACGGCCGTCCCCGATCGCAAACTCCACGCGCCGTACTTTATGGAGTGGAGCCTGGGAATTGAACACCAGTTTGGAACGACGGCCAGTGCGAAGGCGCAATACGTCGGCACGCGCGCCGTCAACCAGCCGTATTCAACCCAGGTCAACGGCTACCAAACCGTGTGCCAGGGCTGTTTTGCCCCGTTCCCTTACGAGCAGCCCACCGACCCCCGCTTCGGCGCGGTGACCCAGTTCTCCACCGGCGCCAACAGTCACTACAACGGCCTTCAACTAACCGCGATGAAAAGGCTCGGCCATGGCTTGCAAGGACAGGTGAACTACACCTTTAGCCGCTGCATGGATACGGTCTCAAACGGAGGATTCCTTTCGTTCTCAGCGGGAGGAATTCTTTCTCCTCTGCCGGGAGAACTTGCCCGCGACTACGGACCTTGCGACTACGACATCCGGCACAATCTCAACGCGCAGTATGTGTATCAGTTACCGGTTCGAGTGCGCAGTCATTCTCTGGGCTACGCGCTCGATGGCTGGCAGATTTCTGGAACCGTGTTTTGGCACAGCGGAGTTCCGTTCTCGGTGTTGAGCACCCCCTATTCCGCAAACGGAAACGGCATCGTGCAGGGCAGCGGCCCGCAGTTCGCCAGTCTTGTGCCGGGGATGAATCCCTATTGCCGCCATTGCAACCTTCCCGCCACGCAACCGGGCACGATTCAATGGCTTAATCCGGACGCGTTTGTCTCAGCAGTTGATCCCAGCGAGCAGCTCATTAATGGGCAAACCGTGCCCGCTGGATCTTGCTATGGCGGCGACAACCCGCAGAATTGCCGGTTCGGGAATCTTGGCCGCAATGCCCTGCGCGGCCCCGATTTTTTCTGGAGCGACTTCTACCTGACGAAATGGTTTTCCTTGACCGAACACTTGAAGCTGCGGTTTGACGGGCAGTTCTTTAATGTGTTCAACCATCCGAATTTTGGACTTCCCAGCATGGTGCAGGCTGGCATTCCAGGAAATCCTCCCACACAGAGTGGATTTGGAGCCCTCGCCTACACGACTTCTCCTCCGACCGGCTTGCTGGGCGTCGGTTTGGGTGGCGATAGCAGTCCGCGAATGATCGCGTTTCAGGCGCGGCTGGAATTTTGACGCCTGCCACACGACTACTCAGCAATCCCCTCCGAAACCCATTACACTGTTATCTAGCGATTCTGTGACCCCGCGCACGCCGGTGCGCGAGATTTCCAAGGAAGGCCATCAATGTCGGTGAACAGTTTCAACAGCCGTTCTTGCCTCAAGGTTGGCGACAAGGAATACGAAATCTACCGCCTCGATGCGCTCGACAAGCAGGGCATCTCCACCACGCACCTGCCTTTTTCACTGCGCATCCTGCTCGAAAACCTTCTGCGCACCGAGGACGGCCGCAACGTCACCCAGGAGGAAGTGCGCGCGCTCGCCGGTTGGAATGGCAAGACCAAGCCGAACAAGGAAATCGCCTTCACGCCCAGCCGCGTCCTGCTGCAGGATTTCACCGGCGTTCCCTGCATCGTTGACCTCGCGGCCATGCGCGACGCCATGAAGCAACTCGGCGGCGATCCGGCCCTGATCAACCCGCTGCAGCCGGTCGAGTTGGTCATTGATCACTCCGTTCAGGTGGACGAATTCGGTACGCCCAACGCCTTCGACATGAACGCGCTGCTCGAGTTCCAGCGCAACAAAGAGCGCTATTCCTTCCTGCGCTGGGGCCAAACTGGCTTCCGAAATCTCGCCATCGTCCCTCCGGACACGGGCATCGTGCACCAGGTCAACCTCGAATACCTAGCCCGCGTCGTCTTCGTGCAGAAAACCAACGGCAAAGCGGTCGCCTACCCCGACACTCTAGTCGGCACCGACAGTCACACGACCATGATCAACTCGTTAGGAGTGCTGGGATGGGGCGTGGGCGGAATTGAAGCGGAGGCAGCGATGCTGGGGCAGCCCGTGTCGATGCTGATCCCGCTGGTGGTCGGCGTGAAGCTGACTGGACGCCTGCGCGAAGGCGCGACCGCGACCGATCTGGTGCTGACCATCACCGAGATGCTGCGCAAGCACGGCGTGGTGGGAAAGTTTGTCGAGTATTTCGGGCCGGGGTTGCGCGATTTGGCGCTGGCCGATCGCGCCACCATCGCCAACATGGCGCCGGAATACGGAGCCACCTGCGGCATTTTTCCGATTGACAAAGAAAGTCTGCGCTACCTGCGCCTGACCGGCCGCAGCGAAGAACAGATCGCTCTGGTCGAGGCGTACGCCCGCGAGCAGGGATTGTTCCACGACGAGAAGACGCCTGAAGCAGAGTACTCCGAACTCCTCACGCTCGACCTCGACACCGTCGAGCCGAGCCTGGCCGGGCCGAAGCGTCCGCAGGATCGCGTTGTGTTGTCGCAGGCCGGCGAGTCATTTCAGAAGGCGCTGCCTTCGCTGATCAAACCGAAATCCGCAGCCAAGACTGCGGGTGCCCCAGGTCTCGCCGCTGTTGCGAGACCTGGGACGGAAGCGCCGCCCGTGGCGAATGGCCCACGCTGGGAGCAGGAGGGCGGGAGTCCTGCTGCCATCGGCGTGGAAGATCCAAACGTCCACGAGCATGTGCCGGCATCGGTGAAGGGCGCGTTGAAGCACGGCAGCGTGGTCATCGCGGCCATCACTTCGTGTACCAACACGTCGAATCCTTTCGTCCTGATCGGCGCCGGCCTGCTGGCGAAAAAGGCGGTCGAGAAAGGACTGACCGTTCCTCCGTGGGTCAAGACTTCGCTGGCTCCAGGATCGAAAGTGGTGACTGACTATTTGGCGAAAGCGGGCCTGACACCTTATCTCGAGAAGCTGAAGTTCCATCTCGTCGGCTACGGATGCACCACCTGCATCGGCAACTCGGGACCGTTGCCGGCTGAAGTGTCGCAGGCGATCGACGAAAAGGATCTGGTGGTCGCTTCGGTGCTTTCGGGAAACCGGAATTTCGAAGGGCGCATCAACTCCGAAGTCCGAGCCAACTACCTGATGTCGCCGCCGCTGGTGGTGGCCTTCGCGCTGGCCGGAAGGATTGACATTGATCTGCGCAAGGACGCGATCGGCAAGGGCAAAGACGGCGAACCGGTCTACCTCGCCGACCTCTGGCCGGCGCAGCGCGAGATCGAAGAAGCCATGCAGACGGCAATTTCTTCCGAGATGTTCACCAAGTCTTACGCCGAAGTTTTTCAGGGCGATGAGCGCTGGCGTGGGCTGGCCGTGCCCAAGGGCCAGACCTATGAGTGGGAAAAGGATTCGACCTATATCCGCCAAGCTCCCTACTTCGATGAAATGGCCCTCAAACCCGCCCGGGTGCAGGAGATCAGGAGAGCGCGCGTGCTGGCGGTCCTCGGCGACAGCGTCACCACCGATCATATTTCGCCTGCGGGCTCGATCAAGAAAGACAGCCCGGCCGGGAAATATTTGCAAGAGCATGGCGTCAAACCGGCGGACTTCAATTCCTACGGGTCGCGGCGCGGCAACCACGAAGTGATGGTGCGGGGAACATTTGCCAACGTCCGCCTGCGCAACAAGCTGGTCGCGACCGAAGGCGGCTTCACGCGGCACCTGCCCAGCAAAGAGGAAATGACGATCTTCGACGCGTCGGAAAAATATCGCGCCACCAACACTCCGCTCGTCATTCTCGCGGGCAAGGAGTACGGTTCGGGCTCGTCGCGCGACTGGGCCGCGAAAGGGCCGGCCCTACTGGGCGTGCGCGCCGTGATCGCGGAGAGCTACGAACGCATTCATCGCTCGAACCTGGTCGGCATGGGCATTCTGCCGCTGCAGTTCCCCGCCGGTAAGAACGCCGAGTCGCTCAAACTGACGGGAGAGGAAGTGTTCGAGATTACCGGCATTCGCGACGTAGTCGAGCACTTCGCTGCCGGACGCACCGTGAAAGTGCGCGCCACGACCAAAGGCAAAGAGCAGCCGTTCGAGTTCAATGCGCTGGTCCGCATTGATACCCCGCAGGAAGCGCTCTACTACGCCAACGGCGGAATCCTGCAGTACGTGCTAAGGCAGTTGCTGGCGACGAAGCCGCAGGCGGTGGGGGTGTAGGTGTTACCGCCCACCCTTCGAAAACCGCGGGGTGGGGCAACCTCACTTTTTGCATGCCCGCCAGTCGGGAATGGATTCAATTCCTTATGCCCTGGAACTGCGTTATTGACAAAGAACGGCGCTTGATCGTTACCACCGGATGGGATCGCGTGACATTCACCGAAGCCAAGTCTCACAACGAGCAATTGCAACGTGATCCCGATTTTGACCCGGAGTTCAACCAACTCATCGATCTCAGCGGAGTCACCCGGCTCGAGTTCTCTACGGGAGAGGCCAAGATTATGGCCAGCCGCGCTCTTTTTTCGTCTGGATCCCGGCGAGCCTTCGTTGCCACGAAGCCAGAAATCTTCAGCATGGGCCGGTTAATGCAGACTTACCATAAGATGGCGAAGCTGCGGGAAGAAGTTCGTACTTTCTACGATCTTGATGAAGCACGGAAGTGGCTCGGTGCCCCTCGTTGATTCCGTTGGGCACGGCGAAAGCCGGCCGATCGCCGATTTTCTGACGTGAAGAGCGTTCAATCCAAATCCGCCTACTCCCCGGCGGCGGCAAAGCACACATGATCATCCTCGGGAGGGAGCAGGGCGTGCGCTCCCTTCTTTCCGTGGCTGTGAGCGCGGCGGCGGCTGAGCCAATGCTTCAGATGTTTCATTGTAGCGGGCGAAAGTTGAGAGAAAAACATCCCCGCCCGGCCGTGGTCGCTGGCCCAGATCACTTCGGCGCGGCCCTCGAGCGAAAAGTTCGTGCCGGGCAAAACGCAGCGGAAGGCGAGGTCGGAGATGATAGGCACCGTCTCGACGGCCTGAACGGCCATGCCGGTTTCGCTGATATCAATGCTGATCGCGGGCAGGGATCGTCTGTCGCACTCCAGGTACACCAGAGCTTTCATTTGGTAACGCGCGGCCTTGCGCCGGGTTTTCTTGGTCGCTCTCCGGGATCGGAAAGCGTCTTTGACCTGCTGCGAATTGAGGGGCCGGTAAAGGATGCGGCTGGCGCCGGAGTGGAAGGCCTCGCCCGTCCCTGGCCAGGCGCGGCTGGCGACGGCCAGCAGGGCGGGCTTCTGCACCGGCGGCAGCAGAGCCGCCATGCGGATGACTTCTTCCGCGCCGGGAAGGTCGAAGTCCACAATCAGGGTGGAGCAACGGCCGGCCAGTACCAATTCCAGCGCCTCTTGACGCGAGGGGCAGTTCACCATCCGGATGCCCAACTCGCAGAGAGTGGCGTTCAAGGTCTCCAGCGACGCATGGTCGCGGCAAAGAACCGCAGCAGAGGAGCGCATGAGCTAAAAGCTAAGGGCTGATTAGAGCCGGGTAAAGTCACACGAGTAATCGCGAGACGGGTTACTGAAGCACTCTTGCGCCGCCAGGGGGGCAGGTTCTCAGGCGCGAGAGCCGCGGGGACCTGGGCCCGCACGCGTGGGTTGTGCGCGCAAGATCCTTCGCTCCGCCTGCAAACCGGCTTCGCTCAGGATGACGCCGTCAGAGGAAGAATCGGCGAAGATCAAACTGTGCAACTACCTGATCCTAATCCCCGCCGTGGGATCGCGGCCTGCGCTGCTATAATCAGAAATTGCGCCCATGACTGCGAAGCGACTGATACGTTCGACCACGGTTTTGTCGGTAAGACGCGGCGGCAGTGTGGTTCTGGCCGGGGATGGGCAGGTCACGCTGGGCGAGTCGGTGATCAAGCATACGGCGAAGAAGATTCGAAGGCTTTACAACGACAAGATTCTCTCTGGGTTTGCCGGCTCTACAGCTGATGCCTTTACGCTGTTCAGCCGCTTTGAAGCCAAGCTGGAGCAGTATCACGGCAATCTGGGGCGGGCCGCGGTGGAACTGGCGAAGGATTGGCGCACCGATAAGTACTTGCGCCATCTGGAAGCGCTGCTGCTGGTCTGCGACAAGGAGCAGACGTATCTGCTGAGCGGGCAGGGCGACGTGATCGAACCCGACGGCAGCGTGGCCGCGATCGGCAGCGGCGGGTCGTACGCGCAGGCTGCGGCGCAGGCGCTGACCGAACATACCCAGCTCACGGCGCGGCAGATTGCCGAAGAGGCAATGAAGATTGCGGGCAAGATGTGCATCTATACGAACGACAAGGTAACGATTGAAGAGCTATAGACCTCAGACGTCGGACCTCCGACCTCAGCCAGGTTGTGCCGAGGTCTGAGGTCTGCAGTCCAAGGTCTGAATTTTATGGCCATCTATCTCCCCTCCACCGCCGAAGAAGAACAGCTTGCGCTGGACGAACTCACGCCGCGCGAGATTGTTGCCGAACTGGACAAGCACGTGATTGGCCAGAACGACGCCAAGCGCGCCGTCGCCATCGCGCTGCGCAATCGTATGCGGCGGCAGAAACTCGCTCCCGACCTCGCCGAAGAAATCATCCCCAAAAACATAATTATGATCGGGCCGACGGGGGTGGGAAAGACGGAGATCGCGCGGCGGCTGGCCCGGCTGGCGAATTCTCCATTCTTGAAAGTGGAGGCGTCGAAATTCACCGAAGTCGGCTACGTGGGGCGCGACGTGGAGTCCATGGTGCGGGATCTGGTCGAGATCGCGATTGACAACGTGCGCGGCGAGAAGCTCGAGGACGTTGCCGACAAAGCCGAACTCAACGCAGAAGAGCGGCTGCTCGACATTCTGCTGCCGCCGTCGCCTCCGCCGCGGCCGGAGCCTGCGAGCGCGGGCGGCGTGGTCATAGATGGCGGGAGCGCTTTGGTGGAATCGTCCAGCCGGACGCGGGAAAAACTGCGCCAGCAATTACGCGAAGGCAAGCTCGATGACCGTACCGTGGAGATTGATGTGCGCGAGCGGAACTTCCCGTCGTTTGAAATCATCTCCAACCAGGGCGTCGAGGAGATGGACGTCAACATCAAGGATATGTTGCCGAACATCTTCGGGCAGCGCACAAAGAAGCGGAAGATGAAGGTGAACGAGGCCTTCGAGTACCTGATTCAGGAAGAAGAGCAGCGACTGGTTGATATGGATCAGGTAACGCGCATCGCGATCGAGCGGGTCGAGAATTCCGGAATCGTGTTTCTCGATGAAATTGATAAAATCGCCGGCCGCGAAGGTGGGCACGGGCCCGACGTCTCGCGCGAGGGCGTGCAGCGCGACATTCTGCCGATTGTCGAAGGAACGACCGTCAACACGCGCTATGGGATGGTGCGCACCGATCACATTCTGTTCATTGCGGCGGGCGCGTTCCATGTGTCGAAGCCGAGCGACCTGATCCCCGAATTGCAGGGGCGATTCCCGATTCGCGTGGAACTGCGGTCGCTGACCATGGAAGATTTCGTGCGGATCTTGACCGAGCCGAAATCGTCGCTGGTCAAGCAGTACACCGCGCTGCTCGAGACCGAAGGCGTGAAGCTGGAGTTCACACCGGAGGCGCTGGATGAGATAGCGCACTTTGCCTTTCGCGTCAACGAGAGCACCGAGAATATCGGCGCGCGGCGGCTGCATACCATCATGGAGCGCGTGCTGGATGAGTTAAGCTTCGACGCGCCGGAGAAAAAGGGGCAGTCCGTTACTGTGGATGCGGACTATGTGCGCAAGATGCTCACCGATATCGTGAAGGATCAGGATTTGTCGCGGTACATTCTGTAGATGCGGGGGAACGGGAAGGATGAGCCCCCGTGACCAGGCTGTAGTTGGGATTGACGTCGGCGGAGTAAAGAAAGGCTACCACGCAGTCGCGCTGCGAAACCGGGTATTCGAGACAAAAAGCTCCCCCGATCCTGCCGAGATGGTGAAGTGGTGTCTTGAGTTGAAGGTGTGCATTGTTGCCGTGGACGCCCCCTGCGGCTGGAGCCAATCAACTTCGTCCCGACTGGCGGAGCGGGATCTGAGATTAGCGGGTAACAAGATCCATTGTTTTGCAACGCCGACCCGCGCCCACGCCCGGGCTCATAAGAAGGGCTTCTATGACTGGGTCTTCAACGGCGAGAAGCTCTACCAAGAGCTAGCGCGCTACTATCTGCTCTTCGATGGAAGAAACCGGGAGGGGCCGGTCTGCTTTGAGACTTTTCCTCACGCCATCGTGTGCGCGCTCGCAGGGAGAGTAGTCCGGGCAAAACCCAAGAACTCCCTGCCGCGAACTCTTGCGCGAGCAGGGTTACAACGACAGCCCACTCGCCAACATCGACTTCATAGATGCCGCCTTGTGCGCTGTGACCGCCGAAGGATTCCGCGCAGGCCATACCAAGGAGTTTGGCGGGCGCGAAGAAGGATTCATTGTGGTGCCGGAACTGGATGTCAGTCGAACTTAAGAGCGAGCGGGCGGGTCGCCCGCTCCCACACGAGTCTCCTGCTTCTGATAGTCTGTTTTCTTCTCCATGAAATCTTTCCCACGAAAGCTGCTGCTGGGGCTGGGCTTGCCGCTCATGCTCGGGGCGTGCGCCACGATGGGACCTCCGAAGCCTCCGTCGCTGGAGCTGCCGCAGCCGCCATCCGATTTGCGAGCCGCGCGCAAAGGCGCCAGAGTCACTCTGACCTGGACGATCCCGGCCATGACCACGGATCGGCAAACCGTGCGCAGTCTGGGGCCGACGCGAATCTGCCGCGGACTTCAGCCGGTGTTGACCGAGTGCGGGACACCGGCGGGCGTGGTGCCGGCGCCGCAGCAGGTGGCGACGAAGGCTGCGGCTGGGAAGAAGCGCGCAGCGAACTACGCCGATATGCTTGCGCCAGATTTGCAGCAATCCAACCCTGCGTCGTTCGTCACGTATGCTGCGGAGGTTCTGAATCAGGATGGACATTCCGCCGGACTCTCGAACCAGGTGCAGGTTCCGGCGGTGGCGGCGCTTCCTCCGCTCTCGAATTTTGCGGGAGAGGTTACGGCGCAAGGAGTACGCCTCTCGTGGGCGCTTCCGCCCGCGCCGGAGAAAGCGCCCAACGTTCGTGCTCTGTTTCGAATCTACCGCAGGCAGGAGGGCGCAGCGGAGAACAAGATTGCCGATCTCGATCTCGAGCACTGCCCGGGGATGACTGCGCCTCCTCCCAAACCCACGCCCGCCCCGGATACGCCTCAGGCGGCAGAACAAGCGGAAGAGCCTTGTCCGGTGAGTTACTTGGACCAGACGTTTGACTGGGAGAAGACTTATTTTTACCGCGGGACCGCAGTCCTTGTGATCGCTCAGACGGGCAAGCCCGCGTTTGAAGTCGAAGGCGACGACACCCTTGAAGTCAGAGTTTTCGCCGATGATGTCTTTCCGCCGGCTGTGCCTTCCGGGTTGCAGACCGTGTTTTCTGGTCCGGGGCAGCAGCCATTTATTGACCTGATCTGGGCGCCGGTGACCGACGTCGATCTTGACGGGTACAACGTGTACCGGCATGAAGAAGGCGGCGCGCCGGTCAAGGTGAATCCGGAACTGACGAAGACTCCGGCCTACCGGGACGCCAATGTGATTTCGGGGAAGACCTATTTCTATGCGGTCTCGGCCGTGGACGTACGTGGGAACGAAAGCGCGCGGTCGGAAGAGGCGAGTGAGAGGGTGCCGTAGGACGTTTCGGACCTCAGACTTTGGACCTCGGACGTCAGATTGTCTGCAATGTGCGAAGAAATTCCGTCGGAATTCAATATCTGTGATTAGACAGGTGACCATGAGATACTGCCGATTTCAATTTAATGGCCAGGCCCAGTACGGACTGGTTGAGCCGGTGGGCGGACGGGACGCGATCGTGCGAATTCTGCTTGCACCTCCCGAAGAGGCCGACGGGGACTTGGAAAGCCTGCGCACGCGCCGAATTGAGGCGATTCCGCTGGAAGATGCGGTGCTGCTGCCGCCGGTTCGGCCCTCGAAGATCGTGTGCGTGGGGCGGAACTATCGCGAGCATGCAGCCGAGTTAGGGCACGAAGTGCCGCAGGAGCCGTTGATCTTCCTGAAGGCGACGTCGGCGCTGCTGGCGCCGGGCGGAACGATACGCCGGCCGAGAATTTCCGAGCGGGTTGACTACGAAGGCGAACTGGGTGTGGTCATCGGTAAGACGTGCTACCAGCCTGCCGCGGATGCCGACATCCGGCAATACATTCTGGGCTACACCTGCGTGAATGACGTCACGGCCCGCGACCTGCAAAACAAAGACGGCCAGTGGAGCCGCGCCAAAGGTTTCGACACGTTCTGCCCGGTGGGGCCGCTGGTGACGAATGAAATTGATCCGAGTTTCGGGATGGGGGCCGGCGTGGGCGTGGAAACGCGCGTCAACGGCGCGGTCCGGCAGCAGGGCAATACGCGCGACTTCATCTTCCCTCTGGATGTGGTAATCCGCCACATTGCGCAAGCCATGACTCTTTTCCCCGGCGATCTGATCCCGAGCGGGACGCCTGCCGGCGTAGGGCCGCTGGTGGCGGGAGATGTGGTGGAAGTCAGCGTGGAAGGCGTGGGCACGCTGCGGAATGCGGTCGTGGATGAGTGAAGGAATTCTTGATTTCAGATTCTAGGCCACTTTCAACTATAGCGTGGACGAAAAGACGCTTGTCATCCCGAGCGGAGCGAGGGATCCAGGTTCTAGCTTGTACCACCGGAATCGGCGCCGCTGGCAAACCCCCAGATCCCTCGCTGCGCTCGGGACGACAGTTCGTAGTGGGCACCAAAGGTTTACTGCAGGCGAAACCGCTCGCGCATGATGCGCTGCAGGCGCGGCTTGTAGAGCAGATCGAAGGCGAGTTCCTTGTCGGGGAACATGGCCAGGGCGGCGCGCTTGGCGCCGGCGGCCAGTTCGGAGGCTTCCTCCAGGGTGAGGTTGGGGTCCTGGCCGATGACCGACATGACCATGCTGATCATCAACTGCAGGCGGCGGATTTTGCGGGCTTCCTCCTCCTGCGCGCGGCGAGCCTCGTCGTCTGATGGCGGAAAGCCCGCTTCCTGTCCGGCCTGCTGAGGAAAGTTCATGGTGTCCCCACTTTTATCCCGCTGGTTTAGATGTCGCAACGCGCCCCGGCGTTGCGGGCAATGGTGAGCATTGTCGCTCAGCGGCGGAAGAAAATAGGTACCCGAAGGTGTGATTGCGAATTACGGCTAACGATGCCGCCGAAAAGCCCCACTTCTCGCAAAGAACGCGAGAAATGGGACACCCGGGCGTCGAGGACGTTGCGAGAATAGTAGAATTAATTCCTGTGCAGAACGGATTCGGCCAGCCCGCGGTCCGATTCCAGAACTGGAGATGCCATGGCAGAGCCTGACAACTCGTCGTCCGAAACCCAGCCGCAGCCGGATCCCAACGAAAAGCTGGTGAAGGTGTTTGATTCCGAGGACGAACCGGAAGCAATGGTGGTCAAGGGCCTGCTCGATTCCGCAGGTATCGACAGCGACCTCACCGCAGCGGCCATGGTGCAAGATATGTTTCCCGGCCTCGGCGGCATGATCATCCTGGTGCGGGAAGAAGATGCGGAACGGGCGCGACGCTTGATCGCTGAGCAGCGCCGGATCCCACTTGCCGATGACGACGAAACCGCGGAGATCGAGATTACTGAAGAGCCGCCACAGAAGCCGTAACCGAGCGGCCATCGAGGTAGAACGAGACGGCTCCGTCTAGGTCGGTGCGGTAGACGCGGGCTCCGGCTTCAGCCAGGCGGGCCAGCGTCTCGGGGCGCGGCAGACCGAAAGAATTGCCTGATCCTACCGAGATGATGGCGAACTGCGGCCGGGCGCAGGCGACGAGTTCCGGCGTGGTTGCGTTCGCGCTCCCGTGATGGCCGACTTTCAGCAGGCTTGCGCTGGGATGATGGAGAGCGGCCACGCGGCGCTCCACGCGCTTTTCGGCATCGCCCTCCAGCAACACCGAAGAGTCGCGGTAGCTCACCCGCAACACCATCGAGTCGTTGTTCTGCGGCTTGGCGCCGGGGGGCAAGTCGCGCGGCGGGAAGAGCACGTTGACGGTTGCGCCGCCGAAACTGAATTCATCTCCCTCCCAGTGCCGCACGACCTTGATGCCCAGAGCGTGAGCGGTGGCGATCACATTCTCCAGAGCCTGGCTCGGCGGCAGAATACCCACCCACAATTCACTCGGCCTGAAATTCTTGAGCACCGTGGCCATGCCGCCGATGTGGTCGGAGTGGCCATGGGTGATGGCGACGGCGTCGAGGCGGGAAAAGCCGCGCGTCCAGAGATAGGGCGAGACGACATCTTCGCCGAAGTCGAGTTGCGAGCCGCCGGGACCGATGGGACCTCCGGCGTCGATGAGCAAGGTGCGACCGAGGGGAGTAACGAGCAAGATGGAATCCCCCTCACCCACGTCAATCGAGGTTACCTCCAGCAGGCCGGGATAAGCCCGCGGGGCAGGCGCGAGGAAAACCAGGGCGAACGACGCAGCCAGGATGGCCGCCAGGCCGCCGACCGCCAGCACTGCGCGGCGGCGCGCCGTCCACATGGCCAGTACGAGAGCCGCCGCTGCCAGCGCCATCATTAGCATCGAAGGCATGGGGACGCGCAGGTCAGCCAGGCGCAGGGCGCCCAGGCCGTGCACCGTGCCAGTGATCCCGGCGAGCGTAAACGATGTCAGGAGTGCGGGAATCTTCGCCAGCCACGGCGAAATGTAGCCCAGGGCCAGCGCAGCCACGGCCGCGGGCATGAGGAGTTGCATTAGCGGTACGACGGCGAGATTCGCGGGCCAGCCGATGGTTGTGGCGCGATGGAAATAGTACGCCATGGGCAGGGCCAACCCCAACTGCATGACGGCGGAGATGAAGAACAGCTCCCCGGTGGCCAGGGTGAAACCAGCAGCCGCGCGGATCAAGCGACGCGACCATTTCTCGCCCAGGAAGAGAGCGACGCGCGCGGCGATGAACTGCAAATCCACCCGGAACTGGCCCACCCGCGGGGGCAGTATCGCGGCGTAGGCAGGCGAGTCCCAGTTGGCCAAGGCCCGCTTGTACAGCCGTGAAGTGCGCTGCAGAATCGGGATACCGATGGCAGCCACGATCAGAACGCAGAGGAATGTCATCTGAAAGCTGGCGGTGAAGAGCTGGCGTGGATCGAAGAGGAGCAATCCGAGCGCCGCCGCTCCAATCGCGTTGACCATGGCGCGGTCGCGGTGGAGCAGGCGGGTCCCCAGATAGACGGTGCACATCAGCGTGGCGCGCCACACAGGCGATCCCACCTCGGTGATGAAGGCGTAGGCGACGCAGAACAGCACGGTCAACAGCGTGGCGGGAATGTCAGCCAGGCGCAAGCGGCGAAGCGTCCAGAAGACCACGAAAGCCAGAATGCTGACGTTCATTCCGGAGACCACCAGCACGTGGTAGGTGCCCGAGCGCTGAAAATCAGTCCGCGTGTCGCGGTCAATGAAGGCCTCTTCGCCGATGACCATGGCGTCAATCAACGCGGCCTCGCGCGGGGGCCAAAGCTCGTGCACTTTTGCGATGACTCCGCGGTGCAACCGGCTGCGCCAGGACTCAAACCGGCTGCCGGCGAAGCCGGGGATCAGTTCCACGCTTTCGAATTTGGCCGAGGCCAGCGCGGCGATGCCGTGGTCGGCAAGATAGCCCTGGTAGTCAAATGCTCCGGGGTTGCGAAAATTGCGCGGCAGCTTGAGCTTGGTGGAGAAATGAAGTCGCTGGCCGTAGTGGAAAGCAGGCATGGGCCGGGTGGCCGGGGCCGGGTCTGCGACCGAGTCCTCGTCCGGGATGGAGTTGTTCGAGCGCCGGCTGTAAATGCTGAGCCGGATGCCGGAATGAATGGGCAGAGTCTCGCCTGCGTCGGTGGTGATTCGTTCAGTTTCCACGTCGAGCGTCTGACGGATTTCGCCGAGGCCGCCCGGCTGCACGCGCCCGTCGCGCGTGACGTGAGCGATGATGTCGAGTTCCTTCCCGTTCGCATAAGGTTGAATTCCTGTGTCGAGGTGAATCGATGCCCCGCGGACTTGAACGTGAAGCGCACCCAGAAGAAAAAACGTTCCCATCGCGAGCGCCCAACCCAGGCGGGAGCGCCGTTGCGCAAAATACGCCGCGGCGCATACGAAGGCAGCTCCGGCGACGACCCACCACAATGCCGGCCGCCAGAAGTAAATCCCGGCCACGATTCCGGAGGAGTAGGCGGCCGCGGCCCATAGCATGGGCTGGCGGGTTGCCTTGAAATGGAAAGTGGGAGGAGGGGCGGGAGTAGGGGGCGGGATCATGAGGGTGCGGCACGTCCGAAAGTGGGAGCGGTTTGAAAACCATCTTGGAGTGGCGAGCGAATGTCCCTCAGGGGCTAAAGCCCAACGCAGGTGCCGCTCTTGCGGCACGACTGGAGTCGTGCCCTTCCCCGTCATCGCACCAGGTGAACCACGGCCTCCAGGTGGAAGGTTTGAGGAAATAAATCCACCAGGTGCACCTGTTCCAGGCGATAGCCGGCTGCAAGCAGGTGAACCAGGTCGCGCGCCAGCGTTGCCGGATCGCACGAGACATAAGTGAGGCGTGGCGCGTTCAAATTCGCCACCTGACGCGCCACGCGCTCTCCCAGGCCACTGCGGGGCGGGTCCACCACCGCCAGGTCGGGCTTATGAAAACTATGAGGGAGGGCCCTGCCCTTCCCGGCCCGGCCCGAATCTTCCACACGGGCCAGGTACTGCTCCGTCGTGGCCTGGACCGCCTCTCCGTTCGAGAGAAGATTGTAGGAAAGATCAGCTGCGGAAGTCTGTGACGACTCAACAGAAACGATGTGATGAAAGTCACACAGGGCTGTGGAAAACAGGCCAACCCCGGCGTAGAGGTCCAGGGCCAGGTCGCCAGACCGACCTTCGGTCACGATCTTCACCAGTTCGTCGGTGAGATGGCGGTTGGTCTGAAAGAATGACCCGGCGCTGACCCGGTAAACGAAGCGCTGTGTTTGATAGGTGAGGAACGAGGCGCCGAGGGAGAGCAGTTTTTCCGGTCGACCGGTGGCGGGCTTGGTCTCGCGGAAAGCTGCAACGCCCGCGATTTCAGGCATGGCTGCGCGAAATTCTTCCGCCCATGCTCGCACCGCTGCGCGTCGGGACTCGGGACTGCACGAGAGTTCCACCAGCAATTGCGAGTCGTCGGCGTTGGCGAAGAACTCTACTTCCTCGACTCCCTCGGGAACTTTGCCATTGCGTCCGCTCTGCCACAGGCCGGAGATGGCGCGGTTGATGAGCGGCGAACTGATGGGGCATTGCTCGACGGGCAGCAGTTCATGCGAGCTGAGCTTGAAATATCCGGCGGCGAAGGCAGGCTGCGTCTGTAGCTGGAGGCGGGAGCGGTTGCGATAGTTCCACGGCGGCGAGGCATGAACCTGAATCTCGCAGGGCAACTCGATCTTCGCCGTACGGCGCAGAGTCTCGCGCAGGATTTCTTTCTTGATCTCGAGCTGATGCTTGTAGCTCGCGTGCTGATAGTGGCAGCCGCCGCACCGACCGAAGTAGGGACATGCCGGCGGGATGCGGTGCGGAGAAGACTCGACGATCGCGTCAGCATTCGCGCGCGCAAAGCCGGGCTTCTGTTCGATCAGGGAGGCCTCGATTTGTTCTCCTGCCAGGACGAAAGGCACAAACAAAGCCTTGCCGCGGCCGTGGGCGTCGGCCGGGAGGCGGGCCAGGCCGTCGCCGCCGTAGATCAATTTTTCGATGGTAAGGAGCAAGGAATGATTTTAGGCTATGCCTGCCGCGCGACCGCACTGCCGCTACTGCCGGAGATCTCACCGGGCAGCTTCGACGGTTAGCCTCAATCCGACCGCCTTGGTCACGGCCGCAAGGGTAGATAACCGGGGATTCCCGCGAGTTGACAAGGCCCGGTACAAGCTCTCCCGTTCGACTCCGGCAGCCTTGGCGACCCTGGCAATGCCGCGGGCCTGCACTACTCGGCGCAGGGCGATCAGAAGGACGCGAGGTTCGCTGTCCTCCTCCAAAGCGGCCCTAAGATACTCCACGGCAAAACCTGGATTCTCGCGGAGTTCACGCAGCAGGGCTTCTTCATGCGAAATGCTGGTTCTGTGTTTCATACTGTTCCGGCTCTCTCCTTGTAGTCTCTGAGATAATCGAGCGCGCGCTCGATATCTGAGGATTGTTTCCGTTTGTCCCCGCCTGCAAGAAGCAGCACTGACCGCTGGCCTATCATCGCGTAATACACGCGATAGCCGGGACCCCAATCGATCCGTAGTTCCCACAGACCCTCGCGAAGTGGCTTGCAGTCAGAGAAGTTACCCGCCGCGACCCTGTCAATACGAATCACAATTTTTGCCTGGGCGCGAGCGTCGTTGAGCTTCGCCAGCCACTCCCCGAAAATATCCTTACCGCCGGCAGTGACATAGCGGCGAATCTCAATCACGGCTTCATTGTAACATATAAGTTACACTCAAAAAACCGTGACGAAGCATGTGCCTCACAACGCCCGTCCTGCCGCCGCGCCCGAGGCCCAGGCCCACTGGAAATTGAAGCCGCCGAGTTGGCCGGTTACGTCCACGACCTCGCCGATGAAAAACAGGCCAGGAATCTTGCGGCTCTCCATCGTCTGCGGTGAGAGTTCGCTGGTGTCCACGCCTCCGGCGGTCACTTCAGCTTTTTCGTAACCCTCGGTGCCGGCCGGCCTGATCGTCCACGCGTGCACCTGGCGTTCAAAATCGGCGAGGGCGGCATTCGTCCATGACGCAGGCGGATGAAGTTCCAGCCAGCGGTCCGCGAGGCGGATCGGCAGACGCTGGCGCAACTGGGAGCGGAGGGCAGATGAGTTTCTCGGCGTCTTGGGGTCACGGAAGTCGGCCGTCATTTCACTGCCCGGCGCAAGATCGATCCGGATGGGCTGCGGCTTTTTCCAATACGAAGAAATCTGCAGAATCGCCGGGCCACTGAGACCGCGATGCGTAATCAGCATCTTTTCGCGGAACTGCTGGCCGTCGCAGGAGACAACGACCTCGGTGGAAACGCCCGCCAGGTCGCAGTAGTAGGAGCGGTCTTCGGATCCGAGCACGAGCGGCACGAGCCCCGGCCACGGGTCGCGACTTTTCAAACTGAACTGGCGCGCGAGGTCGTACCCGAACGACGTGGCGCCGATTCTCGGAATGGATAAGCCTCCAGTGGCGACCACCAGCGTGGGCGAATGGAATTCCGCATCGGTGGCGTGCACGACGAATTCTGTGGTGCGAGTTACTTCCTGAATCTCTACGTTCAAGAAAACGCTGACGGCGGCAGCGCGGCATTCCGCTTCGAGCATTCCAAGAATGTCGCGGGCAGAATGGTCGCAGAACAATTGGCCCAGCGTCTTTTCGTGGTAAGGAATCTTGTGCTTCTCAACCAGGGCGATGAAATCCGCGGGTGTGTAGCGGGCCAGCGCCGATTTGGCGAAGTGAGGATTGGCGGACAGGAAATTTTCCGGATTGCAATGAATATTGGTGAAATTGCAGCGTCCGCCGCCGGAGATGAGAATCTTCTTGCCCAGGCGATCGGCGCGTTCGAGAACGGCAACGCGCCGGCCGCGCTTGCCGGCCTCAATGGCGCACATCAGGCCGGCTGCGCCGCCGCCGAGAATCAGTGCATCGAAACGATGGATCACAGTAGGGTCAACAGCATACCGCAGCGGCTGGACGGGCTCTTGAGAAACTCACTGTCGCACTTGGTTTTGGGTAGCGCAGGCCTTCCAGGCCTGCGACCATGCTGGCAGAAGGGAACGGGCTTTAGCCCGAGAGGTACCTCAGCGGCTGAAGCCGCTGAGCAAACCAGGTCTCTTATCGCAGCGCTGATAGCGCTGCGCCACCCAAAATCGAGGTCCACAAACTGTGCGGTCGTGCTCTTCCGCCAAACGCCTCGAATCCAAAGGCGATCTTCACGTCATATAAAACAAGCTCAACCGCGGCAAGCTGTGTTTTTCCAGCAGGCGTTTGTGCACGTACTGTTTTTGCAGTTGCTCGATTTGCGCTGCGGACATCTTCTGGCGGTAAGGGATGAGATCCCGGTCGGCCTGTGCGCGGACGGCGACGATTTCTTCATCCGCGGTTGAAGCCAGCAGTCCGGCAAACAGTTTTTCCTCGAGCACCGTCAGCCGGCGCTCCAGGTCCTCCCAGCGAGTCGCAGGTTTGGCTTCGATTTCGATGGCCAGGCTGTCGAGAGTTTTCGCCGCTTCCAGAGCAAGTCCACGCACTGAGATTCCGCTGCCCTCTGGTAAACGCGCGGCCCTTAGCAGATTCGCATTGCGCCGCAGGAAAGCGGCGACCGCCTCTGACTCGAGGCCCCGTGCAGCGCGACGCTTTGCTGATGATTCGGTTTCCGCCGGAGAAGCGCCGACCGCGGCTTCTTTCATGCTTTCCGCGGCCGCCAGCACTTCCTGCGAGCAGTAGGCGAGGCTATTGACTTTCTTGGTTTTCGAGGGACGCTGATCGTAGCGGTCGAAAGCCGCGTCAATTCCCCGCAGCACCGCCGCGAGGGGGATGCCGGCATCTTTCCAGGTCTCGATCAGGGCCCAGTCCATCGTCGAGAGCAGAAGCCCGCCGCCGCGCCGACGCAGGTAGGATTCTTCGATCTCGGTGAAATAGTTAAAGTAATTTTCCACGGCGCATCAGCGGGAACGGGACAACGACGCCGCCTGCTCACCGCCGCCATTCTTCAGTTTGGTTTGGGGTTTGGATGGGGATTTGGATGCGGGCTTGGAATCGGCCTTGGCTTTCGCCGCCGGAACTTCGCGCCGCGCCGACGCGTTCCGCTCCCAGATGATGCGCAGTCCTTCGAGGGTCAGGAAGTCGTCCACGTTCTTGATGTACTTTGATCCCGTGCCGATCAGCGGCCCCAGTCCGCCGGTTGCGATCACGCGCGTTTCCTTGCCCAATTCGGCGAGCAGACGTTCCAGAATGCCATCCACCAGGGCAAGATAGCCGTAGTAGAGACCGGATTGCAGGCTGCCGACGGTATTCGATCCGATCACGCGGGCGGGCTTGCGGAGCTCCACGCGCGGCAGTCGCGCCGTGTGTTCAAACAGAGCGTCGGCGGAGACACCGATGCCGGGGCAAATCACTCCGCCGAGATACTCGCCCTTGGCCGAGACACAGTCGAAAGTGGTAGCCGTGCCGAAATCCACGATCACGCAAGGGCCGCCGTACTTCTCGAATGCTGCTACGGCGTTAACGATGCGATCGGCGCCGACCTCGGCCGGATTGTCGTAGTGCACCGGCATTCCGGTCTTAACGCCCGGCTCGATGAAGAGCGGTCGCAAATCGAAATAGCGCTCGCAAACCTGCCGCAGGACGGGATCGAGCGGCGGCACAACGGAGGAGATTACGATGCCGTGGATACCTCTGGATTCGAGTCCCGCCATGGAAAACAAATTGCGAAACAGCACTCCATACTCATCCACGGTGCTGGTGCGGGACGTGGCCACGCGCCAGTTGGCCAAAAGGCGCTCGTAACGCGGAGGTTCGTCCAGGTCGCCGCCCGGGTGCACCTTGGCGACGCGGGCGAAGACGCCCAGCACGGTGTTCGTATTGCCGACATCGAGAACTAATAGCATTGGCCTTTACCCACGTAGCGCCGCCGTCCCGGCGGCTGTCCGGCGGACGTCCCCGCCCGCCGCCGAGGGCGAGACGCCCTCGAGACAGGCGGCAGGATGCCGGCGCTACGTTTCTCTTACCGTTCCGCTCAGAACCGTCTTCACTCCACTCGCGGTCCGCACCTGCAGGAAGCCACGATCATCCAGCCCTTCGGTCGTGCCCTCGAACGGCGCACCATTTTCTTCAACGCGGACAGACTTTCCTTGCACCCACGAGGAACTCTCGGTGAAGCGGCGCAGAATGGAACGCCGCGCCTCCGGATCGTCCGCCAACTGACGGTATTCGCGGTCGAGCGATTTTAGCAAAGCTGAGGCCAGTTCCACGCGCGACCACTCGCTTCCGGTCACCAGCCGCAGCGAGGTCGCGGGCAAATCCCTGGAAAAGCTCGCCTGATTCACGTTGATGCCGACCCCGACCACAATGTAGCGGACGCGTGTGGCCTCGGCATTCATTTCGGCAAGAATGCCGCAGAGTTTCTTGTTCCCGATCAGCACGTCGTTGGGCCACTTCAGATCCGCGTTCACCCGCGAATCCACCTGCTGAATCGCTGCCTGCACGGCGAGTCCGGCAGCGAGTGAGAGCACCAGGATTTCCGCGGGCGGCTGCGCCGGACGCAGAACAACAGAACAGTAAATGCCGGTGGATCGGGGCGACACCCACGTGTTCGATCCGCGCCCGCGACCGGCGGTCTGTTCCTCCGCCAGAAAGACGCTGCCCTCCGGAGCGCCCTCCGCGGCGGCGGCCATGGCCGCGGTATTGGTGGAACCAATTTTGTAGAAGTGATGCAGATGCGCACCGAAGATGGTGCCCCGCAGCAGTGGGCGGAGAATCTCAGGTAAGAGCAGGTCAGGGACCGCGCGCAGTTGGTAGCCAGTGGCGGGATGTCCGGCGACGTCCACGCCCATGCTGCGCAATTGCTGAATCAGGCGCCAGACTTCGGAGCGGCTGGAAGAAATCTCCTGGGCAATCTTTGTGCCGCTGACTACGACCATGGCGTGCTCCATGAGCAAGCGGACGATGTGTCCCAGGCGAACGTCGGTCGGCTGATGGTCGTGGGGTGCGGGCATCCCCTTCGCCAGGCTCGGGCCAAGTTTTGTCCGCGGGAGCTTGCGCGCGCGAATTGGGCCGGTCTTGCTGATGCGGAGAATTATATGCGCGGATTGCGAAGAAACGACAGCGGCCGGGTTGCCAGAGGTCGCCAATCACTGACCACGCAGGCCTATGCGACCTCGACGACCTTCCTATGTCGCCTATAATCATTCGGGGTACTCATGACCTATGCCATACATTCGCACTATAGCCTCAGCCCTGGTCTCATTGATCGCGTTCTCTCCCTTTGCCTTAGGTGGTGACTCGATCGCCGACCTGCCGAAGAAAGCGATCGAGCGATCACAAATCACACTGCCCGGTTCGCATCCCTTCGTTCTCAAGGCGACGGTCCTGGAGATCACCAATCCTGCGAATACGAACTACCGCGCAGAGATTGAGGAGTATTGGGTCGCGCCTGATAAGTGGCGGCGGGTTGTGAAGACGCCAGGTTTTTCAGAAACGCTCACCATGAACGGAAAACAGACGAGCGAGCAACTCTCCGGCGATTACTACCCCAACTGGCTCCGCACCATCGTGGCGGCCATCTTCGATCCGGGAGACGTATTGAAGGGAGTCGACATGTCGCGTTCATCGGACAACCCGATGATTGGTGGAACCAAAGTCTGCCGGCGTTTTACGTCCATGGCCGGAGTCGCTCCGGTGAGCAACAAGGTATTCTCAACCTTCTGTTTCGACGAAGGGCTGATCGACTCTGTAGCCCAGCCCGGCTACGAAGCCATTTACAGCAACTACAAGAACTTCGCTGGCAAGCACGTGGCTCGCACGATCAGCGAGCAAATTGAATCCGGAACCAGGCTTGAAGCCACCATTGAAGAGCTCACGGAATTAAAATCTCCCGACGACGCAATGTTCGCCGTGCAAGACACGAGCGCTCCTTTGCAGACCATCCGAGCAGACGAGCCAACATTGCGCAGCCTTGCAGTGAACCCTCCCGATATTGTGTGGCCCGCCGTCCACGGTGGAGCGAACAAAGGAACGCTCAGCCTCTACGTTTGTCTCGATCGCTCCGGGCACGTTCGGGAGGTCTACGAGTTAAACTCCAGCAATCCCGGCTTGAGCGATGTGGCGCGGGATCAGGTGATGAAATGGCAGTTCAAGACTGCCTCCAGCCACGGCGTTCCCGTGCAAGTGGAATCCATTCTCACCTTTGCTTTCCACACCACGACCGCTTCAGATAAGTAAGGACAATCGGACTTGAAGCTTCGTGGGAATGTCCCGTCACCCAATCACGAAGCAGGTGCGTCGATCGGCGGTGGTCGCGGGATGGGAGCCTGAAGTTACGGCGCGCAGCGCTCAACGCCGGATTCCTGCCGCTTCACCGTTCTGTACGCCCAGGCCATGCGCGGGGTGTTGTGGGCGATGCCGAAGCGCCCTTCGGGACTGAGCACGATGATGCCGCCGTGCCCGTTGACACGCTGCTTGAGATAATTCATCGCTTCCTGCGCCGCCCACTCGGGCAGATTGCCGGCAGCGATGCGATCGACGGTCCACTTGGCCAGCACCAGCTTCATGATGGGTTCGCCCCATCCGGTGGTCGAGGCCGCGGCGCTCAGATTGTCGGCGTAGCAGCCACAGCCGATCAGCGAGGAATCGCCGAGGCGACCGGGAGCCTTGTTCAGCGTGCCCCCGGTGGAAGTGGCGGCGGCGATGTTGCCGTCGCGGTCGAGCGCGACCGCGCCTACGGTGTCGACCGAGGTGGTTGGATCATCGGGCGCACCCGCAAAAAGCTCGCTGCCGGTCGGGTGGCCCATTTCTGGCGCTGGGTGCCCCATCCTAGCCGCGTTCTTTGCGGCTAGGGTGGGAAGGTCCGCCTGATACTTCCGCAGCCGCTCCACTTCGCGCGGGATGATCAGGTCTTCGTTCTTGCACAGCGGGATGCCGTGCTGCGCGGCGAATTGTTCCGCACCCTCGCCGACAAAGTACACGTGCGGGCTCTCGCTCAAAATCTTGCGTGCGGCCCGCAGCGGATTGCGGAGGTGCTCGACGCATCCGACACCGCCGGCGCGGAGCGTAGCGCCATCCATGATGAGGGCGTCGAGCTGCACGCGGCCGTCGCGATTGAGGAAGCTGCCGCGGCCGGCGTCGAAAGTCTCGTCGTCTTCCATGATGACGACGGCTTCCTCGACGGCGTCGAGCGCCGAGCCGCCGCGCTCGAGCACGCGCCATCCCGCAGCCAGCGCGTTGCCCACCCCGTGGACGTGCGCCTCCACCATGTCATCGGGAATGGCCCAAGCGCCACCGTGTACGACCAGAACTGGATCAGTCGGCAAGAGTTGTCCCCAGAATGTCGGACCTCAGACCTCGGACGTCAGACCTCAGATTCGACGGAATAGGATAGCAGAGCCAAACGAGGGGTGGAGTTCGGCATTGACTCAATGAAGTGAGATCAATTGCCGGACTGGGGAAACAACCGGCCGAGCGCCAACCCAATAAATCGATCATTGAAAAGGCGAAGCTTGCGTTCAGCAGCGGCTTTCCCTGCTGGCCATTCGCTCAGTCCGGTCCGGATGCTCTCGAGATTCGGCTCTCTGTGTTCTCGCTCAGTCAGCCAGTCGACCGTCGAAAGAAGCTCCATACCAAGGGGAGATTCGAAACCATCGATGCGCTTCGCGGTTGCGTCGAGAACTCTATTGAGAGGCCTGGATGTGTCCTGCTTCAGGAAGAGTTCAACGTGACGGCGACGCGCTTCGTCGAACCAGATCGTGTCCGACGGGCCGGCGTCGCTGAGCCGCTTATCGCAATGTAGATAGGTCCCATCGAGCGCGTTGAGCAGGTGACGAAGACGGTCCGAGTAAGGTCCGTACTTGTCAGCTTTGAATTGCAGTTTCAACGGATCCTCGACCCCGAGGATATGGATCGTGCGCTCAAGAAACCATCCCAACTTCTGCACTTCCAGATAAGTGCACTCAATGCCGAGTACCCAATAACGTCGGATCATTTCCGCTACAAGTACGCGAGCCGCCGTCAACTGCTCAACCCCGGTCCGCTTGGCCACGTTCTGGTATTTAGCCGTCGGTTCATACACGAGGACATCTACGTCGAGGAGTTCGCCTAGCTCGCGCTGGATTTCCGGCCGGACCTCACTCCAGTCGAGGCCGCCGTTACCTGTGCCCAAGGGCGGCAGGGCTATTGAACGAATGTTATGCTCCCGAATGACCCGCCGCAGATCCGCTAAGCCCTCGACGATCCACTCCAACTTCGAAGCGTGGCGCCAATGTTTCTTAGTAGGGAAGTTGATAATCCACCGCGGGCCGTTTAGCGTCCGGTTCTCGGTCACGAACATGCGCCCAATCTTTACTTTCTTGCATTTGCAGGCGCCCTCGTAGGCACGAAAGTTGTTCGGGAACGCTTCTTTGAACATCAAAGCAATTCCCTTGCCCATCACGCCAACGGTGTTGACGGTATTCACCAACGCTTCGACCCGAGCTTCGAGGAGATTGCCCTGGACAAATCTCATCATCAGAAATACCAGCCCTTCTCGATAATAGTCCTCACATTCAAGTGACGCTCGGCAAGCTGAGCTTTCATCCACTGATCCACCGTGGGGGTGTAGCCGCAAATGCCTAAAATGGCGTTGAGGGGCAGATGCTTCCACACGAGTGCCTCAGCCTGATAACGCTCTTTCCTTCCGGGATCATCCGGATCGTGCCTGAAATCTCGACTGTTCAACAAATCCCAATCTATCTCGTGAAGGTCGTCGAGATCCGTAAAGTAATTCGCCATCATCGGATAGGCGTGTTGGTCGGTGAATACGAATGGAATGGCGAGTTCCGCTACCCTGAATAATGATGAAACGAATATCAAGATTTCCTCGTTGGAAACTTGTCGTACGTTGTAACCCGTGTGGATGTTGTACATCATGATCGAAAACGGCGTGAAATAAAAGGGAATGTAGTCGCTCAACGTTCCCCCAGGACCGACATTGACAATGCGAGAGGTTCGCTTTTGGATCAAATCGGGGTTGCCGATGTTACGGAAATTGGGGTCCGACAACTGACCAGTTTGGGCGTGAAAACCGTGATCTAGTATCCACGGCAAGTTGTCGCGATGGGCAATCCTAAAAATGAGTGCCTTGTCTGGGTTCAGCGGGGACATTCTTCAGGACTCAACCGGCACAATTGTATCGAAACCTGAGTAGCTTGTTAGCTGTTTCCCGGGATTGCTTACGCCGCTTGCCCCGGCGTCAGCGCTACCGGCGGCCCCTGGGTTCGGGTCCAGGTGTAGCGCATGCGGTGGATTACCGTGATCGTGCTCAGAACGGCAATCACCCACAACACTGGCGCCATGCGGTTGAACAACGCTCCCAAGATCACAAGCACCAGCCGTTCGGGACGCTCCATGAAGCCGACGCGGCAGGAGCCGATCAAGCTCTCGGCTCTCGCGCGGGTGTAGCTGACCATGATGGCGCTGATCATGACGAAGGCGGTTAGCACGACGTAGAAGAACCGTCCGCCGCGGGCGAAGAACACGAGCAGGCCGAGGAATTGTGAGGCGTCGGAGTAGCGGTCCACCACCGAGTCGAAGAACGCTCCGAAGCGGGTGACTCGGTTAGTGGCGCGGGCGACCTCGCCGTCCACCAGATCGAAGAAGCCGGAGAAAATAATGACAAGGCCGGCGTAGATGAACAGGCGCTTCTGGTTGTCGGCATTGGCGGAGCCGAACAGAAAAGCGGCCCAGGTGTTGACTACGAGTCCCATGAAGGTGAGCACGTTGGGATTGATGCGGGAGAGCGCCAGCCAGCGGACGATGGTAGCGAGCAGAACGCCGCAGGCGCGGCCGAAGGCGCTGGTCCAACTTAGGGAGGACGAAGGGGACATCAGGCGCCCGCCTCTTTCGGTTCGTCGGCTGCCGCTTCGTCGTGGATGGTGGTCAGGCGCAGAATTTCCAGTTCGCGCTTCCCATTGGGACTGACGACGGTCACGCTATCGCCGACTTTCTTGTTGAGCAGGCAGCGGCCGATGGGCGAAGTGGTCGAAATCTTCCCGGCCGCCACGTCGGACTCTTCGCTGGTGACCAGGGTGTATTCCATCTCCTCATTCTTGGTGTTGTCGAAGACCTTGACGGTTGACCCCAGCCCCACCTTGTCCTTGGGGATGTTGTTCATGTTGATCAGCGAGAGGTCGGCAAGGCGCTTGCCGAGCTGGCGGACGCGGGCCTTGACGTACTCCTGGCGCTGCTTGGCCATGTGGTACTCGGCGTTCTCGCTGAGATCGCCCAGGGCGGCGGCGCGCTTGATCTCCTTGGGAAGCTCGTGCACCAGCTCGTGCTCAAGCTGGTTCATCTCGTCCTGGAGTTTTCTGCGAATCTGGTCAGTCATGGATTACAAAGCCGGAACACGGCAAGACTTGGGACATTATACCCCCGGCGACTTGGCCGACTGCGTCGGAAGCGGCAACATAACCCTGCCGCTGCAGGCAGGCGGCCGAGGAGCCGACTGCGGGAGCCACGGATGTATCTTCGATTTATCCTCCGCTGGCTGCTCCCCAACCATTTAAAATGATCTGTTTGTCCCGGAGCCGGTCTGCTCCTTCGATTTGGGCCTTCATGAAAAGCGTCTTCAGCCGAGCCTTTTTTCTCTTTGTTCCAGTCGAACGCCGCCGATTTTGCTTTGTGGGCATGGTCTTGGCGGCAATCGCCTTGACTGGCTGCGGCGGCGGTGGTTCCTCAACCGTCGTACCTCCGCCGCCTCCCCCCACGCCGCAATCGGTCAGCGTCTCCGCGCCCGGTGAGTCGTTGCTGGTTGGAGATACGATGCAGCTTGCCGCGATCTGCACGTACAGCGACTCGACGACCAAAGACGTGACCGCCAGCGCGACGTGGAGCGCGGCGCCAACTGCGGTCGCTACCGTTTCCGATTCGGGCATGCTGACCGCGGTTTCGGCTGGCTTGGCCACCGTGACAGCAACTTTCAGTTCCCTGAGCGGCCGGGCGCAGGCGTTCGTTTCGGTGGGACTGGTCACGCCGGGGGTCTCGGGTTTTTCGTGGGAGAGCGTCAACACGCAGGGAATGGGCTACGTCACGGGATTGGTGGCGCACCCGCTCGCGCCCAACGACATCTACATTCGCACCGACGTCGGCGGGGCCTATCGCTTCGACCGCAGCAACCAATACTGGGTCCCTTTGCTGGATCAGTACGGCAGGTTGCACTCGGAGACCTATGGCGTCGAAAGCATTGCCCCCGACCCAACCGACATCAACACGGTCTACATCGCGGCAGCATTCGGGCGCACCATCACGAATGGGAACGTCTTCTCCCCCGCGGAAGTGCTGGTTTCACATGATCGCGGAACGAACTGGAGCGCCACGGGACTCGCGCAGCAATCGCTGTATATCGGCGCGAACGACGACTATCGCGGAACCACCGGTGAGCGCGTGGCCGTGGATCCCAATCAGCCCAGCGTCGTCTACTTCGCCACCCGCCAGAACGGTCTTTGGCAGGGAACTTTGAGTGCTACACCTCCCCTGATGAACTGGACGCAGCTCGGTGGAGGATTGCCTTCCAGCACCGTGTCCCCCGGAGTCAGTTTTGTTTTGTTCGACACGAGCGCAGGAGTTACCAGTACAGGCGCTACGCGGAACCTCTACGCCGGGGTTTACGGCAGCGGCGTGTGGGCCAGCGTGGATGGCGGAATCAACTGGTCGCAGATCAGCAGCAGCGCGAATCCCGCCCGGGCTGCGCTGGCCACGGATGCGACCTTGTTCGTCACTTTCGGCGGAGACGAGGGCGGGACCAGCGGCAGCGTCGGCCGCTACAAGGCTGGCACGTGGACCGATATCACTCCGCAGGCCAACGGCAAGAGCTACTCCGGGGTTTCGTCGGACCCGACGAATCCGGCGGTGCTGGTGGTTGCGGTCAATGCGAACATGCAGATATTCCGCAGCACCGATCAGGGAAATACGTGGAGCGCGATTACGGTAGGGCCGTTTTCGTATCAGCCCGAGTACTACCCGAGCGGCGCCGGTTCGTGGGGGAATGCGGCGCTCATAGTTGATCCGGCAAGTCCGAACCGAGTGTGGCAGACAAACGGCTATGGTGTCGTCGAGACCGAGGACATCACTGCGGCCTCCACGGTCTGGACATGGCAGATGAGCAATCTGGAAGAGCTGGTCGTGCAGAAAGTGAAGGTCCCTCCGGTGCAAACTGTTCCCGGTACCTCACTCCCGGGAGCCGACTTGTTCAGCGTCGTGGCTGACATGGTCGGATTCCGCTATGCCAGCCGCGACATTGTTCCCCAGGTCCCGATCGACAGCTTCCTGTACGTCGCCCAGGCCACCGGAATCACCTATTGCGGTTCACAACCACAGAACACAGCCTTTGTGGGATGGGACGAAACGAATGTGGCGGCGCCGATGTCTGGCATCACGTCCGACAACGGACTCACCTGGAAACACATCCCCAACACCGGCCCGGGCACGGGCGGTAAGATCGCCATGGCTTCAGACGACCCGACGAACATGGTTTGGGCGCCTTACAACGCCACCCCGCAGTACACTCACGACGCCGGTGTGACATGGCAGACTGCTCTTTACAACGGCGCCGCTCTGCCCGCATCCTGGCAATTAGTCAATCCGTGGTGGACCGGCGATGTCCTCGCCCCGGACCTGGTGGCTCCCGGAACTTTCTATTACTTTGACAACGGAAATCTTTACTACAGCGCCGACGGCGGAGCTACCTGGACTCTGGGCAACACCACGTGGCCGCAGGATGCGGCGTGGGTCATCGATGTCAGCATTGTGCCCAATCCTGTGAAGGCGGGCGACATCTGGATGACGTTTGCGCCGGACTCCAACCAGACGTGGACGTATCCGCTGATGCATTCCACCGACGGCGGCAAGACCTTTGCTGCGATCAGCACGCTGGCCAGCGCCAACTACGTCGCGTTCGGTAAAGGATCAGCGGCCAATACTCCGTTTCTTTATGTGCATGGACAGACTCCCGGCGCCACCGCCGACGCCGTCTACAAATCAGAAGATATGGGAGCGACGTGGGCTCAGATCAGCGATCCCACACGCATGCAGTTCGGCGAGATCAATTCCCTCGAGGGTGACATGCGCACCCAGGATCTCGTATACGTCGGCAATGGCGGGCGGGGGATTTTCTACGGGTATGGTCCGGCTTCGGGGATCACGCACTCGAATCTGCGAGGGCCAAAGCACCTTCTGAGTACTCAACGCTGATTTTCTTGTGGGAGCGGCCCGAAGATCTACGCCTGAAGCTCCGAGGCTTCCGGGAAGCGCAGCTTGCATTTGGCGAGGGCCTGGGTCAGGACTTCTTCGATCTTAGTCTCTTCGCAGTTGCGGGCCAGGGCCAGTTCGCTCACCAGCAGGTAGCGGGCGCGCTCCAGCATCTTCTTTTCGCGGAACGAGAGCGGCTTGGACTGATGCAGCGCGATCAGGTTCTTCAGCACCCCGGCCACCTCGAACAGCGAACCGGTGCGCATGCGGTCGGAGTTTTCTTTGAAGCGGTCCTTCCAGTCGTCCGTGCTGCCGTTGGCGGTACCTGAAAGAAAATCCAGCACTTTCTGGACTTCCCCGTTGCGCACCACGCGCCTGAGACCCACGCTGCCGGCGTTGTGGCAGGGCACCATGACCTTGAGGCTGCTGGCTTTAATATGCAGCAGGTAGAACTTCTCCACCGTCGCGCCCGCCGGACGGCTGCCGATCTGTTCGATCACACCTACGCCGTGGTTGGGGTAGACGACCTTATCGCCGATGTGAAAGTTCAAGTCGGTACCGCTCATAAGTTATACCCGGGAAGGCAGAGAGGCGCTGTGGGGGAACACTAATCCATCTCTTATCATGCTACTCCCGGGACACATCGAAAGCAAGGAAGGTCGCGGGGATGGCGGTCGCACTGGAATTCTGGATCTAAGCTATTGAACACGAGCAGGTTGGAGGGGGACCGTTATCGGGTCCGAGGGGCGTCAGGGACAGGTCGCAATGTCAGATCATGGTCACGTCAGACCATGGTCACGAGAGAGTCCGCATATAATCGGCGGGTGGATTCTAACTTCAAGAACGCGCCGCCCGAGGCCGCAGAAGAAGGCGGTGTGGAAGACCTAGGTAGGCGCCCGGTCGGCCGGATTCTTGGGCTGGACGTGGGTGCCCGAAGAATCGGCCTGGCCGTCTCGGACCCGCTCGGCATCACCGCCCAGGGCCTGGAGACCCTTCAGCGCAGGAACAAGCGGCACGATTTCGGGTATCTGCAGCGCGTGATTCAGCAGTTTGAGGTGAAGGAGATCGTGGTTGGCCTGCCTCTGCGGATGAGCGGTGCGGAAGGGATTCAGGCCGAAAAGATGCAGGCTTTCGCAGAAGAACTGCGCCAGCGCTTCGGGCTGCCCGTCCATTTGTGGGACGAGCGCCTTACCTCGGCCGAGGCGAACCGTTTGCTGCGCGAGACCGATCTCTCGATCGAGAAGCGGGGGAAAGCCGTGGACCGCATGGCGGCAGTGCTGATTCTGCAGGGATGGATGGAGAGGCGGAGCGTGCAAAAGTAGCGCCGCCGTCCCGGCGGCTGTCCGGCGGGCGTCCTCGCCCGCCGCGCTTGCTCGTGTGGGGACGGGCACCTTCGCCCGTCCAAGCCGAGCGCAGCTCGGCCGCTGCCCGCAGTCACAGCAACTCTGTTTTCGCTAGAGGACTTGTTTCACATATGATTCGCTTTTCCAGCACAATCCTCGCGATGGTTCTATTCGGCGCGGCGGCCGCATCGCCGTGGGCCGCGGCCGAAACCGGAGCCGAAGCATGGCTCCGGTATGCCGCACTCGATCCTGCAACCGCGAAAAACTACGCCGGCCTCCCCGGCAAAACTGTGTTGCTCGGCGACTCCCCCGTGATCAGGAGCGCGCAGCAGGAGTTAGTGCGGGGCGTAGGGCAGATGCTGGGCCGCACTCTGAGATCGGGCGCCGGTTCACCCACGGCGGACGCGATTGTCCTGGGGAAGCTGGCAGATGTTCATGCGCTGACGCCAGGGCTGAATCCGCCGCAGGAGTTGACGGCTGACGGGTACTGGCTGAAGAGCTCGCGAATCCGGGGACACGACTGTCTGGTGGTTACCGGCGCCACCGACCGCGGCGTTCTGTATGGCGTGTTTGCGCTGTTGAGCAGGATCGCGCGGCTCGAGAGTGTCGCAGCTCTCGACGAAGTGCGGCAGCCCTACGCTCCGCTGCGCTGGGTGAACCAGTGGGACAATCTCGATGGCGGAATTGAGCGTGGATATGGCGGTCCCTCCATATTCTTCGCCGGGGGCAAGGTCCGCGACGATCTGGCCCGCGCCGGTGAGTACGCCCGCTTGCTGGCATCGATCGGAATCAACGGCTGCACGATCAACAACGTCAATGCCGACCCGCACATTCTCGATGACAGTTTCCTCGCGCAGATCAGCCGCATCGCAGATGTGTTTCGTCCCTGGGGGGTGCGGCTTTCGCTCTCGGCTGATTTGAGCAGTCCCAAAGCGCTGGGCGATCTCGACACGTTTGACCCTTTGGATCCGCGGGTCGCGGCCTGGTGGCGCAAGAAAGTGGATGCGATCTACCGCCAGATTCCGGATTTCGGGGGCTTCGTGGTCAAAGCCGACTCGGAGGGAAGGCTTGGGCCGTCGGCTTACGGCCGGACGCATGCCGACGCGGCCAACGTGATTGCGCGTGCTCTCAAGCCGCATGGCGGCGTCGTCTTCTATCGCGCCTTCGTGTACAACCACCATCTGGACTGGCGCAATCTGAAGAACGACCGGGCGAAAGCCGCCTATGAGAACTTTCATCCCCTGGATGGCGCTTTCGACGATAACGCCATCGTTCAGATCAAGAACGGCCCCATTGATTTTCAGGTGCGGGAACCGGTTTCCCCACTCTTCGCCGGCCTGCGCCGCACCAACGAAGCTATCGAACTGCAAATCACGCAGGAATATACCGGGCAGCAGCGCCACCTCTGCTTTCTCGTGCCGATGTGGAAGGAAGCGCTGGACTTCGATATGCGTCTCGACAACAACGCCACGCCGGTGAAAGCGCTCGTGGCGGGGCGGGTCTTTCACCGTCCTGCGGGCGGATTTGTCGGCGTTGCGAATGTTGGCATGGGCGCCAACTGGCTGGGAAGTCCGCTGGCCATGGCCAATCTCTATGGCTTTGGACGCCTGGCCTGGGACCCAAATCTCAGCGCGGAGACGATTGTCGAGGAATGGACACGCCTGACTTTCGGCAATGACCCGCTCGTGGTTCGGACGATCACGGCTCTGCAACTGGATTCGTGGCCTGTCTACGAGAGTTATACCGGCCCGCTGGGCGCGGGCACGCTCACCAATATTCTCGGCAACCACTATGATCCGGGGCCCGAATCCTCCGAGGAAAATGGCTGGGGACAGTGGCATCGCGCCGATCATGACGGGATCGGTATGGATCGTACGGTGGCGACGGGCACGGGATTCATCGGTCAATATCCGCCCGAGGTGCAGAAGTTGTACGAATCACTGGCGGCCTGTCCTGACCAGTTGCTTCTGTTCTTCCATCACGTGCCGTACACCTACGTGCTGCATTCGGGGAAGACCGTAATCCAGCATATTTACGACTCACACTATGAAGGGGCGGAGCGCGCGCAAGCTTTTATCGCCCGCTGGAAGACGCTCGCCGGCCGCGTGGATGAAGAACGCTACCGCGACATTCTGGCCCGGTTCGAGTACCAGGCCAAAGAAGCGGTGGTGTGGCGCGACGCTATCTGCAGTTGGATCTATCGGCTCTCGGGCATTGCGGACGTCAGACCTCGGACGTCAGACCTCGGACCTCAGGCGCCAGACCTCAGACTTCAGGCTTCCGACTTCAGACCTTAGACCTCAGACCTCGGACTTCGGACCTCAGACCTCAGACCTCAGACCTCAGACTACCTCGCGGGTAATCCACAGAAAAAACTTCGTGCCTGTGACGACTGCACTTGCGATCCGTTCAGGGGGACTGCGAGAATCACGATCGCAAGTCGAGGGTCTTTCGATGAACCGGTCTTACCGCGATCTGAGAGTTTGGCAGCGTTCCATGGAACTGGTCGTCGCTATCTACAATCAGACTCTGCGCTTCCCGCGCGAGGAACTCTACGGTCTGGTGAGCCAAATGCGGAGGTCGGCCGTCTCCGTTCCGAGCAATATTGCGGAAGGCAAAGGCCCGGCTTACGGACCGCGATTCGCGCGCACTTTTTCTCCCAGGCGCGAGAGTCTCTTCTCGAACTTGAGACTCAAATCCTGATGGCCCGCGAACTGAACTACATGGCTGAGCCTGCGGCCGACTCGCTGCTCCAACTCGCGGCGGAGACTGGGCGGATGCTGAATTCCCTAATAGAGTCCATCAGGCCAAAAGCCGACCCTCCTGCAACCTAAGTGGGCTGTCTGCTGGTACGGAGGTCCGAGGTCTGACGCCTGGGGCCTGGGGCCTGAGGTCTGAAATCTGAGGTCTGAAGTCCGAGGTCCGAGGTCCGCAGTCCGCAGTCCGCCCTACCGTCCCCTTACCGCCTTCCGATACGCGTCCACGTTCTTGTTGTGCTCTTCCAGACTGCGGGCGAAGCGGTGATGGCCCTGGGCGTCGGCGACGAAATACAAATAGTTGCTCTCGGCCGGGTGCATGGCGGCTTCGAGCGCGCTGCGTCCGGGATTGCCGATCGGCCCCGGCGGAAGTCCTGCGTTGCGATAAGTGTTGTACGGAGAACGGAACTTCATGTCGGCGTGATGCAGCGCGCCCTGATAAGCTCCGGCCAGAAGTTCGGCGTAGATGATGCTGGGGTCGGCGTCGAGGGCGATGTGCTTGTTCAGGCGATTGTAGTAGACGCTGGCCACCAGCGGGCGTTCCTCCTGCACAGCGGTTTCTTTCTCGACGATGGAAGCCATGATGACCGCTCGTTCCACCGGAGTTAGAGCGGCGATCTCGGTCGCGTCGCGTCCATTCGCATCGCTTCCATTCTCATCGTTGAACCGGGACCAGACTCCAAGGCATATCGTCCCAGAGCCCGTTGGTGCATGCGAGCTTGTTTCAGCTGGTTCAGCCTGTGTCGGCGGAATCAGTCCGATCTGGCGTGCCACCTTGTGAAACTGGCAAACCATGGCGAATGCCATCTCGTCCATGGTCATCATGCGGGTGAACTGGTAGGTCTCCGGGAACAAATAACCTTCCAAGGAACGGGCGTTCGGCGCGATGTCGGCAATCATGCCCGTGTCGGAATGCGCGACTTTCAGGAAGTCTTCGGCGGGGCCCAGTCCCGCGGCCTCAATGGCGCGGGCGATGTCGAACATCGTGTAACCCTCGGGCACGACCACGGTATGGTAGTAGACGTCGCCGCGCCGCAGGCGCTTCTGTACGTCAATGATGTTGGCCGGCTGGTCGAAAAGATATTCGCCGGCTTTCAGCGAGCGCTTGCGGTGGACGTAGTGCCAGAGCACAAACGCTTCTTCGCTGCGGATAATGCCGGCAGCCTTGAGTTCGGCGGCGATACGGTGCGTGGAATATCCCGGGCGCAGCATGACAAACGTCTGCCCGGAGGGCTCGACCGGGGTCAGCGCCGCCCAGGTGAACCACCCTGCGGCGGCAATGACGGCGATCAGAATCAGCCAGACGATCTTGCGCACCAATACAGTTTAGATGATGCCGGGATCACTCGTGACCTGCCGATGGTGTGACTGCTTTGGTGCCTCGGCCGTTCGGACTCCTCGGCGTAAGTGGTGCGTTCTCTTAAAGATCACGGGAATTCGAAGCGAGTGCGGGGGAGTATCTCGGCAGAGGCTGGGACACTCCTAAAACTGTCCCAGCTATAGTCTTGCATCCTTCCCGGCGGCGTATACTCAAATCCACAGGGATTATTAATCTTCATGAGAAGCAGTTCGCCCTTTTGGACCATACCCCTAATTCTGGCAGTGCTGCCGGCGACCGGCTGCCTGTTCCGCACGCGCCCGGTCGAGGAGCAGTACTCGAAGGCCCCGCTGACGGAGTCTTCGCAGCAAGGGCTGATTGACATCATTGACCGGCAAGCCGACGCCATTCGCTCGCTGAAGGCCACGGTGGACCTGGACAGCTCGGTCGGCGGAGTCAAAAAGGGCCACTATACCGACTACAAGGAAATCCGCGGGTACGTGCTGGCGCGCCAGCCGGCGTCACTGCATATGATCGGCCTGATGCCGATCGTGCGCACGACTGCCTTCGACATGGTCAGCGACGGGACCCAGTTCAAGCTCTGGATTCCGCCCAAGAACCGCTTTGTGGTCGGCCTCAACCAGATGCCGACGCCGAGCACAGACCAGCCCATGGAGAACATCCGCCCGCAG
The DNA here is from genome assembly GCA_052326105.1 of Candidatus Sulfotelmatobacter sp. Taxonomy (GTDB): domain Bacteria; phylum Acidobacteriota; class Terriglobia; order Terriglobales; family Acidobacteriaceae; genus Sulfotelmatobacter. The sequence continues at coordinate 18,524 of JBKQRC010000096.1, read as the reverse complement.
AATATCTATGATGCGCTGCTGATCCCGCGTCTTGACCCGGAGTCGGAGATCGCGGTCCGGGCCAATGGTCTGGAGACGTTGCATGATGCAAAAGGGCACCCCATTCTTCAGGAAGACTACGAACTGATCGTGCTCCGGAAGGGCGACCAGGGCTGGAGGCTTGCGCGCAAGATCGTTTTCCGCCGGACGGATCTGAAGCCGGATCGCCAGTATATCTACGACGAAGACGGCAAGATTGCGACCGACGCTCGCTATGCCGCATACAAAGACTACGATGGCGTGAGCTACCCCTCGCGCATTGAGATCAAGCGGCCGCAGGAAGAGTACGACATCACTCTGAACGTGCTGAAGATGGAGATCAACCACACCCTCACCGACGATCAGTTTGTTCTGGAACAGCCGGCGGGAGCGGAGGTGGTGCATCTGGACCACCAGCAATCGAGTTCAGCCGCGCCGGAAGGGGCAAGCCGGCAGTAGGTAGAGCAGCCATCAGCCTTCAGTATTTAGCCCGCGCGGGACATTCCTGATAAGCTGACACGCTAGCGGTGAAAAGGTAAGTAAAGGCGCCGGCTCGTCGGCACTCTGGCCCTCAGGTCTGAAAGCCGACGGCTGACAGCTTCCTATGATGAATAAGATGGTTGTCGCCAACCTGGTGCACCGGCCGATCCGGTCGCTGATCACCGCCAGCGCGATTGCGCTCGAGGTCGCGATGATTCTGCTGGTGGTCGCGGTCTTCTACGGCTACCTGAACGGGTCGAAAGAAAGCCAGCTCGGCGTGGGCGCCGACTTGATGGTGACGCCGCCAGGATCGTCGGCGCTGATCGGCATGTCTGGTGCGCCAATTTCCGTCAAGGTGGGAGATGTCCTGCGGCGAGTCCCTCACGTTGCCACGGCGGTGCCCGTGATCTGGTGGTTTACCCAGAAGCCGCTGGAGGTTATCTACGGCATCGACGTCACAAGCTACGACACTCTTCCGCCCAAGTTCCGATATCTTTCCGGTGGGCCGTTTCAGGGGCCGCGCGACGTGATCGTGGATGACTATTACGCCGGGATGAACCACAAGAAAGTGGGCGACACGATCGAGATCCTGAACCATTCGTTCCGCATCTGCGGCATCGTTCCCCACGGAAAGGGCGGGCGCAAGTTTCTGCCGCTGGCGACCATGCAGGAACTGGTTACAGCAGGAGAAAACAGAGCCTCCGTGTTCTACCTCAAACTGGATGACCCTGCCAATATTGATAGCGTAACCAAGGCGATTCAGGAGATCCCAGGCATGGAGAAGTATTCGGTGCGCTCCATGCAGGAATACCTCTCGATGATGACGCCCGATAATCTGCCGGGGTTTAACGTAGCCATCGAGATTGTGATCGGGATCGCGGTCGTGGTCGGATTCCTGGTGATTTTTCAGGCCATGTACACGGCGGTGATGGAACGCACGCGCGAAATCGGGATTCTGAAATCGATGGGCGCGTCGAAGTTGTACATCGTGAATGTGGTGCTGCGGGAAACAATGCTGCTGGCTGTGGTTGGGATCATTGCCGGGATCATCCTCAGCATGATCACGCGGCGCGTGATCATGTTCGAGCGGCCCGTGCAGCGGCTGTTCTGGAGCAACCTGTGGGTGCTCCGGGCAACATTGATCGCAGTCACGGGTGCGCTGGCTGGAGCCCTTTATCCGGCGGTCAAGGCGGCGCGGCGCGACCCGATTGACGCGCTGGCCTACGAATAAAAGAGTCGAATCCCTGAGCTGATTACGGGCATCCTTACAGAACTGCAAGAGACGACTGCAGGCCGAAATTCTCGCTCAGGGAGATACCAACGTGGCTCAGATTCTCGCCCCCGGTACTACCGCCCCGGATTTCACCTTGTCCGTGACTCCGGATCAGAGTTTTTCCCTTCGCGATTTACGGGGCCAGCCGGTTGTGCTGGCTTTTTACCCTGCCGACTGGAGCCCGGTGTGCGGAGACCAGATGGCTCTGTACAACGAGATTCTTCCCGAGTTTCAAAAATACAAAGCTGAGGTGGCGGGCATCTCGGTCGACGGCGTCTGGTGCCATGCCGCGTTTGCCAAGGACCGGCATCTGCATTTTCCGCTGCTTGCCGATTTCGAACCGAAGGGAGCAGTGGCCAAAGCCTACGGCGTCTACCGTGAAAAGGAAGGCGTCGCGGAGCGCGCCCTGTTTGTGATCGACGAAGAAGGCGTTATTTTCTGGAGTTACTGTTCGCCCATCGGTATTAATCCCGGCGCCGACGGCATCCTCGAAGCGCTGGAGAATCTGAAGGAAACGAGGCAGAATCATGGCCAACTTGAAAGTGCCCGTCGCGCCAGCTGACCACACCCTGGGCGAGGAAGATGCCCCGGTGACTTTGGTCGAGTATGGCGATTACGAGTGTCCGCATTGCGGGCGCGCTCATCCCATCGTTAATGCCGTCAGAAAGCATTTCGGCAAGCAACTCCGTTTTGTGTTCCGGAATTTTCCCTTGACCGAGATTCATCCTCATGCCGAGGCTGCCGCGGAAGCAGCCGAGTTTGCCGGAGCCGCGGGACATTTCTGGGAGATGCACGACGGAATCTACGAGCATCAGTCGCGGTTGGGCGGTGGGCGCCTTCTGGCGGAATTAGTGGTGGGGCTGGGATTGTCGTCCGAGGATTTGGCCGCCGCGCTCAAAAGCCATGAATACCTGCCCCGGATCAAGAGTGACTTCCTCGGCGGCGTGCGCAGCGGAGTGAACGGCACCCCGACCTTCTTCATCAACGGCGTTCGCTATGACGGAGCGGCTGAGTTTGAGGAACTGGTCGAGGCTATCGACGAACAACTCTCGAACCGGAAGGCGGACCGCAGGCGCGCAGGCTGACGACTCCTGTCAGGGCCGTGTACCCACGGCTTACCGGGCTGCGGAAAAAGTCCGTAGTCGCCACGAGAATGACCACCGGGGCTGAAGCCCGCATTGATTTCAGGGCGCTTACGCGGCGCTGAAGCGCCGCTCTTCCACGTCGCTGGCTAACTCTCCGCCTCCCAGGCTAATTTTCCGCTTCCAAACCGGCGCGGCGGAGCATCCGGCGCAAACCGCGCTCGCCTGCTGCCCCGCGCTGTTCGGCGGCGATGTTGCCGTCGCGATCCACCACCACATAGATCGGGTAGACCTGCGCGTTGTACATGGCTGCGAGATTGGTATCTTTGGTGAGGACGATTGGGACCGAGCGCGGGTGATCGGCCAGATATTTCTTCACTCTCTGATCGGGTTCGAGGACGTCGACGGCAAGAACGATCAGACCCTTCCCGCTGAACTCCTTGGCCATTTCATCCACGAACGAAGCTTCTTCGTCGCAGTATTTGCACCAGGTGGTCCAGAACTCGAACAGGACAACCTTGCCCTTGACCGACTCGTTGTTGAACTGCTCACCGGTCATGGTCGTGGCGTGGAAGCGGGGCGCGGGTTGGCCGGTTTCGTCGTCGCCGGCCGATGCGGAGAATGGCGCCAGGAGCATCAGCCCGAGCAGGCACGCAAGCACGCGGCGCAGGTTCATGCCGCGAAATATAGCACAGGCGCGAGATGGCGGGACCGTCCCGCACCTGTGCCAGCCTCAACGAAAAGACCCTGAAACACGTCGAGCCCGAAGCAATCGAGTCTCAGAGCAATCCAACCAACACGGCTATTGCCCTAAATACATGACGTGAATGTAGGTGCCCAGGCGCACGTTGTAGGCCAAGTACCAGCCGACGTGGTCGGGGTCTTCGTAGATCACAATGTCGTCGCTGTCCCAAAGCCAGTCACCGCAATAACCGAGGTCAAAGGGTGCGACGCTGAAGAAGAAGCCGCCAAACCAGAAACGGCCAGGACCGCCTCCGCCAAGGTGCCAGACGTGGCCGCGGCCGAAGCCGCCGGCGAAATGGCCGTGTTCCCAGGGGTGATCGAGGTGGTAGCGGGCGTCATTGGGCCCGGCATCGTGCCCGACCCATTCGCCGTTGTGGTGGACGTGGGGGGCCTCGGGATGGCCCGGTTCGTCGCGACCGGCAGGCCGTGGCGCGGCCTGACCGTGAGTGGCGGGCGGACCATGCTTGGGAATGTATCCGCCACCGACCGCGTGGCCGCCTCCGCCATGGCCTCCATGTTGCGCCCAGACGGGCAGGGAAAGGACCAGCAGAACAGCTAGAATTCGGGAGACTGTAGTCATAGGAAACCTCCGACGGTTACCTTACCATCGGTTGTTTGGAATGAACACCTCGTTGACAATTCTTTGCAGACTCCGGTAAATTAAAGACTTTGGTGGTAGTGTGGTTGCCCGCCTGATGGTCCCGGCGTCCTCGCCGTGGGAATCAACGAGCGGTTTTCTTTCGCAGCCTTTTCAATCTGGGAGAGTTCCGATGTCAACCTATTTCCCCAAACAGGGGGAAATTGTGCGCAAGTGGTACGTCGTGGATGCAGACGGGCAGACGCTCGGGCGCCTGGCTTCACAGGTGGCGCGCATCCTCATGGGCAAAGAGAATCCGCGGTACACGCCGTTTCTCGACACCGGCGATCACGTCATCGTGATCAACGCCGAGAAGATCAGAACCAGCGGCACGAAGGCGGAGAAGAAGGTGTATCAGCATTACACGGGATACCCCGGCGGTCTGCGGACGGAAGAGTACAAGAAGCGTCTCGATCGCAGGCCGGAAGCGGTGATCGAAGCCGCGGTGAAGCGCATGCTGCCCAAGAACAAACTGGCGGCGCACATGCTCTCGAAGCTGAACGTGTACAAGGGCGACAAGCATCCGCACCAGGCGCAGAAGCCGCAGGATTTGAAGCTGGAAGTAAGGGCGTAAGCAAGGAAACGCGCCAGACGCGCGATTTGTTCGCCCGCAAAAGGCGCGGGCGATTCGCGCGGCGCGCCCAGGTCCTTCGGTCCGCGAAGAGCGCGGACCTCAGGATGACAAACTTCATTCGTGAAACTCCGCTTCTGGTTTGGCTAGAAGCTAGGAGCTAGGAGCTAGAAGCTACATGGCTGAATTAGTTCAGTACTACGGAACGGGGCGCCGCAAGACGGCGATTGCCCGGGTGTATTTGCGTCCGGGCAGTGGCGAGTTCAAGGTAAACGGGCGCGCTTTCGAGGAATATTTCGTGACGCCGGCGCAGCGTTCGGCGGCGAAGTCGCCGCTGGCCTCGACCGAATCGGCAGCGACTTTCAACGTGGTGGTGACGGTGCTGGGTGGCGGAGTCCGCGGCCAGGCGGATGCGGTGAAGCTGGGAATTGCCCGCGCCCTGATGCAGTTCAATGCCGAACTGCGCAAGAAGCTGAAATCCGAGGGTATGGTCAGCCGCGACTCGCGCGGCAAAGAGCGCAAAAAATACGGACAGAAGGGCGCGCGCAAGCGCTTCCAGTTCAGCAAGCGCTAAGGCGCTCGCAGTCCCGAGTTGCGAGTCCTGAGTCCTGAGCGGAAAGCAGGTTCCTCACCGGGCTTGGCGCCCGGTTCGGAATGACAAGGCTTTTGGGTTTGGTTTTAGCTAGAAGCTAAGAGCTAATAGCTGGTTTGAGGTGTTCAATTCTTCCCGTGCCTCGCGTGCGGGGCGGGAATGGCAATCGGGAAGTAAGGTTTCAACGTTTCATGGTTTCAAGGTTTCAAAGAACGACCAACAACCTTGAAACATTGCAACTTTGAAACCTTGAACTCCTGATGCAGACTAAAGAGGAGGTTCATTGGCTACCATTACCATGAAGGAGTTGCTCGAAGCGGGCGTCCACTTCGGGCATCAGACCAAGCGCTGGAATCCCAAGATGAAGGAGTACATCTTTGGCGAGCGCAACGGGATTTATATCATTGACCTCCAGAAGACGCTGAAGATGTTCAAGGAAGCGTCGAAATTCGTGCAGGACCTGGCGACCGACGGCCGCATCGTGCTCTTCGTGGGGACCAAGCGCCAGGCGCAGGACGCAATTGCCGAAGAGGCGCAGCGTTGCGGGATGTTTTACATCAACCAGCGCTGGCTGGGCGGACTGCTCACCAACTGGGTGACGGTGCAGAAGTCGGTGAAGCGGCTGAAGGAGCTCGACGAGATGGCCACCGACGGCCGCTACGAGCTGCTGCCCAAGAAGGAAGTGATCAAGCTCGAGCGCGAGCGCAAACATCTGCAGGCCAACCTGGCCGGCATTAAGAACATGAGCCGCCTGCCCGACGCGATCTTCGTGATCGACTCGAACAAAGAACAAATCGCCGTTCGAGAAGCCCGCAAGCTGGGCATTCCGGTGGTCGCGGTGGTGGATACGAATTGCGATCCCAGCGAAGTGGATTACGTGATTCCCGGCAACGACGACGCGCTGCGGGCAATCCGGCTGTTCACATCGAAGATTTCGGAATCGATTGCCGAGGGCGCGCAGCTGATGACCGACAAGCAGGTCGCCGACATGCAGGCAGCCTCGGATGCGGCGCAGGCCGCGGAAGCTGCGGCCGCCGAATATCCGGCCGAGGAAGCGGGCGCCGTGGACGCGACGGAAGACATCAGTATGGAAGAAGTGCTGGGTCCGGGCACGCACAAGAAGCCGGTGGCGAACGAGGAAGCCGAGTTGCCGAAGATCGAAAGTCAGACGGTGTAAGAGCAGTCGTCAGTTGCGAATTGCCAGTGAAAAACCGGGCATTATCCCCTAGAGGGAAACCAGACCCGCGCGGGTCGTCCGGCGCGGGTCAAAGTTTATAAGAGCGAGTTTCAAGGTTTCAGAGACGAACTGGTTTAACCTTGAGACCTTGAAACGTTGAAACTTTGAAACAGAAGGGTTGCATGGGTACTTCTACAGTGAATATTTCCGCGGCACAAGTAAAAGAACTCCGGGAGAAGACCGGAGCTCCGATGCTCGATTGCAAGAACGCTCTGACCGAAGCCAAGGGCGATATGGAGCAGGCAGTGGTCGTCCTGCGCAAAAAAGGCGTTTCGGTCGCGGCCAAGAAGGCGGCGCGTGTGACTAGTGAAGGATCGGTGGCCAGCTACATCCACGCCGGCGGCAAGATTGGTGTGCTCGTCGAAGTAAACTGCGAGAGCGACTTCGTGGCCCGCACCGACGACTTCAAGGAACTGGTGCACGATATCGCCATGCACATCGCGGCCAGCGATCCCAAGTATGTGCGCAAAGAGGATGTAACGCCGGCGGACTTTGCCCGCGAGAAGGAAATCTTTCTCGCGCAGGCCATTGCCAGCGGCAAGCCGCAGCACATCGCCGAAAAGATGGTCACCGGCAAGATGGAAAAGTTCTACGAAGAGGTCTGCCTGCTGGAGCAGCCCTTCATCAAGGACCAGACCATCTCGATCGGGCAGTTGATTGCCACCAAGATCGGCAAGCTGGGCGAAAACATTACGGTGCGGCGCTTCGCCCGCTTCAAGGTGGGCGACGCGGGCGAAACCATCGCCATTACGAAACCTACAGAGCCGAAAGGCGAGTAAACTAAAGGCGCCCTGCGGGGCGCCTTTTTTCAGGTTTCAAAGTTTCAGAGTTTCAAGGTTTCAACGTTGGAACTTTGAAACCCTGAAACTTTGAAACTTCGAAACTGATCATGACAACTCCTGCTTTCAAACGCATTCTTCTTAAGCTCTCCGGTGAGGCGCTGGCGGCCAACCAGGGTTTTGGCGTCGACACCGCGCGCATTCACGAAGTCGCTGCCGAACTGGCCGACGTTCACAAACTCGGCGTGCAGTTGGCCATTGTCGTGGGCGGAGGCAATTTTTTCCGCGGCGTGGCGCAGCAGGCCAAGGACATGGACCGCGTCTCCGCCGATCACATGGGCATGCTGGCCACGGTCATCAACGCGCTGGCTTTGCAGGACGCGCTGGAGAAGCAGAGCGTGTACACCCGTGTCCAATCTGCCATCGAGATGAACCAGGTGGCCGAACCGTTCATCCGCCGCCGCGCGATCCGCCATCTGGAGAAGGGCCGCGTCGTGATTTTCGCCGGTGGGACGGGAAACCCTTATTTCTCTACCGACACCGCCGCATCGCTGCGCGCCATGGAGATCAAGGCCGACGCCATTCTCAAAGCCACAAAAGTGGACGGCATCTACGACGCCGATCCCCTGAAGGTGGACGGCGCCAGAAAATTCAATCAGATCTCCTACATGGACGTGCTGAAACTGGGGCTGAAAGTGATGGACTCCACCGCCATCAGCCTGTGCAAGGATAACAATCTGCCCATCATCGTCTTCAACCTGAACTATCACGGCAACATCCGCCGCGTGGTGCTGGGCGAAAAGATCGGATCGATCGTCTGTGCCTAGCACGAAGGCAGAAGTTAGAAGTCAGAATGCAGAAGTGAGGAGCCGAGCGGTAATTCTGCAATCTGACTTCTTACTTCTGCATTCTTCTTTTTGCGGGTTTATAATGCTGCGTTTTAATGCTGACATGATACGGAGCTGACCAAATGGCTCAAGCCACAATGGCTTCCATTGCTGGACTGAAAGAAACGTACGCGACACTGAAGACGCGCATGGAGAAAGCCGTCGAAGACTTCCGCAAGGCGATGGCGGCCACGCGCACTGGGCGGGCCAACGTGCACATGCTCGACGGCGTTTCGGTTGACGCCTATGGTGCGCAGATGCCGTTGAACCAGGTGGCGCAAGTGCATGCGCCAGAGGCGCAGATGATCACGGTGCAGCCGTTCGATCCATCGCAGCTGGGCGCGATCGAAAAGGCGATCCGTTCCGGCGACCTGGGGCTGAATCCGATGAACGACGGCAAGATCATCCGCGTTCCCGTGCCCGCGCTAACGCAGGAACGCCGCCTGGAGATGGTCAAGCACCTGCATCGAGTGCTGGAAGAGCACCGCACCGCCGTGCGCAACATCCGCCGCGACGGCAACGAGGCCATCAAGAAAGCGCTCAAGGACAAAAAGATTACCGAGGACGAAGAGAAGCGCTCCCTCGACGAAATCCAGAAGCTCACCGATGACGAAATCAAGAAGATGGAAGAGATGAGCAAGGCCAAGGAAAAGGAAGTGCTGGAGCTCAAATAGGCAACTGCTTTACGCCGCGGTCGACCCTGGCCAGGCAGCACCATGAATCTCTCCGCGTCGCCGGCGACGCCTGTTGGTCGCGGTTTTGCCCGTTAACGCCCTCACAGAGGTACATGTCCCCGAGCCTCCGTGTGTCCCGCGTATGGTGCAAGTCCTTTTGAGTCAATCAGATAGTCGCTAATTCTTCATGAAGGTAATAGTCTCCGAGGTTACGCGACATTCCGGCTGGCGATGTGTTTCCATGATCGTGAAGCAAAGATGCCGCTCCCCCCGAGCAACTTCACGTCAATCAATCTACGAATCTGGAGTTCTGCCATGAAAAAGTTCCTTGGGTTGTCCTTGCTCGTTGCCCTCACCCTGATAGGGATGGGTTGCGGGTCCAATTCCTCCTCGACGGGAGGATCGAATCCTCAATCAGCCAGCGTGTTCATGACCGGCGAAGATGCTCCGCTCTCCTCGGTCGTGGGCTTTAACCTCACGCTGAATACGGTCACGCTCAACGGGCAAGACGGCTCAACGGCGACCGTGATTTCGACGCCGACCACGGTGGATTTCGCTCGCCTTCTGGGCCTGCGTGCGCCGCTGGCGTTCAATACTGTGAAACCGGATACCTATGTCAGCGCGACGTTCGTGCTGGCCAACCCGGTGGTCGACTACGTCACCCTGAACCCGAGCCCGGCGGTGACCCCGCTGACCGGAGTTTTCCCCAGCAGCCAGAATCCGTACATGATCACCGTGAGTTTCCCCACGCAGATGGTAGTGGGCGCCAACGGCCTGGCCGGCTTGAGGATGGACATGGATATCCGGGACTCGGTCGCCACGGACGGGAACGGCAATCTGGTCATTAACAACAACACGATTGCGGTGAATCCGGTCATCTTCGTCAAAGCGACCAAGGCCAGCGATCCCGACGGGCAGGTCACGGACCTGATGGGCGGCCTGGTTGCGGCGGCAAACACGAGCAACGATTCGTTCGTGATCCAGGGACCCTATGGGCGCCAGCTCACGGTGTACGTCAACAACAACACTCTGTTCAACAGCGGCTGGAGCATCAACAATCTGGTGCCGCCGGCCGTCGTTGGAGTGCAGGGCAGATTCCAGGCTGACGGCAGCCTGATGGCTGATGCTGTCGAAGTCATCACTACAGCTCACTCGTTCGTTTCCGGACGCATACTAGCGCTGAACGGGTCCGGCGCGGCGGAGACAGTGACGATGTGGGTGGGCGAGACCGGGGCCGATATGGCCAGCGACGTGGACACCATCCAGACGTTTAACATCGGCAACGTAACCACCTACGAAGTTTGCTTCTTCGACAACGCGCTCACGCAGTTTGTGTTCAGCGACAGCACTGACCTGATGATCGGGCAGCGCATTTTCATCGGCGGCGACTATACCAACAGCACGTTTACGCCGGCGACGATCTCGCTACGCCGCCAGGGCGTTTACGGCACGTTCAACACCGGCAGCGTGACGGTCACCAACGGTAACGCGGGCAGCTTCCTGCTTTCCAATAACGGGCTGGTCGGCTACTCGGCGGGCGGACCCGTACCGGTTGACACGTTCAACGGCACGGTCTTCTTCGACCTCACCGGACTCAACCAACTCCAGACCACGTCGACCGATATTCCTCTGGTCGTGCGCGGCCTGTTCCTGAAGGACCCGACGAGCGGCAATCCCACATTCTATGCGGGGTTCGTGGCGGATCCTCCACAACCGGCAAGCAAGTAACCGACAGATCAGCACGCTTCTCGTTTCAGGAAAGCGGACGGCCTGCGGGCCGTCCGCTTTGTCTTTGCGTGCCAACTCTGGCGCGAGGATGCGACACCCTTTCGCGGTCTTGAAATGTGAGGTCAGGGCTCTTCCCCGTATAATCGAGCGAGCCATGAAGCAGATCGTCCATGCCGTGTGCCCGCACGACTGCCCTGACGCCTGCGGTGTGCTGATCACGGTGGAAGACGGGCGGGCCACGAAGATTCAGGGCGATCCGGAGCATCCGGTCACGCGCGGGTTTCTCTGCGCCAAGGTGGCGAAGTATCTGGACCGGGTGTATTCGCCGCAGCGGGTGCTATATCCGATGCGGCGGATGGCGCCGAAGGGGCCCGCGGCTGGGGCCGCGGACGCGGGCGGGAGCGCCCGCGCCACACAACCGCGGAGCTTCGCTCCGCCTGACCGGATCAAAGATCCGATCCCACACGAACAAGTCCCACATGAACACATCCCACACGAGCACGGCCCAGACACGCACGTATGGCGGCGCATTTCGTGGGATGAGGCTCTGGACGAGATCACGTCGCGATTTCGCGCTATCACGGCCGAGTTCGGCAGCGAGGCCATCCTGCCGTATTCCTACGGAGGAACGCTCGGGACGGTGAATGGCACGACGATGGACCACAGGTTCTTTCACCGCCTGGGCGCTTCTCAACTCGAACGTACGATCTGTTCAGCCGCCGGAGAAGCCGGGCTGGAGTCGGTTGTGGGGGCACGACTCGGCACCGAGCCCGAGCAGTTCCGGCACTCCAAGTACATCATTGCCTGGGCTGCGAACATTCACGGCAACAACGTGCATTTGTGGCCCTTCATCACGGAAGCCCGGCGGCGGGGGGCGACGTTGGTGGTGATTGATCCTTACCGCACGCGGACGGCCGGCTGCGCCGACTGGCATCTGCCGATCAATCCCGGAACGGACGCGGCCCTGGCTCTGGGCATGATGCACGTGATCATCGGGGAGGGCCTGCACGACGGCGACTATGTCTCGAAGCACACCCTGGGTTTCGAGCAACTGCGGGAAAAGGTGAAGGAGTATCCGCCGGAGCGGGTGGCGCAGTGGACGGGAATCGCCGCCGCGGATATTCGCAAGCTGGCGCGTGAGTATGCGACTACGCGGCCGGCGGTGATTCGGCTGAACTACGGGGTGCAGCGCTCCGAAGGCGGAGGGATGGCGACGCGCGCCATCACCATGCTGCCCTGCATTACGGGGTCGTGGAAAGAGGTGGGCGGAGGGCTGCAACTTTCGACCAGCCATGCTTTCCACTTGAATACCAAGGTTCTGAAGCGTCCGGACTTGATGAAAACGGCGTTGGGGCGCAGGGCCCGCACCATCAACATGGTGGAGCTCGGCCGCGTGCTCAACACCCTTAGTGATCCGCCGGTCAAGGCTCTGTTCGTTTACAACTCCAATCCGGCGGCGGTTTGTCCGCGCCACAATGAAGTTATTCGCGGCCTGCTGCGGCCCGATCTGTTCACCGTGGTACACGAGCAGTTCTTCACCGATACGACGGATTATGCCGACCTGGTGCTGCCGGCGACCACCTTCTTCGAGCACAAGGACCTGCAGACGTCCTATGGACACTACTACCTGCAGGTGTCGAATCAGGCGATTGCGCCGCTGGGCGAATGCCGCCCCAACGTCGAGGTCTTCCGGGCTCTGGCCGAGCGCATGGGATTCGAAGAGGATTGTTTCCGTGAGACGGTGGACCAGATCATTGACCTGGCTCTGGATTCGACGAATCCTCACCTGGAAGGACTGAATCGCGCGCGGATCGAGGAAGGGCCGGTACGTCTGAATTTCGGCAGTCCGACGTCCAGCGCTGAGGCGGCGGAGCTTCGCTCCGCATCGCCGGGTCAGAGACCCGGCGCTACACACGCCGAGCCCGCACACGCGGAGCCGTTTCTTCCCTTTGCTCACGGCAAGTTCCGTACGGCTTCGGGCAAGGCGGAACTGTACAGCGAAGCGCTCAAGTCCCAGGGACTCGATCAGGTGGCCGAGTTTAAGCCTCCCTCGGAGTCCCGCCATGGGGCCAACGGCGGTGGTTTTCCGCTCGAACTGCTGGCCCGCAAGGCCGACAATTTTCTTAATTCCACGTTTACAAATTTGCCCGCGGTGCAGGAGTTGGAGGAACCGGGCCTGCTCGAGATGAACGCCAACGATGCGCGCGCGCGCGGCATCGCGAATGGCGACCCGGTCCGGGTATTCAATCGCCGCGGAGAAGTGCTGTTGCAGGCGCGGGTTGACGGGAAAGTTCAGCCCGGGGTGGTCTCCGCGCGGCTGAACTGGGCCAAGATGACTCCCGGCTTTCAGAGCATCAATGTTCTGACCTCAGAAAAACTTACCGACATGGGCAACTCGGCAACGTTTTATTCCGTCTTGGTTGAGGTAGAGTTAACCAAGCCAGGGATCAGTGGCCAAAGGCCGGTGGTCAGTGGCCAGTAAAGGCTTCCTGTTACTCGGAATCAGGACCGCTGGACACAGCGGTTTGGTTGACGGCTACCCCAGAAAAGCAACTCCGGGATTGCATTTGAGAGTTGCCGCTTGGACGCATCCTGCTGATCTACCGTATAATGACAGTTTTCTTACATCCCAGAGGCTGAGGTCGTAGCGATTCCTTTTCGCTTTCATCGGAAGAATCCTGTAATGTCCGGGCAGACAGCCACTCGCGCTGTCATGCCGGTGCCATCTCCTTTATTTCAACGGGCTTGCCTGAGGGCCGGGAGAGGCGCGTGTCGGTTCTGGATTGTGGCCGCGATCCTGGTGGCTGTCGCAAGTCCGATCTGGGGGCAGAACGATATTGTCACTGGGGTTGACGTCATCGGCAATCGCCGCATTCCCGCCGACACCATCCGCGCCCACATTTACACCAAGCCGGGGGACATCTACGACCCGGCTGCGCTGGAACGCGACTTCAACTCGGTGTGGAACACTGGCTATTTCGAGGATGTGCGCTTCACCCGGGAGGAGAGTCCCAAGGGTTGGCGCCTCATCGTGCAGGTGAAGGAAAAGCCCACGATCCGCGAAATTGTCTACGTCGGCACCAGTTCGGTCTCGCAAAGCGACATACTTGACCGCTTCAAACAGGATAAAGTCGGTCTGGTGCAGGAGAGTCAGTACGATCCAACCCGGATCAAGAAGGCGGAAGTCTCCATCAAGAACCTCCTGTCCGAGCACGGCCGCCAGTTTGCGACCATTCGCACGGAAGTGCGGCAAATTCCGCCCGCCGCCGTGGGCATCACGTTCGTCGTGAAAGAGGGGCCGAAGGTCAAGGTCGGCAAGATCACGTTCGTGGGAAACAAGCACATCAAGAGCCGGATTCTGCGCGCGGCCATGAAGAATCTGAAGCCGGTCGGAGTTCCCCACTCCATCTTCCTGGAGAACCTGTTCGCCAAGACCTACGACGCGACCAAGCTGGACGAAGACACCGAACGCGTCCGGATGGAGTACCAGAACCGCGGCTATTTCAAAATGAACGTTCCGGGCGAAGCCAAAACGGAAATCCACGACACCGGCCACAGAGGATTCCACATTCCACTGTTCCAGGCGGGGCCCGGCAAGGCCGTGAATATCACGATGCCGATTGACGAAGGGGAAAAGTACCGGCTGGGCAAGATCACTTTCAAGGGCAACAAGGCCATCACCAATACGGCGGCCCTGCGGAGTCTGATCCCGCTCAAGGACGGAGACATTTTCAGCCGCGAGAAGATCGCCAAGGGAATGGAGAACCTGCGCAAGGCCTACGGCGAATATGGATATATCAACTACACCGGCCTTCCCGACACCACTTTTGAGGAAGAAAAGAAACTGGTGAACGTGGAGTTCGACATTGAGGAAGGCAAGCAGTTCTCGGTACGCCGCATCGAATTCCAGGGCAACACGACCACGCGCGACAAGGTGATCCGCCGCGAGCTGGCGTTGGAAGAAGGCGGAGTCTACAGCTCGCGCCTGTGGGAACTCAGTCTGCTCCGGCTGAATCAGCTGTCGTATTTCGACCAGCTCAAGCCCGACGACCCCAACATAACCGACAAGAAGCTGGATGAAAAGAACGGTCAGGTGGATCTGACGCTCCATGTCCATGAAAAAGGCAAGAACCAGATCGGTCTGAACGGCGGCGTGAGCGGGTTGGAAGGAGCATTCATCGGGCTGAATTACTCGACCAACAACTTCCTGGGCCGGGGCGAGACCCTGCAGGTGCAGATCAGCCTGGGCAATCTGGCACGGAGCGTGATGTTTGGCTTCACCCAGCCCTACATGTTCGACCGCCCGCTGCAGTTCGGCTTCAACGTGTTTGGGAATCGAATTAATTTTGATCAGGCGCGCCAGCTTTCCATTTTCCGCGGTCAGACTCTGAACCTTCCCAGCGCGGTGCTGCAGAACCTGCAGAACTACTCGCAGTCGAGCATCGGTTTCTCCACGTCGTTGAGCTATCCGCTGCGCCGTTCCTTCAAGCGGCTCGGCATTACCTATTCGCTCGACCGCTCGAACCTGCTTCCCCTCAGCACCGCTTCGAAAACGCTGTTCGATTACATCGCATTCACCGGCATCTCGGGGCCGCAGGCGGTGAATGGCATCATCACCAGCAAGATTTTCCCCAATTTCTCGTTCAATACGCTGGACAGCGGAATCTCGCCGCACAGCGGCCACCAGATGACGCTGGGAGCGGAGTTCGCGGGAATCGGCGGCACCGTGAGATCCATCCGTCCCATTGTCCAGTACAAGAAGTTCTATCCCCTCCAGAACAAGCGCAACGCCTTCGGCTACAACGTGCAGGCCTCGTACATCAGCGGATGGGGAGGCCTGGTGGCCCCGCCGTTCCAGCGCTTCTACATGGGTGGCGAATACGACCTGCGCGGCTTCGATATGCGTTCGGTTTCGCCGGTGGCATTTCTGCCCAGTTCCAACGTGATTGTTCTGAGGAACCCCGACGGCACTCCCGTGCCCAAGAACCCGGCCAACCCACGGCAGGGAAACTGGACCGTGCCCATCCCGGTCGACCAGATCGTCTTTCCCGGCGGCGACCTCAGTGTGTTCACCAACCTCGAATACCGCATCACCATCGCGGGACCGGTGGCGATCGCCCCCTTCGTGGATAGCGGCATTGATCCCATTGTTCGGCCCTCGCAGTTGCAGATTGCGGCCACACAATATGAGGGCGTGATCAGCACCTATTTCGGATGTCCGGTGCTGGATGCGGCATATAACTGCGTGGGCGGAACCCGGTTGAACCCGACACCTTCGGACTATCTGCAGGTTTTGGGCAGCACGAACTGGAGACCCCGCGCTGACGCCGGACTCGAACTACAGATGTTCCTGCCCGTGGTCAACGCGCCTTTCCGGATCTACTGGGCTTACAACTTCCTGCGGCTGGATAACCCGGCTGCGCCGCCGATTCCGGTGTCCCGCGGCATGTTCCCGCCGGGCGCAGCCGGTGACTATACCTATCACCTGGCGGTGAATACTTACTCCCCGAGTTTTCTGCTCCGGGAGCCGCGGAAGACCTTCCGCTTTACCGTGGCCACCACGTTCTGACGGAAGTTTAGATAGTGGTGCAGTTTGGGAATAACGGTTCGTATCAGGGCATCGCTTCAGCGATGCCACCCATGGCACAGAACGCCAACGGCTTTTAGCCGCTGGCCTTGCGCGCGCGCCAGCAGCGGCTGAAGCCGGAGTTTTGGATCGTGCGGCTGCGGCATGCGGCATGCCCTGATACGACCCTGAAAAACAGCACCACTACGGGAGTTTGACGGGGCTTGTTTGACGGGGCTTGGAGGAGGTCTCTATAATACGAATGATCCACGCCATCCAGGAGCTCGAGAGGAGTGGACGGCACGCGCAGGCTCGGCGTGCGACGCTGGCAATCTAGTGCGCCCTTTCCGACGGCAGCCCTTTTACCTCGGTGGAGACCTCATTCAGTGCGGCCCAGCGTAGACTGAAAAAGCAATCTGAGAGCGATAAGAAGTTCATTCCCGGAACATGTTCCAAGGAGTTCAAGCGACCCAATGACAAGCAAGTTTCTGCGATTTGTCCTGGCCGGTGCGGTTGTGTTAGCGGTTTCCGCATTGGCACAAACCAGTGCCGTCCCATCGTCCGGCTTGCCCGCCGCGCCGGGCAGTTCGGCGCCTACGGCCGGACCCGCCGCGACTGGCGTTCTCAAAGTCGGGACCATCAACATCCAAGACGCCATCTTCGGCTGCAACGAAGGCCGCAAAGAAATCGAGGCCGCGCAGAAGAAGTTCGAGCCCAAGAATAACGAACTGAAGAGCCAGAACGACGAACTCGAGGCTTTGAAGAAGCAGCTCAACACTCAGCAGAACACGCTGAATGAGGATGCTCTGGCCAATCTGAAAAAGCAGATTGAAAGCAAGCAGAAGCTTTTCGAGCGCGCGGTGCAGGATGCACAGGAAGACTTCGGCAATCAGCAGCAGGAGATTGCCAGCCGCATTCTGCAGAAGATGGCGCCCATGATCGTCAAGTACTCGCAGGACAATGGGTTCGGAATCATCATTGATACATCCAAACCTTGGCCGCAGAGTCCGGTCCTGTGGTGGAATCCAGATGCGGTGGACATCACCAAAGCGGTGATCGACGGCTATAACGTGCAGTCGGGCGTGCCCGCACCGGTTTCGAGTGGTGCTGCCGCCAAGCCGCCTGCTTCCAAGCCGGCGACCGGCACGACTGCGGCTCCCAAGCCGGCTGCGCCCAAGCCCACAACGCCCCCGGCCACAACACCTCAAACCACCGCACCCCCGAAGTAGCTGACGGGGACACCTCCGGTGTCCAGAAAGTTCCCGCAGGCCGCGTGAAAACGCGGCCTTTTTTCTTTTGCGGTGGTCGCCGCAATGTGGGTCTCTGGTGTCCTTAGCAGCAGACAAGATTTCAACTTGGAGGACGCCATGTTTGACGACAGCATGCTGGAAGTCACCTGGGCGCAGCGTTCGCGCCGAAGCTGGACCACCTTAACCTCGTTCGGACTGCAGGCGATGGTAATGAGCCTGCTGTTACTGCTGCCGCTGTGGAAGACAGTGGGATTGCCGACAGGCCGCATGCTGCCAACGCCTCTGTCGTGGGGAACGCCGCCGGGACCCGCCCCGCATGTCCAGCGGCAACACTCGACACCCAGAATCGCTCAGAGCAACCTTGCCGATAACATACTGATCGCGCCGCATCAGGTACCCCCGCATGTGGCGATGATCGACGAAACAACTGCACCACCCCAGTTGAGTTATAACGATGTTGGAGTCGACGGCGGAACCGGCACCGGCTCGCGGAATGGAGTCTGGAGATCCATCATCAATTTGGTCGGTCCGGTTGCTCCGCCTCCCGCTCCCACCCCAACTATCCGCCAGTTTCGAACCTCGAGCATGCTCGAGGGCAGCCTGATTCGCCGCGTGCAGCCCGTCTATCCTCCCTTGGCCAGGAACGTACGGGTTCAGGGGATGGTGGTTTTGTCAGCGATCATCAGCAAGGCGGGTACTATTGAGGACCTGCACGTACTGTCCGGGCATCCGATGCTGGTAGGCGCGGCCGTCGAAGCGGTACGCCAGTGGCGCTACCGTCCTTACATCCTGAACAGCGAACCGGTCGAGGTGGAGACGCAGATTACGGTGAATTTCACGCTGGCGGGAAGCTAGGGGGCTCTTGCATAGTTTTGAGGATTGTCATCCCGTCTCTAACGACGCAGGCCGGTGTCAAGCATATTTTGAGGACACTTCTCCGGGAGCGCCGTGGAGGGCGCCATTTCGCTCTAGCGGAAAAGGTTTTGATGTCCAGACCAAGGCCGTG
>JBKQRC010000095.1:0-85795 GCA_052326105.1 Candidatus Sulfotelmatobacter sp. | reverse complement strand
TCGACGAGGCCATGGGCTGGGCACGGCATATCAATGACAGCGGTCGCGTCGCCTTGCTGGTCGAGGGCGATGACGGTACCCGGCTGACCAAACAGCAGATCGTGACGGCCCTCAAGAATCCCGAAACGACCGAGCCGCACAATCACGCGGCGTGAGATCCGCGGTTCTCTAGCGGCCGACGCTCGGCAGCGCTGCGAGATCGGGAATTTCGTGCAGCGGCGCAAGGTCCGCATACTCATCCGGCATGCGCGCCCGATTGACCCAGAACGCGCTGAAGCCGAACGATACCGCGCCCATCACATCCCAGCGGTTCGACGACACGAATGCGGCGTCGGAGGCGCCGACCGCCAGGGCGCCGGTGACCAGCGCATAGACTTCCGGCCGCGGCTTGTAGCGGCGCACGGCATCCACCGAAAGCACGGCGTCAAAAAGCCCGGCGAAGCCGGCCGCTTCGACGGCTGCGGCAAGCATGCGCGGGGAGCCGTTGGAGAGGATGGCCAAGCGCGCGCCGCGCGCCTTGAGGACGCTGAGAACGGTGCGGGCGTCGGCAAACGCGTCGAGTTTGAGGTAGGCATCGAGTAGCAGCGGTCGCAGCGCGCGGTCGACCGATGCGACGCGGGCGAACGCGTAGTCCAGCGCGCGCTCGGTCAGCGTCCAGAAATCGACATAGCGGCCGGCAAGCGTCAGCGTCCAGGTATATTCGAGCTGCTTCGACCGCCAAATCTCCGAAAATCGCTCCGCCTCGGGGCCGGCCGCGGCGCGATGGCGCGCAATTGCGGCATGGACATCGAACAGTGTGCCATAGGCATCGAAGACGTAAGCGTTAAACATGCCCAAACTCCTTCACTGCAAGAATGGTGACAAAGGTCGTGCCGTTGAGACAATAGGCCGACGGAAGGATGATTCGATGCGCCGGCCCGTCGCCTGGACCAGGACGGTTACGTTTTTCGAGGACGACTGGCACGAGGGCAACGTGCCGATCATGGGTCCGCGCACCCATGCGGCATGGCTGTGCACCTCGGTGTTCGACGGCGCGCGCGCCTTCGAGGGCGTCGCTCCCGATCTCGATCTGCACTGCGCGCGCGTCAACGAATCCGCCAAGGCGATGGCGCTCAAGCCGCTTGTCCCGACGGAGACGTGGGTCGCACTGGTCCGCGAGGGCCTGAGGCGTTTCGAGCGCGACGCCGAGCTTTACGTTCGGCCGATGTACTGGGCGGAGGAAGCGGCGGTTGGCGCCGTGCGCCACGACCCCGACTCGACCCGCTGGTGCCTCACGCTCTACATCGCGCCGTTTCCGAAGCGTGCGGGCACCGCCATCACGCTGTCGCCTTATCGGCGGCCGACGCGCGAGTGCGCCGTGGTCGAAGCCAAAGCCGGCTGCCTCTATCCAAACAATGCACGCGCGCTCATCGAAGCGAGCTCGCGCGGCTTCGACAATTGTCTGTTGTGCGACATGCTTGGCAATATCGCCGAGCTCGGCACCGCCAACATCTTCATCGCGAAGGACGGCGTTGTGTTTACGCCGGCCGCGAACGGTACGTTTCTCGCCGGCATCACCCGCGCACGGGTCATCGCTCTGTTGCGCGCGGCCGGCGCCACCGTAGTCGAGACGACGCTGGGTTATTCCGATTTTCAGTCGGCGGATGAGATTTTTTCCACCGGCAATTACACCAAGGTATCGCCGATCACACGGATCGACGAGCGCGATTTGCAGCCGGGTCCGTTCTACCTGAAGGCGCGCGAGCTGTACTGGGACTTCGCGCACGCAACGGCCTGACGGCGTCTAATCGGCATCGGGGCCGCGCACGGTCAGCAGCGTCGGAATCGAGCGGCCGCGAATATCGTAGACCCGCGCATAGACTACGCCTTCGCGCACGATGTCGAAAAGGATCGGGGCATCGAGCTTGGCGCAATAGAACTCGCCGAGCATCATGGCGAAGTCGGCGCCCTTCGGCTTCCAGATCGCCGAAAATTGCTCGCCCAAAACCACTTGGACCGCCGGATGCGGTCCGCAGACGGCGACCTTCCAGGTTCCGTCGCGCGGCTGCTCGCCGCTCGCCGCGCGCAGCCGGCGCAATTCCAGCGAGGCCTGCCGCATCGACAGGCCCCAATAGTCGACCATGTAGCGCGGCCGCGCCCCCGCCACGCCGCCGGCAATGTGGTTGAAGTCCGTGTACTCGTAAGGATGCAGACTACTGACTCCTGACTACTGACTACTGTGGCTAGTTCCCGTCTTCACCATTTCCCGCCACCAGTTGTAGCTCACTTCGCGTACACTCTCTTGTTCCCATGCTCACGATCACCGCACTGTTGCACACCGAAAACGATGCTCTGCGGCTCGGCCGTTGTCTGGAGACGCTGTATCCCTGCGACCACATTGTGGTGGTTGAACACGGCTCGCGCGACGCGACCGTGCGCCTGGCGCTTGCCTACGGCGCACGCGTCACCGCTGCCCTGCCCGGCGCAGACCCCGCCCGCTATGTGCAATCCGCCAATCTTCAATTCGCAAATCCTCAGTCCGCAAATCCCGGCTGGATTTTCTGCCTCGACCCGCACGAATCCGTGAGTGAGAGCCTGGCCGCGAGCCTTTACGAGTGGAAGTTGAGTGCGGTCAGTGCTCCCCCGGCTCCCGCCTTCTCTGTTTTTCTCCGCGAAGAAACCGAGCAAGGCTGGGTGGAAGTGCCCGTTGCCCAGACCCGCCTGGTCCCGCCCGATTGGAATCGCTGGGAGGGAAGGCTTCCCCAAACCGATCCCTCCGCCCTCGCCTTGTCGGGCGAACTCCTGCGCTTTGTTTTTCCGTGAGAGACATTGCGGACGTCATAAGTCCAGCCTGAGTTTCCGAATAACTTCTTCGCGTCCTTCGCGAATCCTTCGCGAACTTTGCGGTTTAAGATCTTCTACCGCAAAGCTCGCGAAGAAACGCCGCGAAGTTCGCAAAGCAGGTCGCAGTCCAAAGCACGAAATTGCACTACTGCCCGACGGATTATCCCTTGACATCCTCCCCGGCTCCGCCGTAGAAGGGCGACAAGCACAAGGTTCGGCAGGCAGCGAACCTTGCGCGGGAGGCAATGTTGACACCACCGACCGTGTTCTCAAACCGACGGCAGTTCCTGCAACACTCCGCAGCCCTGATGGCCTCAGGAGCGATCGCGGGCGGTGGATCGCTAGCCAGCGCCGAACCACCACCGCAGGCGAGTCCGGCGCCACAGCCAAACCCGGGATTTACCACCCATCAGGTGCAGCGCCGCCGAGTGCTCTGGGGATTGCTGGGCGACCTTCCCTGGCAGCATCGTCCCGCTCCCCCCAAGCTCATCAAGACCGAAAAGCATGACGGCTACACGCTGGAGCGCCTGGTGCTCGACCTGAATGGCGAGGAACCTGTCCCGGCCCTGCTGTTGATCCCCGAAAAGCGCCCGACGCCCGCTCCCGGCCTGCTCTACATTCACTGGCACGCCGGGATGTACGGCCTCGGCAAAGAGCAACTGCTGAACGGCGTCGATGTTCAGCCTGCCTACGCTCCGGTGTGCGCCGAAAAAGGCCTGGTCACTCTGGCCATTGACAGCTGGTGCTTTGGCGAGCGCCAGCGGGAAGTTGACGGTCACATGGGCGAAGAGGACGCCTTCAAGCTCATGCTCTGGAAAGGCCAGGTGCTGTTCGGCATGATGATGTTCGACGAGTTCCGCGCCATGGACTACCTCGCCAGCCGCGCCGAGGTTGATCCCCAGCGCCTGGGCGCCTTCGGCATGTCCATGGGCTCAACCAAAGCCTGGTGGCTGTCCGCGCTCGATCCCCGCGTCTCGGTCTGCATGGACGTCTGCTGCCTCACCGATTTCGATGAGTTGATCAAAACCCACGCCCTTCATGACCACGGCATTTTCTATTACGTGCCTTCCCTGCTCAAGCATTTCCAGACCGCGCAGATCAACGAACTGATCGTCCCCCGGCCTCATCTCAGCGTCAACGGACGCCAGGATCCCCTGACTCCGCCCGCCGGCGTCGAGAAGATTCGCGATTACCTCCTGCCGCTTTACCGCCTGTACGGCCAGGAGCGCGATTGCCACATCGAATTGTTCGATTGCGCCCACGTCGAGTTACCCGCAATGCGCAAGCTGGTTCTGGAATGGATGGACCGTTACCTGGTGGAGAAGAGAACCGCGTCGTGAGTGCGAATGGGGCGCCGCTATTCGTGCCGCAGGGCCTCGATTGGATCCAGGCGCGACGCGCGCAGAGCCGGCACCATCCCGCTTATGAGTCCCACCGCGCCCAGGATAAGTGTGGATGCGATCAGCGTTCCCGGCGCAATAATCAGGCGAATGTCTCCCGCTTCTCCGTTCTTCGCAAACGCGCTGTATAAAGTGAGCCGGCCGACCGAAAGTGCGACCACATACGCCAGGATCACTCCGAACACGCCGCCGATGAAGGTAATGGTGAGCGCTTCCGCTAAGAACTGCGTCAGAATGTAGCGCCGCTGCGCTCCGAGCGCTTTCTGCACGCCAATCTCACGGGTTCGCTGCGTCACCGAAACCAGCATGATATTCATCAGCCCAACGCCGCCAATGCCGAGCGTCAGCGTGCCGATGAAACCCATAAGGATCTTCAACCCCAGCGTAATGATTTCGAACTGATGAAGCTGGGTCATGAGGTTGAACACTCTCACGGCTTCACGGTCCGCCTGGTTGAACTTGTGCTCCGTGGCCAGGATGGTGCGGACCGCCGGCTCGATGCGCTCGTACTCCGGCGTCTGATAGTTGAACCAGATGGTGTCGAGGTAGTGCGTATTCTTCAGATCGCCCATCGTGGTAAAGGGGACATAGACCACCCGGTTGATATCGTCGTTCCCCTCCTGCATTTTGGCGCTCAGAACACCAACCACTTCAAAACTGAGGCCATCCAGCCGGATGTGTTCGCCCAACGCGTTGCGTCCGGAAAATAACTTCTCCTTGGCTTCCGAGCCGATCACCGCTACGCGGGCGCGCTGGACCTGGTCTTCCATGTTGTAGAAACGGCCCTGGCCTAACTTGAGCGCGCGAATCGAATACACGTTGGGATCATTCCCGCTGACGGCAAACGTGAAACCCCTGGTGTCGTACTGGACAGTGGCCTGCTTGTCGACGCTGGGCGTGATGTGGGTGATTTGAGGAAGATTGGTGGCAAGGGCCTCGACATCGTCTTGCGTAAAGTGGACCCACACCCCCGCCTTCTGTCCACCGGCCTGCATGGAAGTTTGGCCCGGCACCACGATGACGAGCTTGGTGCCGAAATTCGCGAAGATATTTTGGCAAGCCCGTCCAAAACCGTCGCCATAGGCGAGCAGCATGACGACCGTGGCAATTCCCCAACCCATGCCCAGCATGGTGAGCGCGGTGCGGCGGCGATTGTGACGCATGGCCGCGTAGGCTTCCCGAAACAGATCCCGGAACATTCCGCTACTCCTGCCGGAGCGCTTCGACCGGCTGCAGCATGGCAGCCCTGCGCGCCGGATAAAGACCCGCGATTACTCCAGCCATAGCCAGACTGCCAATGGCCAGCATGGCCGACATAGGCACTAATTTGGGTGGATCGAATCCCTGCGGCCCCTGGATTCCTCCCATCATGGCCATCAAGCCGGCCGCCAGCAGCATGCCGATGAACCCGCTCCCCAGGGTGAGCAGCAATCCTTCCAGAAAGAAATGAAAAAGGATGTTGCGGTTGGTGGCGCCCAACGCCTTGCGCAAGCCGATCTCGTGCGTCCGTTCGCTCACCGCAACCAGCATGATATTGATCACGCCGATCGCGCCCAGAGCCAGCGTGACCATGCCCACGGCCCCCAGAAACATGTTCATGACATCGAAAATGGTTCCGACCATCTTTGATTCCTCGATCGAATCCCACTCGTCGAAGGCGTTTTGATCGCTGGCATCGAATTCGTGATTGCGGCCAACGATCTGGTGAACCTCCTTCCGCGCCAGCACGTGGTCGGCCGTGACCAGCGGCTGATATTCGATGAACGAAATGGAGTTCTGATGGTTTTCTCCCTTGATCGGGAAATTCGCAGCCATGACCTGGAAAGGAATGTAGCCGCGCTGGTTCAGCCACATGTTGTCGCCGCGCCCAAGATGCGGCAAGGTGCCCACCACTTCAAAGCGGATGCCATTCAGCAGGATGAATGCGCCAACGGCAGGACGGCCGGGGAATAGCGTCTTCAGCAACTCGTTGCCCAGAACGATCACATTTCGTCTCTGCAGTCCATCCAATTCATTGAGCCAGCGCCCGTCCTTGATGGGGAGATAACTGATCTCGTTCAGCTGCGGCTCCGTGCCCATAATCTCGCCGCTGCCGGTAGCGAATTCGCTGACCTCGCGCAGGTCGCCCCGGGAAATCACCGGGCAGGCATTGCGGACGTGCGCCGATTGCCGGATGTCCAGGTAGTCCTGATAAGTGAGCAGGTAGGAACGGGCGGAGTTCATGCTCCCGTACACCGCAGGCGCGCGTCCCGGAAACAGAAACATGATGTCCTGGCCGAACTCCGCCAGTTCCCGCTTATTGCCCGAGCGGAAGCCTTCGCCAACCCCTACCAGCAGCAGTAAAGACCCCACCCCCCAGGCGATCCCGAACATGGTGAGAAAGGAGCGCAGTTTGTGCGCCCAGAGATTGCGAAAGATTTGCGCGAGGATGTCGAGCAGCGTCCGCATGATCGGTCAGGTCGTGTTCTGTAATCTTAGATGCACGATTTGTTACAAAAACAGGACATTTCGCTCAAGAAAGGGAACGATGCCGTCTCAGGGCTCTCCGAAGTTCTTGGGGAGGTACCGCTTCGTTTTGGGCCCGGCGACCCTGCAACGCCCCTCATAGAAACGATACGTCGAGCGGCTCCTCAAAGTTCCGCAACCGGTCGAGATTTTCCCTTCCCCGGCAGCCGGCATGAGCTGTCATTGTGCTCTAGCCGCTAACTGCGGCCGCTAGTGGACTGTCGCAAAGAGAGCGTTACCGCAGGCGATTTTAGGGGCGGACGCATTCGTCCGCCCCGCCGAGCACAGCGAGGCGCACCCTCGCCATGGTCCGCCGCTAACGTTTTCACTGCGACAGTCCACTACGCGATCTCGCAAATCTGAAAATTGGTTGAATCGGGGCAATGCGTGAAATCCGGTTTATCGCAAACTACTTCTTCAAGCCTGCGGGAAAGTTCGTCACCACGGTGACGGATTGGCTGACCTGCTGCGAAACCAGGTTCATGAGAATCTTCTTACGGTCGGGCGAAACGTCGTAGATGATCTGCTGCGATGCCGGGGTTGTGAACAGCGGTTGGGGGGTGCCGAACTGCAATGCGCCCTTGGTCTCGGTGACCGGCACGACATATAAGGTGTTGCCACCGTCCGAGGCGTAATAGAGTTCCTTGCCGTCGTGGCTCCACTCCGGTTTCGTGCCCTCGTTGGTCGAAATCTGCCACTTGCCCTGGCCGCCTCCGAAAGGAACGACATAAACTTCCGGCGTACCGGACTCCGTCGAGGTGTAGGCGAGCCAGTGGCCGTCGGGGGAGAGGTGTCCCTGGGCAACGAAAGAGTTCTCGGGGCGCGCTACGGCCAGATGTGGTTTACGCTCGCCCTCGAGCGGCAAAGCCCAGATTTCCGAGTTGCTGCCCACCGCGCCGCGCTCATAAAGCAGGAGCTTGCCGTCGCGTGTCCAGTCGCTGGCCACGGTCACCTGCTCATCGGTAAGCAGGAGTTCTTCCACGCCGCTGCCGTCGGCGGGCTTGCGATAAAGGTTGGAGTGACCGTTGCGGTCCGAAGTGTAGGCGATCCACTTGCCATCGGGCGACCAGACAGGAAAGGTGTTCGCCACCGGACCAAACGTCAGCCGGGTGCGGACGCCGCGCGCCAGATCGAGCACCCAGACATCGTTCATACCGGTGTCGATCTGGAGAGCAACGCGGTCGCCCTGCGGGGAAAGCACCGCCGTTTGCAGGTTGGTGAGTTTGTCGGCCACGGTGCCAATCTGCTTTCCGTTGCGATCCATCCATACCAGTTGCCAATCGGCGCTCCCGCCGCTGCCCAGCACCAGTAGTCCATTGCTGGACGCGGAGGCGTCCATGTGCCAGGTGCTGACATCGTCCACCACTCCACTGGCCAGGCTCTCCGCCTCTCCGCTCAGGGTTCCGCTGGAGGGATCGAAGCCTTGCGCCATCAACTGGCCGCCCCGGGCAAACAGAAGAAACCCGCTGCCATAAACCGCGTTGGATTGCGAGCGAAACAACGGACGATTCTCGCGCCCATCGAGCGAGGCGTAATAGATCGTGTCGTTCGCAGCTTTGGAAGGATCGTGATTGATGGCCAGATAAAGGAAATGCTTGCCGTCGGGCAGGAAGTGCGGCCAACGATGCGAGGTGTGCTGAGCCGGATCGAGCCTGGTGATGGGCGCCGGAGTTCCGCCGCTGACACTGACCCGCATGAGAACGGTTTGCGTGTTGGGAGTGTAAACGATCACTCCGTCCTGCCCCCAGGCGCCGCCGCGGCCGAAAGCCGCATCGGCAATCGCCACCGCGGAGCCCCCAGTGAGATCGATCGTCTTCAATTTGCCGTCGGCGAAGAAGCCCAGCGAGCGCCCGTCAGGCGACCAGAAAGGAAACGTTGCGCCCTCGGTGCCCGGCAGCATATGCGCATCCAGCGCGTTCATCATACGGACCCACAGCGTCGTCTTGCTGTCCACACCGGTAGCAGTGAACGCGACCGATGCGCCGTCTGGCGACAGCACCGGCGGCCCGGCAAAATCCCCAGTAAGACCGAGCATAGTGCCCGGCGGCGGATCGATGACGGTGCGGATCGTCTGGGCAGTTTGACCCGGGCGTCCGAGTAAAATGCCGGCGGCCGCACCCAGGACAGCCGCGGCCACCAGCGCCGCTGCCCAGGCCAGACGCTCCCGCCTGGGCGCAGCCGGGGCCGGCAGGACCGCAGACGCAGGCGCCGGCGCCGGCCGCTCCCCCGCAATCCATTGCAGCTCCAGCTTGATGTCATGCGCGGCCAGAAAACGCGCCTCGGGGTCTTTCTGCAGGCAGGTCGTCACCACATGGTCAAAGGCCGGTGGCGTGTGCGGCTTGAGAGCGCTGATCGGTTCCGGATCTTTTTCCAGAATCGACGAGGCCAGCGAAATTTGACTCTTCCCTTCAAACGGCCGTTTTCCCGCCGCCATCTCATACAGCACCGCGCCCAGCGCAAAAATGTCGGAGCGCCCGTCGGCTTCTTTGCCCTCAATCTGCTCCGGCGACATGTACTGGATCGTGCCCACGATGGTGCCCGCCGTGGTCAGCGGGCTTAACGGAGTCGGACTGCTCAATGTGGCTGCCGCAGTGAACGAAGGCGCCGACGTTGACGCGGTCCCTGTCTGCAGGCCCACCGGCTTGGCCAATCCAAAGTCCATCAGTTTGGCGCCGCTCTGGGTCAGCATGATGTTTCCCGGCTTCAGATCGCGGTGCACCAGGCCCTGACGGTGGGCCGCCGCCAGCGCCTCGGCTACGGCGATCCCGACTCGGAGAATCTCATTCATCGCCATCGCGCCCCGGCGCAGCCTTTCCGCCAGAGTCTCCCCTTCCAGAAACTCCATGACCAGGTAGGCAGCGCCCTCCTGCGAACCGATGTCGTAGAGCTGGCAGATGTGCGGATGGTTCAGCGAAGAAATCGACCGCGCCTCGCGCTCCAGCCGCTGTTTCAGTTCCGGCGAAGAAGAAAGTCGCGAAGCCAGGACTTTGATCGCGACCGTGCGATTCAGGCGGGTGTCGAGCGCGCGGTACACTTCTCCCATCCCGCCTGCGCCCAGCGGAGCCTGTATTTCATAGGGACCCAGTTTCGTACCAGAGGTGAGAGCCATCCGTGTCGCAGCATTATAGCTGAACCGCGCGTGCAGGCTAGAATGAACCGGATATGAATCGCAGAGAGTTGTTTCGCAATACCACATTCCTCGGAGTGGGCTTGGCCTTGCCTCCCGCCGCCGTGTCAGCAGCCGCCGAAAAACTTCCCGAGGCCCAACGCAGAATCCAGCAGGCCGCCGCCGCCGGGCTCGCCATGCAGCGGCGCGATTGGGAGCAAGGAGTCCTGGCCCAGGCCTTCCTCGAGACCGGGGACGACAAAAACCTCATTCTGCTCACCAAGGCCGCGATTGTGCAGCGCGTCCCCGATGGCCGCCTGGCGGTTATTGACGAAGGAGGTCCCACCGATCCCGCCATGGGCGGCGAGGCCTACTGGCGCGCCTCCCAGATCACGGGCGACGCTGAAATGCAGGCCGCGGTCCGCGGCATGCTCGACTGGATCGAGCACAAGGCTCCGCGTGCGCCCGACGGCACCTTGTATCACGTCTTCAAAGACCTGCAAGTGTGGTCCGATGGCTACTTCAGCGCTCCCACGTTCCTCGCCGCGATGGGAAATTATGACGAGGCTCTGCGTCAGATTGACGGTTACCGCAAGCGGCTCTGGGATCCCGAGAAGAAGCTGCTGGCCCACATTTGGGACGATGGCGAGAAAGCCGACAATCGGAAGGAATTCTGGGGCGGCGGCAATGGCTGGGCCGCGGCCGGACTGGCCCGCGTGATCCGTGTGTTTCCCTCAAACCGGAAAGAAGACCGGCAGCGCCTGGCCGCGTTCGCCACCGACATCATTGACGGCTGCCTCGCGCATCAGCGCACTGATGGCCTCTTCCACGATGTCGTGGACCGTCCTGACACTTTTATAGAAACCAATCTCGCGCAGATGCTGACCTTCGCCGTCTACACCGGCATTCTGGGGGGATGGCTGCCGCCAACCTACCGGCAGGCGGCCGATCGCATGCGCGCCGCCGCCCGCGCTCAGATGGACCGCTTCGGCTACGTGCAGCACGTCTGCGGCGCGCCCGATTTCGATCGCTCCGGCACTTCGACCGAGGCGCAAGCTTTCGCCATCATGATGGAGTCCGCCGGCCACAAGCTCGACCTTCACCGCAGCTGGTAGGCTGCGGGAAAAAATCGTGCGGCGTGGAAGAGCGGCGCTTCAGCGCCGCGTAAGCGATTTGAAATCAATGCGGGCTTCAGCCCCGGTGGTCATTCTCGTGGCGACGACGGACTTTCTCCGCATCCTCCTGGGCGTACGAAAGGAATCTTCGTCTAGCGGAAGCCACTGAACATAACCACGTCGGTGTCGTTGTAGCGAGCGCGGGTGATGGCGAGTTTCTTGCCGTCTCGCGACCACGCGTAGGCGGCCACAACCGCTGGCTCAGAATCGAAGTGGGTTAGCTGAACGGGCGCGCCGCCCGTCAACGGTTGCATGTAGATATTCTGCGTATTTCCCGTCGTATTGTGCACGTATGTCAGCGCGTGCCCGTCCGGCGCCCACCCGAGCGAAAACGAATTGTAGCTTGGGGGCGCTTCGATCTCCTGCACCGGTGCGCCGCCCTCGAGCTTTTGCACAACGAACCTCGACTTCGCGCCTGGTCCCTGTCCCTCGAACCTCTGGTAAGCGACGAGCGTGCCATCCGGGGATACGCTTGGACCGAACACGCTTCCTTTTGCCAATTCCACCGGTGATCCGCCATCGGCGGAAACCTTGAAAACATGCCCCACGTTGTCGAAATCCTGATACACAACCCATTTGCCGTCAGGGGTGCAGGAGGATGACTCTTCGTCTTTCCCAAAGCCCAGCTGCTTGAGCTCGCCGGTGGCGATGTTAAGGCGCCACAGGTTGGCGGTGTTGCTCTCGAGAACTCGAGTCACAACGATCACATCCCCGGAGCCACAGGCATTCGGGCCGAAAGCGACTTCACTGTTCTCCAGCAACCGAACCCGGTCGGTGCCGTCGCCACGGGTAACATAGACGTGGTACGTCTTATCTTCTTGCAGGAGCTTTCCCGCCGCGGTCCAGGAGAGGTGGTATCCGGTCGCTTGCTCGGTCGAGATGGGAGTCAGCTTCCAGTCGATTTTGTCATTCAGGACGGCGGGAGAGTCGCCCACGTAAATTGTTGCCTGCCGGCGCTCCTGAGTGGTAACGAACGACTTGCCATCCCCCGTGATACTGAGCGAGCCGTACTCACTCAGATCGTTGCTGATCTTGAAAGGCTCCCCTTGCGGATAAGGCTGGAACCACACCTGCTTGCGGCCTGTCGATTTTTCGCCGCCGATGTAGAACAGCCCGGAAGAATCGGGCAGCCACACCGGATGATCGACAAACATTGGCAGGGAGAAACTCTTGACTAACTTTCCCTGAGGAGTGAAGACGAGAATCGATCCGAGGGTGTCCTTTCCCAGGTTCACAGCCCCGATTGCGATGAGATCTCCCGAAGCCGACCAGGAAGGATCAGCGGTCAGGCTGTTGATCCCGGATCCATGCCGCAGGATGACTTGCTCCCCTGATCCGTCGGCATTCGCGATCAAGACCTGATCTTCGCCTTTGTCCAGGAGCTTGCGCTGGTATGCGATGCGCTTGCCGTCGGGCGAGAATGCCACCCCGCTGTAGACGTCGCTCACGATCTGCCGGGAGGCCCCACCGAGCGCGGGCACAGCGTAAACATTCACGATGTTCGCATTCGTCGGGTCTCCGTGGGTGTAGTAGAGATAGTTGCCGTCCGGTGTGAAAGTAGCCCCATAACCATAGAACCCAGCCTGTGCCGGCACGACTGTGACTTCACTGCCGGTGGCCACCTGCTTCACGCGCAGGCTGCGTTCGCCCTCCCGCCTGCCGTAAGCCACTAATCTGCCATCCGAAGAGATGCTGGCAAAGCCGATGGCTTGTCCGTGGTCGGTCAGTGAGCGGAGGCTGATGTTGTGGGTATCAATCGCTGGCCCGTTCTTGTTCAGAAGCTTGTAAATGCCAAATGCCGCCGCGGCTGCCAGCGCCAAAACCGCGGCGGCGATCCCAAAGATCATCGCCTTATGCCGCCGCGCCTCGACGAATACCACGGAACCGGCCGAACTGCTGGAAACAGAAGCCTGCACTCGTCCTGAACTCTGCCCGTCCGCACGCGCTTGGGTGGCGCCTCCCGGCGCTTCCGGCAAAGACTCTGCCACGGCATGGCCCGATTCCGTTTCCCGTTTCAGCCGTTTCAGATCGGCTCGCATTTCCGAGGCGTGCTGGTAACGCAATTCCCGATCCTTCTCCAAAGCCTTGTGGATGATGCGTTCCAGTTCCACCGGCACTTCCGGATTCAGACGCACCGGGGCGGTCGGAGCCTTATGTAGAATCGCGTCGAAGATGACGCCGGAAGCGTCTCCGCGGAAGGGCACAGCGCCCGTCGCCATCTCGTAGAGAACCGCGCCGAACGAGAACAGATCGGTGCGCGCGTCCAGTTCCTTGGCTCGCACCTGTTCTGGCGACATGTAGGCAACTGTCCCCAGCGTCGCGCCGGGGCTGGTCAGATACTGTTCATCCACTGAAAGTGACTGCGTATTGGCAGAAGCGATCTGGCTCGAAGAGCTTCCGCCCGCAACCACCTTGGCCAGTCCGAAGTCCAGAATCTTGGCGTGCCCGCGCTTGGTCGCGAAAATGTTGGCCGGCTTGATGTCCCGGTGGACGATGCCTTCGCTGTGCGCCGCATCGAGCGCATCCGCCATTTCGATGGCCAGCGCCAGTGTCGTCTCGGTTTCCAGCGGACGTCCGGCGATCTTATGTTTCAACGTCACCCCGTCCAGAAACTCCATGACGATGAACGGCTGGCTGTCCTGCTGCCCGATTTCATAGATGGTGCAGATATTGGGATGGTTCAGCGCGGAAGCCGCCTGCGCCTCGCGCTGAAACCGGGCCAACGCCTGCGCATCTTTCGCGACTTCATCGGGCAGAAATTTCAGGGCGACAAAGCGGTGCAGGGTCAAGTCCTCCGCCTTATAGACCACACCCATGCCCCCGCCGCCCAGCTTCTCGACGATGCGGTAGTGCGAGATAGTCTGCCCAATCATAGTTGGACCGATCATAGTTGGACCGATCATAGCCCGGCCCATTGTTAAGATGGAAATCTCGGGCTGAAATCCCGGGTTAAAGTCCTCGGGCCTGAAGTCCTCGGGCCTGAAGTCCTCGGCCTGAAGTCCTCGGCCTGAAGTCTTCGGCCTGAACCCCTCGGCCGAAATCTTGGCATGAAATCTTATGGACGACAGGCAGGGCAAGTCAATGAAGACCTGGGACATCGGGTCTCCATCAATCATTGAGTTGCCGCGACGGCGAGTTCGTAGAAATCATGAACGTTGAAAAGATTCTGGTGCGCTTTCTACACTCCGTTACGCTTCTTGTGGCTGTCTCGGCCGCGCTCCTCGTCTTTGTTGTGATGCCATACGTACTGTTGGAGCACTGGCGCCTTCTCCCGGATTGGCAGGGTTTCGCGTTCATCTATCTGCTCTTTCCGCTGATAATTGCATGGATCCACGCCGGATTTATTCTCCTTGTAATCGTCGTAGTTTGTGAGCTTTCGCTTGTCGGTTTTCAACCTGCTGCCAGGAGGACGAAAATTGAAGCTGCAGCGAAAATATCCATTTGTTTGTTGGCGTATCTGTTCATAGCAATAGGGAACCGGCTGAATCTTCATTGATTGACTCCCAGTGGCAACCATTCGTCTTGGTCGCTCAATTGACCCTTTTCTGAGTCAGTAGTCCGCGGAGCCCGGTTGTGATCGGCGTCACAATCCAATTCCACTCGCGCCCTTCACCCCGGTGCGCCGAGTATTACCCCCGTAATGTCTCGCGGCAAATTCCCCATTGCTAACATGGGCTCATGATCTCCACGTTTGCGAAAGTGTCAGCCCTCAGGATTCGTTTGTCTCTCGCCGTTGTGACGCTGGTTGGAATGATCGCTCTCGCAGGCGCTTTCCCGGGGAGTCGCGTGCGCGGAGCCGCGTCGCTGGCATCACCAAAAGTGACTTCCATCACTCAGATCACGCATGATGGATTTCGCAAGACCAACCTACTGGCGGCCGATTCCCAGCTTTATGTCACGGAAGTGCCGGCCTCGCATCGTGTTATTGCCAAAGTGACGCTGCCAGGCTCAGATCGATCACTGGTTCCCAGCCCGTTCGCAAGCCTCCAGGCACTTGACCTCTCTCCCGATCACAAGAAACTGCTGGTTTCACCGATCCAGGGCGGAGGGAAAGATGACGAGTTTTGGACCTTGCCCGTCGCTGCCGGCGCTCCGGAGCGAGTGGGTACTCTCACCGGGCGCGATGCAGCCTGGTCTTCCGATGGCCAGAGGCTGGTATTCAGCAAAGGATCGGTGCTCTACGTCGCCGGTGCAACCGGATCGCAGGTGCGCGAACTGTTTACCGCGAATGGATCGGTGTTTGCGCCCCGCTTTTCTCCCGACGGCCACCTGATTCGCTTTACGGTTAGCGATGTTGCCCAGAACACGACTCAGCTCTGGGAGATTGGTCAGGACGGCTCGAACCCGCATGCTCTGCTGGCGAATTGGCCGCACGCGTCCACTGCGTGCTGCGGGATCTGGACGGCCGACGGCCGCTACTATGTTTTCCAGGCATCGCAAACCGTCCCCAACACGCTTACCGTGGTTATCTCGCTCTGGGCCTTGCCCGCCTCGGCACAGGGCACAGACGGCAACACGCAAGGGCTGGTGCAGCTGACCAGCGGGCCCATGTCATTTGGAAACGCCTCGCTGGCCCGGGACAGCCAGAAGATGTGGGCAATCGGGGTTCAGCCCGCGGCCGAGGTCGTCAAGTACGCGCCTGGGAGCAAGAAGTTTGTCCCTGTAATCCCGGGAGTTTCAGCGACCGACCTTGCCTTTTCGCCCGACGGTAAGTGGGTTACGTATGTTTCCATTCCGGAAAGCACGGTGTGGCGTAGCCGGGCTGACGGCACCGACCGGCTGCAGCTGACTTCGGCGCCCGCACACGCCGCTTTGCCGGTTTGGTCGCCAGACGGAAAGCAGATCGCGTACGTCAGCATGCAGCCGGGAGAATCATGGAAGCTGTTTCTCGTCCCCGCAGGGGGTGGAACTCCTAAACAGATTCTGACGGAGAATGGCAGCCAGATCGATGCCAATTGGTCGGCGGATGGCACGCGGCTCATGTTTGGAGATTTCAGGAGCGATCTTGGAGGTCTCACCATTCGACTTCTGGACTTCAGGACAGGCAAGGTTGAAACCATTCCGGGATCGCAGGGGCTGTTTAGCCCGCGCTGGTCGCCCGATGGACGATATATCGCCGCGCTCTCGCCCGATAACACGACCCTGAAGCTGTTCGACTTCCAAACTCAGAAATGGACGAACTGGCTGGCCGAGTCTGCCGGTACGGTGAGCTATCCAATCTGGTCCGCAGACAGCCAGTACATTTACTTCGACGACATGGTCAGTGGCGAGGAGTCGATTCGCCGGGTGAAGGTCGGAGAAAGTCAGCCCGAACTCGCGTGTGTGCTGGGCGCCGTCGACCGTTACCCGGGCGGCCTGGGTACATGGATTGGCCGGGCCTCCGACGGCTCGTGGATGCTCGTGCGTGACCGCAGCACGCAAGAGGTTTACCAGTTGAGTCTGGAACTCCCGTAACCACCGGATCGTGAGGACCGAGTCATGTTGAAACGCGCGGTTGTGAACGGTAGCACGAATGGTCAGTGCAGGCTTCTTCTCGTGTTCGGCCTTCTTACGATGTCCCTGCTTCTCAGCTCAGTGCCATTGGCGGCGCAGGCTCGCGATCAGAATTCGTCAGACAGGAAATTAATCACTCGGGTAGAGCCTGAATATCCGGACGCCATGAAGCGACTTTACATTGGCGGAGTGGTGCGAGTGGAAGTTCTGGTTGCGGCCAACGGAGTGGTGAAGAGCACCAAACTTCTGGGCGGAAGTCCGATTCTCGGCCAGTCCAGCATGAAGGCCATCAAACAGTGGAAATACGCCCCAGCCGCCTCCGACGAAGTCCTGACTGTAAAACTTGAATTTGATCCCCATCGCTGACCTGTCTCCATACCGTGCGCGTAGCTGGTAATGGCGGCCAGCCCAGCCTTCACGGCTTGCGAAACGTCAGGCAGTAAAGCTTTCCTTCCGCAATCTGCCGGGACTGGACTTCGCCCATTTGGCCAGGCACGAGGGCGATGGGGCTGTACGCGCCCTTTTCCTCGCCTTTGTAGTATTTGCGCGTCCAGGGAATCTTTCGATACAACCCGCTCACAACTTTCTCGGTCTCGTCCGCAATGACGATCTTCGTGCCTGGTTTCGCGACGCGGATCATTTCCTCGATCGCCTTTGTCTTGTTGCTGAAGAAGTTGATGCCGCCAACGTGAAAAACACTGTCGAAGATCCCATCGCAGAACGGCAAATGCTCCGCTTCCCCCTGAAAAAGTTGCGCGCTCCGGTTCCACTCTTTCAGATTGCGAACGCATTTCGACAGCATGCCCCAGGACAGATCGAGGCCGAAGAATTCCACATCCGGCCGCAGGTAGCGCAGGTTGGCTCCCGTCCCGACCGACACTTCCAGCACGCGGCCACCGGGCGGAATTTCCAACTCGCCAATGTATTCCGTGCGGAAGTCTGCCTTGCGCAAGAGCCACCGGTAGGCCCGCTCGGCGAAATCGTAGCCGGGCGCGAGCCGGTCATACATGGTCTGATATTTCCGGTTCGGCCCGCTGACTTCCTCCACGAATACAGGAATGCCGTCGCGGATCCGGTACCGTACCCCCGATTCCGGATTGACCAGGAAACCTTGATCCAACTGCAAGCGCGCATGCGTATTTGGATCGCACAACAGGCTGAGGCATTCTTCGATCATATGAGGCCTTTGATTCAATCAGTCTCTTGAGTTAACCATGCATCCCAGTTTGGCATCATGAGTTCACTTGTGCATCCAATGTAAGCGGCCGCGATTTGTTCCGCTAGCCCGAATTATTCATGAGGAATTGCCACGGTTTTGAAAGGGCGCGGCTTCCAGTCGCGCCGACACGGGCAAAAACAAGTTCGGCCTTAGCCGCTGGGGTGAGCCGTTTGAAGACAGCCTGTGGGGTTGGAAGGGAAGATGGCACCGCGTTCGTCCCCAGGGGCTGAAGCCCAATTCCCAGGCGGGCCACGGCGGCGCGGCTGGAAGCCGCGCCCCTTTCAAAGCAGCTTCATGAATAATGCAGGCCAGGGCTGTGGATCGAAAGATCGTTGATTCGACTGTTGATCAATGAATCCCTTCCCCCAG
Organism: Candidatus Sulfotelmatobacter sp.; assembly: GCA_052326105.1. Taxonomy (GTDB): domain Bacteria; phylum Acidobacteriota; class Terriglobia; order Terriglobales; family Acidobacteriaceae; genus Sulfotelmatobacter. Next base: position 67,705 of record JBKQRC010000095.1, on the reverse strand, counting down.
CGTGTGATCTTGATCACTTTCCGCTCTCCGGCTACCATCTACACTGCCCTGTTGTGGCAGTGGGGCCGGGCAAGCCCCAGGAGGAAGACAATGCGCGTCATGAAATTCATCGGCCTGGCAGTCGTTTTGCTGATGCTTGCGGCTCTCGCCGTGGCCCAGCAGGCCCCGGCGCAGACGCCGACCGTAAAGCACGTTCCCATCCCCAACGCCCCATCCAACTCGGGCAAAGAGATGTACAACAGCTACTGCGCCGTGTGCCATGGCACCGACGGCAAAGGCAATGGCCCGGCGGCCTCGGCCATGAAGGCTCCGCCCACCGACTTGACCGTCCTGGCCAAAAATGCCGGCGGAAAATATCCTTCCGCCCACGTTGCCTCGGTGATCCACGGGCAAGCTGCGCTGCCGTCTCACGGCAGCCCGGATATGCCGGTCTGGGGACCGCTGTTCTCCAGCATCAGCCAGGGCCATGAGGCCCAGGTGCAGCAGCGCGTCACCAACCTGGTCAAATATATTGAGACTCTGCAGGCGAAATAGACGAAGCCAGGCGAAGAAACTTTAGTTCGCCGAGAAATCGAGGATTCCGGGGCGCGCCCGCCGCGCCCCGAATCCGCCGTCAAGGCGCGATCTGCCCTGCTTGCTCCGCCGACGCGAATCCTCCGCAACCTCTGCGTTAGAGCTTCTCCCGGCAGTCCCGCACACCTCTCCGCGATGTAACCAAGGGAACCATCTCAGTCGTACCCGACCACTGCGTTAAATGCCCCATGGTCAATCTCTTACTGCCCACTGGCCGAGTGGGCAGTGACTTCAGTACCTTAGTGCTCGCCCCAATCATCGCCTTATAATCCACTCAAGATAGAAAAGGGAAAGATCAGGAGATAACAGCGTTCTTCGGGAAAGCCTCACGCCCTCGTGCGTGTGCGCTTCTTCGAGACCGCACTGAATCTGTGGACCCGCTTTTTGCATCGGCGATTTTTGTCTTCGGGCTGGCCTTCGGCAGCTTCCTGAACGTGTGTATCTATCGCCTGCCGCGCGGATTCTCGGTGGTAACGCCACGCTCGGCCTGCCCGCAGTGCAAACATCCGATCGCCTTCTATGACAATCTCCCGGTCTTGAGCTGGCTGATTCTCCGCGGCCGCTGCCGGAATTGCAAAGCTCGCATTTCGCCCCGTTACCTGCTGATTGAGTTGCTGACCGGCGGGCTGTTTCTGGCTTGCTTCGGATTTTTCGGCCTGACGATTTCCACGTTGAAATATTGCGTGTTCTCGTTCCTGCTGCTGGGCCTGATTTTTTCCGACGCCGAAACCAAGCTGTTGCCCGACAAAATGACTGTGCCGGGGCTCGTCCTCGGCGTGATTTTCAGCCTGCTCGTCCCGGTCAACGATCTGGCTTCGCAGTTTCTGCCCGGCGTGGTCAATCTGCCCTTTTCCAGTGACCTTACGGCGCGGCTTCTTTCCCTGCTCGATTCCCTGCTGGGCGCGGCCCTGGGGGCTTCGTTCATCTACGGCGCGGGCGCCATTTATTTGCGCTGGCGCGGCACGGAGGGCATGGGCTTCGGCGACGTCAAACTGATGGCCATGGTGGGCGCTTTCCTGGGTATGAAGTTGACGGTTTTCACCATTTTCACGGCCTCGCTGGCGGGATCGCTGTTTGGCCTGACCACCGTCTTCGTCGTCTGGCTCAAGCGCACGCACCGTTTCATGCGGCGCCTGGCCAATGCGGCCGCCGCCCGCCGCCGCGGCTGGCAATCGGCGCAAATGGTTTACCGCCATTATCAGATGCCTTTTGGCGTCTTTCTCGGCAGCATGGCGCTGTTTGCCTTCTTCTTCGGCAACCAGTTCCTGCACTGGTACCGGGGGCTGTGGTGAAAATCCTGACCAATCCGATGCTGCTGCGCGCGCTGGTCGTGCTGTTCTGCGGTAGCTTCGCCTTCATGCTGGGCCTGATCTTCATCCGCCTGCTGCGCAAGTCCATCACCGAGGAGGCCGACCTTTCCCCCGATGCTCTGCCCTCGCCTGAGACTCTGCCCATGCATCTGTACAACACGGTCATTCAGGAACTGAAGCAGCAGAAGCACGAACTGCATGTGCAGTCGCAAGCTGAGCAGCATCGCGCCCGGGTCACCGAAACTTTCAGCCAGGCCGTCTTGTCCAATCTTTCCTGTGGCGTGCTGGTGTTCGGAACCAACGGCCTGGTCAAGACCAGCAATCCGGCCGCGAAAGAAATTCTGGGATTCGCTTCCACCACGGGCATGAACGCGGAAGGCATTTTCCGCGGCGCCTTCGTTCGTTCCGGCAACCTTCGCCAAGAGACCTTGCGCGATCCCGACCTCGGCGACGTAACGCCGTCCGAACCTACGTCCTTTCCCGATGAAGCTGCCGGCGAACCCGTGCGCCTCTCCGACGAAGTGGATGCCGTGCTGCATTGCGGCAGCAAGCGCCGCCAGGTTCATGCCGAATACGAAACGCCCGCCGGCCAGAAGCGCTTTCTCGCAGTCACCGTTTCTCCCGTGCCCGCCTCTGAAGAGGGCCTGCTCGGCGTCGCCTGCCTGATCAACGACTTGAGCGAACTGGAGCACATCCGCCGCCAGCAGGCGTTGCACGGGGAAATGTCGGCCGAGATGGCGCTCGAGCTGCGCACCTCCCTGACTACGATTTCCGGGTTGGCCCAGCAACTGGCCAACAACCGCGATCCGGAACTGGCCCAGCAACTGGCCGCCGACATCGCCGAGGAGGCGGTGCGTCTCGATCGCAGCCTGGGAGGATTTCTGACCGAAAAGCGCGATGCGGAAAAAGTTGTGGCCGCGAACGCAGCCTCAAACGGCTGAAGAGGTTTTTGACAGCGATGGTTGAGAACGACGGCTGAAATGGATTCCAGGACTTGGCCCAGGCGGCAGGATCGCTGCCGGGCGTGAGCAGCAAGCGGCAAGAGTACGAGCTAAGCTAGAGAATACGAGACATAAGACCAAAGGGTGAGAGTTATGAAACGAATCGCATTGAGTAGCATTGGAATCGTGCTGTTGGTGAGCGGGCTCGGTCTTTCAGCCGGCGCGCAGAACCAGGGTTCGAACCCGGCCTCGGCAACCCCGGCCTCGTCGAACCAGGCTCCATCAAACCAGGCCTCGTCAAACCCGGCTTCGGCGAATTCACAGACCTCGCCGTCCAGCTCGGCGGCGGGCTCTTCGCTCGGCGACTATGCGCGGACGATCCGCAAGTCTCCCGCAGCCGCGGAAAAGCAGAAGGTGTTCGATAACGACAACCTGCCCACGCAAGACAAGCTCTCCATCGTGGGCGCTGCCCCCGAAAATCCCGCCGGCAGTTCCAGCGATGCCGCGCCTGCAGCGCAAACCAATACTCCGCCCGAGGCGACCCAAACTACCGCTCTCGGCACCAACCCCACCCGAAGCCCGGAAGAAGAGGAGGCTGCCAAGCAGGCGCTGTGGAAACAATGGGGCGAAAAAATTTCCGCGCAGAAGGACCAGATTGATCTGCTGGGGCGCGAACTGGATGTGCTCCAGCGCGAATACAAGATTCGTGCCGCCGCCATGTATGCCGACGTGGGCAACCGCATGCGCAACTCTGCCGACTGGGACAAGCAGGACGCCCAGTACAAGCAGCAGATCGCCGACAAACAGAAAGCCCTCGACGACGCCAAGCAGAAACTCGACGACATGATCGAGGAGGCTCGCAAAGCCGGCGTCCCGTCGTCAATCGCCGAGCCGTAAACGTACTCCGCTGAATTCCGCGAGCGCCGGAACCTGGCTCCGGCGCTCGATTGATCTTCGCCCGAGTATTTATTACTTCGCCCTTATTCACTCGTCTTGATTTATCCGGCCCGGCAGATGCGGCGGCCACCAGCAAGGGGGCCACGAGTGTTACTTATCTTTTTCGCCGCTTCGGGTAAAATATTGAGCGACAACAAAATCCATCCCCAGTTATCACAGGAAGGACGTCATGAAAACGGCCGGCCTCACCCACACGGAGCCCACCGCGGTTTGCGCGGAGATGTCGGGAATGGCTTTTTCACGCGGCCGGGAGCACACGCCGTCCCGGTTCGGAATAAGGCGCGCGGGCTTGTCTGCCCTGCTCATCCTGGTCGCGCTGCTGAGCGGCTGCTCGTCAGACTCAGGCAAGCCGGCGGAGGCTACGCCCGAGGCCAAGGGCCCCGAACTCATCACCGCGCGCTCGGCTTTCCAGAAGCTGTACGTCGCGGCCCGTGGCTGGAGCGCCGACGCCAAGCCCTACCGGCTGGAATCCATAGTGACCACCGACGGCAACGGCCATGACGGCAAGTGGGCCGTCTGGCGTGCCAGCTTTGCCTCGGAAACCAGGCGCTCGCAGAAGTCCTACACCTGGTCGGGCAGCGCGGCCAACGGCGCGCCCGAACGCGGCGTCAATCCCGGCATCGAAGACAGCTACAGTCCCACCAACTCGTCCACCCAGATCTTCGATATGGCCTTCCTCAAAATCGATTCTGATCAGGCCCTCGCCACCGCGCAGAAGCAGGGCGGCGACAAGATTTTGGAGAAAGAGCCGGACACCCCGGTGTTCTACGTTTGCGACTGGAACCCCCACACCTACATATTGGTGTGGCACGTCATCTACGGCGCCAGCCGCGAAAGCGCCAAGCTGACGGTTGCAGTCGACGCCTCCACCGGAGATTTCCTCCGGGTGGAAAAGTAGTTCGGGTGGGAAGGTAGCTCCGCTCTTCAGTCGCCACTGAACTGCAATTGCAACAGAGTCGCGGTGCGGATAGTGCCTGGCGGTTCCCCTGGCCGTTAGCTTTCTTCGCGTTCGATCTGGGCCCCAAGTTGCGAAAAGAAGCGATACAAAGCTTCGGCCGAGGCGATGGCTTGCGCCAGCGCCTGCCGGTCAGCAAAGGCGACGATGTCCTGTACAGAGTACTGGAGACGAACGCGGTCTGCGGCGCATTGCGCGCTCAGTAACTCCACTTTGGCTGCGGCCAGGTCCGCCGTCAGGCGGGATGGGTCTATTTTCTTTTTTGCTCCGGATACCATCGATAAAACTCCCCAATTTGTTGAATGTGCGCAGGGGCGTCCGGGATCTGTCTGGATAAGGACTGCCAGGTTCACATCTTCAGTGGAACTTGCCCTGCGTGGTTATCAGTTGGAACTGATATTGGATTAAGTATACAGCGTTAACGAAACAAGCGCAAGTAACAAAACGAAACAAAAAGCAATTACCTTTTGGCTGTGGGGACCCTTGGGACTTTTGCAATTCGATCATTAGGGAGGAGCAGTGCCCCGTCAACCCGATCCCGAACTGGAACAGCAGATCCTCGACGCCGCCTCGCGGCTGTGGGCCCGCGGCGGCGAAAAAGCGCTGACCATGCGCGCCGTCGCCAAAGCCGCCGGCACCACCACACCGACCGTCTATGAGCGCTATCGCGACCGCGCCGCCATCCTCCGCGCCCTGCGCGTGGAGACGCGGCGCGAGATGTTCACTGCCCTCAGCCGCACCCATACCCTCCGCGAGGCGGTCGAGTGCAAACTGCAGTTCGCCCTCACCCACAGTAATGCCTATCCCATGCTGATGGATGGCGTGGCCATGCCTCCCTCCCTGCATGAACCATGGCCTTCGTTTAACCTCATGCGGGAGCGGCTGGCGGCAAACCTGGGAGGGACTCCACGCCAGCATACGCGGCTTACGCTCGCCGTGTGGTCACTGACCTATGGCACGGCCATGCTCATCATTCGCGGCCGCTTCCAGGGCGAACTCCGCACCCAGACCCTGCACGCCTGCCTCGACGCGGTGGACGCAGTGCTCGACTGCGCCCGATCAAAGCGCTCCGCCACCACGGGCCCACAGTGGCCTCCCAATCTCATTCTCGGAGAGGGCAAGCAGAGTCGGATTGACAATGGCGACCACGGTAAGAGGAAATCCAAGAGGAAGCCGCGCCGCTGAAGGAGTAGGCCCAGCCCCCAGTCGAAAGTTGCCCGTGGAAGTATTCGTGGGAGCTACTAGTGGAAGTTGCTCGTGGAGTTGCTCGTGTGGGGACGGGTCTCTGACCCGTCCAGGCGGCCCAGACGTATCGGGCCGCAGTTCTGAGGTCCGAGGTCTGAGGTCTGAGGTCTAAGGCCCGAGGTCTCAGGTCTGAGGTCTGAGGTCCGAGGTCCGGGCCAAGCTTTGCTTTTCCCTATACCGTTCCCGCCCTTCACTTCGCCGGCTTGGTGTCAGCCGCCGGTTTCGTCAACCGCGCAATCGCTTTCTTCGCATCTTCCGCCTGCGGACCCTGGGGAAGAATCTTTAAATAACTCTGGTATTCCTCGACCGCTTCATCGGGCCGGTCCATTTTTTCCAGGCACACCGCCAGACGGTAGGTCGCGACCGCGTCGTTGTCTTTGTAGTACAGCGCCTCGCGATAGCGGCTTTCCGCCCCGGCGTAATTCTGTTTCTTGAAGTAGAAATCGCCCACCTCGACATCCTTGGCCGCCTTGTGCGGGTCCCAGGGATGGAACTCGCTCACCTCGCCGTTGCCCGGAGCACCCTCGGCGTCCGTCACCGCTTCCGCGCTCTGCGGATGGGCCCGGGCATCGTCAGCGGGCGGACTAAGATCAACATCGGTATCTTTGCTCGAGCTTTCGCCGGGCCCATCGTCCAGCGCGCTTATATCAACGCGGTCGGCCTGCGGCGGAGCCAGATTCGGCCTGGGCTGGCTCGATTGGGCCTGGCTCGATTTGGACCCGGATTGCGAGGCGGAAGACGGGGCCGTACCGGGTGTAGCCGAATTCTGAGTGGACGAATTCTGGGTCGGCGAATTTTGAGTGGACGAATTCTGGGCGGACGAATTCGCCGGCGCCGAACCATCAGGCTTCGACGGGCTCTGCGCCCACGCGTTCAGACAGCAACCCAGAAGCACAACCAGGAGCCAAACACGCATAAGTTTATTTTAATACTGCGAACCCAACCGTAGCGCGGGTGCCCCATTTCTCGCGCGCTTTTTGCGCGAGAAGTGGGGAAGTTTCCGTCGCAAAACGGGGCCCGGCTCTACCCGTGCGTCGCCCGGAATGCCTGCAGGCAGCGGCGCGCCGTCTCCAGTTCGGAATACCGGCTGCCCTCCTGCTCGATCAGGTAAAACTCGACTCCGCCCACGCTCTCGGCCGCCTGGAAGATCCCCTTCCAGTCAGCCTTCCCTTCTCCGAACAGAGTGTTATAGCCGACGTTCGGATCGGGCGACCAGTCTTTGCAATGGATGGATCGAATGCGTCCCGGGTTGGCTCGAATCCACGCCACCGGATCGGCGCCCGCTTTCAGACACGTCCCCACGTCGAGCTGCAGCATGACCGTGGGCTTCGTGTTCGCAGCCAGGATTTCTATCGGACGCTTGCCCTCGACCGTCCCCCACTCCGCGTCATGATTGTGATATCCGGCCCTGAGTCCGGCCGGTTCCAGCTTTTCGGCCACCGCATTCAGCGAGGCCGCCAGAGCTTTCCATCCATCGAGAGTGGGCTTGGGATCGCTCCAGGCCAGCACCACATATTTCGAGCCCAGGATCAGGTTGCGGTCGCGGGTGCGCTCGATGTTCTTCGCGCTGAAATAATCCTCGTTGTTGTGCGTCGAGTAGCAGCGGATGCCCAGATCGTCCATCAGTTTCCGCATCTGTTTGGTCTGGTCTTCGCTCCATTCCATATATGGAGCGTAGAACTCGACGCATTGATATCCCATTTGTGCGACGGCGCGCACGGTCGCGAATGGATCTTTCTGCAATTCATCGCGCACCGAATAAAGTTCCAGTCCGATGGGGATCGAGCCGGATGCAGCGCCGCGGAACGCCCAGGGCAACACGGCAGACAGCGCCAGAAACGACCGGCGGGAAAAAGGTATGGATGGCATGGCTAGAATCTTACTCGCCCCGCGACCATCGTTTGACGAAATTAATCAGCCTGCCCAAATTGCGGCACGGCCCCAGGAAACTAAGTCACAGCCTTTTTCTCGAACTGCCGCAGTCCAACCACCAGCAGCAAAACGTCAAAAGCAAACAGCGCCACCAGCACCGCTGTGATTGACAAATGCTGAAACTGTGGAACCAGAGTGGCGCGCAGTCCTTCGCTGGCATAGACCAGCGGGTTGATGAGCACCGCCTTCTGCAGGATCGGGAAATTCTTCAGAGCGCTCCATGGATAGTAAGTACAACCGAAGAAAATCATGGGGGTCATCACCATGCTAAACATCAACCCAATATGCTGCTGGTCGATGCTGCACCCCAGGGCCAGGCCTCCGCATGCGGAAAAACCCGCGACCAGCACGATGATCACGGCAAAGGTCCAGGGGGTTCGAATGCTGATATCAACCCCGGGCCGGAGCACGAGCCACGCCAGCGGAATCACAACCAGTCCCGACACCAGGGCCTGCAGCATTCCGGCGATGACTTTCTCGAGGGCGATCCAGCCCACGCTGATGGGGGCCAGCAGGCGGTCTTCGATTTCGCGCGTCCACTGAAATTCGGCAATCAGCGGCATGCAAACCGCCCAGACGCCGGTGAAGGTCATGCTGATCGCAATAATGCCGGGCAGCAGAAGGCTTTTGTACGTGGCCGGCATGTAGCCGCTGCCCACCATGACCCGGCCGAAGATGAATACAAAAAGTAATGGCTGCAGGAAGGTCTGAAAAAAGAGTTGTATCGCGTTACGCCGCGCCACCTGAGCGTCGCGCGCCAGCATGGCACCAAAAGTTTTCCAGTTCAATCGCGCAGGCTCCTTCCCGTGTGATGAAGAAAAAGGTTTTCCAGACTCGGCTCGGAAATGTGGACGTCAGATAATTCTGCCCCTGATTGTGCCGCCAGGGTGGCGATCTCAGGAACGAGGGAGCCGCCGCGATCGGCGTATACGTCGGCGCCCGTGCCGTCCGCCGCGCGCACCTCGCGGACTCCCGCCAGCGCCTGCAAGCGCTCCAGCAGATCGGCAGTTTGTTTCCCGAAACGAAGGCGCAGCAGGTACCCTCCGGGGATGGACGCCTTCAGCGCCTTCGGAGTGCCCAGGGCAATCACGGTTCCGCGGTCAACAATGGCCAGGCGCTGGCACAAGGCGTCGGCCTCTTCCATGTTGTGCGTGGTCAGCAGGACGGTCTTTCCCGCCTGGTGATACTCGCGGATGATCTCCCACAAAAGAATTCGCGTTTGCGGATCGAGCCCGGCACTTGGTTCGTCGAGAAACAGGACTTGCGGATCGTGCATCATGGCGCGGGCAATGGACAGGCGCTGCATCATGCCGCCGGAAAATCCGCGCACCATCTGGTGGGCGCGATCGGTGAGCTTGAACTTCTCCAGCAAGGCGTCGGCGCCTTCGTTTCTTTGCTTCGATCCCATTCCGAAATACGCGGCGTGAAAAATAAGAATCTCGCGGGCCGTTAAAGAAAAATCCAGATTGGGACGCTGGGGCACCACCCCGATCAGGCGTTTCACCTGCGCCTGATCCTTCCACACGTCGTGATCGCCAACCCAGGCTTTGCCCGACGTTGGCCGCACCCGCGTGGTCAGGACCCCGACCGTGGTGGATTTGCCCGCGCCGTTCGGCCCCAGAAGCCCAAAAATCTCTCCGGGATGAATCTCGAGCGAAAGTCCGTCGAGAGCCGGAATCTGGTTCTTGGGCGGCTGCTTTGCGCCTCTCGCATTGCCGCGCGCCACAAACCCGCCCCCGGCGCCAGGCGGTGGGGCGGAACTGTAGATCTTGCGAAGATCCTCGGTGCGAACTCCAACAGCCATTGAGGGAAACCCCACTGTTGAGCAACTGAATTTGGTTGGAAGTATACCCGACAGCCCAGTGTGGAAGGCAATGTTTGCTTCGAGCTGTGAGCTATGAGCTACGAGTTTCGAGCTGTGAGTTTCGAGTTATGAGTTACGAGCTTTGAACTACGAGGGCTTGAAACCGGGTTTCACAAACAGCTTTTGGGTAGGGCCCGGCTTCAGCCGGGCCGCCAAAGGCCGCATAAACGCGGGGCTTTAGCCCCCGAGGTGCCTCCGCGGCTGAAGCCGCTACTGAGACGAGGTCCCTTATCGCGGCGCTGAAGCGCTGCGCCACCCAAAATCAAACACAAGAACCAGCTTTTCAGCTGCCGGTTTGGCCCTGAGGGCCCGTCACTCAGCGAGGGAAAAACGTTTGCGACGCCAGTTCGCAGCTCGCGGCTCGTATCGTAGCTCGAAGCTCAAAAAAACAGGCCGCTCAGGGGGAGGCGTTGAGCGGCCTGGTTGGCGAAGTCCTCCGGGGAGGAGGAAAACTTTGTCATCGTGGTCCCAGGCGGGCGTTGTTTGCGCCGCCATGGACCGGGGGCGGGCCGCGATCAACAACAGATCGTCCGGCCCGCTTCCTTAAGGCTTCGTTACATCGACGGACTATTCTGGCCCGTGGTCGTAGGCGCAGGCGTCGCGGCCGGCGTGCTGCCTCCGACCGTGTTGGTCATCAGGCGCACATCCACCCGGCGATTGTCGGCGCGGCCCGAGGCCGTCTTGTTCGACTCCACCGGCTTGTCCTTGCCCAGCCCAATCACATAAATCTTGTGCGCGGGCACGTTGTATTTCGAAGCCAGGTACTGAATCACCGAGTTGGCGCGGCGCTGGCTCAGGTCATAGTTGTAGTCGGCCGGACCAACCGAGTCGCATCCGCCTTCCAGGGCGATAATGTAGCCCTTGGTCGAGGCGATGCTGCCCGCCAGCTGATCGAGCGCTTCCTTGGCCTTGGGCGTCAGGTTATCGCGGTTGAAGGCAAACTTCACCGAAGTCTCGGCCACGGCATGATAGTTGTCGAGGTTAGCCACGGTGTCGGTCAGCACGCCCACGCGGGTGTTAGCTGCGTCGGCGGTCTGCTGCGCGGTGGCGGCGGTCTGTCCCGCGGCCTGCGCCTTTTGCTCAACGTCGGCGGTCTTGGCGTTCACGGCGGCGAGCCCGGCCTGCACCCGCGAGTCAACGTCCTTGATGTCCTTGGTGTTCTTCGCGGTCAGATCGTCGAGTTCGTTGGTTTTGTTGATCAGTGGCGTGGTCTGCTGTTTGACGTAATTCTTGCTGGCGCAGCCGACCGTGGCCACCATGCTGGCCGCCAGGCAAATCACTAGCGAAGTGCGGGTCATAGTGATAATGCTCCTTAGTCCAATCGTTATTATCGCGTCTCCGGGTCGCCCCGTGCGCTTGAAATCCTTACTGTTTAAGGCCCTGGGGAGGCTGAATGTTACAGGTTCCACTTCCTACTTTTGCACGGCAGATGCCAGTTCCCCAAACTGGGAAGTCCCCCGATAAGTATATACGTTTTCAATGGCTTGCGGAAAGCCGGGGAGCAGCCTGGCACAGGGCTGTCCGGGACGGAACGCAAACCCCACACACGGAAGGGAAAATTTATACGGTCGAGGCCCAAGGCCAATCCGGCCCCTTTAGGCCCGGTGAGGCGGACAAAGCAGCGGAATCGCTTCCCGCTTGCTGCGCCGGTAGACCCGAAAATCTTCCTCGCCCACACGCCGGTCGCTTTTCTTTGCGTACTTCGCGGCCTTTCCTCTGCGACCTTTGCGGTGAAAAGCTTTTGCTCATGCACTCACCATGGGGATGGCACCTGAACGTAAAATGGAAATCAGACCGTCGCCATGGATCTGCTCGCGAAAATCCGCACCATTCCCACCGAACCCGGCGTGTATCTCTACAAAAACGCCGAGGGTGAAGTCATCTACGTCGGCAAGGCCAAGAACTTGCGCAGCCGCGTGGCCAGCTATTTCCACGAAGGCCGCTGGGAAGACGCGAAGACCGGAACCCTGGTGCGGGAAGCGGCCGACGTCGAATACATTGTTGTCGCCAACAACAAAGAGGCGCTGGCGCTCGAAAACAACCTGATCAAGCAGCGCAAGCCGCGCTTCAACATCCTGCTGCGCGACGATAAGACTTACCCTTACGTGAAACTTACGCTGGGCGAGCGCTGGCCGCGGGTCTACGTCACGCGCCGCCTGCGCAAAGACGGCAGTGAATATTACGGCCCGTACTTCCCGGCTAATCTCGCCTATCGCATTACGGATCTCATTCACCGCAATTTTCTGATTCCGTCGTGCAAGGTGGACCTGACGCGCTTCCATCCGCGGCCCTGCCTGCAGTACTACATCAAACGCTGCCTGGGCCCGTGCGTGAAGGACTTGACCACGCCCGAGGTGTATCAGGAAGCGGTGCGCGACGTGAAGCTGTTTCTGGAAGGGCGGCCGACGGACCTGGCCCGCTCGCTGCGCGACCGCATGGACCAGGCCGCCGCCAGTGAAGAGTACGAGCGCGCGGCCCGCTATCGAGATCTGATCTCGACCGTCGAGCAGTTGCAGGAACGCCAGCGCATCGCCGCCGCCGAGGGCGACGATGCCGACGTGTTCGGTTATCACTACGAAAATGGAATGCTGGCGGTGAATCTGTTCCACATGCGCGGCGGCAAGATGGTCGACCGGAGAGAGTTTTTTTGGGAAGACCTGCCGGAGGACGTGTGGAATGCAGGCGACACCTCAGACCATGTGGGGACGGGCGCATTCGCCCGTCCAGGCGAGCAAAGCTCGCCGGCGCATTTAGCCGGCAGCACTGGTGAATCCGAAGCAAAACCCAGCCGAGCTTCGCTCGGCACGGACGGGTCGGAGACCCGTCCCCACACAATTCAGGATGACAACGCTGCTCTGCATCCCGGCGAGTTTTTCTCTGCCCTGCTGAAGCAGCTCTACATCGGCCAGCCCTACGTGCCGCGCAATTTGTACGTCCCGGTGGACTTCGAAGACCGCGCAGAACTGGAAGACCTGCTCTCGGAACAGAGCGCGGGCGAGGGCGCGCGTGCCCCGCGCGTGCACATTCTGGTTCCGCAGCGCGGCGACAAGCGCTCGCTCATTGATCTGGCCGGGAATAATGCGAAACAGTCCTACGATCAGCGCTTCCGCGTGCTCAAGCCCAACGCCCGCCGCATTCAGGAGGAACTGCAGGAAGCGCTCAGCCTGCCCGAGTTGCCCAAGCGCATCGAGTGTTTCGACATCTCGCACATTCAGGGTGCGGAGACGGTAGCCTCGATGGTGGTCTGGGAAGACGGCAAGATGAAGAAATCCGACTACCGCAAGTTCATCATCCGCACCGTCGAGGGAGTGGACGACTTCGCCTCCATGCGCGAAGTGGTGACGCGCCGCTACCAACGCCTGCTGCAGGAAAAAAAGACGATGCCCAGCCTGGTTCTGATCGACGGAGGCCTCGGACAGCTGCATGCTGCGGCCGAGGCGCTGGAATCGCTCGAGATCATCAACCAGCCGCTGGCCGCCATCGCCAAGCGCGAAGAGATTCTGTACGTCTACGGACAGGAGCGAGACCCCATCGCGCTCGACCATCACTCGCCGGTGCTGCATCTGATTCAGCTCATTCGCGATGAAGCCCACCGCTTCGCCGTGACTTTCCATCGCAAACGGCGGCAGATACGCGACCGCTCGACCGAACTGCTGGAGATTCCCGGCGTCGGACCAAGCACCACGCGGCGGCTGCTCGAACATTTCGGCAGCGTGCAGGCCGTCAAGCAGGCCGACGCGGCGGCTTTGTCGGCGGTCGTAACCCGCATCCAGGCCGAGGCAATTCAGAATCACTTTCGGAAATAGCTGATTCTAAAGAGAGTGATTTTTGGGCCAGACTGATTCCAGAGGACTTAACTCTGAGAGCTCAGGATGCCGTCAGTTTGCCCTCGCTTTTGACGAGCAGCCCTCTTCGTAAAACCGTCGCCTGAGGGCCTGGAATGCCCCAGGAACGACGATCCGTCCCGGGACGACCCGAAGGGCGTCCAGACTCCCAAGGGCGGCAAATCGCCTGCAAAGGGCCCTGGCGTCGAACTATTGCTAATAGCTATAGTGTGGGAGCAGATTCATTTCACGGCGTGCTGATTCTGCAAGGGATAGACGAGTTTCGCAATTCTGTCTGTATGTTGTTGATTCGTCTAACCTGGGCTACAGCCTAAAGTAAACATTGGCCGAGTCTGGCCTATTTCTTGCGAAAATCGAGCGCTTGCCGCGCCGGTCAAGGCTTTCGGCTCGCAGTGTCCGGCAAGTGCTGGAGGAATAAGGGTTTGTCGCGGAGTACATTTCTTCATGGCCTGCGCGGTCAAAAGCTTTACCGCAAAGGCCGCGAAGAAAGGCCGCTAAGATCGCAAAGAAAAGCGGATCGCCGAATAGTACAGCTGTTTTTTCGGGGTGGAGTTCGGCGGCGGAGAAAATCAAGACTATTTCGAATGTTCCTCTGCGACCTTTGCGGCCTCTGCGTTTAAGGTTTTGGCTTTGGGCTCGCGTTGCCCATGTCGAGCACGACTCTCCAGCTGCCGTCCTTCTGCTTCTTCCAGATGCTGGTGTACTTGCCGTATTCAACCGTGGCCTTGCCGTCTTTGTCTTTGGAGTGGAACTCGTAGTTGCCGTAGGTGTAGCCGAGATCGGCCGAAGCGGAAATGTCGGCGCCCACCGGCGTCCAGGTCAGGCCATTGTTCTTGTCATCAAGGAAGCCCATGGTCGCGGCGATGTTGGCTTTGCCATAGATGGCTGGAACGCCGTTCGGCACTTCGACCGCATCGTCGGCGTAGTAGGACATGTATCCCTTGGAGCCTTTTTCTGCGGCCGCCTTCATGAACTCGGCTTCGAGTTGCTTGAGCGTCTCGGCGGTCGCCTTGGGCGAGGCCGCGACCGTGGAGTGCCTGATGGGAAGAAGAATGGTGGCCACGAGCAGCGCGACGAAGATGACGGGTAGTATGGATTTCACGGGACCTCCGGGAACAAGCGTGAACATTCTACGCCCGGCGGTTCATCGGGATACGGGACGGCAAAATCTTTTAACCGCAAAGTTCGCGAAGGAAAGGCCGCGAAGGACGCTAAGAAGATCACTGTAATCTCATTGCTTCGCGTTCTTTGCGGCATCCCTTCGCGTTCTTAGCGGCCTTTCTTCGCGCCCTTTGCGGTTCAGGCTTTTCGCTCGGCCGTGCGATGGTGAACTCACCTGCCCCTTTGCTACACTAGCGGCCATCCTATGAAACGCACTTTTCTCTTTTTCCTCCTCGCCTTCCTGCTGGCATTCAGTGCCTTGCCGTCGGCTTGCGGGCAGGCTTCGAACCTGCCGGATTTTGCCACGCCGCAGGAAAAACATCTGCGCAACGTGCATCAATTGACGTTTGGCGGGCAGAACGCCGAAGCCTACTTTTCCGCCGACGGTAAGAAGCTGATCTTCCAGTCGTCTCATGGCGACGTGAAGTGCGACCAGATCTTCATCATGAACATTGACGGCAGCGACCAGCACATGGTCTCTACCAGCAAGGGACGCACCACCTGCAGTTTTTTCTATCCTGACGGCAAGAAGATTCTTTACTCGTCCACGCATCTGGCCAGCCCGGAGTGCCCGCCGCGCCCCGATTTTTCCAAGGGCTATGTGTGGGCGGTGTATGCGGGATATGACATTTTCACCGCCAATCCCGACGGCTCGAACCTGAAGCAACTCACCACCACGCCGGGCTACGACGCGGAAGCGACCATTTCGCTCGACGGCAAAAAGATTGTCTTCACTTCGATGCGCAACGGCGATCTCGATATTTATTCGATGGATGCCGACGGCAAGAACGTGAAGCAGCTCACCCACGAACTGGGATATGACGGCGGGCCGACGTTTTCGCCTGACCGCAAGTGGATTGTCTACCGCGCGTATCATCCGCAGACGGAAAAAGAGATCTCCGATTACAAGGAGTTGCTGACGCAGAACCTGATCCGGCCGACCTCGCTCGAAATCTGGATCATGAAGGCCGATGGCTCGGGCAAGAAGCAGATCACGAATCTCGGCGCGGCCAGCTTCGGGCCGGCGTTCACGGCGGATGGCAAGAAGATTATTTTTTCGTCGAATTACGATCCCGAAACCCACGCCACCGGCGGCATGGGAAATTTCGAGTTGTGGACGATCAATCCCGATGGCAGCGGGCTGGAACGCATCACCTACAGCGACGGCTTTGACGGCTTCCCCATGTTTTCCGCGGACGGAAAGAAGCTGGTGTGGGCGTCGAACCGCAACGCCAAGGCGCCGCACGAGACGAATATCTTTATTGCGGATTGGGTGCCGTAGGAAGGCAGAAGTCAGAAGGCAGAATGCAAAAGTCAGAATGCAGAAGTCAGAATGCAAAAGTCAGATTTTCCTTGAGTGACTACATTGCGGTTGGCAATTCCCGCCCCACTAACTTCAAAATTCGCTAGGGCTGGTCCGGCGGCTGCGGCTTTGGTGGCTGGGCATGCTCGGCCTTGGCTTTCTTGACGGCCAGAGTCTTGTCTACCCACTGGTCGGCGGTCTTCAGGTCTTCTTCCCGGGCAACTGGATCGTCGCACTCGACGTCCGCCCTTTCGCGGTACATCAGATTCAGGTAGGCCATGGCGTCGTCGTAATCGGGACGAAGTCGGATGGCTTTGTTGAGATTGTCTATGCCCTCTTCGATCGCGGGGCCGTTCTTGATTCTTATCTCGTCACAGACTCTCTTCTGATCCGGTTTCTGCGCATCCAGATGCTCGTCCGGCCGCATTTTCAGGCGGGAGCGGGCCTCCATTCGGGGCTGATAGCACTCGGTCCAGTCGATGACGCCCATCGAGTAATAAGTTTCCGGATCATCCGGGTCGAGGCTGGAAGCCATCTGGTAGTACTTTTTCGAGTCATCGAACTTCTTCATGTTCAGGTAGAGGTAGGCGATGCCCTTGGCGCTGTTGACTTTTTGTTGCCGCTCAGCGTCGGAGTCAAGCACGCGCTTGTATTGCTCGATGGCCTGATCGGCCATGTGGACGTTGTCTGGCGTGTCTACGCCGGGAATGTACTGGCTCACACACGCCGTCGCCAGGTACAGGTGAGCGACGACCTGGGTGGGGTCGAGTTCCGTCGCTCTGCGGAAGTGCTGGATAGCCTCTTCGTAATGGGAATTTTTGTAAGCAGCGACGCCCAAATCCAGCTCAGTGCGGAATGACGACTCCTGGGCCGCGACGAGCGACAGCGGAAGCAGTAGAAGTGGAAGGGCCATGATCCATCGCCAATTCGGTTTCATGTAGGCCTCGCTCATTCTCTCGGGTGCGAGCAGCCAAAGTTGTACCCGCTCAGGTTGTACCTGCTCAGTATGACACCGCCGGAGGGTGAATCGGATCAACCAACCCACCCTGGCCGCAAAGAACGCGGCAAGGATGGGGCACCCCGCTGGTGAAGCGCCGCCGCTGGCTGCTCACTTGATCCTTTTGACGTGAATTTCCTGTCCGTCGTTGCGGTGGTAAGTGTAGCCGTTCACATGGCCCTGAGCGTCACGGACAAATGTGACGCTCCCGAGATCGTCCTTGAAGAAGAACGTTTCCGAACCCAGGGGCAAGGCCTCATCCTCATCGCCGCCCAGGTTTGACCAGAGCTTTCCGTCCTTCAGCGAGACGGTCTCCACTTGATCAAGGGGACGCCACTGATATTGGCCTACGTAGTCTTTGTAACCGCTGGTATCCACGGCCACCGGCTTGTGGAAGTTTACCGGCAATAGGCCCCAGTGCTTTGCGATGAGCAGCCAGGATCCGTTTTGCCTGATGTAAGTCTCTGTTACCCGCATTTCACTGGTGATATCGGCGTCAGTGAATTGCTCGCGCACGGTTACCCGGTAGTTAGTGACTGCCGTGTCGCCATGCAAGCGAACCACGAAATCGCGCGGATTGACGGAGCGATCGTAATCGGCGGGCATCCTCCTGTAGTGCTCGATAGTCTGGACTTTCGTCGCAAGGGCCCCATCGTCGGTGCTGAAGATGCAATCATCCGCGACATAGCGCGGCCAAGCCTCCATATCCCGCCTTAGCGCAGCGTCTCTGATCGCCAGGCTGACATTCACCACACCCTGTTCGGCGGATGAGAGCTTGGGCTGGTCCGTGGCATAAAGCAGGCTGGCAAATAAACAGAGTGTAACGAAGAGGCAACTGGCCGAACGCATGGTTTGTCCTCGGTAAGCGGCAGGGGCAACTCAGTCGGCGAGCATTCTACTCCACCGCGGCGGGTTGGGCCGACGCCGGCACTACGCTTTTGTGTCTGCCCTTGCTCGTAGTGCCAGCCAGGCGACGCAGGCGATCATTCCGCACCAGCCCAAAACGCGCACCACCGCGGCGATCTTCGTGTCGTAGTTGAGCACGCCGAGGCTCGTGAAGATGGCGTAGAAATCGTGCTCCACGAAATCCGGGTCGCCGGTCGTGACAAGCGGAAGCACCTGGGCGCGCGCATCGGCCATGTAGGTTGCGGTGTAGAGCCAGTTTTCGAAAAAGAAGAACAGGCAGAAAACGAAGCCGGCGGTCTGGCGCTGGGTGAAAAAATACGCCGCCAGGAGAAAGGGGACAAGCCATTGCAGCAACGTTCCTCCCCAGAGATTGAGCGTGGGGCCAAACCAGCCGAAAAGGTTATGGCCGCCTTCGTGGACGATGAGGTTGGCGTTGTCAATGAAAAGAAATCCGCCGTGGGCAGAGAAAGCATAGGCGAGGAAGGCAACGTAGAAGACGAGCCAGGCCACCAGCGCCGGGCGGGAGACGGGCTTCCAGGGCTCATCGAGAAGCGATCGCAAGTATTCGAGCATGAGTGCGCCGATGCCACGATTCTAGGGGCGCGAATGCGCGGCGGGCAGATTACGAACGTGTGGCCGTCGCGGGCCGAGGGCATTTCTTGTTAGAGTGGTTCGGTCATGGAAGTCCGGTGATGGAAGTCCGACCATGAGAGTCTGGTCATGAAAGTTCGATCATGAAAGCGCGACAGTGGATTACCGCAATTGTGTTGCTCCTGCTGGTGGCGGCGGCCATCGCGGGAATGGTTGCGACCCGCGAGTTGCCGGTTGCGAATAATGAGGAGGGAGCGGCCGCGCCGGGCACGAAACCAGGACGAAAAGCGGCGCAGGCCGCGCAGCCTCCGCTGGTGGACCAGCGTCCGTTGGAGACGGCGCGGCACATGGCGGCTCTGGCCGGCACGCCGGGAGAGCAGGCGCTGGCGCACGAGGCGGAGAAAGTCGGGGACCACGAAGTGGATCTCACTTTCTTCGACCATCTGCGCGAAGCGGAGGAAAATCCTCCGGCGCTTTCGCCGGAAGCCAGGCAGATCGCCGCGCGCAAGGCCAGGACTGAGCAGACGGTCAAGGAGGATCAGGACAACATCACGCTCCTGACGAGGAAGGTGGCCTCGGCGCCAGCGTCGCAGAAGGACAACCTGCAGGATCAGATTGACGTCGCCAAAGCGCAATTGGATCTGGATCAGGACGAGTTGGACGATGCGACCGAAGATCTGGAGCAGGCCGGCGGCGATCCGCAGGCGAAAATCAAGCGCCTGCAGGAGGAACACGAAGCGGGCGACCATAACGCGGCCACCGCGGGCTCGGCGGTAAATCCGCACGAGCAGGACTACCAGACGCACACGCTGCTAAGCGTCTTCCGGGCGTGGCAGGCGCTGCGCGAAAAAAAGGCTCTGCTCGCGCAGGCTCGCCAGGAGACCTCCGAGAAGCAGGCCTACCTCAAGACCAAGCACGATCAACTGGCCGCAAAAGTCGAGAAGGATAAAGAGGACCGGGAAGCAGCCCGGCAACAGGCCAAAGGATTTGCCAGTGGCGCCAAGGCGGTGAGCCGGGAAGAATCGAAGGCGGCGGCCAAGACGGCTCTCGACTCGTTGCGCGAGTACACCCTCGATCAGAAAAACCTGGCCGACCGGGGACGGCGCCTGCAGGATGAGCAGGAACTGAGCGACATCTATACCAACTGGATCGTGCTGGTGGAAACCCGCGAGCGGACGGCGCTGCACAACATGATCGAGGCGCTGCTCTGGATTCTGCTGGTTCTGGTTGCGGTGTATGTGGCGCACCGGCTGATTGAACATTTGTTTACCGGAATGTCGGCCGAGAACAAGCGCGTGGACACGCTGCGCGCCGTGGTGAAATTTGCGGCGCAGGCGGTGGGCGCGCTGGTGATCCTGTTCATCATCTTCGGCATGCCCACGCAGACGACGACGGTTCTGGGCCTGGCCGGCGCGGGCCTGACGGTGGCCATGAAGGATTTCATCGTCGCCTTCTTCGGCTGGTTCGTGCTCATGGGACGAAACGGCATCCGGGTGGGCGACTGGGTCGAGATCAACGGCGTGGGCGGAGAAGTGGTCGAGGTGGGATTGCTGAAAACAGTTCTGCTCGAAACCGGCAACTGGACCGACTCCAGCCATCCTACGGGGCGGCGCGTTTCGTTCGTGAACAGCTTCGCCATCGAAGGACATTTCTTCAACTTCACCACCTCGGGCCAGTGGATGTGGGACGAACTCACGGTGCAGATTCCCGCCGGGCAGGACCCGTATCCGATCATTGACGGCATCCAGAAACTGGTGGACGAAGAAACCCGGGCGAACGCCGGCAAGGCGGAAGCCGAGTGGCAGCAGGCGACGTCGAAGTATCGCGTGCAGGCATTGTCGGCGAAACCGGGAATTAACGTCGCGCCCACGGGCGGCGGCATCGAAGTGCGCGTCCGCTACATCACTCGCGCCTATGAGCGCCACGAAACCCGCAAGCGGCTGTATGCCGCGGTGCTCGGGTTGATGCACGGAAAGCGGGAGGCGGTGGGTTAGGGGTCAGGGGTCAGGGGTCAAGAGTCAGGGGTCAGTTTTCTGCGGGAGGGATTCTGACGCGACCGGTCAATGATGGTTTCGGCACGCTCATCGTAACCGGCGCCAGCCGTGGGATTGGCGCCGCGGTGGCCCGGCTGGCGGGCAAACGCGGATGGGCGGTCGCGGTCAACTTCTGCACTGGCGGGGACGAATCTCGGAAAGTGGCGGAGGAGATTGTCGCGGACGGCGGGCAGGCGCTCGCGATTCAGGCCGATGTCTCGCGCGAAGAGGACGTGGTGCGAATGTTCGAAACAGCGGAGCGGGCATTGGGACCGATCCGCGGGCTGGTGAACAACGCGGGCGTGACCGGCGGCTTTGCGCGAGTGGAAGACCTAACGGGTGAGGCGATCGGCAAAGTTTTCGCGGTCAATGTCGCCGGGGCGATGCTCTGCGCGCGCGAGGCGGTGCGGCGCATGTCAACCCGGCACGGAGGAGCGGGCGGCGCGATCGTGAATGTCTCTTCTCTCGCGGCGCGCACGGGAGCGGCGGGCGAGTGGGTGCACTACGCGGCGACCAAGGGCGCGATCGACAGCTTTACCATCGGACTGGCGCGGGAAGTCGCGACGGAAGGAATCCGGGTCAACGCGGTCGCTCCCGGGCTCATTGAGACCGGGTTGCACGCCGCCAACGGCGAGCCGGGCCGGTTGCAGCGGCTGATGGGGACCGTCCCGATGCGGCGAGCGGGTCTTCCGCACGAAGTCGCCGAGGGAGTGCTGTGGCTGCTGTCGCCAGCGGCTTCGTACACGACGGGCGCGATTCTGGAGATGGGCGGCGGGCGGTGAGGGAAACAGGAGTCAGGTGTCAGGAGTCAGGTGTCAGGTGTCAGGAGTCAGGAGTCAGGAGTCAGGAGTCAGGAGTCAGAAGTCAGGAGTCAGGTGTCAGGAGTCAGGTGTCAGGTGTCAGGAGTCGGGAGTCAGGAGTCAGGAGTCATGGGCCAGGAGTCGGGTGTCAGTTTTCAGTTCTTAGTTGCTCGCCCGTCTGGCTTCCAGATCTTTCCGCAGGTAGGCCTTCACTTTTTCCGGCAGGTGCGAGGTGTGCAGTATGTCGCGCAATTGCGCAGGCGGGAGGCGGCGCGCGAATTCGATGGCTCGGGCCAGGGGCGTGTGCGGGTTGCGCAGCAGGGCCAGGCGAATCTCGTAGCGCAGCGACCATTTCGCATGCCGGCAGGCGGCTTCGACGAATGCGGCGCTGGCGTTCATGTGCTGCAGCGCCCTCACGACAGCGGCTTCGGTAAGGCGCGGATTTTCCAGCGCGGCCTGCCACACGGGCGCTTCCTTGTCGAGCAGCAGGGCGGCGGCCACCAGAGACGAGGAACGGCGCGCCATTGAAAGGCGCTCGCCCAGCGTGATGGAGGCGAGGCGCGCGACCAGTTGCTGTTCGGCGACGCGTTTGAGGTCGGCGGGCACCACGGGGAGCAGCGAGAACCGCATCAGGTCGAAAGTGTAGAGTTCGCGGACCAGGCGTAGGGTGAGCCGGCGCGGGGCACGTGGATGCGCGGCGACGGCCAGCTTCACTTTGCGCGATTTCATCAGCGCCGCATTCTTGCCGATTTGTTCCACGTCGTCAGCAGACAGGTCGGGACTTTTGAGCGCGGACAGGGCGAGGTCTTCGGTGAGGGCGGGAGCGGGCTCGGCTTGTTCCGCCGGAGGCGGCGGATCGGCCCGAAGAACCGCGTCGTCCTTTGTGAGGTCCATGCGTTTCTAGCCCCGTTGCGCCATTGCTTTCGTAAGTACTGCCCTCAGCGGCTAAAGCCGGCGTTGAAAATAAGCCGGATAATCGCAGCGCTTGAAGCGCTGCGCCACCCAAAAACAAGCACAAAAGCACTTTCTCAGCACGTGCTGCAGCAACGCGAGGATTGCTCTAGCTGCGCGCGGCGGCCCGCCGCGCCAAGCGCAGCGCGCCTTCGACGGGCTCAACCACCTGCGGATTCACTTCCGCGCGCTGGTCGAGGGCGCGAAGTTCATTGTAAAAAACCTGGCGCACCAGCGGGGCGTGACGAAAGACGCCTCCTGTCATGGCCACCGGGACCGGGGCCAGGTGGACCTCGGCGAACAAGCGGCGGAGCACGACGGCGGCGAGTTGGGCCAGTTCGCTGCCCGCGCGGGTGAGAATCTGCTTCGCCAGATCGTCCGGACTTGCGGCGACGGCGGGAAAGAGCGCGGCAAAGTTGGGCGGGGGAATCGCGTTGCCAGCGCGAGCGAGATCGGGGAGCGAGGCTACGTCCCAGGCTTTCAGAAGAGCGGCGGCGAGCGAGGAATCCGGCGAGGGCCGAGTGTTGTCCCGCGCTCCGGCGCTGCGATCGGCAGCGCGCAGCACCGCGGTCACGGCGGCGCGGCCGATCCAGTGAGCCGAACCTTCGTCGCCGATGGCGAAGCCCCAGCCTCCGGCGCGCAGGGTGTTTCCCCGGGGGTCGCGGCCGTAAGCGATGGAGCCGGTGCCGGCGATCACGATGACGCCGGGGCCGGCGTCGAAGGCAGCTTCGAGCGCGATCTGCATGTCGCCGACAACGTCAATGGGCGCGGGCAGAAGCGCGCTGAGAATGTGGCGAACCTTGGCCGCCAACTCGGGACGGGCGGCGCCGGAACCTCCGACACAGGTGCGCACGACTTCTGCAGGCGTGATGCCCGCGGCGGCGCAGGCCTGCCGCACCGATTGTTCGAGCGACTCGCGGGCCTGCGCTTCGCCGACCCGGACAATGTTGCTGGGACCGGCAATCGCCGTGGCCAGGAGTTGGGAATCATCGCCCACAGCGCAGGTCGTCTTGGTGCCGCCGCCGTCAATGCCGAGGTAGTAGGGCACGGGTTATTTCTAACATAGAGCAGTTGTCCGTTGCCGGTCGCCAGTTGTCAGTTCCTGGGCGGGCGGGCGAATTCTACCGTGGCGCACTCGCGGAAAGGCGGAATCCCCTGCATAATCTTTGCGGCCTTCGCGCGGCTTTTTTTGCGTACTTTGCGGTCCGGGTTCTTGGTGGCTCTGTGGAACGAAGCTCTTGATCGCAAAGGTCGCAAAGGTTGCGCGAAGGACGCGAAGAAAACCTTTTGAGGTGCTTCTTTTGCGGCCTTGGCGCATCTTTTTTTGGCGCACTTTGCGGTCCGGGTTCTTGGTGGCTCTGTGGAACGAAGCTCTTGATCGCAAAGGTCGCAAAGGTTGCGCGAAGGATGCGAAGAAGACCTTTTGAGGTGCTTCCTTTGCGGCCTTCGCGCATCTTTTCTTTGCGTACTTTGCGGTTCGGGTTCTCGGTGGCTGCATGGAACGAAGCTTTTGACCGCAAAGGTCGCAAAGGTTGCGCGAAGGACGCGAAGAAAGGCTTTTGAGGTGCTTCCTTTGCGGCCTTCGCGCATCTTTTCTTTGCGTACTTTGCGGTTCGGGTTCTCGGTGGCTGCATGGAACGAAGCTTTTAACCGCAAAGGTCGCAAAGGTTGCGCGAAGGACGCGAAGAAAGCCTTTGACATCCTATGGGCCTGAACCGACTTGATTTCGCCATCATCGCGCTGTATCTGGCGGGGATCACGCTGTTTGGGCTGCGCTTCCGCAAGAAGCAGCGCTCGCTGCGCGACTATTTTCTGGCTGGACGCGATATTCCCTGGTGGGCCATCGCGCTTTCCATCGTCGCGGCTGAGACCAGCACGCTGACCATCATCAGCATTCCCGGGCTGGCCTATGACACCAACTTCACTTTCCTGCAGGTGGTCATGGGATACGTGGTGGGACGGGTGGTGATCAGCTTTCTGCTGCTGCCGCACTATTTCCGCGGCGATCTCTACACCGCCTACGAACTGATCGAGCGGCGCTTCGGGCGCGGGCTGCGCTCGCTGACGGCGGGGCTGTTTCTGCTGACGCGGGCGGCGGCGGAAGGCGTGCGGGTCTACGCGGTCTCGATCGTCGTCTCGATTGCCCTGGGCACGGGTGAAGTGGCCTCGATCGCGATCATTACTTTATTGACGCTCATCTATACATTCGAAGGCGGGCTGGCGGCGGTCATCTGGACCGACGTGGTGCAGACGGCGATTTATGTCGGCGGGACGCTGGTGGGACTAGTGACGATCGTGCATCTGGTGCCCGGGGGCTGGACGGCGATCCATGCGGCGGCAGCGGCCGCGGGCAAGCTGCAGGTGTTCGATTTTCGCGGAAGCGTCTGGATCCCTTACACGTTCTGGGCAGGCGTGATTGGCGGGTCTTTTTTTACCGTGGCGAGTCACGGCACCGATCAGCTGATCGTGCAGCGGCTGCTGGCCGCGCGCGGGCGGCGCCAGTCGGCGACCGCGCTGATCTCCAGCGGCGTGGCCGTTCTGTTTCAGTTCGCGCTGTTTTTGACCGTGGGCGTGATGCTGTGGGCGTACTACCGCTTGCCCGCGGCAGTGTTTGGAAAACCGGACCGGATTTATCCAACGTTCATCGTGACGCGCCTGCCGCATGGAATTTCCGGGCTGCTGATTGCGGCGATCCTGGCGGCGGCGATGTCGAACTTGAGCGCGGCGCTGAATTCACTGTCGTCGAGCGCGATTCTGGATTTCTATGTGCGGCTGCGGCCGCAGGCCGACGAGACGACAAAGATGCGGCTCTCGCGGCTGGCGACGGTGGCCTGGGCGCTGGTGCTGTTCGGGCTGGCAGTGATTGCACTGCATAAAGCCGGACGCGTGGTGGAAGTCGGGCTGCAAATTGCGTCCGTGGCGTACGGAGCGCTGCTGGGCGCGTTTCTGCTGGGCGTGCTGACGCGGCGGGCGAATCAGCGCGGCGCGATGGTGGGGATGGTGTGCGGGTTTGCGATGGAGTTGTACCTGTGGCTCGGGACACAGGTTCCGTGGACGTGGTGGGTGATGATTGGAACGGCGGTGACGTTTGGGGTTGGGTACATCGCTAGCTTTATCGCGCAAGAGTAGGCTCCCTTGCGATCTTTGCGATCTACCTTTGCGGTCTTTGCGGGCAAGAGCTTTTTGCTGCCAGCGGTGAAGCTTTTGACCGCAAAGGTCGCTAAGGAGAGTCCGCGAAGGACGCAAAGAAAGGCAGGAGTGAACCGATTTTCTTTGCGGCCTTTGCGGCCTTTCTTCGCGACCTTCGCGGTTAGGCCTTTGGTTTCGTTTCGGGAATGCCCGCGGGATTTCACGAAGATTCTGGTTCGCACTAGAGTGGCCGCCGGGTAGAGTCCTAGACATGAGATACGGACGATTGCCCGGAACGGACATTACTCCCGAGATAATCGGAGCAGCGATCAAGATTCACCGCAAGCTGGGGCCGGGACTGCTTGAGTCGGCCTATGAAGCCTGCCTGGCCTACGAACTCGAGCAATCAGGGTTTCATGTGCAACGGCAGAAGGCAGTCCCTCTGGTCTATGAGGGGGTCAGGCTGGAGTGCGGGTTCCGCGCGGATCTGGTGGTTGGCGGGCAGGTCGTGGTTGAGGTCAAGTGCAAAGAGGCGCTCCATCCTGTGGATGAGTCGCAACTGCTGTCTCATCTGCGCCTGCTGGATCTTCAGATCGGGCTGCTGATCAACTTTCACGTCTTCCTGCTCAAGGACGGGATCAAGCGCATGGTCAACAACTACCAGGAATCGCGGGACGAGAGCCTTTTGACGGACGAGGAACATCTTTACCCCTAAGGTCGCAAAGTACGCGAAGAAAAGCAACCTAAGCAGATTCTCTTTGCGTTCTTCGGCCTTTCTTCGCGACCTTCGCGGTTCAAGGCTTTTCGGCCTCTCGCGTATACTAGCTCACTTCCACCATGCCCGAGGTCGCCACTTCCCGTCCTGAACTGTCCCGCGATCTGGGCGTAAGCCACGCTTCGGCCGTGGTCGTGGGGACGATTATCGGCAGCGGGATTTTTCTGGTCCCCGCGGAAATGATGCAGGCCGTCGGCTCGGCTGCGCTGGTGTATCTGGCGTGGATTGTGGGCGGGCTGCTGTCGTTCTTTGGCGCGCTTACTTACGCCGAACTGGGCGCGATGAAGCCACAGGCGGGCGGCGAGTATGTTTACGTCCGCGATGCCTACGGGCCGCTGGCCTCATTTCTCTACGGATGGACCTGGTTCGTGGTGGCCAAACCGGCGTCGGTGGCGACGGTGGTCACGGGGCTGGTGCGAATTCTGGCGACGTTTCACAGCTTCTCTTTCTTCTCCGCCAACGTTATTTCTGCACCGCTGGCTGTCACCTGGGGACAAGCTGTCGCCATCGCGGCCGCTATCCTGATTTCGTTTCTGAATTATCTCGGCATCAAGAAGGCAGGCGAGTTTCAGTTGGTGTTCACGGCGCTGAAGATCGCCATCATCTTAGGAATTGTGGTGGTGTGCTTCAGCGGAACCGGCGCAGGAATCGGCTGGCATAACTTCACGAGCACGTTTACGGGCGCAAAGGGCGGCATGGCGGGCTTCATGGCGGCGCTGGTGGCGGCGCTGTGGGCCTATGACGGGTGGAATGATCTGAACATGGTGGCGGGCGAGGTGAAGCGCCCGGAGCGGAGCATTCCGATCGCGCTGATTGCCGGTGTGGCTACGGTGGGCGTGCTCTACATGCTGATGAATGCTGCGGTGCAATACGTGCTTCCGGCGAGCGCGATTGCGGCTTCGCCGCGGTCGCCTACTGATTCTGTAGCGCTCGTGCTTGGACGCACGGCTGCGGGCATCTTCTCGCTGGGCATGGCTCTTTCGATACTGGCCACTCTGAACGGCACGATCATGAGCGGAGCGCGCGTGCCCTTTGCGGTGGCGCGCGACGGATATTTTTTCCGCGCGCTGGCGGAAGTGCATCCGCGGTTTCACACGCCGTCGGTGGCGATTGTGGTGCAGGCGGCGTTGTCGATTGTGCTGCTG
Source organism: Candidatus Sulfotelmatobacter sp. (assembly GCA_052326105.1). Taxonomy (GTDB): domain Bacteria; phylum Acidobacteriota; class Terriglobia; order Terriglobales; family Acidobacteriaceae; genus Sulfotelmatobacter. The sequence continues at coordinate 40,292 of JBKQRC010000095.1, read as the reverse complement.
TTGCTCGGAGCAAATTTCCGGCAGCTGTTTTCGCTGGCGATTTTTGCGGAGTGGCTGTTTTACATGATCGCGGGCAGCACGGTCTTTGTGTTCCGGAGGCGGGAACCGGGCGCGGCGCGTCCCTATCGCATGTGGGGATATCCCGTAGTGCCCGCGGTTTTCGTGGCGGCAGCGGCCGCGCTTCTGTGCTACACCTTCAAGAACGACTGGCCCAACTCGGGGTATGGCGTGCTGGTCATCCTGGCCGGGATTCCGGTGTTCGCCTACTTTTCTCTTGTGCGGCGGCGCGGAGAAAACAAAAGCTCTTGACCGCGAAGGGCGCCAAGAAAAGCCGCTAGGGACGCCAAGAAAACCATCAAGGGAGTTGAATCCCACTCCCCGTCTAACGCTTTCGTAACTATGCTTGCCGGTCCCTAGCCAGGCGCTGCGCGGGGAGTTTTTCCACAGGGTTGGGCCAGTTTTCTGGCGATACTTTTGTGTTTCTTGCCTGTTTCGTCCGGCCGGGGCGATATTGACCGGCGGGATGTCCCGCCCCGCGCCCATTCTGGGCCATATTCACAAAAGGACATGCCCACAGTTACCTAAGGTCAAGAGCCGTTGACACGTTTACCCCCTGTCCTATCTCTCGTATTTTTAAATCTCCAAGCCCCGGCGTACTCCCCCGCTGGGTTCCGATGGAGTGAATTGGCATGGCGACGGCTTACCGCGGATTTCAACTCGGACTACTGCCTGAACGCAAGGTCAACAAGAAGGCAATGGCGGCCAGCTACGGTCTGGTGACGCTGATTGTGCTTATCCTTATCAATCTGAGCCTGCTGCTGCCGGAAAAGCTGCAGCTGGAGCAATACCACGTAACCGAGCTGATTCCCATGCCGGCGCTGCGGCCGGAACCGGAGCCGATCAAGGTGAAGCCCGTCGAGGTCAAGCCCCGGCTGCCAGAGGTGAAGGTGGCGGAGTTCGAAACGCCCAAGCTGGTGGTGCCGCGGGAGATGCGGCGGGAAGCGCCGCAGCCCGTGGAAGCACCTAAGGTCGTAGTCAATCAGTTCGCGGCGCCGCAGATCAAGATCGCGACGGCAGCGCGCCCGCAGTTGGTTCACACGGGAGATTTTCAGCCGACCGGAAGCTCACAGGTCCCGACGGTGAAAGCGCCGATAGATCAAGTGCAGACCGGAGGATTTGGCGATCCCAACGGACTGCCGGGAGCGGGCAAACAGGGGGCGAAGCTGTATGCGGCCTCACTGGGATCGTTTGACGCGCCCGCCGGCCCGGGACAGGGCAACGGATCGGGCGGGGCCAAAGGAATTAAAGGCACGGTGGCGAGCGCCAATTTCGGCAGCGGGGTCGCGACCGCGCCCAAGGGCGGCAGCGGCCAGGTGCAGACCGGAGGATTTGGGGCGGAGCAGGTGGTGCATCAGGGACCGAAGGTGGTGGCAGTCGAAACAGGGCTGACCACGCCGGTGGAGATCACGTTCAAGCCCAATCCGGTTTACACGGCGGAAGCCCGTAATCTGAAGATCGAAGGCGAAGTGCTGCTGGAAATGAGTTTTGGAGCGAACGGCACGCTGCAGGTGAATAAGGTGGTGCGCGGCCTGGGTCACGGGCTGGATGAAGCGGCGGAGGCAGCCGCCAGCAAGATCCGGTTTAAGCCGGCGCTGAAGAACGGGCAGCCGGTGGATTCCGCCGCCATTGTGCACGTGGTATTCCAGCTGGCCTACTGAGGCCGGCCGCGAAAGAAAGGTTCGCGAAGAAGGGTTTGGCGAAGTAATTAGCAGTTGAGCACTGAAACAGACACAAACTTGGGTCACTGAACCTGGAGATGAGAGTCATGCGTACTTGGAATTGGATGCTCACAGCGGTTCTGCTCGGAACATCATTGATTGGGACACTGAGCGCGGCCGCACAGCAGGCGGCAGATTCACAGCCGCCGGCACAGCCGCCCGCGCCCGATACAGCGCAGACGACGCAACCGTCTCAGCCTGCAGCTCCGGCGGCACAGCCGGCGCCGACGCAGGTCTCGCAGCCGGCTCCGGCGCCCGCGGCCCAGCCCGCCGCCGAGCCTGCTCCGGCCACACCTGCGCCTACCACCATGGATCAGGTGGTCGGTCTTTTCATCGAGCACGAGCACGGCTTGATCAAGATGCTCTCGAACCGCACGCCGGTGGTGGAGACGTATCTGCAGAATCTGAGCAGCGACCCGCAACTGGGCCCGGTTCCGAGCGAGGATCATTACTTTCTCGGCCGCCTGGATATGGGCGAAACCCCGGACCGCCAGGACTATCTGAAGAATGAGGAGACCAAGAGCATGCAGACCCGCCTGCTGGGCGGGTTCGAGAAGCTCTACAAGGTCCAGTATCAGCCCATGGGATTTTCCTGGATGGTGTATGCGGACCGCACGGATTTTGACCGCGCACACTACGATTTCCGCTATGTTCGCCGCGAGTTTCTGGGCGAAGTGCGCTGCCTGGTGTTCGACGTGGCGCCGAAAAAAGATGCTGGACGAGGCCGCTTCAAGGGCCGCATCTGGGTCGAGGATCAGGGCTTCAACATCGTTCGCCTGAACGGGACGTACTTTCCCGCGCCCCGCAATTCCTACTTCTTCCACATGGACAGCTGGCGGCTGAACCTGATTCCGGGCTACTGGGTTCCGGCTTACATCTACAGCGAAGAAGGCGATTTCAGCGCCGGAGTAAAGAACAAGCTGGCGTTCAAGGCGCAGACCCGCATCTGGGGTTATGACCTGAAGAAGGGTGGCAAGGACGACGAACTGACGCAGATCCGCGTGGACAGCGTGAAGGACGACAGTCCAACCCAGCAGGATGCCTCGCCGCTGCAAGCGGAGCGGGTATGGCAGCAGCAGGCGGAAGACAACGTGGTCGAGCGTCTGACGGAAGCGGGATTGCTCGCGCCCGAGGGCGACGTGGACCACATCCTCCAGACCGTGGTCAATAACCTGGAGGTCACCAATAACATTGATCTGCCGCGGCCGGTGCGCACGCGCGTGCTGCTGACGGCGCCGCTGGAAACTTTCAGCGTGGGCAATACGATCGTGATCAGCCGCGGTCTGATTGACGTGCTGCCCGATGAGGCCAGTCTGGCGGCGGTGCTGGCGCATGAACTGGCGCACATCGTGCTCGGACACAACCTGGGCTCGCAGTATGCCTTCAACGACCGCATGCTGTTCTCCGACGATGCCACCTACCAGAACCTGGGCTTTAAGCACATCCCGGAGGAAGAGCAGGCGGCGGACAAGAAGGCGGTGGACCTGCTGAAGAATTCGCCTTACGCGCAGAAACTGGACAACGTGGGACTGTTCCTGAAAGCGTTGCAGGCGCGCGCCGGGTCGCTGGGGGCGCTGCTGACCACGCACCTGGGCAATCCTCTGGCGGAGGGCGGGTCGGTGCTCCGTTTGTCGGCGCTGTCCACACAAGGTCCGGCGCTCGACAACAACAAACTGGATCAGATCGCGGCTCTGCCTCTGGGCGGGCGCGTCAAGATCAATCCCTGGGACGACAAGGCGGAAATGGTGAAGACGGCTCCGGTCGCCATCACCTCGGCGCGGGATAAGATGCCGTTTGAAGTCACGCCCTTCTTCCCGCGGCTCACCCGGTACGGCGCAGCGGCTCAGAATGCAGCGCCGGCCACGACCGCATCGAATTCGAACGGGGGCAACTGAAGACCGCTAGACACATCAGAACTGTCATCAGAGCGAAGGATCGATGCAATCCAGATGCATAGATCCTTCCCAGCCTGAAGGCTGGTCAGGATGACAACTCCAAGTTGAAGTAAGACGAGGCGGGCAAGCCCGGAAGAACATTTCCGGGATGCCCGGCCTTCGTTTTTTGGGGGCAGTTTTAGGCGTCGGCCGGGGACTTCGCTTGAGCAGCAGCCGCAGTTCAGAAACTATTGCGCGACTGGCACGCGCACCAGGATGGCGTCGTCTACGCGCACGATCAGGTCCGAAAATTTCTGCTTGCCCACATTGCGCATCGCCCCGTAGCGGGGGTTGAGCGAGTCCACATTCACGCGCAGGGGCGCCTTGGGGTCTTTGGGGACGTCAAACGTAATGCGAACATCGGGCTGGCCATCGCCGTCGATGTCCACCAGGTCGGAGACGTGGGCGGGCAGCGCGCTCACCGGCTTCCAATCCAACTGCACAAACGGTTTCTCGCGCTGCCACATGTGGGGAGAGACCTGCCGGTGAATGTCAATGGTATAGCCGGAGGCCTGCACGGTCCGGATTTTCGGTCCTCCGGAGTACATCTCGTCCACGTGCAATCCCAGGCTGGCGAAGCCTTTGCTGAACACTCCGTACAGAAAGAAAGGCGCCAGCACAGCCGCGCATACAGTGAGGCCCGCTCCGGCGTAGCCGAGTTTTGCCAGCAGCGATTTCATCGGTTACCTCTCTTTCCCTCAGCGGCTAAAGCCGCAGGCTTGCCTGCGCCTCAATGGCGCGTCTGAAGCCGCGCCCTTTCAAAGCAACATCGCTTCACTTCGCGAGCAGAGTTCTGGCCGCCGTCGCTAAACGAACACGTGCAGAATGGTGGCCAGCCCCTGCGCGATGATGCTGCCTCCGAACATGATGGCCATGGCCCAGGCCGCGTACAAAAACATGAGCCGCGCGCGTTCCGGTTTGACTGCAACTTCGGTTCCGCGGATGTGCCAGACCGCAGCATCTTTGGGACAGGCATCCACGCATGCGCCACACTTCATGCACGACATCAGGGTCTCGCCTTTGGCGATGGATTCCTCTGTCAGCGACATGGTCGGACAGCTTTTCTGGCAGAGCACGCAGGGCGTGCAGCGCGACTTGTCGATCTTTATGTCGAACACGCTGGTCTTGTTGAAAATGGACTGGAAAGCTCCGAAGGGGCAGAGGAAAGCGCACTGCGTTCTTTTCTTGGTCAGAAGCGGCAGAACGATGACCAGTGCGGCAAACAGGACGACGAAGATCCCGTTCTGAATCAGCCCCACCGTGCTGCGGGCCGCCACGTATTCCGATACCGCCTTGAAGGGGCAGAGCCACATGCAGTACGCCGGTTCGAACAACGCCAGCGACAGCAGCACCATCGCCAGCAGCACGGCCCACGGACCGTAACGCCAGCGCGGGTCGATCTTGCGCAACTTCGCCTTGGCCGGAACCGATGCCATGCCCTCTTCGATTCCGCCAAAAAAGCAGGCATAGCTGCACCAGCCTTTGCCGACCACGATGGTGACCGCCAGCCAGATGGCGGCCATCGCCGCCATTCCGCCGCCTGACATTCCTCCGTTGGGCAAGATCGAGCCGGGGAACACCAGCGTCCTGGTGAGAGCCGCGGGCAGAACGAGGAGAGGAATCGGAAGGAAACAGAACGGCGTGCGGCCGGCGATCATCTCTTCGATAGGGATGCCCATGGTGCCGCGCATCACCATGACCGTGTGGATGAATCCCACCGGGAACAGGAGCCCCAGGGACACAAAAAACCAGCGGCGCCAGCGATAGGTTGCCCGCGTGCGCATCATCAGAAAGAAAAGAACGACCATGAACGCGCCGGTGATGAGGCCGGCAATCAGCTGCGAACGGTTGGGCTGGGCATACCAACCGTGAAACATCAGAAAAGCCCAGAGGGCGATGGGCAAGGTCAACAGAAGAGACCGGACGACAGTCCGCGGCTCCCGGGCAGGCAGAACTTTAGTAGCCATATGTACTTTTCCTGATCAGGGTTGCGAGACCCACATAAAGGTAATAGAAAGCGATCAGCGCCATCGCCATGCGCGCGACGGTGGTTACGGCTTCGTTGCGGCGCACCCAACCGAGCCCCGCGAAGGGCACAAACCAGACTGAAGTTCCGAGAAAAAATACGGCGAAAAAGAGTACGGCGGCGAGCACGCTGGCTAACTCCGCCGCGCGCACACCCGCGGCCACAAACGGAGGACAGAGACTCACTCCCGTAAGGAAGCCCAACACGGCCGCGCCGGGAATGCGATGCTTCCCTGTCCCGCCAATCGTGACCAGTTCCGAACCCGCGCAGGCATGGTCGCAAGCTCGGCCAACCGACCAGGCATACCGCAGCAGCACGACCGCCAGTAAGACGTGAATCACGGCAAAAATGAATGAGCGTGCCGACGATGGCAGCGACACCAGCGCCCCAAGTTCCCAGGCCACCGCCGCAAAGAGCAAATATCCCAGGAGGCGCGTGGCCAGGAAGGCAGAGAGATAACGGCTATTCAGACGCAGCCCGGACCGCTCGGCAAGCAAGGAAGGAACCAGCACCGGACCGCAGGAGGCCACGCAGGCCGGTCCGGAGGCCAGCCCCAGGAACAACGCTTCGCCAAATGTGAACGGAGTGGCCACCGCTAAACTTAGCACCGTCCGATTCTGGGGTCTGTGATTTGACGCACTCCACAGTTTAGGGCGGCGACGACCACCTTTCTGGCCCTTTTCCCATCCGACCGCTCTGGGGGAAGCCACAGACCTAAAGTCACTTGCAGCCGGAATCGCACACGCTTCCAATAAATCCATGAACGCTCTCAGAGTCTTCAGCGTCGTACTTCTGGCTGCCATTTCCGCCACGGCGACTGATCTGGCCAATTCGTTTCAGGAAGCTGTGGCGCAGGCCAATGCGCAGGAACAAGCGCCCGCGACCAAGGATTACTTCAGCCAAGTTCTCCTGCCTTACTATGGCCAAAAATACGGCCCGGTGCTTCAGTCCTGCTTCGCTACGGTGAAGCAGCCCGACAGCAGTTCTTTTTCGTTCGTGGCGGCGATTGGCTCCGATGGGCGGGTGGTTCGCCTTTATGACGACAAGGAAACCAACATCTCCCGCTGCCTGCGCGACACGGTCAAGAACGAGGTGTTCCCGGCGCCACCGGTTTCTCCCTACTATCTTCATGTAGACATGAAGTTCGGCGAACCGCCGGCGTCTGCGAGAGCTTCCGATGATGAGGCCCCGCCGTTGGTGCTCGGCGCGAACAAATACTCGTATACGTTCGGGGTTCCACAGGGATGGAAATTCAGTTTTGAACAAGCGCAAGCGCGCGGAGCGGCGCTGGCATTCTTCCCCAGGGGTGGGAGCTTCAACCATTCCAGCAGCGTGATCTACGTGAACGAGATTGGTGACTCGTGTTCAGATTGCCTGAGTCAGCTGTGGCAATCCATCGCAACCACACTTCGGGAAGTAAAGGCAGACAGCCCCGCGGTTGAGATCGCTACGGCGGAGCCGGTCAAGACCAAGGACGGCGGGATGGCGACGATCCGAATATTGAAGGGAGCCATGGACCCGCGTGACCCGAAACGTGGCAAAGACCGGGAGGCTGTGGCATTCCTCGGGCATGACGAGACCATCATCATGGTAGTGCTCACGGCCCGGGATGTGAGCGCCTGGGAGCAGGATTATGCGGCGTTTCAGCAGGTTGTGGCCGGGCATAAATACTTCACCTGCAACAGTCCCGACCTTGCGGTCCCGTGCCAGCGATAGCGTATCGCCCGAGCTTAGCTGCGCCGTAGTCGGCACGACGCCACGGTAACTTGCGAGCGTTGAATCCGGTCGTTGACAATTAAGAATTGGCAACCGCAGGGTTCGTGTTGCCTCTGAGGATCTCCATTTGAGGCTGTGGCTGAACACACTGCTCCGGCTGGTCGCAGGAACGTACTTCGTTCTCACGTCGCTGTATTGTCTGCTGGCATTTTTGCCCTATACGTATTTCTTCCTGATCAAGTCGCCGGCATATGCCTGGATGCCATGGTTTGCCGGTCATCAGGCGGCGTTGTATTGGGTCGCGGTGGCGGCGGTGGTGGCGGCGAACTGGCGGCCGGTTGAGGCGTGGTCGAGGCGGGACCGGCGATTTCTTGCCGGCATTGGCATGGCAGCCGCGGCTGGAATTTATCTGAGTGTTCGCCCTTTTCTCTCCTCTCTCGAAGACAATCGCGCGGCCTACGGGTGGAGTCTGGCGGCGCTGGCGCCCGCCATCGCAGTCGCGCTGTGGAAGCCCGGCGAAGCCAAAGGCCGGGCACAGGACGGCGGCGACAGCCGCACGCTCGCCTACTCCGGAGGGCTGCTGATCGCGGTTGTCGTTTTCCTGGTCTATGCGGTGGGCGCGCGGGTGCGCCTGTACAGCGAGACGCGGACCCTGAGTTTTCATTGGACGGACGCGGAACTGACGCTGTGGAGCCTGCTTTCACACCTGGTCGTAGCCGTGGCCGTGTTTTCCGTCATCAACCTGATTTTTGCGCTGGCCGCCAAGACGGCGCGCCCGCAGTGGTTTCGCCGCGCCGGGATGGGAGCATTGGTGTGCGCCTCGTTGTGGCTCGCCTTGTTTCGCTTCCTGGCGAGCGGATTGAGCTTCGGAGGATGGGCGGCCAGAGCGTATGCCGGATCCCTGGCGCTGAGCCTGACGCTGTGGGGATTTTCGTTGATTGTGCCGTTTCTCGACCCCAGGCAGAGCGCGACTAAGGCGCGGGTTTTCGGCGGACGCTTGCCGGCTGGACTGATCTGGTGGATCGCGCTGGCCGCATCCGCCGCGTTCGCCGTCGCATTCCCGTTCCTGATTGAAGGAGCGGACTGGAGCGGATTCTTCGAAGGCACGGTGACGCTGATCATCTGGATCGTGGTCAGCCTATGCCTGCTGCGGCTGCGGCCGGCGCGCGCGCAACATTCGGCGCTGGCCGCGCTGCTGGTGCTGGCGGGAAGCGCCGCGGCCTACAAAACGCTGCAGGCGGGAGAGATTTTCTGGAGCAGGCCGCTGGGCACGACCGACGACGAGATTTCGCTGTCCCTGGAAGCGTACGGCGGGCATGACAGCTCGTTCCTGCTGGTGCATCACCTGCTGGGCAACGGGCGCGAGGAAGTGTGCGGCGACTTGTGCCGCATTCTGCGGGAATACACGAATGTCCGCGATACGCAGGCGCGCGCCGATGTGGACCTGGTTGACACGCTGACTCCGGCGCGGGGACCGCTGCCGAACATTTTCATTTTTGTGATCGATTCCATGCGGCCAGATTATCTGGGGGTGTACAACTCGCGCGTTGCCTACACCCCGAACCTGGACGCGTTCGCGCGCGACAGCATCGTCCTGCACCACGTTTATTCGCAGTATGCCGGAACGTCGCTTTCCGAGCCGGCCATCTGGACGGGAGCATTGCTGCTGCACGCGCACTATCTGCAGCCCTTCTCCCGATTGAACAGCCTCGACAAGATGCTGCACGCGGATCATTACCGCAGCATGATCAGCATGGACGATGTATTGACTCCGATTCTGCCTGCCGACGATGGCATGGTGAAGCTCGACAACGACAAGAAGCTGTGGAACGAACTGGAGATCAGCTCAACGCTCACGCAATTGCGGGCCGCGCTGGACGCTCCGCGGAATCCGGCGCAGCCAGTATTCTTCTTTACCCAGCCCAAGAATGTGCACCAGTTCGCGCGCAATGACGTGCCCTCGCCAACCGCGGAGCACTGGCAGGCTCCGGCGGGCATGAACGCGCGGATCACTTACGAAGTGCATTGGGTGGATCAGTGCCTGGGAGGGTTTTTCAGCGATCTCAAGCGGCGCGGCATGTACGACAACAGCATCATCATCGTGACCAGCGACCATGGCGACGCCACTGGCGAGTTCGGGCGGATGAGCCATTCCACTGTGATCTGGCCGGAAGTGATGCGCGTGCCGCTGATCATTCACCTGCCGGCAAAGATGCGCGAGCAATTTGTATATGACGATACGCGGCTGGCCACGCTGACCGATGTCACGCCGACGCTGTATTACCTGCTGGGGCACCGGCCGATCCGGCAGAACCCTCTCTACGGGCGGCCTTTGCTGGCGGAGAGCAAGCAGGAACTGGACCGCTACCGTCCGCGGGATCTTTTTCTGGCGTCGGACGCGAAGGCGGTATATGGAATTCTTACCGCCGATGAGCGGTACTTGTATGCCACCTACGATTCTCCGGCCCAGAGTTATCTTTTCGACCTGACGCAGGATCCCAATGCCCAGCGCAACATTCTGACCGCGCCGCTCAAGCAACGTTATGACGAAGAAATTATCGAGCGGTTGCAGATGATCGGCGATTACTACGGCTACAAGCCGGGCGTCGGATCGCTGGTGGCGGCGGTGCGAAATAGATGACGGTGCAGCGGGGTTCGCGGTTAAACCCCTGACCGCGAAGATCGCTAAGGATGCGCGAAGGACGCAAAGAAACCCAGGGACAAGCCTAGCAGGCCGGGGCGAAACTCAGAATCGCAAATTCAGCGCCTGAAGGCGCAGTCATGCCCCAGCACCTCGGCATGCCTGAAGGCATGCCCTGATACGAACCGCACCTGCAGAACCGCACCTGCATGGGTCAGGTCGATCTAATACCGGAGTTCAATCCCGAAGTAGCACAGATTCGTGCCTGCAAAATCGTGCTTGCAGGAGCATACTTGCAGCACTGCTTCTAGAGGCCAGATTCTGTTCGCCGTCCGTTCGAACTACTTCACGCCCAGATCGTCGTGCTCGTGATAGTTCGGGTACGGAGGACGTTTGATCTGCGGCAGCGGATGCTCCTTCAACTGCTGCATCACGACTTCGATCGCTTTGTCGAGTTGCGCGTCGTGGCCCTGACGCCAGGCTGCCGGATCGAGATCCACTTCGAAATCGGGCTGAATTCCGTGGTTCTCGACTTCCCACTCGCCGTTCAGGCCGTAAATCGCAGCGCGGGGGGCGGTGACGCGGCCTCCGTCAATCAGTTGGGGATAGCCGCCGATGCCCACCAGTCCTCCCCAAGTCCGTTTTCCAATTAGCGGACCGAGGCCGGCTTTGCGGAAGTACCAGGGCAAGGCGTCGCCGCCGGAGCCGGACATTTCGTTGATGATCATCACCTTGGGACCGTAGATCGCCTCGGACGGGCTCGACCAGTCGTGGCCTTCGCGGGTGACAACCTTGCTCCGGAGAGGCCGGCCGAGATAGTCAATGATGTAGTCGGCAAGCTGTCCGCCCTCGTTGAAGCGCTCGTCAATGATGGCGGCGTCTTTCCCGACCTGCGAAAAGAAGTAGCGGTTGAAGCTGGTGTAGCCTTCGCCCGCTGTGTTCGGTACATAGACGTAGGCGACGCGGCCACCGGTGGCCTGATCTACGCGGCGGCGATTGTTTTCGATCCAGGCAAGATGGCGAAGACCTTCTTCGCTCTCGACCGGGACAACGGTAACGTCGCGTGAGTCTTTTCCGTCGGGATTGGCGCCGACCTTGAGAACGACCTGCTTGCCGGCAGTCTCTTCGAAAAAGCTATAGATGTTGTCGGAGGCGTGCAGATCGCGGCCATTCACGGCAAGGATGTAGTCGCCGGCTTTGACATTGACGCCGGGCTGGGTGAGCGGGGCCTGCAGGCCGGGATTCCAGTTCTCGCCGTCGTAAACCTTGGCGACCCGGTAGCGGCCATTCTCCAGGCTGTAGTCGGCGCCGAGCAGGCCGCCCTTTACTTTCTTTGGCTCTGGCGCTTCGCCGCCACCCACGAACATGTGGCCAACCGTCATTTCGCCGAGGCATTCCTGGAAGAGGTAGGTCAGTTCGCCGCGAGAGGCGATGCCTTCGAGATAAGGCGCGTACTTCTTCTTGGCCTTTTCGAGGTCGAGGCCGTGGTAGTGCGGATCGTAGAAGAAATCGCGCTCGATGCGCCAGGTCTCATCGTAAATCTGCTTCCACATGGCTCGGGGCTCGACATAAACTTCCCAACCGTCAAGCTTGAGCGGGCCCAGGCCGGGCTTGGGCGGACCTCCCGGGCCGGGCGGTTCGTCGGTGGATGCGGTGGCCCAGGCCTCACCCTTGCGGTAGAGAATCTTCTCGCCGTCAAAGGAGACGGTGAAGTCGCTGACCTCGTCCAGGAACTTGTCGACCTTGCGCTTGCTGAGATCGAATTTCTGGATGGTCTGGCCGACGTCTGCGCCATCGTCGTCGACCGCGTAGACCATGGGGCCTTCGGAGAGAAACAGAATCCCTGACTTGCCGGGAAGCAGGTTGACGTAATTCTTCGCCGGAATCGGCAGGGTGAGAATGCGCTGCAGGATGCCGTCGAGATCGATCTTGACGACAACGGGCTCTTCTTTCTTGTCTGTGTCTTTGTCTTTATCTTTGTCGTCCTTGCCTTTGTCGGCGGCGGACTTGTCGTCGGCTTTGCTTTTGTCTTTGTCTTTGTCCTTGTCTTTCGCCTTGTCTTTACTGCTTTCTTTAGCCTGATCTTTGCCTTTGTCTTTGTCCTTATCCTGATCGGGCTTCTTTTCTTCTTTCGGCTTTTCTTCGTCGCTTTCCGGTGCGAGCGGCGATTTCTCATCCTTGCTCAAAACCGCGACGTAGACGCTGCGCGAAACGCGATGCTCGTCGCTCGACATGTCCAGGCCGGCGGTGGAGAGAGCCACGTCGGTCGAGGCAGTGAAGTAGAGATACTTGCCGTTTTTGTCGAAGACGGGATTGAGCGCGTCGCTCATGCCGTCGGTGATCTGAAAGGCTTTGCCCTGCTCGATCGAATAGACGAAAACCGCATGCTGGCCGCTGGGAAGTTGCCTGGTATAGGCAATCCATTTGTTGTCAGGGGACCAGGTCTGGCTGAGTTGCGTTGGGCCGAAACCTCCGAAGTAGTCGGCATCGACCAACTTGGGCGCCGGATTGTCGAGGTCCACGTACCACAACTGGAGCCGCTTGTCGGAGTAGGCAATTTTCTTGCTGTCGGGCGACCATGTCGGCGAGTAGAAAAACGATGGCGGATTGCCCAGGTTGATGTGGCGCACCGTCCCCAGGCCGCTCTGATCGCGGATGGTGAGTTCGTATTCTCCCGACTCATCGGAGAAGTAGGCGATGGATTTGCCGTCGGGTGACCAAGCAGGATCGCGATCGGCGACCGCCGGACTGCGCGTGAGGTTGCGGATATCTCCTTTGTCGGTGGGAACGGTGAAAATCTCTCCCCAGGCTTCGAAGACGGCGCGGGCGCCGGTGGGGGAAATGCCGAAGTTCTGAATACGCCGGGGTTCAATTTTTGCGAAATGGGGGCGGACGGCGTCAATGTCGCCGGCCACGTGGATGGAAATGTTTTTCGCCTGATGCGTCTTGAGATCGTAGAGCTTGATGGCGCCAAACTGCTCGATGACGATCGCATCCGGCCCGGCCGAAGCCGTTTTGAAATCGAGGCCGTCGCTGTGCATGGCCTCGGCGACCTGCTTCGTCTTCGTATCGTAGGCAAAGAGGCTGACAGGACCATTGCGGTCGGAGAGGAAATAAATCGTGCCGCCAACCCACATGGGATAGTGGTCGTTGGAGTTATCCCGAGGAACTTCGACGATGCTCGAATCCTTGAGATCGGCAATCCAGATGGGAGTGGTCTGGCCGCCGTGATAGCGCTTCCACGCCTGCTGCCACTGAACATGGGGCACGTAGGCCAGGTGCGAGCCATCGGGCGAAAACGCAGCTTCGAATCCGATGGGGATGGGAAGTTCGGTGGGGAATCCGCCCTCGACCGGCACGGTATAGAGCTGAAACTCGAAGTGGCGGAAGCTGTTGCCCCAGGAAGCGAACAGGATTTTCTTGCCATCGGGAGTCCAGCCCATTACGAAATCGTCAGCGGGATGGAAGGTAAGGCGGCGGGGAACGCCTCCGGTTGCGGGGACGACATAGACGTCCTTGTTGCCGTCATATTGGCCGGTGAAAGCGACCATGGTGCCGTCGGGAGAAAACGACGCGGAGGTGTCCTCGCCGATATCGGAAGTAAGGCGGCGGGCATCGCCGCCTTCGCGGCTGACAATCCAGAGGTCGCCTCCGTAATTGAAGACGATCTGCGTCTGGCTGACCGTGGGATCACGCAGCAACAGCGAATGATCGGTCTGAGCAGCGGCAGGTTGGAAAAAGACCGCGACGAGGGTGAACATCACAAGCGGGAACAATCTGCGCATGTTGAGGCTCCGAAGTGGACGCTGAAAAAACGAAGGGGAATCTTAGTTTGCAGGACTCAACAGGTCAAGACGGACCCGGCGGTAATCCGCATCGCCGGTGTACAACACTCAACAACAGTCGAGTGTGATGATTGCGCCGCGGAAAATGAGTAGCGCCGGCTTGTTGCCGGCCGTCCCGAGAGCCTGCCCTGAGCCGGCCGAAGGGACGCCCGCCGGACAGCCGCTGGGACGGCGGCGCTACTCTCATACTCAACAACGGCGCGGCGTTCATGTCTGTGGCAAGTGCGAAATGCGTGCGCGTGGAAAGGGTCGCGGGCAGGAGTGCCCGCTCCACATCTTCAACCCTGCGGGTTACGTGGGTTCTCGTTTGTTCTTCCCTGCGCCCTTGCCCGGCAGACTTGCCGGATTCTCGTGAATTCGTTCCCGGAATCCTCCGCGGAGGCCGGTCGCCAGACTGACGCTCGACTCCCCGAATTTGTCGCGCAGGCGGTCCGCGGCAGCCAGCGCGTTTTTCCAGCGCTGTTGGCGAGTGCCTTCCAGCAAGTCAATCTGATCGGGCGCGGTCGTGAACGACGATGCGTACACGCCCAGCAAGCGCACCTGTGACCCTTTCTTCCAGTTCTTGCGGAACAGAGCGCGAATCTGCTCGAAGATTTCGGTGTCGAGCTGAGTGGGAGCGGCAAGGGTGTGGGCACGGGTGAGGGTGGTGAAATCCTTGTAGCGCAGCTTGAGTTGAACGGTGCGCGCGTGAAAGTTCGATTCGCGCAGGCGGCGGCCGACCATTTCCGAGAGGCGCATAAGAGTAGATTCCAGCTGGGTGGGGTCGGCGGTGTCTTCGTTGTACGTGTGTTCGTGGCTGATGGACTTGGCTCCGACATCCTCGCCCACTTCGGAGTCGAACCAGCCGCCGGCGTCTTCTCCGCGAGCCTTGCCGGCGAGCGCCAGTCCCCATTTTCCGAAGCGGTCTTCGAGTTCGGAGTCTTCGAGCCGAGCCAGGTCTCCGACCTTCTGGATGCCCAGCGCGTGCAGGTGACCCTCCATCACCTTGCCCACGCCGGGAATTTCGCGGACATCGAGCGGGGCGAGAAACTTTGCTTCGGCCCCGGGAACGATCCAGAGCACGCCGTTCGGTTTGGCCTGCGCCGAGGAAACTTTGGCGATCAGGCGCGAAGTGCCAATGCCGACCGAGCAGTTCAGTCCGGTGTCGGCTTTCATACGCTGGTGCAGAGCATGCGCAGCCCGGAGCGGCGGCCCGTGCAGGCGCTCGGTGCCGGTCATGTCGAGATAGGCTTCGTCAATGGAGGCCATTTCCACCTGGGGCGTGAAACTGCCGAGAACTTTGTAAACCTTCTCCGAACACTCGCGGTAACGCTCGGGGTGGCCATTGACGAAGATGGCTTGCGGACACATCTTGGCCGCGGTACGCAGCGGCATGGCGGAATGCACACCGAACTTGCGGGCTTCGTAGGAGGCAGCGGAGACCACGCCGCGCTCGTCGCGCTGGCCTCCAACCACAACCGCCTTCCCTTTCAGCGAGGGATCGTGGAGCTCTTCTACGGAAACGAAGAAGGCGTCCATGTCCACGTGGAAGATGGTCCGAGGAAAGATGGTGCGGGGAAAAGCGGGCTGGTGGGCCGCAGCCATGGTAAGCGAATTCTAGCAGCCGGCACGCTGCGGCAAAATCGCAACTGTACTCATAGGCGGGGGTTTTGAGCGCTAATGTGATTTCGTCACTTAAGGCCACCCCGCACATCGTCCAGCCTGAGCATGTCTGCAAATTCGTCGAAGCTGTTGGTCCATAGGACCGAAGGACCGAGCGTTCCCCTAGTCGGTACTCGGACGGAGTGGTTTCTCAAAATATGAGTTGGGCGTAATGAATATCCGTGAAGAGGGGTAGTCGAAGGTGACCGTAAAGCGGCGCAGCACTTCATTTCCAATGAGCTTACTGGTAGCATCGCTGGCGCCACAACAACTCACAGTTGGAGCTATGATGCTGTAGCGTCCGAGGCGGAAAGATATGGCCTGCGCTGTTGCGCCTTGAACATGGGTTCCAAGCCCTACGCCGCTCGTTGCGGGAACGCGGCTCTCAAGCTTCATGACAATCGGATGGTCAACCTCGTCGCTGGAGCCGCTGTCAATCAGAAAGCTGTCTTGCACGGCGACCGGTCCCGGCAATACAAGCTCTGCTTTCACAAAGGCCCATTTGTCGCGTAGCTCGATCGGGATTGCTTGCGCGGCATTACTGGCGTGAAAAGCCCCTGGCAAGTTGAGCATCAGGGTCTTCGCTTCGTAATCCACTGTCACCACAAATCGGCTGAACAGTTCGTACCCGAGTATCCCGTCCACCCTTACGCCGAGGCTGGCTTCAAGTGGTTGGAGGTCGGCGGTAGATAACTCGTGGCCAGCGCTTTCAACACCCGGAAGTGCGATGCTGACGTCGTGAATGAATTCGATCGGCACGCGTCCTGCACCAGCTCCCTGTAAAGAGCCTGATCCGTTTGCCTTCAGGCCAAGAGATGCTGCGAGGGCACGGTCCACAATCGTTCTAGCGGAGCCACTATCGAGGACGAAGGACAGTGGTCGGGATCCGTTGAGGCGCACTGGAACAAAGATCATTCCGTTGCGCCAGTCGAAGCCAAAAATCGATTCTCTGCTGCCTGCGGCAAAGGTAACCTCGGTGTTGACGTCAGGTGCCTGCGCGCGCAATGCGACTGGAACCGTCGAGAGTGTCATCGCCAATAGTCCGAGTCTAGAGAGGAGACAATTGGTAATCAGCATTGCGATTCTCCTGGGTACATCTAATCTCAGACTCTCAAAAGAGGGGATTGTGAGCAACGGCAGGAAAGCAAACCGAGCCGAGTGTGGTTGGAAACCTGGGGACCGACGTGACGTTCCCCGATTTTTTCAGAAACTACGCAATAGAGTGAGACGGAGTTGCTGAGGTTCGGAGGCGGGCTTCTTCCGGGCGGAAACATCCTAACGCAAGATTTTTCTGACCATTTTCCGAAGATCGAGTTTTTCAACAGCCGCTCCCGTTTACGCTCAGTGACCCGTTTTCGCGGGTGCCAGCGTGGCGGAAACGGAAAGGCGGGGGCATTCTTCGCGACCATCACCCCCTCATCGGGCGTTCATGCGATCCACTACTCCAGGTTGGCCTTGAAGATACCCGCAAACGCCGCCTTGTGCTGCCACGCCACCAGCGTCCACAATAGAGTGGCAAAGATGCCCATCCCGATCGCCTTCGGCAACATGAACAGGTGGAACAGCAGGATATTCGCCAGTACCGGACCCAGCAGCGTCAGCCCCAGCGCCACAAAGCGGTTAAGCAGGAACAGAATCCCCGAAGCCACCATCACCGCCCCAACGGCATACATATAGTGCGTCGCAAACAGCACCCCGAAAAACACCCCGGCCTGCCCCTTCGGCGAGGGTCCTGCGGGAATGAAGTTCAGGAACATGTTCAGTCCCAACACCAGAAACATCAGACCCAGCAGATACCGCGCGATCGCCCCAAGAATCTTCATACGACCTCTCCTTTGTCAATTGAGAATCTATCGTTGTCAGAGCGGTGCCCGCGAGACTGCACACAGATTACAGAAGGGAGGCAGGGCAGACCCACTCAGCTAAACAAGATGGCCTCTCGCCCTTTCAGGATTCAAACCATCCAGCAGAGGCTAAGGAAGACCCTTTTTGACGACCGAGTTATCGAAATGATGCTAGAACAGTTTTACTTAGGACCACGGTCAGACCTTAGTTGTCGCAAAATCCCGATTTCGCTCACTGACCCCGGTCCGTTAGACCAGGACTTTTTCTGGCGCGGCCGCAGCCCCGCGCATCTGCTTCACGCGCTCGTACACCTTGCCGTATTCGCGGGCGGAGGCGGTCCAGGAAAAATCCTTGTTCATGCCGTTGCGCATGAGCACCTGCCACGAGGTCTGGTCGCGATAGGCCTCGAGCGCCTGCTTGATGATGAGCAGCAGTGCTTCCCCTTTGTATTCGGTGAACTTGAAGCCGGTTCCCTTGCCGGTGCGGGCATCCCAGGGCTCGATGGTATCGTCGAGACCGCCGGTGGCGCGGACGATGGGCACGGTTCCATATTTAAGGCTGTAAATCTGGTTCAGGCCACAAGGCTCGTAGCGCGACGGCATGAGAAACATATCGGCCCCGGCTTCGATTTTGTGCGCGATGGCGTTGTCGTAGGCAACTTTGACTGCGATCTTGTTGGGAAACTGCTTGTTGAGGCGGAGAAACATTTCTTCGTAAGGTTTGTCGCCCGCGCCCAGCGCGACCACGATCATCTCTTCGCGCGCCAGTCGGTCCATGATCTGGGCGATCAGGTCGAAGCCTTTCTGCGCTGCAAACCGCGAGACGATCCCGATCACCGGGAGCTTGGGGTCGGCGTTGGTGACGCCGAAGGCAGTCAGCAGGTCCTGCTTGCACTTGGCTTTCGGGGAAAGATCCTGCGGCGAATACTTGGCCACCGTGAACTTGTCGGTCTGCGGGCTCCACTCGTCGTAGTCCACGCCGTTCAGAATCCCCGTCACGGTTGCGGCGCGGTCGTGCAGGACGCCTTCCAGGCCGAACCCGTATTCGGCGGTCTGAATCTCCTGGCTGTACTTGCGGCTGACGGTGGTAACGAAGTCGGCATAGGCCAGCGCTCCCTTAAGGAAGTTCACTTGCCCGAAGAATTCCATCTTCGACATGGTGAACAGGTCCCAGGGCAGCATGAGCAGAGGAAGGGTTTCGGGAGGAAACAATCCCTGATAACCCATGTTGTGGATGGTGAAGACGGTGCCCACCCCGGCAAAGGCCGGGTCTTCACCGTAAATGGTGCGCAGAAGCACCGGCACCAGCGCCGACTGCCAGTCGTGGCAGTGAAATACCTGGGGCACGCCAAGAATCTTCGAGGCCTCCAGCACGGCGCGGGAGAACATGGCGAAGCGCTCGGCGTTATCGGGATAGTCGCCCGCCGGGGTGCCGTAGAGTCCGTCGCGGTCGTAAAACTCCGGATACTCGACAAAATAGAACTTAACACCGCCCTGGCTGCCTCCGGCTACGACCGACGCGAAGCGGTATTTGTCGTCAAAGGGAACCGTGATGCTGCGGACGACCGTAACCGGATCGGCCAGCTTGGTCTGGCGATAGCGCGGCAAATAGACGCTGACCTGGTGACCAAGAGCGGCGAGGGCGCGCGGCAGCGCGCCCACCACGTCAGCCAGCCCGCCAGTTTTCGAAAAGGGAACGCCCTCGGAAGCGGCGAATGCGATATGCATGAGTACAATACCTCCAGAGCGCACGTTTCTCCCCGCGCACGCTATGATAACTGTGTGTGGGGCCCAGGCTTCCGGCCAGAACGCCGGACCGACTTGTCAGTCTAATTCCCGAGGAAATAAGGGGTCAATGTGCCAAAGGTATCTTCTGTCCAGCGCCCGCGATCGAAGCCCAAACTGGGACAGCACTTCCTGAACAGCGAAGACCTGGCCAGCCGCATCGTGGATGCTCTGGGCGATGTCTCGCAGGCAACGGTGCTCGAAATCGGCCCGGGACGAGGCATCCTCACTTCCCCGCTCGCCAAACGAACCCGTCGGTTGATCGCGGTGGAACTGGATCGTGTGCTGGCGGCGCAACTGCGGCTCAAGTTCGGCATGGCGAGGAATGTGGAAATCATCGAAGCCGACATCCTGGCGATTGACTTCGATTCCCTTTTCGGCCCCAAGCCAGGATTGGCACGGCCCGGCATCGAGATCAGGCCCGAACCGGTGAAGGTGGTGGGCAATCTTCCCTTCTACATTACGTCGGAGATTCTCCTGCGGCTGTTCGAGTTCTCGAAATATTTCGAGAGCGTTGTGATCATGGTGCAGCGGGAAGTTGCCGACCGGATTGCGGCCGAGCCGGGCGGACGCGATTACGGAGTTTTGTCGGCAACCGCGCAGCTGTACGCACGGGTGGAGAAACTGTTCACGCTGCCTCCGGGGGCGTTCGTGCCGCCGCCCAAGGTCCATTCGACCGTGCTGCGGTTGATGATTGAGCCGCGGCAGGAAGAATTAGGGGTTACGGGCGACGGGTTCATTGATTTTCTGCGGCTCTCGTTTGGCCAAAAACGCAAGACATTGTGGAATAACCTGAAGACCAACTTCGCGGACGCGGAGTTGAAGCGCGCTTTGGCGGAAGCCAGGGTGAAACCCACGGTGCGGGCGGAGACGCTGAGTCTGGAAGAGAGCGCCGCGGTTTATCGTGCCTTGCGCAACGGCGCGGGTGCTCGTACGATTACCTGAGAGGGGCGCGTCTGGGATCTAAAAAAGCCTACCGCAAAGAACGCGAAGGAAGTCCGCGAAGAACGCAAAGAAGATCGCAAAGAAGATCGGCATGATCCGGAGTTTTCTCGACCTCAGATAACTTCCTTCTCGGCTTTCCCGGAAGGAGGGCTTATGGCTACCGTTACTGTTCGCCATCCCGCGGTCGCGGGACGGTTCTATCCTCGTAATCCTGACGACCTGCGCGCCGAGGCGCGCGGCTATCTCTCGCAAATAAAGCCTGAACAAGAAGCCCCCGTACGGGCGATCGGCTGCATCGCGCCGCACGCCGGTTACATCTATTCCGGACACGTGGCGGGGGCGGTGTTTGCCCGGATCGAGATTCCCGAGCGCTGCATTGTGATGTGTCCCAATCACACCGGGATGGGCCGCCCACTGGCCATCATGAGCGAAGGAGCATGGGAGACGCCGCTGGGCGATGTGCCGGTGGACACGCAACTGGCGGCGGCGTTGAGGCAGCGATTCTCCGCCTTGCAGGATGACCCGGCAGCGCATCGCGCCGAGCACGCCATCGAAGTGGAATTGCCGTTCCTGCAACTCCGTCAGCCAGAGCTGAGGTTTGTGCCCATCGCCCTGGGCACGACACAATTCGAACCGCTTGAACAACTGGGCCATGCCCTGGCCGACGTGATCGCCGCGCAGAAGGATCCCGTCTTGATCGTGGCTTCGAGCGACATGAATCACTACGAGCCGGATGCGGTGACGCGAGTGAAGGACCATCGGGCGATCGAACGAATCCTTACGCTCGACCCGCGCGGACTCTACGACGTAGTCACACAGCAGGACATCAGCATGTGCGGCTTCGGACCAGCCGTGGCCATGCTGACCGCGGCGCGACAGCTGGGGGCGAAGTCGGCCGAACTGGTGAAATACGCGACCTCGGGCGATGTGTCTGGGGATCGGGATTCGGTGGTCGGGTATGCGGGCGTGGTAGTGCGGTAGATCGGTTCTCTTCTCTCCTTCCTCCCTGCGGCATTTTGCCCTTGCCGGCAGAAATCTGCGAGCGGGGCAAACGGGCGCGTAGCGCGGGTTTCAACATTCCAGAAAGCACCCATGAAAGCCAACGATCTCGGCCAAAGTCAGCCATTCGGTCCAGTACATAGGTAACTTTATGCGGCTGCGGGCCGCAATTAACCTAGCCGGGAGGGTGATTCGGGAGAGGTCTATCTATGGGCGGACGTTATTGGGTGTGGTTAGGCGTGCGTCTGGGTGTGGCCGTGGCCATTGTGCTCTGGGCGGCAAGCTACATGGGACCGGGCAGCGGGGAAAAGGAGTTCAAGAAGACGCTGGATGCGATGAAACAGGTGCACAGCTTCCGCATGGCGTCCTCTTCGACTCCGCTGACCCAGCACAACGACACGCTGTGGGAGGTTGACTGCAACCACAACCTCGTGCACCGCCAGGAGCATCACGTCGACACCTGCACCGATCCTCCGGACTGCACCAGGCAAACCGATATGAGCTGGGAAGAGTTGGATTTTGCGGTCTACCAGTATAAGCGGAAGCCCGATGGTTCCTGGGCCGGCAGCGGACACCTGACAGGCAATCAAACCAGGTATGGTTGCGGGCATCTGGCGGAGGGCACGGACAGCAACCTGATGCCTCCGATCGACACCATGATCAAGCGCGGGATTCTACAAAAAGGCGACAAGAAAACGGTGAACGGAGTCCAGTGCCGCGAGTGGCTGGTCACGATGAAAGGCGGTCCAGGCGGACTGGAGCACGACACCCTCTGCCTGGGACTGGAAGATCATCTCCCTTATGAAATGACGGTGGACTGGTCGCATTCGCGGGCGTCGTTCTCCGACTACAACACGGCAATCGAATTCGACCTGCCGGCGGACGTGGCGCGGGCGGTCAGCGTAAACGGGTCCAACTGAGCCTGATGAAATGAGGTCCATGACCAGAATGTCTAAATCATTACGAATGTCCACATCACCACTCTCGACGGACAACCAGCATTCGTTGCGGCTGCTGCGCCATGGCGTAATGACGGCGCTGTTTCTGGGGGCGGCGATTTGTCTTTCCGCGCAAACCCAGCCCACGCCGGCCCAGCAAAGCGGCTCCCTGGCCGACATAGCCCGGCAGGTGCGCGCACAGAAGGGTCAGACCAATGCTGATTCCAGCCAGGCCCAGCAGGTGGCGGCTGAGCTGTCGGAAGATCAGAACGACGACGGCGCGCCCGGAGGCTTCAAGACTTACAACGCGGGCGATTACAAGCTGTGGGTGCCCGCTCCCTACAGAGTGGAGGGCCACGACGATGCCGGCATCGTGCTGTCGGGTCCGATGGTAGGAGTCAAGCACCCCGTGGTGCTGGTGGGAACTCCGATTGTCGTCCACTGGCAGAATAACGATGACGCCTTTCGCGAGGCTGCTACTCAGTTTTCGCGCTTGTACGCGCAATCGGCGAGTTGCACCAAAACCACCGTCGCCAATCACGCCGCTTACCAGTGCGGCCTGGCGGCGGCGAGTCTTTTGCAAAACCGGGTCAGCGGCAATGCCGTTTTCGTGTTGGGATCGGGCAACATCTATCCGGTTTTCTGCGTTACCCCGACCGAGAGCCAATCACGCGATCTTCTCAACGATTCACATTCCTCTTACGGCACGAAGGAGTGGTCCCGAAGAAATCTAGACCGCGAAGATGCAGACTCCAGGAGGGTCTGGCAGCAGTGCGACACCGTTTTTCAGTCGATCCGTCTGAGGCTAGAGGCTGTCCAGCAACAGTCGTCGCAACCGGGCGGACTGGCAGCCGCACCGCAGGCATCGCCCCAAGGATCGGTTCAGCCAAATCAGTCTTCCCCGGCAGCCGCCGGGCTGGCCACGGTCAGCGGAACGCGGTCGGCGGCGGACGTTGCGGTCCAGGTGCATCCGGCTCCGGCGCTGGCGGGAGTGCCGGCCTCCTTCAGTGCACCGCCGGCAAGCGTGGCGCCGCCTGGCTACAAAGTGCATCCTTTCCACTATTGCAGTGCCCCGACCCAGTGCTGGGATGCGTCGGTTCTGGTTCCGGCCGACGCCCAGTTGGTCAGCTCCGACTGCAAACGGTACGTGTTTGAGACCAAGGTGCAAGGAACAACGCTGCTGCTGATGGCAGGTCCGGCGGGCAACGATTGTGATGGCCGCGGCGCCAGTGGCCCCAGTCTGGTTCGCTGGAAGCAACTCGCCGACCCGGAAAGCAATCGCGCCCCCGGCACATATTCCACCATCAGCACCCAGATGACGAAGCTCGAGGGGAAGCCCGCTATCATCATCACGATGGGCTTCCGCTCCGGGATGGACCAGTGGATGGGGAAGCGCATCGAGGTCGAGAGCAACGGAGTGCCGTTGGTTGTAGGTTGCCTGGCGCCGAGGGACCATTTTGACGATGGAGAGGCAGTCTGCTCCACCCTGATCGGGTCTTTGCAATTGCCATGAGCCGAAGGTGTGCAGTGCGCGCAGGTTTCGCTGGGATGGCTTGGCTTCTCTGCCTGGGAACTGCACTATGGGCGCAAGACACCGAGGCGCCGAATCCGTCTCTGGGCGACGTGGCGCGACAGAATCGTGCGCAGCATGCCGCCAGCGAAGGTCCCGACAGCAAAGCCCAGGCTATGGCCGAGGAAATGCAGCATGAAGAAGAGGCGTCCGAGGCCGCTCCTACCGGCTTCAAGAGTTACGACGCGGGCGACTACCGCCTGTTCGTGCCTTTTCCCTTTAGCCTGGAGGGACGCGACAATGGCGGGCCCGTGCTGGTCGGTTCCCGCCTCGGGGTGACGAACACCGAGGTGCTGGCGGGCACTCCTATTCCGCTTCCCGCCAATATCAGCGACAGCGATCTGATGAATGGAGTGCGCCAGTTGGCAGGACTGCACGGGGCGTATCCCTCGTGCTCTGCCGCCAAGCTGGGCTCGCACAAGGCGTTTCACTGCTCCTGGAACGGCAGCCCGTACCTGTTAGGCCACCAGGTTTGGGGCACGATGGAGATTGTAGTCGGGTCCAACAGCCTGATTCCGGTGATGTGCGTCAGCCCCGACGAGTTTCAGTGCCTGACTCAGGACCGCTGGGGCTACCACACCTGTAATAATCCCAATCCTTCGTGGCAGGAAGTGCAGCAGACCCGAGCCGCCATCGACACGCGCTTTCGGGATGAGAAAACAACCGGGCAGATGTGCGAGCAAATCATCTATCCCTCGATTCAGTTGAAGGAAGACATCGTGGTGCACCCGGCTTCGATCGGAGAGAGCAAGACGGCTCCGGCGACAGCGCCGACGACAACCGAACCGGTTCCAGGCCCCGTTATTGCGGGCCAAGCGGGTCCACCAGGGCCATCTCTTGCCGAACTGGCCCGGCAGACGCGGCAGGCGCCCCGCGCCAAAGCGCAAGCCACGCTGGACAACGGAGAAGGGAGGACTGCCGCGCCTCAGGGATTCCAGTCGTTCGCGGTGCAGTATTGCCACAATCCGCAGCAATGCTTCGAGGCGTCAGTGATCATCCCCGAGAAGGCGGAGGTGATCTCGCGCGTCAACGGGCAACATATCTTCAAGACGATGCTGAACGGCGATCCGGTGATGCTCTACGCCGGTCCCGCGGACGTGAACGCGCCCTATCGCAGCCTGACGAGCCCGGATTTCATTCGCATGCGCGACCTGGCCAACTCCAACGGCTGGTCGCACGAGAAGACCGACGGTGTCAGCACGCAGGAACTGACGATTGAGGGGCGTCCGGCGCTGATGACGCGCTTTCGCTACCAGCGGGATGAGAACATTTGGTGGATTGGGGAACGGGCGCTCATCGAAGACCGGGACATGCAATTCCTGGTGGGATGCACGGCGCCGGAGCAGCGTTTCGCAGACGCGGAAGCACTGTGCACCACGCTGGTGAATTCGTTGCGGCTGCCATGAGAGTATCGCCGACCACAACCTGGGCAGGAATGGCGCTGGCTGGGTTGTTTCTGGGCGCGGGGTTGGGAGCGCGGGGGCAGGATTCTTCTGGACAATCGTCTTCTGGGCAATCGTCTTCTGGACAGTCATCTTCCGGACAGTCGTCTTCTGGACAATCTCTGGGCGACGTCGCCCGCAAGACGCGCCAGGAACACTCGGCGCCTGGCCACGTAGCTGCCCGGCAACCGCTCAACGATGAGGATGATGGACCGGACCCCAGTGGCGTCTGGCGGATGCGCCTGTGCACGTTGATCCCCTGCTACGAGCTTTCCATCACGCTGCCCAAGAATCCGAAATGGACCCGGGCGGCCGAGCAGCCCCGGCCGGTAATGATTCCTGTGGCAGGACACGAGGAGGATTCCAGTCGTGCGATCCGTGTCTATGCGGCCGAGTCGAACGATCTGAAGTACAACATGGACAGCTTCAAGCGGGCGTTTCTGCAGAGATGGTTCGCCCGCCCGGAATACTTCGGCCAGGCGGCACGGCTGGTGCGCGATGAGCATGTCCAGATTGACTGGTCCACGGGGACGATCACTCATTTCACCATTGCCACGGCTGCGCTCAAGTATCGCGGTCTAAGCGTGGTCGCGGCTACGCCTTACGGCAATTACGGCTTCGCCTGCGTGTATCGCGAAGAGGATTCCGCCGTGGGGGCCGAAATCTGCGACGCCGTCATAAAATCCGCGCAGTACCAGGAACTGCAGCCGTCCTATATCCGTCGGGTCTATCCACCGGCGAACAACCCGCCCGACGACCCGCCGGACGATCCCCCGGACAACTCCCCCGAGAACGATGATCCCGGTAAACGATGATCCGCAGTAAGCAGGGAGGACTGGGCATGAACCGAGAGCTCTCCATCTTCACGACCGCCGGCCTCGCCCTGACGTTGAGCGTGGGACCGGCAGCGCTGCCTCTGGAAAGCCAATCGCATGCAGCGCCCGCGCCGCATAAGCTCGTGCTCGAAGCCGACGTCAAGCCGGGAGAAGTTCTGCGCTATGAACTGGAAGCAGCCGGCTCATTCCTGCCCATCGCCGATGCCAGCGGAGCGATTCTGACGCCGGCGCGGGGCCCGTGTGACTACGCGCTGGCAGCCATCGTGACCCTGCGTCCGCAGGCCGCGGACAAAGACGGCAATTTCCCGGTGGAGGCGACCTACAGCGAAACGCGTGTGACCAGCGTGCGCTGCGCTCTGTTTTCTCCCGCTGATTTCCAGAAGCGGCTGGCGGCGCTTGAGTCTTCTCCGGCCATGTTCCGGGTGGGACCGCATGGCGAAACTGTGATGCGCCACGCCAACGATGGTTACTTCAAGTATTGGGATGGCGGCGACCTTCTGCGCAAGGTAACGCAGGATCTGCTGCAGACGCAGTTCTCGCCGCAGCCGGTTGCTGCAGGTGACTCGTGGAAACCGCGCGGACAGTTCGCGTATCCCCATGACCGTGCCTTGAAGGATCTGGAATTGAGCGGAGCAGACCTGCGTTTCCGCAATCTGGTGCAGGTGGATGGAAAATCCTGCGCCTGGGTCACATCGCAATACGTTTTCTCGCCGATTGATCTTCCGGCGGCGGGTACGGCCAGTGGAGGGCGCGTGGTTCCGGGAGCAGGCAACAACGCCGTGGCCGCGGTTCTGCATATCTCGCTGCTGCTCGATCCGGCCAGTCATCACGTCGCCTGGCTGCACCGCTCGCAGACGATTGACAACAAGCTGACGCTGGCTTCTCCCTTTGACGACAGTGATCCCGCCGACGAGCCGCAGGAACCCGACGATTCGTTGGACTGGCAGAATCCCATGCCCGATCTTTCGAGCATGCGCTCGGACAATCCGGGACGCTATCCGTTCATGACGTTTCATTTCCAGGAAGAAGCGCGGGCGCGGCTGCTGCCGGACGAGGGATCGGTGGAGTGGCTGGCGGCGCTGAGGAGTTTCGAAGCAACTCCGGAGCCGG
This sequence comes from Candidatus Sulfotelmatobacter sp., assembly GCA_052326105.1. GTDB lineage: Bacteria > Acidobacteriota > Terriglobia > Terriglobales > Acidobacteriaceae > Sulfotelmatobacter. The sequence goes on along the minus strand of JBKQRC010000095.1, from coordinate 13,242 downwards.
AGAGCGGAACTGTGCCGGTTCCGGTGACGAAGACGCTTCTGTCCAATCCCATGATTCAGGCGGCCAAGCCGGCGGTGGTGAAAAGGACGACGCGTGTGGTGGTGGATTCCGAGTCGTTGCTGGGCACTCCGACCGGCTTCACCCGCTATGAGAAGGGACTGTGCCGCGACATCTGGTTCTGCGCGACCGTATCGGTGGCGCTGCCGGGAGCGGTGAAAGTCTCCGAGGATACGCCCCTGCGAACGGTCTATCTGGCGCAGAAAGGCGACTCGCTCATCAGCGTTGCGATTGGCCCCGCGCTGGATTTGCGGTCGTCAGGCCTGACCGAGGACGAACAACTGAGAAAGCAGGCGGACTATTATCTGGCCAACTACGTGTGGCTGGCGGCGAAACCGGGAATCGGGAAAAGCTTTACCAGCGCCACGCTCGACGGATATCCCAGCCTGATCGCCGAATTCAGCGCGACCCAACGTGATATGGCCGACATTCACGGCGTGCTCGGACTCATGCTCTCGCCCTGGGGAAAAATCGTGCCCGTGAGCTGCAGTTCAGATCGCTCGTCGGCGGAACTGATGAGCCTGTGCCAGAAGGTGATCACTTCGGTGAGTCTGCGGCGGTAAGGCGAGCCGAATCACCCAACTAAACCGTGGACTAAATCCGCTTGTCATCCCGAGCGTAGCGAGAGATCCAGGTTCTAGCTTGCACCACCGGTATCGTCGCCCCGGGCAAACCCCCAGATCCCTCGCTGCGCTCGGGACGACAATTCGTGATGGGCTACTGCAACTGTGGTGGCTACTGAAACTGCGGTGGCTACTGCAACTGTGATGGCTTTTGCAGCTGTCGTGGGTACTGCGCCCGTGGAAATGCGCGTCTTAGCGATGCACTCCGCCACCACCACCTATGTGTCCGCCTGAACTCGAGACATGCCCCATGGATGGAGATGAACTCGACGCTGCGCTGTGCGTTCCGCTGGAGCCCAAGGCGTGACCGGAAGTCCCGGCAAACTGCGGACCTGGCCGCACGGCAGCAAATCCGTTTTTCGCGACCTGACTATTCAGATGCTTGAGATTTGTGAGCGAACCGCGCGGAATCCCCAGGCCGGCAGAGCCAGCATTCACGACCAGCCGCGGCGAGGACAGAGTGGAAGCTGGTCCGCCCCTCCCCACTGCGACCGTGTGCACAGTTCCAATTGGCGCGACCAGGGGGTGGAAATGCACTATAGGCGAACCTGAGAATCGCGGCACGCCCTGCCAGTTGCCCCATCCTCCCGGCTGCCACATCCAACCGAATCCCGGGATATACATCCAGTTGCCATACTGGTAGGGCATCCATCCCCAGGGATAGGCCGAAGCAAACATGTAGCCGTAACCGGGATACCACGACCACGCGCCATCCATGAAGGGATCCCAACCTACGCCGGTGAAGTAGGGCTGCCACATCGTGCCGTAGCCGGGAACGTTGGTGTAGGAGCCGTAATAGCCGAGGTCGGCAGCGCCGTATCCGTAGGGCGAGGAATTATTCTTCGCGTACTGATCGTGGTAAGCGATGGATTCCTTGTCCCAGGAATCCAGCGGAGCCTCGGTAATATTGTTCGCCAGGGTGGACTTGTCGTTGTCCGCGGCGTCAAAGGTCGCGGTTTTGTTCTTTGCCACCACCAGCTTGCCGTCGGGGCCATCCACTTCGATATCGCCCTTGAAGACCGCCAGATTGGCGGCTTCGGTCGAAGTATCCACGCGGAAGTGAGCGGCGTGGTCGAGAGCGATCTTCTCGCGGGAGAAATTCAGGGTGAACTCGTCTCCGCTCTTGCCCAGCCAGTTGACGTAGGCCATGCCCTCGACCAGATTGATCTCTGAAATATGTTTGCCGGCGTCGCTCAGGCCGAGCGTGCTGAATTCGACGGTCGTATCGGGAGTCAGGCGCAGCGTGCTGCCGTCCTCGAACTCGACTTCGGCGCGGCCGTTCTTGAGCGTCTTCAATTGCGTCCCTTGTGTAATTGGGAGATTGAGGAAGGCGTTCTCGAATCCCAGACCCGTGTTCTTATCAATCTGGACCGAACCCTGCACATCACTCAGGCGAACGATGCGCGCCTGCGAATCAGCCAGAGCGGGGAGCGTGAGTAGCACGCAAGCCGCAACCGACAGGAGAGCCGAGCTGAATCTGGAAAGAGATGCTTTGGACATAGCAACCCCCCGAGGACCTCTCGTTCTATTAGAACACGGTTTTGGAGCCAAAGTTGTAAATGTTGGGTCTATCGGGACATGGCCGTGAGTTTTGCCAGAGTAATCAACAGGCGCGTAACTGCCGCTGGGGCAAACACATAGCGAAGCGGCGCTCCCGCCGGCTAGTGTGGGCTGGAGGCAGTCTTGCCCATTTCCATGATGCGCTGGGCGCGGGCCCGCACCACGTTGATGACCGAGGGATCGTCGAAAATTTCCTGCAGAACCGAATTCACTGCTTGCAGTTCGGCCAAGTCCCCGTGCCGGGCTTGATCTTCCATGCGCCTCAGTTCGTCGTCCAGGGCCAGCTTCTGGTAACGGTGGTAGTGGGCGAGCCGGCGGCCGAACTCCAGAGTCGCGGCCACGTTCTGAAACAGCGCGGTCAACTGCTGGACCGCGGGTTGCGGAGAGAAATTGTAGTTCGCAACAAAATTGCGCTGGTCGTCTCCGTATGTCAGCTTCTTGCTGCCGGTGAATGCCAACTTCTTGTTGCCGGAGTCTATTTTGCCGGAAAAATAGTGAGCTTGCTTGGCGAGATCGAAGATGCGAGCGCGAGCGGCATCGGTGAAGACAAAGTCGGTCTGGTAGTCCTCCCGGTCGTCGGAGTCCTGGGAGATCCTGGCCGTGCACTCGTAGTGGGCGCGTCCGTCCGACTGCACCGCGATGGAATAGTGCTCCGGCTCCGAATTGGGGAAGTCGAGCGAGAATGTAACCGTGGCCGGCGCGCCGGCACGCGCAGGCAGGTTCCAGAGCAAAGTCAGGAAGGCTAAGAGGATCGCGGCGGTCACGTGCCGCCGCGTTTGCGAAGGGCGATGAAATCCAGGATTCCGGAAACAGTCAAGATTGCTAACCATGTTCTCGAAGTAGGTCGCCGAGATTACCGCAAAAGACTACAGCAACAGATTATGCCAAAAGTCGGGCCCGGGTTGCTCGCGTGTTCTGTCAGCGGGCGATGGCCCGCTGCCGAATGAGGGTTCCGACGGTGTGGAGATGGCAGATGGCGATGGCCAGCGCGTCGGACGCATCCATGGGCTCGGGGGGCGCTGGCAGTTCCAGCAGGCGGGTCACCATGTGCTGCACTTGCTGCTTTTCCGCGCGTCCGTAGCCAACGACTGACGACTTGATGGTCAGCGGAGAATATTCGGCGACTTCCAGCCCGGCCGCAGCGGCGGCCAGCATGGCGACGCCGCGGACCTGCCCGAGCTTCAGCGCCGACTTCACGTTGAGAGCGTAGAAGACGTCTTCGATCGCAACTTCTTCGGGATGGTGCTGGACGATGATTTCTCCAAGTTGCGTGAAAATGCGCGACAGGCGCCGGGGCAGCGCCTCGCGCGGCGAAAGCTTGATCGCGCCGCAGCTCAGGCAGCAGAGCCGGCCGCGCGCATCCATCTCGACCACGCCGTAGCCGGTGTATTCTCCGCCGCAATCAATCCCGAGAACGCGCATTGAGTGCAGTGTAACGCGGAAAGGGCGGGAGTCCTAGTGGGCAGGATTGTGCTTGTAGCCGACAGAAAAGAACTTAACCGCAAAGGGCGCAAAGGATTCGCGAAGGTCGCGAAGAAAACCACTGTGTTTCTGATTGCTCTTCTTCGCGTCCTTCGCGGCCTTGCTTCACGAACTTTGCGGTTAAGAGCTTCCCGGCTTACCAGGCCCAGGCATACGCATCCACCCGCGGATCGGCGCCGGCGCTGAGAACGCCGGTGTTCGCGTCGATGACGATTCCGGCACTCGAGCCGAGCGACCAGGCAGGCGTGACGCGCAACTTGTGGCCGCGGGCAATCAACGCCTGCTGCGTTTGCTCCGGAATGCGAGCCTCGACCGCCATGTCGCCGGGATACATGGTGTGCGGGAAGGGCGACGCCGGAAAACTGCGCGACGACCAGCGTGGCGCTTCAATGGCCTGCTGAATGTTCATCCCGAAATCAATCATGTTGATCAGAGTCTGCATGGTGCGCATCACCTGATCGTCGGCGCCGGGACTCCCCGTGATCGCCCAGGGCTGGCCGTCTTTCATGATGAGCGTGCTCTGCAGGGTGCTGCGCGGGCGCTTGCCGGGTTCGAGGGCGTTGGCCTCGCCGCGGACGAGCGAGTAGTAGTCGCCGCGGCAGTTGAAGATGATGCCCGTGTCTCCCATGACCACGCCGGTGCCAAACAACTCGTGCAGGCTGGGCTCGAAGCTGACCATGTTGCGGTCTTTGTCCACCACCGCGATGTAGCTGGTGTCGCCGTCGTGCTGCGCATTGCCGTCGAGGACCGGGTGGACCGGGCGGTCGAGATCGCCGGTATTCACCGCGAATTTTTCCGGCGAGCCGGGACGCAGCTCCAATGATGCCTTCGCGGGATCAATCAGTTTTCGGCGCTCGCGGGCGTAATCCTTCGAGAGCAGGCCGTCGTAAGGAATCTTGATGAAGTCCATGTCGCCGAGATATTTCTCGCGGTCGGCCATAGCGAGCTTGACCGCCTCCACGCTGGTGTGAAGAAAGTCAGGGCTGTTGTGGCCCATCGCTTTCAGGTCGCAGCCTTCGAGGAGGTTGAGCGCGATCAGCTCGGTCGGTCCCTGACTGGCGGATGGATTCTTGTAAACCTGATAGCCGCGGTAGTTAATGGAGACCGGCGTTTCGACTTCGGCGGTGTAGCCGGCGAAATCCTCGTAGCGGAACAGGCCGCCGTTGGCCTCGGAAAATGCGGCCAGATCGCGGGCGATGTCACCTTTGTAGAAACGGTCGCGGGCCGCTTTCAACGCTTCGTGACGGCCTTTCGATTGATTGGCTTTCTCGGCTTCGACCAGCTTCTTCAACGTGCGCGCGAGATCGGGATTCCGGAAAATCTCCCCGGCCTTGGGCGCTTGACCATTCGGCAGATAGATTTTGACGGTCGTGGGATATTTGAGAATTTTTTTCGAGCCCGCCATCATGGCGGCGTAACGCTCGCCCAGCGGGAATCCGTTTTCGGCAAGATCGATGGCCGGTTGCAGCACCTCGGCGAAGCTCATCGTGCCCCAGCGATCGAGCAGCGTGTACCACGCGTCCACCACTCCGGGCAGCCCGCCGGAGAGCAGTCCGTCGCTTTCCGGAATCTTTCCGCCGTTGTTTTTCTCGTACCACTCGATGGTCGCGAGCTTCGGCGCTTTCGGCTCGGCGTTGACGGAATAGACTTTTTTCTCGCGCGCGTCGTAGACGAGGATGACGGCGTCGCTGCCCATGCCGTTGAGCGCGAAATCGGTTACGCCCAGCGCCGCCTGGCCGGCTACGGCGGCGTCGAACGCGTTTCCGCCCGCGGCCAGAATCTGGCGCGCGGCCTCGGTGGCTTCAGCTTTCATCGAGGCCACGGCGGCATGGCGTCCGCGAATGACCGGGCGCATGGTATGGATGCCGTCTTGCGCCAGAACCTGCAAGCCCGACATCAACAGAAGTACAGACGTGACCGCCATTGTCAATCCGTGCGAAATGAGCATCGCTATCTCCAATCACAAAAACTCATACAACCACCAAGGGCACGAAGGTACACGAAGGAAATCCTCCCTGCCCCCGGCTCGCCTAGCAGCACTTGGGCCGGCGAGCGTGGCTCGACTCCCGCTCATGCCAGAAAGCGGCGTAGGCGGCTGGCGACGACGCCATCTGGCTGCGGCGCAGAAAACGTGCGTACGCGGCCTCGTCGAAAATTTCCCGTAGAGTCGCCAGTAGAATTCGGCCTGCTTTGACAATGTGGCTCATGCTCGCTGCTCCACCAGTCGAGTCATCACAAACGGAGTTTCTTTCAGGCGCGCTTCTCTCCGGCCGCTGAGGACAGCGATCCATCCCCGCACGGATTCGATCAGCACCAGCGCAACCATCACGACAAAAACGGCGGTGAGCGCGGCATCCAGACGGTTGTTGAAGATCAGCCGCGCGGTCGAGGCCGTGGCCGGGCCTGCGGTCAGGGCTCGTGCCTGCGCCAGAAATCCCAGGTGCGGATCAGGACTAAGGACCTTCTGCCACGCGGCAGTAAACGTGACTGCGACCAGCCAGATCAGCGGCACCAGGGTTACCAGCATGTATTTCGCGCGGTGCATTTTGATCACGATGGTCGTGGCCACGCACAGGGCAACCGCAGCCAGCAACTGGTTGGCAATGCCGAACAGCGGCCACAGGGAGTTGATTCCGCCGAGCGGGTCTTTGACTCCCTGCCACAGAAAATATCCCCAGGCGCCGACAATGACTGCGCTGGTGGTCAGAATGGAGGGATACCAACTGGTCTGACCGAGGGGCTTGTAAACGTGGCCGAGCGCATCCTGAATCATGAAGCGCACGGCGCGGGTACCCGCGTCGAGCAGGCTCAAGATGAACAAAGCCTCGAACATGACGGCGAAGTGATACCACAATCCCATCACCCTTTCGCCGCCCAGGCTCTGCGAGAAAATATGCGCCATGCCGACGGCAAAGGCGGGAGCGCCGCCGGTCCGGTTAAAGAGTGTTTGCTCGCCGACGGCGTGCGCCAGCGTCTGCATGTCGGAAGCGGTCACGGGAAATCCCCAGCCGGAGACGGTCGCAGTCGCGGCCAGCGGGGTCTGGCCGACAACTCCCGCGGGGCTATTAATCGCGAAGTAAACACCGGGCTGGAGGACGCAGGCGGCCGTGATGGCCATGATCGCGACAGCGGCTTCGGCCAGCATGCCTCCGTAACCTACCATGCGGGTCTGAGTCTCGCGCGCGATCAGCTTGGGCGTGGTTCCGCTCGAAATCAGCGAATGGAAGCCGCTGATGGCGCCGCAGGCGATGGTAATGAAAGCGAAAGGAAAGATTTTGCCGGCAAACACCGGGCCGGTGCCGTCGGCGAAACGGGTCACGGCGGGCATGTGCAGCGCGGGATGCAAAACTACGATGCCGATGGCCAGCAGCCCGATTGCGCCCAGTTTGACGAAGGTGCTGAGATAATCGCGCGGAGCGAGCAACAACCACACCGGCAGCGCCGACGCTGCGAATCCGTAGACGATGATGAGCATCGCGAGACTGGAGGCCTGCAGCGTGAAGACGCGCGCCATCGAGGGAGTTTGCGAAGCCCACTGCCCTCCCCAAATCGCCATCAGGACGAGGATGAAACCGAAGACGGACACTTCCAGCACTTTGCCGGGACGAATCCGGCGCAGGTAGACCCCCATGAGCAAGGCGATAGGGATGGTCATGGCGATGGTGAATGTGCCCCAGGGACTGCCTTTAAGCGCGTTCACCACAACCAGGGCCGCCACGGCCAGGATGATGATAAGGATGGCGATGACCGCGCCATAGGCCACAAAACCGCCCACGCGCCCGATTTCTTCTCGCGCCATTTCGGTGACCGATTTGCCGTCACGGCGGACCGAGAAGAGCAGAATGACGAAGTCCTGGACACAGCCCGCGAAAACCGCGCCGGCCAGTACCCAAAGCGTCCCGGGAAGATAGCCGAACTGCGCGGCCAGCACGGGGCCGACCAGCGGCCCGGGTCCGGCAATGGCGGCGAAGTGATGCCCGAAGACCACCCATTTGTTGGTCACCACGAAGTCGCGCCCGTTCTCCAGGCGCTCGGCAGGCGTGGCGCGAAGTGCGTCGAGCGCGAGAATCCGGGCTGCGATGAACTTGCTGTAGAAGCGGAACCCCAGAGCAAAACAGCAGGCGGCCGCGACTACCAGCCACAATGTGCTGATGGGTTCGCCGCGGTGGACAGCCACCACTCCCACCGCCAACGCGCCAAGCGCGGCAACGGCACCCCAGCCGAGAATCGCCAGGAGTTTGCTCATGTTCGCCGAAGCATTGTGGCCAATTTCGGGCCAGAGCGCAATGCCCAGTGAAAAAATCGGCCGGAACTGGGTAAGGCTGGGTACCTCGCCGTCTGGCCACCTCCTACCAGCCTTTTGAATGCCTTCCATAAGAATTTTGAATTTTGGAAGGGGGCTGGTTTCGCCTTAAGATGCTTCTTATGTGGGGTATCCGCCAAAGGGGGATTCGATGAAAACTTCAATCGTGGCTACGTTCGCGGCAATGTTGCTGCTCTCGGGTGCGAGTTTCGCCCAGGAGAAGGCGAGTTCTCCAACGTCGGACAGCGCAACGACTGCCTCCGCCAAACCGCTGCTAGTCGCAGGGCAGGTCAGCAACGACCGCAAGATCCTGATGACCGATATCGATTCGGAGTGGTCGGTGAGCAATCCGGAAGCCCTGAGGGGACATGAGGGGCGCCGGGTGATGGTGAAGTGCTACGTAGACACGGAGAGGAACAAAATTCAAATACTCTCGGTGAAGAATGCCGAGAACCAAGCGACCTACTCCGCCCGATCCACCGATTCGGCCTTCCGGCGCTGACGAACCGGAGCGGGGAGTCTTGGTAGTCAAGTAAGCGCGCTATAGCCTTCGCTAGTAGTGCATCAGTTTGAATCTTGACCGGCTTTACCTTATTTGACGACGTTATCGCGTGCGCAGCCGCTGCTCAGGCGGAGCGAGCGATCTCGCGCGGGCGTCTTGGCGGTACGCGCCAGATCCCTCGGCCCGCTGGTGAATGCGCGGGCCTTCGGGATGACGCCCAAGAGCGATGAAATTCGAACTGAGTCACCACCGCTTCGCATCAGCGGTTTCCGCTTCCGCTGATTTTTGTTACTCTACTTATTCCGAACGATTGCCCCCCCGCTTCGGGTCATGTCGTCCCGCCCCGCACCCGGGGTCCAATCCAAGGACTTCTTTTTCTGAACTCATAACCCAGGAGCGAACGATGAAAATCGGTATGTTAACCGGCGGGGGCGACTGCCCCGGTCTGAATGCGGTGATCCGCGCGGTCGTGCGCAAAGGCGTGTTCCACTATCGCGACGAGTTTGTCGGCTTCATGGAGGGCTGGCGCGGCTTGGTCGAAGACAGCGTCATGGTGCTGGACCTGGACGCGGTCAGCGGCATTCTGCCCCGTGGCGGAACCATCCTGCGCACCTCGCGTACGAATCCCTCCAAGCGTCCGGACGGCATTGACCGCTGCATCGCCGCCCTGGATAAACACAAGATCGAAGCGCTGATCGCGATCGGAGGCGACGACACGCTGTCGGTCGCGCAGAAGCTCCACGAGAGAGGGATTAAGGTCATCGGCGTGCCCAAGACGATTGATAACGATCTGGGCGGGACCGACTACACATTCGGCTTCGATACGGCGTGCAACATCGTCTGCGAAGCCATTGACCGCGTTCATACCACGGCCGAAGCGCATAACCGCGTGATGGTGGTTGAAGTGATGGGGCGGGATGCGGGCTGGATCGCGCTTTACAGCGGCATCGCCGGAGGCGCCGACGTAATTCTGATACCCGAGCGGCCGTTCGACGTGGACAAAGTGGCGGAGTCGATTCGCCAGCGCCACGAGCGCGGCCGGTACTTCTCCATCATTGTCGTAGCCGAGGGCGCGAAGTTTGCCGCCGAAAGCGGCAGTGGCGCCCCCATCCTGCAGGACATGGGCAAGGACGAATTCGGCCACGCCAAGCTGGGCGGCATCGCGAATATTCTCGCCCGCGAAATCGAAAAGCGCACCGGCTTTGAGACGCGTGCAGTAGTGCTGGGACATATTCAGCGCGGCGGCTCACCCAGCGCGTTTGACCGGGTCCTGGCCACGCGTTACGGCCTGGGCGCGATTGACATGGTGCATCGCGAAGAATTCGGCAGCATGGCGGCTTTGCGCAACAACAAGATTGTCTCCATTCCGCTGAAGGAAGCCATCGCCAAGAACCGGACCGTGGATAACGAGATGATCCAGATCGTGGACGGCCTTTTCGAGGAGATCGGCACCAAGGAAGCGGTCGGCGACTAGAGCCTGACGTCGCATTCCGGCCTCCGACCGCCCGCGCGCGGTTGGAGGCCTTTTCATTTCGGCACGGGGCTGGCGTACAGTAGAGCGGGACCGCCCTCACCACGATGCAGAACCTTTACTTCCGCCTCGCTCCAAATCTGCTCGTAATCGTGGAACTGGTTTTGATGGCCGCTGCTGGCCTGTTGGTGATCCGGGCGCGGCGGCGAGGTTCCGGCAGCAGGCACCATTTCCTGGTCTCGCTGGAGCGCGGCTTTGGCCGCCTGGCGCGGCGGCAGACACTGGCCGTTTTGCTGATTGGTGGCAGCGCCATCGTGGCGCGGGTCGCGCTCATCCCGCTGTTGGGTATTTCCGAACCTAGGTGGCACGACGAGTTCAGCTATCTTCTTGCCGCCGACACGTTCGCTCACGGACGGCTCACGAATCCCACGCATCCGATGTGGGCCCACTTCGAGAGTTATCACATCATTCAGCAGCCCACGTATATGTCCATGTACCCGCCGGCGCAAGGGCTGGTGCTGGCCGCGGGGCAACTTCTCGGGGATCCCTGGATCGGGCAATTGCTAGTCACAGCGGCGATGTGCTCGGCTCTGTGCTGGATGCTTCAGGGATGGATGCCTCCGCCATGGGCTTTGCTGGGCGGAGTGTTGGCCGCGTTGCGCCTGGGCATTCTCAGCTACTGGATGAACACTTACTGGTGTGCTTCGGTCGCTGCTTTGGGCGGGGCACTGGTGCTGGGAGCGTGGCCGCGCCTGCGAGCGCGTCCGAAAGTCGCCTGGGCGCTGATTCTGGCTGCGGGTCTGGTAATTCTGGCCAACAGCCGTCCCTACGAGGGATTCGTTTTCGCCCTGCCCATCGCTTTGGCCATGCTGGCATGGATGGTGGGGCGAGATCGCGTGCCGCTAAGAGAGTCTGTCGCGCGTGCTGTTCTTCCGATATTCGCGGTACTGCTCGTAGGCGGGCTGGCAACGGGCTTCTACTACTATCGCGTCACCGGCTCACCGTTCGTAATGACTTATCAGGTAAATCGTGCCCAATACGCGACCGCGCCATACTTCATCTGGCAGAAACCGCGGCCGGAGCCCGCGTATCACCATGCGGTGATGCGCGATTATTACCGACGGGAATTGGGAGAGTTCGAGCGCAATCGGACGTTCAGGGGGTACGTTGAGCGCGCCGCGGAGAAACTGGCGGCCTGGTGGCGGTTTTATCTTGGTCCGCTGTTGACGGTGCCCTTGCTGGCCTTGCCCTGGGTCTTCCGCGACCGGAAGATGAGAATACCTCTGCTCTTGTGTGGCGCGATGGCGGTCGCATTCGCGATTCAAACCTGGACCTTCCCTCATTACTTTTCTCCCGCTACGGGAGCGCTCTACATCCTGCTCATACAGGGCTTGCGCTACCTGCGGACATGGCGAAGGCGCTCCGGCGCGGGGCCCGCGCTGGTCCGCGCCGTTCCCCTGCTGGCTGCTGCGATGATCTTGCTCCGGGTGACGGCAGCGGCCGCCCATACTCCGATCGAAGCGCCCTGGCCGCGCGGCAATCTGGAACGGACGGCGGTACTGCACCGGCTGAGCCAACTGCCGGGCGGACAATTGGTGATTGTTCATTACGGCGATCATCACGATCTGAACCGGGAATGGGTGTGGAACGAAGCTTCGATTGACGAGGCCAAGGTGGTGTGGGCGCGCGACATGGGCGAGGGTGGGAACGAGGAACTGCTCCGCTATTTCAGCAACCGCCGCGTCTGGCGGATTAATGGAGATGATCCCGCGCCTGGACTGGAGCCGTATTCTGGCGGCGCTCCTCGCGATTGATGGTTACGCGTCTTACCGCGACGCGGTGCACGGTGCTCATGGTCATCGAATCCAATCCGGGAGGATGGTTGACGGCGCGGCGCCTGCGCGCTCATGGGACGATTCTCGCCCTGTGTTTGTGGTCGCTCTACTTGTGGAATCTGGCGTCTCCGGGGCTGCGCGACCGCAACGGCAATCTCAAAGGAACCGACTTCCTGCATCTCTACACCCTGGGTTCGCTCGCGATGGCGCATCGCGGATCTGATTTGTACGACATGAATGCGCAAGCTGTGCTAGCGGCACAGCGGGTGCCGGAAGCGGCGGGCGTGCGGTATTTGCCGCTGTATCCGCCGCAGGTTTCGCTTTTCTTTGCCCCACTCGCGCATCTGTCGTACGGATGGGCATTGATCGTCTGGTGGGCGTGCAGCGCGATCATCTACGCTGCCGCCTGCTACAGCATCTGGCGCGCTTGCCCGAACCTGCGGGATTACGGCCGAACGGTCGTCATTCTCGCGGCAGCATTCCCTGCGTTTTTTCACATGATAGCCTGGGGCCAGACGTCGGCCCTAGCACTCGCCTGCTTCACGCTGGCGTTTTTTCTGCTGCGCGCAAAACGCGATTTCCTGACCGGGGTAGTTCTGGGCTTGCTGATTTTCAAGCCGCAGCTGGGACTGGCCGCGGTGGTCGTTTTTGTGTCTCTGGGTGCGTGGAAGATTTTAGCGGGAGCCGTCCTCTCGGCAGCGGCGCAACTCGGCGCCGGATGTCTCTATTACGGAACGAATCCCCTGCGGCAGTGGATACGCGCTCTGCGCAGTGCGCCGGCAGTTCTGCCGCTGCTTGAGCCCAAGCCGTACCAGACTCACAACCTGCGCACATTTTGGACGATGCTGATCCCCGGGCACGATCTTTCGCTTGCCTTGTACATTCTGAGCGCGGCCGCCGTGCTCGGCCTGACCGTTGTCTGTTGGAGGCGCAGTCCATCCGCGCCGCTGGCTCTGCGGTATTCTTCGCTGCTTTTGGCAACGGTGCTGGTCGCGCCCCACCTCACCGTATACGACCTCGTGATTCTGGCTCCGGCCTTTCTGCTCCTGGCCGACTGGCTGACAAAACTCGCGCCCAATTCGTCCACTCGCACGCTCGGGACTCTTCTTTATTTGGTTTATATGCTGCCGCTTCTGGGACCGTTGGCGATGTGGACGCACGTCCAGCTTTCGGTCGTCGCGATGGCAGCGGTGGTTTACGCGATCTGGCGCATCTCCCGCCAAGGCGCATCGGCACTCACCGCATGAGAATCTCAGAACAGTTTCACACTAGTGCCGCGAAGTACGATCTGTCATTCCCAGCACAGTTTCACACGACCGCCCAGTACAATGTGTCATCCCGAGCGTTGCGTGGGACCTGGGTGTTTGCCTGTGCCACCAGTATCGCCGCTGCAGGCAAACACCCAGGTG
>JBKQRC010000094.1:0-47843 GCA_052326105.1 Candidatus Sulfotelmatobacter sp. | reverse complement strand
GGTCGCTGGGCCAGGCCATGTTCACCAAGTGCATTGTGGTGGTGGATGAAGATGTGGACGTGCAGGACCTCGCCGACGTGACCCTGAAAGTATTCAACCACATTGATCCCGAGCGCGACATTCAGTTCACTCTCGGCCCGGTGGATTCGCTCGACCACGCTTCGCGCCTGCCCGACTACGGCTCGAAGATGGGCATTGATGCTACCCGCAAGTGGGCGAGCGAGGGTTTTACGCGCCCCTGGCCGGAGGAAATTGTGATGGACGCCAAGACCAAGGCGCTGGTTGATAGCAAGTGGAAAGCGCTGGCAAAGGAACTTGGGATTAAGTGACCTGGACCTGCTGACCGCCCTTAATTCTCTATCTTTATCTTCGCCAGCATCTTCACGACGCCGGCATCCTCGGGCTGGTGCACTTCAATGCGCACCGCCGTTCCTTCCGGGTAACGCTTCGCTTCGCCGATGAGCTTCAGGATGCGCGGGGGAAGCTTGCTCTTGCGAGCGACTGCAACCGCCTTGTCTCCGAGAGCGAAGGCGGCCACAAAACATCCGGCACGAGGTCCGAGGTAAACGATGTTGCGTTTCTTCAGTTTCAGCCGCAACGACCACCCTGCTTTGACGGAATAGCTGTTCCACTCCTCGCCGTCCAATTTCAGGTCACGCTTCAGATCGGTGACGAGATCTTTCCACAGGACGTCGGCCTGCCCCAACGCCGAAGCCAGTTCCTTCTCTGTGGGCTGCCTGGCCTGACCTGCGAACGCATTCGGTAGCATTGGCTTGCCTTTCTATCTTTGAGTAGTCTCGAAGACCTCAGCGCCACAGTCCAAAGACCGTGTGAAGTCCCCAGCGGGCCGCGAACCCGAATGCGATTAGAAAGGCCAGGCCGATCATCCGCTGTGAAGTCGTGTTTTTGCTCCAGGCCTGGAGCACGGCAATCAGTCAAACGAAGAATAGAACAATGGCGCCGCCGGCAACAATCTTGATCAGCATGATAGGAGTCCTTTAAGTTCTTCCGGAACTTCTGTACGGAACTCAGTCCATTCTGCTGTGGCCTGGCAGCGCGCGCAGTGACGCTGGTCACGCCAGACGCAAATCGGCAACCGGCAATTTCCAGCGGGTTCTGCAGAAACATTCTGATGCGAGGCTATTCGCGCCGGGAGTCGTTCGCCGGGAGTCGCGGCTCATAGCCTGTGCATTGCAGCACCGGCAGGCGCGGATACTTGGGGAAGGCCGCATCGGTTGCCGACCGCTGGCACAAATAGTAGGTTGCCCCTCGGTCGGAGCTCATCACCCGCATGAATCGGCACCGGGCGCACAATCCGGCGCGGCCCTGATTTTCCACATTGCTCACGACAACAGAATAGCCCAGTTTGGAGCGGAGGCAGCGCAGAGCGCGGCCAGACTCACTGAGCACGGTGCTGACGCCGGGCGCGCCTGAAAGAAAATTAATCGAGAATTCATGGGCCCTCCTTTATGGACCCTCCTTGAAGACCCCCCATCCTGTCTGCTATAAGGTCAGCCACCTATCGACTGGAGGGTTGCGCCATGACCTGTGGGGGCCATTCTCTGTTTCGCTCGAAGTTTTTCTGCCGTGCGCTGGCTGTCATCGCGGTACTGACTCTCGCCTGCCTGCCGCACCTTGCGCTGGGCCAAGAGACGCTGGGATCCATGAACGGCGCCGTCACCGACAGCAGCGGGGCGGTCGTGCAAGGGGCCGGCATTAAGGCGCGCGCCTTGGCCACGAATCTTGAAGTAAAGGCGCAAAGCAAGAACGATGGTTCGTTCAGCATCGCCGATCTCCCCATCGGCACCTATGAAGTGACTTTCACCAAAGATGGGTTCGAGACCGCTGTCTACCCCCGCATCATCGTGCAAGGGAACCGCACCACCACGGTCAACGCCCAGCTGAAACCAGGTGCGGCAGGAACGACCATCACAGTCGAAGCGACGCCCCTGCTGAACCAAACCGACACAGCCAATAGTTACACCATGGGCGCACAGCAGATTGAGGAAGTCCCACTCGGCACAGGAAGCTTCACGCAGCTCGCCATTCTCGCACCGGGCGTGAATGCGGACTTCCTGTCCGGTTCGGGCTCGAACGAGGGTTTGGGCAATCAGGGCATCGTGGCCAACGGCCAACGCGATACCAGCAATCAGTTCACATTCAATGGAGTCAACGCGAACAATGTATTTAACGGAAACTCCACTAGCAACATTTCCGACAGCCGGTTCACTCTGAACACCGGAGAAATCTTCGGCGTGGGCGGCCAGGTGCAGACCAACAGCTCCGTCTTCGACGCAATCGGCCAGGCTTTGCCGACGCCTCCGGTCGAAACCATTGAGGAAGTCCACGTGACCACTTCGATGTACGACGCTTCCATGGGCCAGGCCAGCGGCGCACACGTTGAAACCACGACCAAGTCAGGGACGAACAATTTGCACGGTCAGGTGTACGAGTATTTTCAGAACAACGCGTTCGACGCGGCGCCTACTTTCCTTGCAGCCAATCCATTCTTCCACGGCGCACCCCCGCTCCATCGCAACGTGTTTGGCGTGACGCTGGGGGGCCCGATCAAAAAGAACAAAATGTTCTTTTTCGGCTCTTACCAAGGCCAGCGCATCAGCGACGCTCTGAGCGGCGCTTTCAACGGCGTGCCCACGCTGCCTGGATTAACCGATTCGAATCGCGACGCGGCAGACCTGATCAATTTGGTGAATACCGACGACCTTTGCACGACCAGCGGCCCGGCATGCATTACAACTGCGGACCCCGTAGCGGTCGCCATCCTCAAGGCCAAGACGCCGAGTGGGCAGTACATCATTCCATCGGAGACTCCGGGGTCCCAGGAGAGCGGGACCCAGTCCTTCAATTCGTTCATTAAGGGGCCGCCGAGCCAATTCAATGCCGATCAGGCCAACGGGAACATCGATTACAACTTCGGCCCTAAGGATCGTCTCGCAGCTAAATACTATTACCAGAAAGATCCAACCTACATTCCGTTCGCGGTCAGCCAGGTAGTCGGGTTCCCCCAAACGATGAACGCGGGAAGCCAGCTGCTCTCAGTGGATAACACCACGGTGTTAAACCCGAATACGACCTGGGAAAACCGTTACGGCTTCATTCGTGAGATCGCGGATGCAACCACCAGCCAATCCGTCACCCCGTCCGCGGTGAATCTCAATCTTCTGGGCAGCCCCTATTTCCCCGGCATCACCATCGGTAACGCCGACGTTGGGGCTGCTTTGGCGGCGGGAGGCACGATCACACCCTTCAACGGCAACTCGATGTACATCGGGCCGTCCAGCAACTTCGCCAACGCAGGAATCTTCCAAAACGAGCACGAAGGTTCCTCCACATACCGCTGGGTACGCGGCCGCAATTCGTTCGCTTTCGGCGGCATCTTCGATTACATGCAGCTCAACGTGGAGAACCGCGAGAACCAAGTGGCTACGCTCAACTTCAATACTTTTGGCGACTTCCTGACTGGCACGCTGGGCAAGGATCACAGCGACGGTTTATTTCTGAACGGCGAAACTAATCGCCATTTCCGGTCGCGGTCGGCGGGCCTGTTTGCGCAGGATGACATTAAGGTAAAGTCCAATTTGACCGTCAATCTGGGCGTGCGCTGGGATTGGGATGGCCCGCTCAATGAAATCAACTGACTGCTGACCAATTTTTATCCCTCGGACTACCAGTGGACTGGCACATGCAATACTCCCAATCCCGCATCTAACTGCGATACCTTCGCGAACCTCTCGAACGGCGAACCGGGGATCGGACTTGTCGTCGCCGGAAACAACAAGACATTCGGATTCAAGGGCGTGAGCGATTCGACCCTAACCGGACGGCAATGGATGTTTGCTCCGCGGATCGGTTTCGCCTGGAGCCCATCACGTCTTAAGAACGTTGTGGTTCGGGGTGGCTTCGGCATTTATGCCGACCGGGGCGAATACTTCACCGAGCTCTCCGCCAGCGCCGGACTGGGAATCAGCGGGCCGTTCAGCGTGACCACCCAACAGCCCTTCACGGTTCCCGTGAATGCGGGATGCGGTTCGGCCTATAGCGGAACGGGTTGCCTTACCGCGGGCCCGTTTGGCACGAGCGCACTCCCGCCCCCGCCTAGCAACCTGAACGGAGTCGCCTCGCTGGTCTACAATCAGTCGCAACTGAGCGGTTGCGCCGAGCCAGTAACGCCGACCTGCGCGCCGACGGGTTTCGCCAACTTCGACTATCTGTTTGGCAGCTACGATCCCACCAACAAGCTGCCCTACTCGGAGGACTGGAGCCTCGACCTGCAATGGCAGCCTAAGAACGATCTCGTCCTGTTGATGGCCTACATCGGGAACCACGGCGTTCACCAGCCCATCCCGATTCCATTCAATGAGCCAGGCATCGCCATGCCTACCAACCCGATCAACGGACAGACTTACTCCTATGGCTTCCAGGCTCAGGATGCCAACTACAACACTCTCCTGACCGAGCAGGTGCAGACCACCATTGGGGAATATTCATTCTCCGATGGCAACACGGCCCTTCGTACACCCTTCATCGGCTTCGATCCCAACGCCGATTTCTGGAAGGCCGAGGGCATTTCCACGTACAACGCCCTGCAACTTCAGGCGACCAAGAGAATGTCCCATGGTCTGATGGTGAACGCTTCTTACACCTACTCGCACTCGCTCGATGAGGGCAGCGGGCTGGGAGCAGGTCTTTTCTTCAACGGAAACGATCCGCTGAATCCCCGAGGAGCTTACGCCTCGTCGGACTTCGATCGTACCCACGTGCTGGCAGTCAGCTACGTCTACCAGCTTCCCACCCTGAAGAACCCATCCCGGTTCGTCAACACGGCGGTGAACGGTTGGGGCATTCAGGGCGTCACTATCGCGGAAAGTGGCGAACCCTTCAGCATGGTGGATTTCTCCGGGGCGGCCGCCAGCATTTACTTTAGTTCCGATGACTTCATCACCAATCCGATTGTTCCGCTGGCTCCTGGAGTTTCGCCCAAGCAGGCGACCCAGCATGGAACCGACGGAGTCTTTCACCCGTTCCCCTCCAGTCCACAAAACCCGGTGGTCAGGACTCCGTTCGTCAATCCGAATGACTTCACCATCCCCTTGCTCAGTCCCGGGCAGGATGGCGTTCCACCCTGTGGTCTGACTACAGCCGGAACGCAGGCTTGCGATACGGAGGAAACCGGCTACGGCAGCAACGGCCGCAATATCTTCCGCGCCCCATTCCAGACACGTTTCGATTTCTCGATTTTCAAGAACTTCAAAATCACCGAGCGGGTCGCGATGAAGTTCCAGGCGGACGCTTTCAACCTCTTCAACCATCCGAGTTTTGATACGCCTAAAAATAACTTTACGTTGGACCCTTGCTACAACCCGTACCCCTGTTTCCTTACCACAGCACAGAACACCACCTCGGTACTGACGCCCACTTCACCCAATCCCAAGAATTACGGCGTGATCGCGCAGACCGTGGGCAGCAACCGCTTCCTGCAGCTGTCGATGCACTTGACGTTCTGAGGAGATGAAGCCGAGCGAAAGAAGCAGCCGAGTCCTGCTGAGTGAATGGAAAGCCGCGCGGTTTCGACGAGGCCGATTGGAACGAGGACGCTTGGAACGAGGCCGATTTGAACCAGGAAGATTTGGACGCGGGCTCATCAGCCTGGCGCTGATCGCCCTCATTCTTATCCAGAGTCAGGCGGCCATTGCGTGGGGCAATGAAGGACACACCTACATCAACCGCGTGGCGGTAGAGAAGATTCCTGTCACGATGCCGCGGTTTCTGCGCCGCGCTGTCGTCGAGATTGCCTACCTTGGCCCAGAGCCCGACCGCTGGCGCAGTCCCTCGGAGCCGGCTCTCAAGAACGCGCAGGAACCCGATCACTTCATCGACCTCGAACGCGTGTCCTGGCTCGACCCGCTTCCCCGGACCCGCTACGAGTTCTTGCGCAAACTTTACGAAAGGCGAGCCTCGACGACAGACCACCCGGACGACTATCTTCCCGAGCACGTCGGCCTGCAACCCTACATCACGATGGAAGTCTATGGGCGCCTGAAGGCCGCCTTCCGCGAATACCGGCAACGGCTGGCGGCGCATCAGCCGACAGGCGCGACTGAGCAGGCGATTATCTTCTACGCCGGATGGCTTGGCCATTACGTGGGCGATGGATCGCAACCGCTGCACACCACCATCCAATACAACGGCTGGGTCGGCCCCAATCCCAACGGATACACCACCGAGCACCGCATCCACCCCCAGTTCGAGACCGCCTACGTCGCCGCCAACATTACGGCTAACGATTTTGCCGCATTGGTGAAGGGCCCCGAGCGGCTCGATGATCCGTTCGCCGCATACGTCGCTTACCTGCGGCAGTCGAACGGCCTGGTCGAAAATGTCTACGCGCTGGAGAAGGCGGGAGGATTCACGGGCAAGGGCTCTCCGGCGGCATTCGACTTGACCACTCGCCGTCTGGCCGCCGCATCGCAAATGCTGCTGGATTTGTGGTACACAGCTTGGCTCGAGAGCGCCAACCCCGTCCCGGAACACAGCGCAGTGCCGGCGACGTCGACGAAGTAAAGACGGGATTGGAAGCAACGATTCGTATCAGGGCGTCGCTTCAGCGATGCCGGCTAGCTGCGCAATTCATGCGGCTTTAAGCCGCTGAGGGCGGCGAAACAGGGCAGCGGCTAAAGCTGTTTCTTTTCTCACCATCTTCTACGGCACGCCTCCAAGGCGTGCCCTGATACGAATCTTCTTCAGTTTTCACGCACCTCAGCCCCCCAAACGACGCATCCTCCACTCTTTCGGTATACTGAATGAGTAAATGCCAGTTCTGAAAAACATAGCGGCCGTGGCCAAGGGCATGAGCATCACCTTCATGGAGATGTTTCAGCCCACGATCGTCGAGAACTATCCCGACGGCAAAGGGCCGCTGAAAGGGGCGGTGTTTGAGGCGCGCTTTCGCGGAATGCACGTGCTGCAGCGCGACGAGAACGGACTGGAGAAGTGCGTCGCCTGCTTCCTGTGCGCGGCGGCGTGTCCGTCGAATTGCATCTACATCGAGGCGGCCGAGAATACCGCCGAACACCGGGTCAGCGGCGCCGAGCGCTACGCCAAGGTTTACAACATTGACTACAACCGGTGCATTTTCTGCGGCTACTGCGTGGAGGCGTGCCCGACCGACGCCATCACGCACGGGCACGGATTTGAGTTAGCCACGTTCAACGCGTCGAACCTGGTGTACCGCAAGGAGCAGATGCTGGCCCCCCGGCCAGCACACATGGGCGCCAACATGGTTTTCAATCAAGCTGACGTGGACGCGGGGGCGCCGGCGCAGATAGTGCCGGGGGTTTAAGCTTCGACGAAGAAATTGAGTTCGAAGGCAAGCCATACGCCGGTCCAATCGCGACCGGCGTTTGTGCATGGAAAAGCCGCGAGGCGCCAGTCCCGAGCAGATGGGCTTCAAAGCGCCTGGACTCACGGCTCGGGACTCGTAGCTCACGACTAAAATATGGCTGACTTTCTACAAACCGTAAACGAGCGCGTCGTGGTTTATGACGGCGCGATGGGGACCAACATTCAGACGCGCAACCCTACCCTGGACGATTTCTGGGGCAAGGAGAATTGCAGCGAAGTGCTGGTGTTGAGCCGCCCCGACATGATTCGCGACATTCATGCCGATTTCTTCCGCGTCGGGTGCGACGTTGTCGAGACCAATACGTTCGGCGGAAGTTCGATTGTGCTGGCCGAATTCGATCTCCGCGACCGCGTGCGCGAAATCAACGTCAAAGCCGCGCAACTGGCGCGGGAAGTCGCGCAGCAATTCTCCACCAAAGACAAGCCGCGCTTCGTGGCCGGTTCGATCGGGCCAACCACTAAATTGCCATCGCTCGGGCAGATTTCATTCGATGCCATGGTCGCGGCATACGAGGAGCAGGCCGCCGCGCTGATCGAGGGCGGAGTTGACGTGTTGCTGGTGGAAACCGCGCAGGACCTGCTTCAGGCGAAGATCGCGACTATCGGCGTGATTGAGGCCATGCATAAGTGCGGCAAGCGATTGCCGGTGACTGTGCAAGTAACCCTTCAAGAATCAGGAACAATGCTCCTCGGCACCGAAATCGGCGCGGTCCTGACTACTCTCGAGCCCTATGACATCGACGTCATCGGGCTGAACTGCGCCACCGGGCCGGTCGAGATGAACGATGCCGTGCGTTTCCTGGGCGCAAATTCGACCAAGTACGTCTCCGTTCTGCCCAACGCCGGTCTGCCCTCGAATGAGGGCGGTCACGCGGTCTACAAGCTTAAGCCGCAGGATCTGGCCAGCTATCACAAACACTTTGTCGTGGATTACGGCGTGCGCATCGTCGGTGGATGTTGCGGCACGACGCCCGAGCATCTCAAAGCCGTGGTCGAAGCCGTTTCGGGCGTTGAACCGGCGAAGCGCGATGTTAAGCGCGTGGGCGCCGCGTCGAGCGCTTACACTTCGGTCCCCCTCGATCTGGAGCCCAAACCTCTGATCGTCGCCGAGGAAATGAACACGACCACACGCGTGGAGCATTTCCGGAATCTGGTTCGGGCGAAGAAGAACGACGAGATTCTGGCGCTGGCGAAACGACTGGTGAACGACGGTTCCCACATGCTGGATTTGTGCTGCGCCATTGTGGGCGAGGATGAGAAGGGATACATCACTTCCATTCTCGAAAAGATCGCGACCCGCGTGCCCGCGCCGATTCTGGTGGATTCGACCGAAGCCGACGTGGTCGAAGAAGCGCTGAAGCGCATCCCCGGACGAGCCGTTATCAACTCGATCAACTTGGAAGATGGCGAGAAACGCACGTCCAAGGTGCTCCCGATGGCGAAGCGCTATGGCGCCGCGGTCATCGCCCTCACCATTGATGAAGAAGGCATGGCGCTGACGGCGGACAAGAAAGTGGCCATCGCTCACCGCATCTTCGATCTCGCCACCAGAAATTACGGCCTCGACGGCACCGACCTGATTTTTGATGCATTGACTTTGCCCATTTCGACCGGGCAGGAAGAGTACCGGACGGCTGGCATGGAGACGCTGAAAGCCGTCGAGCGCATCAAGAAAGAATTGCCTTCCGTGAAGACGATTCTGGGCGTGAGCAATATTTCCTTCGGCCTGGATGCGTATCCGCGGCGTGTGCTGAATTCCGTCTTCATGCACGAGGCGGTCGACCACGGGCTCGACATGGCCATCGTCAACTACACGAAGATTTATCCCCTGTACAAGATTCCGCAGGAAGAAGTGGAGTTGGCTCGCAAACTGATTTTTCGCGACGAATCGGCCGGCGACCCGCTGCAGAACTATATGGCACATTTCGCCGGTCTGAAGGGTAAGCCGGCGGCCTCGACCACCGCGCACGTGGATACGCTTTCGGTTGAAGACAAGCTGAAGTTTGCCATCATCAACGGCGAAAAATCCGTGGGCGAAGGTGCGAACAAGAAGTCCCTTGAAGCATTGCTGGACGAGGCTCTGGCGAGTTACTCCCCGCTCGAGTTAATCAACACCGTTTTGCTGGACGGGATGAAAACGGTCGGCGACCTGTTCGGCGCGCGCAAGATGCAGCTGCCGTCGGTGCTCGATTCGGCGGGCGTGATGAAGCAGGCTGTGGCCTATCTCGAACCCAAGATGGAGAAAAAGGCTGGATCGCACAAGGGCACGATCGTTCTCGCCACGGTAAAGGGCGACGTGCACGATATCGGGAAGAACCTGGTTGACATCATTCTCTCGAACAACGGATACAAGGTCGTCAATCTCGGGATCAAGCAGCCGGGGGATGCCATCATCCGCGCGGCGCAGGAGCATCAGGCGGACGCGATCGGGCTGAGCGGGCTGCTGGTGAAATCCACACTGGAGATGAAGTATGTGATCCAGGACCTGGAGCGGCAGAAGCTGGAGTTCCCCGTGATCTGCGGCGGAGCGGCTCTGACGCGCAAATATGTCGAGGACGATTTGCGGCGCGAGTACGCCAACGCCGTCTTCTACGCCGATGATGCCTTTGGCGGGCTGCACATCATGGAGGATTTGGCGACCCCAGACGGCGCCCGCGAAGCGCGGTTAAGTGAGGGACGAACAGTCAAGGAGTACGCCAAGGCTACGGCCGTGGATGAAGAAACCGGGCCGGTGTTCGCGGAGCGAAGCCCAGTGGTGGGCGATGCTCCCAACATTCCGGAGCCTCCATTCTGGGGCGTTCGCGTGCGCAAGGACTACGATCTGCGCGAAGTGTTTCGCTACATCAACGAGACCGCGCTGTTCAAGAATCAGTGGCAGTTGAAGACGGCTTCGCAGGCGGATTATGTGCGGCTGGTGGAAGAGAAATTCCGGCCGATCCTGCGGGCGCTCCAGGATGAAGTCGCCGGTTCGGGATTGTTTGAGCCGAAGGCGGTGTACGGATACTTCCCTGCCCAGAGTGACGGGAATGACGTGGTGGTGTATGCGGTATCCAGTACTCAGTACCCAGTACCCAGTGAAAAGCAAAACAATGAACTGCTGAGGTTCACATTTCCGCGCCAGAAGGAAGGCCGGCGGTTGTGCGTTTCGGACTTCTTCGCGCCCAAGGCTTCGGGGAAGATGGATGTGATTGGCCTGTCGCTGGTCACCATCGGACCGAAAGCGACCATCGAGACCCAGCGGCTTTTTGAAGGCGGGGAGTACACGAAGTATCTCTATCTGCACGGGCTGAGCGTGGAGACGGCCGAGGCGCTGGCGGAACTGCATCATAAGAAAATGCGCGAGGAACTGGGAATCGCGGGCGAGGATGCGCCGGAGATTCGTGACCTGTTCCATCAGAAATATCGTGGGTCGCGGTATTCGTTCGGATATCCCGCGTGCCCCAATCTGGAAGATCAGACGAAGCTATTCGCGCTGCTGAAACCGGAGGAGAACGTCGGCGTGCGTCTGACTTCGGCCTTTCTGCTGGAACCGGAACAGAGTACGTCGGCCCTTGTCGTGCACCATCCCGGGGCGAAGTACTTCGTAGTGTAGGACGAAGCATCGACGCCCGAGAAGCACGTGATGTCGAGCCCATCTGACCCGTGCGGGATGTACCAACTGCTACAATCTCAGGTTACTGATTCAGGGCAGCAGGTTCCTCCTCGTTCCGCCTTCGCTGCGCTCGGCGTCGCGCGTCGGAATGACAAGCTGACGATTCTGCGCCTGAAGGATCCAGCGCCATGAAATGTCCTTTTTGCGGATTTGCCAATGACAAAGTCGTAGATTCGCGCGAGAGCAAGGAAGCCGAGTCGATCCGGCGCCGGCGCGAGTGCCTGAAGTGCGGCAAGCGCTTCACCACCTACGAGCGCATCGACGAGATCCCCTACATGGTGGTGAAAAAAGACGGCCGGCGCGAAAAGTTCGACCGGCAGAAAGTTCTCAACGGCCTGCTGCGGGCGTGCGAAAAGCGTCCCGTGCCCATGAGCAAGCTGGAGCAGATCGTGAACGAAGCGGAGTCATTCGTCATCGAATCGGCCGAACGCGAACGCAAGACGAGCGAACTGGGCGAGCTGATCATGAACCGGCTGCGCCGCCATGACAAAGTGGCGTATGTGCGCTTCGCGTCCGTGTATCTCGACTTCAAGGACGTCAAAGAGTTCATGAATGAGTTGAAAGACCTGGTAAAGGTGAAGGGCGGGCAGTAGTCAGTGCGTAGAAGTGGCAGGAAATCGTGACTCCTCGCGATTGTCATCCTGAGCAAAGCGAAGGACCTATGCATTTGCCGCCGGTTACATAGGTCCCCTCGGCCTGCACAGAACGCAGCCCTCAGGATGACAAAGGAATGCGTGGCGCGAAATGGGCAGTATTTATGACTCACAAGGTAACTCTCATTCCCGGCGACGGCATCGGACCTGAAGTCACGCAGGCGACGGTGCGCATCCTGGAGGCGACCGGGATCAAATTCGAGTGGGAGACATTCGCCGTCGGCGCCGACGCCTACGAGAAATATGGCGAGTACATCCCGAAAGAAGTCATCCAGTCTATCGAGCGCACGCGGGTGGTGCTCAAGGGACCGGTCACAACCCCAGTGGGCGGCGGCTTTGCCAGCATCAACGTGGCTTTGCGCAAGAAGTTCGATTTGTACGCCAACTTCCGGCCCATCCGCAATCTGCCGCACATCCCCACGCGCTATCCCGACGTAGATCTGATTATTGTCCGGGAAAACACGGAAGGACTCTATTCGGGCTTGGAACACGAAGTCATACCGGGCGTGGTGGAAAGCCTGAAGATCATGACCGAGAAGGCGTGTACTCGCATCGCCCGTTTCGCGTTTCAGTACGCGCGCAAGAATCAGCGCAAGAAGATCCACGCCATCCATAAAGCCAACATCATGAAGCTGTCAGACGGCCTGTTTTTGCGCTGCTGCCGCGACGTGGCCAAGGAGTACTCGGAGATCACCTACGGCGAGCACATCGTGGACAACACCTGTATGCAGCTGGTGCTGAACCCGTATCAGTACGACATGCTGGTGATGGAAAACCTCTACGGCGACATTCTTTCGGATTTGTGCGCGGCGTTTGTGGGCGGCCTGGGATTTGTTCCGAGCGCGAATCTGGGCGATGACTGCGCCATGTTTGAGGCCGTACACGGCTCGGCCCCCGACATCGCGGGCAAGAATCTGGCGAATCCGACGGCTCTGCTGCGGTCAGCGTTGCTGATGGTGCGCCATCTCGGCGAGCATGCTGCTTCAACTCAGATTCGCAATGCGCTGGAGCGCGTGTACCGTCATCGGGAAAAACTGACCCGCGACATCGGCGGGCAGGCCGGAACATCGCAGTTTGCCGATGCCGTCATCGAGGAAATGCAAAGGAATTGTTGATTGTTGATTGATGATTGTTGATTGAAAAACCTTCTCCGCCAAGCCCGGTTTTGCCTTTCATTCAACAATCAAGAAATCAACAATCAACAATTGACCTCTGAACTTCCCGGCCGTGTCCCGTCACTTCCGCTTGAGCGCTTCCAGTTCTTCCAGCGTTCGCGGCCAGTCCGATCCCAATAACCGCGACAGACTCCGGTCCGCAAGAACTTTGCCGCCCGTCTGGCAGCGAGCGCAGTAGTTCGTCTCTTTATCGGCATAGCGAATCCGCAGAATTTTCTCGCCACAGCGCGGACACGGCTGCCCGTAGCGTCCATGAGTCGCCATGCCTTCGCGAAACGCCGTAACCTTTTCCGGGAAAGCGGATTCGGCGTCCGTGCGCAGCCGGTCGATCCACAACTGAAGCGTTGCTCGGGCAGACGCAAACAGCCTTTCCCATTCCTCTGGTGCGAGCTTCTGGGTGAGGGCGATGGGCGACAGTTGAGCCGCGTGCAGGATTTCATCGGAATATGCGTTGCCGATTCCGCTGAGCAGTCGCGGATCGGTAAGGGATCTTTTGAGCGTGTGGTTTTCGGCCGTGAGCACGGCGCGAAACGTATCCAGATCAGTGGCGAACACGTCGATTCCCCCGGCGTCGAAGGCCTTCAGGGCCTCCTTGCCGCTCACCAGGTGCAGCGAAGCGCGTCGCTTGCTGCCCGCTTCCGTGAGCACCAGCGAACCAAGGGGAAAATCGAAGGCGGCCAGATTCTGACGGCCGGATAACTTTGCGTTCGGAGCGCGCCAGTGCAGCCTGCCGGCGATCATCAGGTGCAATACCAACCAGAGATCGTCTTCCAGACCAATCGCAATGCGCTTGCCGCTTCGCCGCAATTCGACCACTTTGCGGCCTTCGGCACTCGCCAGGGGAGGCTGCACGCTTCGCAGCAGGAAAGGGCTCGCCAGACGCACCCTCTGCAAGGGCTGGGCAACGATGCGGGGTTCGAGGGCGGTGATGTAGGCCGCGATATCCGGCAACTCAGGCATGTACACAGCTTGCATGGGACGATCGGAGTTTGCAATGCCCGCCGAGGGCCCGCTGGTGCCTCAGTTTGAATTCTGACCATCCCCACCTTGTTCGATGGGGTCATCCCGAGCGTAGCCGCTTTTCAGGCGGAGCGAGGGATCTCGCGCGGGGTGTAGGGGGCTGAGTAGTGCGCGCCAGATCCCTCGGCCCGCTGGTGAAAGCGCGGGCCTTCGGGATGACGCCTCACAGGAGGATAGAATTCAAACTCAGCCACTACCCGCGCCCCCGCATTTGACTCGGGCGCCCGATTCGGAGTAAAGTGCCATCGGTTCTGGGGATTCTGGGGAAGATGACGCGCAAAAGACGGCGTGTGGGGGTAGTTCTCTTTCAGCTCGGCGGACCCGACACGCTGGAGGCGATCGAGCCTTTTCTTTACAACCTGTTCTGCGATCCCGACATTATTGACTTCCCTTTTGCCCGCATCGGGCGCAAGCCGCTGGCCAAGCTGATCTCGACCACCCGCGCCCGTAAGGTACAGCACCACTACGCCACCATCGGCGGAGGCTCGCCCATCCGCCGGCACACCGAACGACAGGCTCACGCGCTGGAAAATGAACTGCAGGCGCAAGGCATGGATGCGCGCTGTTTTGTGGCCATGCGCTACTGGCATCCTTTCACAGCGGAAGCGATCGGGCAGTTGCGAGCGGCGGAGTGTGACGAAGTCGTGCTGCTCCCGCTTTATCCACAGTATTCCTTGACCACGACGGGATCCAGCTTGAACGAGTGGCGGCGGCTGTTCCCCGATGGCTTACCGTCGTCTTGCGTCGAGACTTTCTATCGTAATACGATGTATTTGGACGCCGTGATCGAGAAGATCAATGATGCGCTGGCGCGATTCCCCCTGCCCGACCGGGCGGAGATCGTCTTCAGCGCGCACAGCGTTCCTGTGTCGGTCATCGAGAAGGGCGATCCCTATCAGCGGCAGATTGAAGAGACGGTGCAGCTTCTGACCCAGCGCGGCGGCTGGACAAATCCCCACCGGCTTTGCTATCAAAGCAAGGTTGGCGCAAGCAAGTGGTTGCAGCCTTCCCTGCACCATACCCTGCGCCAGTTAGCGGCCGAGCGCGTGCGTGAGGTCTGCGTCGTGCCCGTGGCGTTCGTTTCCGATCACGTGGAGACGCTCGGCGAAATCGATCATCATGCGCGGGAGGAAGCGCACCGGCTGGGCATCCGGCAGTTTGAGATGAGCGCCGGTCTGAACGATTCTCCCAAATTCATTCAAGCCCTGGCGCAGATCGTGCGGGAAGCCATGGGGCAAGCGATTCCTTCTATTATTCCGATTCGCACTACCAGTAGGCAGTGGGCGGCGCCGGAGCACGCGGCAGCCGCTGGTTTGGATTAGAGCCCACGTCGTTCACAGGAGGAGATTTTCATGGCGGAGCCGGAAACCGGCAAAGTCAATCCGAACCCGGAGGCGGCGAAACCCGCGGCGAAAGCGGCTCCGCAAACCGCGGCCAAGCCCGCGGTGGATGCCACGAAGTATGTGGGCACGCCGGCCGTGGGGACCTCCAAAGCCGCAGCCGCGGCCGGCGTGGCCGGGACCGCGCCCTCGACTGAAGTTGACCAGCGCCGGCGGCGGTTCGTTTGGGTCATGGTGACCGGCTTTCTGACCGCGTGGTTTCTGGCATTCTTCCGCTTCTTTCTTCCCCGCACTCTGTTCGAACCCAACTCGGTTTTCAAGATCGGCTATCCCTCGGAATTTGCTCTGGGGGTTGATACCAAGTTCCAGCAGAGATATCGCATCTGGGTGGACCGAACGCCCGACCGGATGTTCGTCATCTACGCGCGCTGCACGCATCTGGGGTGCACGCCCGATTGGAAACCCGGCGAAAACAAATTCAAGTGTCCCTGCCATGGCAGCGGCTACGACAGCGAGGGCATCAATTTCGAAGGACCGGCGCCGCGGCCGATGGATCGGGCGCATCTGGAACTCGCTCCCGACGGACAGATCATCGTGGATACTTCGAAGCTATACTCTTGGCCCAAAGGACAGCCGACTCACTTTAATGACCCAGGAGCTTTCCTGACCGGAGTGTAGAAGAAGAAAAGCAGGTTCCTCACTGGGCTTTCGCCCGGTTCGGAATGACAAGCAGTTTGAGATTCTCGGAATGACCGGCAGTTTGAGATTCTCAAAAACGACAAACAGTTTGGGATTCTCGGAATGACAACCGAGTTGGGGCTCTGGGAATGACAACGCGCGTGGGACCGATTGAGAACTCACATGGATGACGAAAAAAATCCGAACGGCGGCAACGGAAAGAACGGCGCCAGGACGGGGCTGCTCGAGAAAGTGACCACTGGGGTCAAAGAAGATATTCAAGCCCTGAAGACCGACATCCCCGCCAAGGCGAAGGAACAGCTCGAAGGGCTGAAGGATCCGACCAAGACCCAGGTCTACACCTCGATCTTCCGCCACAAGCGCGACGACACCCCGCGCAACCGGGCGCTGGGCGTGCTTTCCAACGTGTTCCTGCATCTGCACCCGGCCAAGATTAATCGCGACGCGGTGCGCTACAGCTATACCTGGGGCATGGGCGGAATCACGTTCTATCTGTTCATCATCCTCACCTACACGGGCGTGCTGCTCATGTTTTATTACCATCCCAGCAAGGTACAGGCGTTTCGCGACGTGCTGTATCTGGAGCACGACGTGCCGTTCGGAAAGATTCTGCGCAACATGCACCGCTGGGCCGCGCACCTGATGGTGATTGCGGTGTGGCTGCACATGTTCCGCGTGTTCCTGACCGGCTCGTACAAAAAGCCGCGCGAATTCAACTGGAACATTGGGGTGCTGCTGCTGGTGTTCACTTTGTTGCTGTCGTTCACCGGCTACCTGTTGCCCGACGATCAACTGGGATTCTGGGCGGTCACGGTAGGCACGAACATGGCCCGCGCGACTCCACTGCTGGGGCACGAAGGGCCGTTCGGGGCGCAGTTGGGCATGACTCCCTATAACGACGTGCGTTTCGGCCTGCTGGGCGGCTCGATCGTGGATGCCAACGCGCTGCTCCGGTCCTACATCTGGCACTGCATCGGGATTCCGATTGTGGCCTCGGTGCTGATGATCGTGCATTTTTGGCGGGTGAGAAAAGATGGCGGGATTTCCGGACCAGCTCCGGTAATGCTGGAGGCCGAGGCCGATAAGCCGCGCCGCGGGCCGAAAGCAGCCGGGGAGTGACAGACCGGGGAGTGAGAGAAGTGTAAGTCCGACTTCAAATGATGTCATTCCGAACCGGTCTGAAAGACCGGTGAGGAAGCTGCTTCTTGAGAAGCCGAGAGACAAAGCAGGTTCCTCACCGGGCCCTGCCCGATTCGGAATGACCTGTGACTGTGTGACATCCGAGAGAAACTATGGATTGGCGACAACTTTGGGAGATTTGCTCGGCACCGGACAACGTGCCGATCGTGGGCCTAATCCCGCTGCTTGCCTTCTACATCTACCTGGCGGTGAAGCAGGCGCGGGCCAACGACCAGCTGATCGAGCAGCTTGAGTCCGATCCGGAAATGGCCAAGACGCATCATCGCAAGACGTGGCCGTTCAAACCCGGCTGGCAGAAGGAAGTGCACGTCTGGCCGTTCCTGCTGCGCATCGAATTTCTCGGCGCGATCATCGTCACCATCATTCTCATGGTCTGGTCCATCACTCTGAATGCCCCGCTGGAAGAGCCGGCCAACCCCAACTTGACCATGAATCCGGCGAAAGCCCCGTGGTACTTTCTCGGGCTGCAGGAAATGCTGGTTTACTTCGATCCCTGGATCGCTGGCGTAGTCATGCCGACGATGATCATCATCGGGCTCATGGTGATTCCCTACATTGATACCAACCCGCTGGGCAGCGGCTATTACACCTGGAAGCAGCGCAAGTTCTCGATTTCGACTTTTCTTTTTGGCTTCATCATCTTGTGGGTTTCAATGATCCTCATCGGGACGTTTATTCGTGGTCCAGGCTGGCAATGGTTCTGGCCGGGGCAAACCTGGGATCACAATCGCCTGATCTATGAGGTGAACCGCGATTTGCCGGATATTTTCGGCATCACGTCAAATCTGGGGAAAGGCATTTTCGGCGCCATTATCGTGGGCGGATATTACCTGCTCGGCGGCGGCCTGGTGTATTCCTTGTTTCGCCGGCGTTTGGGAAAAGACTTTCAGCGGATGAGTTTGCTGCAGTTTTCCATCATGCAGTTCTTGCTGCTGACCATGGTGGCGCTGCCCCTGAAGATGGCAATCCGCCTTTTATGGCATATCAAATACGTCTGGATTACGCCGTGGTTCAACATATGAGAAGCGTCGTTCGTCGTTGGTCGTTCGTCTTGGCGTCCGATGCGACCGCTAACGACCAACGACAGACTTTCGGAGAATCTGGTGCCCGATAAACCTACTCCCGAGCAGGATCCAATCACCAGCAAGTCGTATGCTGCGCATTACGTAATCGCGACGGTGATACTGATTGCCACGCTGTTCTGGGCCCTATGGGACGAGGCCTGGGTACAGCGGCCGTGGAAAGAATTCCAGGACCAGTGGAAGGACCGCTATAGCGCGTTCTTGAACACGGCACGGTCGAAGTCGCAAGCGTCAGAGAAGGACGTCGAGCAGGGCTCCGCTTATGCCGCTCTCTATGCCGCCTGGAAAAAAGCCAGCGACGACTCCGCCCCGCAGGCCCGGCAGGTTCGCGACCAACTCGACGATGCCAGCGCCCGGCTACTGGCCGTGCAGAGCGTTTTCACCGATCGCCGCGCCTATGTGAACGCGCTGACTTACGAGTGGGAAACCAGCGCGAGCGCATCGGCGAAGGCGAGCAAGCAAAAGGAGATCGATAGCTACAAAAAGGAAAAGGCGACGGTTGAGTTCCCAGACGGAAAGAAGGTGTCCTATACCTTCGAGGAATTGGAAAAGACATACAACGACATTCGCGACGAAAAAACCAGGCTGAGCCTCGAACTTGGCGATGTACTCAAGCCGGCCACTGCTGCCAGAGCCAAGATGGATGAGTACGTCGCGGACCACATGGTCGACCTGACTCCGCACCAGATTGACGGGCTGAAGAAGAAGGCCTCGGATTGGGATGCCCAGATCGTGCAGATCAACGTCGCCGAAGCCAACATCGTAGACCGGTGCGAATCCTGCCATCTGAACACCCGCGAACCCCTCAAGATCACCGCAACGGCCATGACGCCCAAGGGTGAAAAGAAGCCCGACGAATACGCACAGGCCCTCGTCAGTCATCCCGAGCCGGAGTTGTTGAGCATTCACGATCCCGAAAAATTTGGCTGCTCGCCCTGCCACCAGGGCAACGGCCGCGCCACCACCAGCGTGGAGAAGGCCCACGGCAATTATGAGCACTGGCTCTGGCCGCTCTATCCCAAGGAGAATTCCGAGGCCGGATGCCAGACTTGCCACGCGGCCGACTTTAAGCTGGTCAGCGGCGACGTCGAGTGGCAGACCATCGACGACGGCAAGGACCTCTTCCGCCAACGCGGCTGCATGGGCTGTCATCGCTACGAAGGCTATGACAAGGAACCCGAGGAACTGAACTCGGTCGGCCAGCAGATCAAGCAGATTGAAACTCAGAAGAAAGACAACGCGAAGCAGGCGGCGTATTTGATGAAGAAAGCCGACGCTGCCGAATCCAACGAAGAAGCCAACCAGTTCAACCTTCAGGCCGTCGATCTCCGAGTCGCCAACAGCAAGCTCGACGGCCGTCTGCAGCAGCTCGACTTCGAGTCGCACTCGCTGATGCAGGACCAGAAGAAGGTCGGCCCGAATCTCAAAGACATCCGGCTGAAACTCAACAAAAACTGGATTCCGGTGTGGCTGAAGAAACCGTCGGAGTTCCGTCCGACGACGAAGATGCCCAACTTCCGGCTGAACGACCATCAGATTCAGGCGATCTCGGCGTACATCTGGCAGTCCGGGCTTACCGATCCGCTGCCCAAACACAAACCGGGAAACGCCGCGCACGGCAAGGAGTTGTTTGAGACGCGCGGCTGTCTGGCGTGTCACTCCATCGGCGAAGGCGATCAGGCGCAGGGTGGGACGTTTGCCGCCAATCTGACCCGCGTCGGCGAGAAGGCGAACTACGATTACCTGGTCCGCTGGATTCACAATGCGCGCGAGCGCACCCGCCCATATTGCCCCTACGAGAAGAAAGATATTGGCCCCGAGGACTACGCCAGGAAGGGGCTCCCTTACCAATTCGATCTTGAGCACAGCCGCTGCCCGAACGACGGCCACGAACTGCAAGTGCAGAACATGACGGTGATGCCCAGCCTGCGTCTGAGCCCGGAGGATGCGGAAGACATTGCGACGTATCTGATGACGCAGAAGAAGCAGGAACCTTCGTCGTATTTGAATGCAGCGTTCATGGACGATCCCGCGCTGAAGGACGAAGGCAAGAAGTGGATACGGCAATTCGGCTGTGCCGGATGCCACGAGATCGCCGGTTTCGAGGATGAGGGCCGCATCGGCACCGAACTCACCTACGAAGGCAGCAAGCCGATCGAGCGCTTGGACTTCGCCCTGTTCACCGAAGTCTCTCAGCGCGGCGGCAAGAACGCCGAGCCGATCAAAGACAAAGACGATCTGGCGCGGCTTCCCGACGGCCCGGCCACCAAGCCCTGGTACGACCACAAGGGATTTTTCGAGCACAAACTCGCTGAGCCCAACGTCTTCGACCAAGGCATGGTAAAGACCGAGACTGAGGCTCTGCGCATGCCGAATCTGCACTTGACCAGGGAGCAGGTGCTCGATCTCACCACTTTCCTGATGGGAAGCCAGGAGACTTCCCTGCCCTCCAGCTATCAATACAAGCCGGGCGATGCGCGGCACGACATTCAGGAGGGCTGGTGGATCATCAAGAAATACAACTGTGTGGGCTGTCACCAGTTGATTCCCGGAAAGCAAACCATCCTGATGGGATTAAAGCAGTACCAGGACGCGCAGGAGCAGTTGCCGCCGAAACTGCTCACCGAAGGCGCGCGCGTTGATCCCGAGTGGCTGAGGAAGTTCTTGTCCAATCCTTCGCTGAGCACAACCGATACGAATCGCAACGGCGTGCGGCCATACTTAAGGGTCCGCATGCCCACCTTCTCGTTCTCTGACGACGAACTGCGCAAGCTGGTGCGCTTCTTCCAGGCCTTGTCGCAGCAGCCGCTGCCCTACATTCCGGAGCAGGTGCCCGTACTCACGGCCAAGGAAACCGACATGGCGCGCAGCCTGTTTTCGAGCTCGGCAGCCCCGTGCTTAAAGTGCCATGCCACGGGTGATCCGGCGCACGACAAGATCGCCACTGCGCCGAACTTTCTGCTGGCCAAGGAACGTCTGAAGCCGGACTGGGTGGAGCGTTGGATTACCGATCCGCAGGCGGTGAGCCCCGGCACGTCGATGCCCTCGGGCTTGTTCCGGCAGCAGAATAACCAGTGGGTCTTTGCCGGGCCGACGCCGCCGTTGTTCAACGGCTACGCCGGCGATCATCGCAAACTGCTCACCGATTACATCTTCCAACTGACTCCGGAAGAACAGCGGCGCGTGGCGGCGGCGATGCCGCATGCCCGGGCCGCGCTGCAACCGTCTGGTAGTCACAGGCAGGCGGAGGAGGAGGCGCATCATGCGGCGAGCGGAGGTTCGCGGTAGAATGGCCGGTTTGAGAACAGGTTCTGCATTTGGGTAGCTATCCCGGCGCGGGCGCCGGCGCTACACTCAAAGAAAGGGCGACGTCATGAATAAGAAAACAGGTTGGACAAAGATAACGATCAGCATGCTGGCCTTGTGCGCGCTGCTCGTGCTGGCGGCTTGCAGCAAGAAAGAGGAAGCGCCGGCTGCCAGTCCGATGGCCGAACAACCGGCCGCAACCCCCATCGATCCCGCAACCGTGGCCACCATCAACGGCACGGTCAAGTTCGATGGCACGGCGCCAAAAGCGCCGAAGATTGACATGAGCCAGGACCCGGGCTGCAAGGGCATGAACGAGGCTGAGAACATCGTGGTCACGGGCGGCGATCTGGCCAACGTTTTCGTTTACGTGAAGGACGGGCTGGACAACCGAACTTTCGATACTCCCAAAGACCCGGTCGTGCTTGACCAGCAGGGCTGCCGTTATCATCCGCACGTGCTGGGGGTAATGGCCGGGCAGACCGTACAAATCAAAAATGATGATCCGACTACCCACAACATCCATCCCACCCCGAAAGACAATCGGGAATGGAACGAATCGCAGCCTCCTTCTTCCCCGGCGATTGAGAAGAACTTCGCCCGCGAAGAGATCATGCTGCCGGTGAAGTGCAACCAGCATCCCTGGATGAAGATGTACATCAACGTCGTGAAGACCCCGTTCTATGCCGTTACTGGCAAAGACGGGAAGTATGAGATCAAGGGCCTGCCGCCGGGCGACTACACGCTGGCCTTCGTGCAGGAAAAGCTGGGAGAGCAGGACCAGAAAATCACGGTCGCGCCTAAGGAAACCAAGACCGTGGACCAGAGCTTCAAACCAGCGGCCGACTAGCCGCCCTGTTTGACAAAATAACGCTTTGACAGAATAACGCTTTGACAGAATAACGATCTGACAGAATAACGCTTTGGTAAAATACCGGGTTGGACGGGGCAGGCCGCACCAGGAGTGCAACCTGCTTTGCCCTTTCACAACGGCGGCGGCTGGTCTAGCCGCTCATTCTAGCCGCCCCAAGTACGTCCTGACCCAACCGACATGACTCTGAAAGCCATCGAGACACCCTACCATCGAGGTCATCATATCTTCGCCGTGTTTACGGCCTGCGCCACTCTGGTGGTCATCACCGCCGGAGCGCTCGTGACCAGCAATGACGCCGGTTTGTCGGTGCCTGACTGGCCTACATCGTTTGGTTATCTCATCAAAGTGCCCCATTTTGTGGGTGGGATTCGTTACGAGTGGACCCATCGCATGCTGGCCGGTTCCCTGGTCACGCTCACTCTGGCCATCGCGGTCTGGACTCTGCTCGTCGAGCGCCGGCGCTGGATGCGCTGGCTGGCGATCGGCGCTTTCTGCACGGTCATCGTGCAGGCCATCCTCGGCGGGCTCACGGTTCTGCTTTTTCAGCCGCCTGCCGTTTCCACGGCGCACGCGGCCGTGGCCCAAACCTTCTTCTGCATCGCAGTCATTATCGCCGTGTTCACCGCGCGCCGCCGGATCGAGGAGCCTCCGCGCGTCGAACTCGATACCCGGCGTCCCAGCCTGTTCACCCTGACTCTGCTCTCCCTTCTAGTGCTGTACATTCAGCTGATCCTGGGTGGGATGTTCCGTCATCACGGGCTGAGTTGGTGGCCGCACGTCGCCAATGCCGTCGTTGTCTGCTTTGTGCTGGGGTGGACG
The DNA here is from genome assembly GCA_052326105.1 of Candidatus Sulfotelmatobacter sp. Lineage (GTDB taxonomy): Bacteria > Acidobacteriota > Terriglobia > Terriglobales > Acidobacteriaceae > Sulfotelmatobacter. Next base: position 24,601 of record JBKQRC010000094.1, on the reverse strand, counting down.
ACGGTCCGGGCGCTCACTGTTTATCCCCATATCGAAGCCGTGCGGCAGCCCGCGATTCTTATGCTGGCGCTCGTGATCGCCCAGCTGTGCCTGGGCTTCGCGGCTTTCGTGACGCGCGTCGAATGGGGCAGGAACGCAGCCCAACCCGAGTTTCCCATGGTCGTTTCCACCGTGGCGCACGTCGCTGTAGGGGCGCTGCTGCTGGCCACGGCGGCGATCCTCGCGATCCAGGTCTGGAGACACGTCCCGGTGGCATTCGAAGAACGGCTGCCACAGGCGCAACGGGATGCTTCCGTGGCATGAGTCTCACCGACCGCTCCGGCTGCCAATTGTGGACTGCTCCGTGATTTTTCGTGTGCAACTTGATGCCAGACTCAGACTTGCCCGGCCGAGTCTGCTGCTCAACCTGAAACTGGCCGCCATGTCGTACACTGGTTAGAGTTTGTTTCCCGGGGATTACTTTGGCTCCAAAAGTCTCAGTCATTGCAGATGCCGGTCCGGAAGTAAGCAGCGCTTCCGCCGCGCCGGTCATTTCCGTTCAGAACCTGGTCCATCGTTACGAGAGCCGGACGGCGCTGAACGGAGTGTCGTTTGACGTTCGCCCAGCGGAACTGTTTGGCCTGCTCGGTCCGAACGGAAGCGGGAAGACGACGCTGTTCCGCATTCTTTCCACGCTGATGATTCCAACTGCCGGGAAAGCTGTGATCCTGGGATACGACGCGGCGCAAGACCCCTCCGGTTTGCGGCGGCAGATTGGCGTGGTGTTTCAGGCGCAGAGCGTTGACCGGAAACTGACCGCCTATGAGAACCTCTGGCACCAGGGCCATCTCTATGGCCTCCGCGGCGCCGCCCTGAAAAGACGCATCGTGGAGATTCTGGAGCGGGTGGGATTGGCCGATCGCGCGAAGGAAAGAGTCGAGACTTTTTCCGGCGGAATGCAGCGCCGCATCGAGCTGGCCAAGGGGTTGTTGCACCATCCCGGAGTCCTGCTCCTCGATGAGCCTACGACCGGTCTTGATCCCGGAGCGCGCCGTGACCTGTGGCAATATTTGCAGATCCTGCGCGATGAAGAACATGTTTCCGTGCTGGTCACGACCCACCTGATGGAAGAGGCGGAGCGCTGCGACCGTCTCGCCATCATGAATGAAGGAAATCTGGTGGCGCTGGGCACGCCGGCGGAACTCAAGAGCGAGATCGGCGGCGATGTTATCCTGCTCGATGCCGCGCAGGACGCCCCGTTGCTGGCCGAGCACATCCGGGCGCACTTCCGCGTCGAGACCGCCGTGCTCGGCAATCAGGTGCGCATTGAGCGCGAAGGTGGACACCGCTTCGTTACCGACGTGGTCGAGGCCTTCCCGGGAGAGATTCAGGCGATTTCCGTCAGCAAGCCCGCGCTGGAGGACGTGTTCATTCACCGCACCGGACACAAGTTCTGGAGTGAAGGCGGCGAACAGAATTCTAATTCTAATTCTGAAGAAAAGAGGAGGTAGCTTGCGCTCGACGATCTTTGTTCTATCTCTCGTGCTCAGCGTTGTTCCGTTGCTGGGCGTTGCCTGGATTTTCGTGAGCGGAATGATCATCCTGGCCCCGCCGTCGGCCACGGTGGACGGGCTCTTTATGACCCTCATACTGCTGGCGCTTTCGGCCTGCTTCTTGCTCAACGCGTATTGGGAGATGCGTGATCTGGGCATGCTGAACTTCGTCCACAAGAAGGAAGCGGCCCCGGCAAAAACTCCGGCAGCAAAGGCAAGTTGAAAGATATGGCGAACGATAAAGATAAAGATATGGCGAGTTAAGGGATTATGGCGACTTCGGCAACAACCCTGGCGCGCCCCATGCGGTCCGCATCGACGGGCGTCGTGCTGCCCGCGTTTACTCTCTGGTGGCGGGAGATCGTGCGCTTCTATCGCCAGCCCACGCGCGTGGTCGGCGTGCTCGCGTCGCCGCTGGTGTTTTGGCTGGTTCTCGGTTCAGGATTCGGGAATTCGATTCGTTCCGGGGGCGGCGCGGGGCAGCAGCACTATCTTGACTATTTCTACCCCGGCACACTGATCCTGATTGTGCTCTTCACTTCGATCTTCACCATGATGTCGGTGATCGAAGACCGCAAGGAAGGCTTTCTGCTTTCGGTGCTGGTTGCGCCGGTGCCGCGGTCGGCCATTGTGCTCGGCAAAGTCCTGGGAGGGACGACACTCGCCGCCGCCCAAGGCATGATTTTTCTGATCTTCGCGCCCTTCGCCGGCGTGCATCTGAACCCGGTGCAAGTACTGCTGGTTGGCGTGGTCGTATTCCTGGTGTCGTTTGCCCTGACCGCGCTCGGCTTTGCCATCGCCTGGCCCATGGATTCCTCGCAGGCCTTCCACGGCATCGTCAATCTGTTTCTCATTCCGCTGTGGCTATTGTCGGGCGCGCTGTTCCCGCTCGCGGGAGCGTCGGTGTGGATTCGCGTGATCATGCGCCTGAATCCCCTGACCTATGGCGTGGAGGCCTTGCGCGGATTGCTGTATCCCGGCGCGGAGACCAGTTTCCCCCTGTCGTCGGCTATGGCCACGCTGGTACTGTTTTCATTGGTGATGTTCGGTCTGGCATTTCTGATGGCCAACCGCCGCAGCAGATCTTCCACAACATGAGGCCCGCCGCTTGATTGTCGGAAATTCGATCCCGGAACAATTCGCATTCTTCCCTGCCCTCAACGCGACTCTGAACGGAACCAGCGCCGTGCTGCTGCTCACGGGCCGCGCTCTGATTGCGCGCCGGCGGATCGCCGCGCACCGAACCTGCATGATCGCAGCCGTTGTCGCGTCGGCGCTGTTTCTGGGATGCTACGTGTTCTTCCATTTCAAGGTGGGGAATATTCTTTTCCTGGGCCAGGGATGGTCGCGACCGGTTTATTTTGCGATTCTGATTTCGCATGTGACACTGGCCATCGTCATTGTTCCGCTGGCCATCGTGACGCTGAATCGCGGATTGAAGGCGCGGTACGACAAGCATCGCGCCATTGCGCGCTGGACATGGCCGCTGTGGATGTATGTTTCCGTCACCGGCGTAATTGTATACTTCATGCTGTACCAGTGGTTTCCGCATTCGTGATTTTCGATTGCCGATTTGCGATTGCCAGATCTGCGCCGGCTCCAATCGGCAATTGGAAATCGACAATCGGAAATTTTGTTCACATCATGTCGATCCTCAGATTGAAAATCGACGTTTCCGGCACGGTCGGCGATGCCGCCTGGCGCGGAATCCGTCAATTCGATCAGATTCAGAGTGCCGACTTCGGCCCGCAGTTCGGCAGCAGCGGCCACTCCAATCATCCGCCAGACGCCCCCTATGCCAAAGGCGAGTGGATTGGCGCCGAAATCCGGCTCCAGACGCCGCTTCTGGCCCAGTACGCCATGTCCTATTACCTGGAGCAGGAACGCGTGCTCGACGCCGACATAGAATAGGCTCCCCTCCTCGCCCAGGTTCAGACGCCGGAACTCTTCACATTGTTTTTCCGTACTGTTAACCAAGTCCTCTGCCCAACGTTATACCTAGCGAGGGCGGAGGAACCGGTACCCCGAACAAATCGAGCCGCCCCTATAAGGAGATTGCCGTGCACGACGACATTGTGGTTGTTCCTATCGTCTTCGGCTTCCTGGCCTGGCTGGTATGGGCTTTCTTCAGCACCATCCGGCGCTACAAGATCGCCAAGCTGCAGGCGGAGGTCCAGAACAAACTGCTCGATAAAGTCGGCTCGGGCCAGGAACTGCTGGCTTATGCGCAGACCGACGCCGGCAAGACACTGCTTGAGTCGCTGCGGGTGGAAGGCGTCTCACCCCACGCGCGGATTATTGTTGCTCTGCAGACCGCGATCGTGATGATCTCGGTCGGAGCGGCCTTCTTGCTCCTGCGCAACCGGGTTGACGATGCCCAGCAGGGGTTCCTCGTGCTGGGAACGCTCTGTACCACGTTGGGCATCGGCTTCGCCGTGTCGTCCGCCGCTTCTTATTATCTGTCGAAGTCGTTTGGCTTGCTCAACGGCAAGCATGTGTGAGCGGTGAAAGACCGCAATGCGGGATGACTATCAGACTCGCGCCATGAACCTGCGCCTCGCCGCGCCTGCGCCCAGAACCGTCGCTGACCGCGGTATGCTCATGGACGAGTCTGCCTTTCATGCGTTTTACCAGCAGACGTCGGGACCATTGCTGCGATATCTGCTGGGGGTGACGCGAAGGCGGGATTTGGCTGAAGATCTGTTGCAGGAATCATACTGCCGGTTCCTGACGGCCAGCGTGCCCGAGATGGACCCGCGCCAGGCGTCGAGCTACCTGTTTCGCATCGCCACCAACCTGATGCATGACCGCTGGCGCCAGCTCCAGGAAGACTCTCTGCCGGACAGTGCCCCTGAGGCCGCGTCTCCTGCGCCGCCGTTCGAGCGGAGGTTGGGAGTGCGGCAGGCGTTCGGGCGCCTGAAACCGCGCGAACGGCAACTTCTGTGGCTGGCCTATGTGCAAGGGTGCAATCATCAGGAGATCGCGCATTGCACTGGCCTGGGGGCCGGGAGCATCCGCCTGCTGCTGTTTCGAGCGCGGCGCAAATTGGCGGAATTGATTGGCGGAAGCCTGCGCCGCGGCGATCCCGCGGTCACCAATGAGGTGGGCAAATGAAGACACAATACTGCGAGCACGAGCAAGCCGTGATCGCCGCCCTGCAGGCAGGCTCACTTCCCCAGGAACTTTTGGTTCACGTCGGCGGTTGCCCAGTCTGCTCGGAAGTTCTGCTGGTGACGGAAGGCTTGCGCGAAGATTCAGCTCTCGCGAACGATGACCTGCACATGCCGGATGCAGGCGTGATTTGGCGGAAGGCGCAGGCCCGGGCGCGGGAGCAGGCTTTGGCCCGGGCGACGCTGCCCATACGGATCGTACGGACCTGCGCGTACGCACTCGCGATTCTGGCTTCTCCCTGGCTGATCGTCCAAATCTCCCACCCACCGGCATGGCTGCCGAGCCTTGGTCTCAAGCATTTCCCCTGGATGCAGATGGAAAGCAACTGGCTGGCCGCCTTGTCCGGGACGACCCTCCTCGGCCTCACCGCGACGCTCGTCTGCATCGGACTGAGCTCCTGGTATATGCTGCGGGAGAAATAGGATCGCCCAGAACGCACCGGCCTCTTATCCCATCTGCTATAGTTTCTTGCCGGAACCCATGTCCCTTCCCTCCGAGACACCCACTCCAAATGCCCAGGCCGGTTCCGACGGCTGCGTGCCGGGCAAATCGAAGCGCAGCATGTCGCGCGCGCAGAAAATCCTTTTCTTCGCCACCGGCTGGCTGATTGTGCTCATGCCGTTTCTGTTCTGGTGGAATACCTGGTTTGGCCGGCATCTTTCTGACCCGCAGTTGAGCGCGTACTTGCACGACGACAAGAAGCCGCGTCACATTCAGCATGCACTGGTGCAGGTGGGCGAACGTATGTCGCGGGGAGACGCGGCCGTAAAGCAGTGGTATCCCAACCTGCTGCGGCTGGCGAGCGATCCGGTGGAAGAAGTGCGCAATACCGACGCCTGGGTCATGGGGCAGGACACGTCGGGCGCAGGCTTTCATGAGATGCTGCTGAAGATGCTGGCTGATTCTTCGCCGATGGTGCGGGGAAACGCCGCGCTGTCGCTGGTGCGGTTCGGCGATGCGACCGGGCGTCCGCAGATTGTGGCGCTGCTGCAGCCGGCCGAGATCACCGCGCCCGAGCCTGGGCAAATCGTGGATGCCGACCGTCCCGGCACTGCCATCCATCAGGGAGGATTGATCGCCAAGCTGCAATTCGGCAATGACAACGGCCAGATTGCCGAGATTCGTTCCCCCATTCCCGGCCGCATTCGCTCCGTGGCCCAGACCGGCGCGCACGTCACCGCCGGAGCTGAAGTGGCCGTGGTTGATCCGGGGACCGAGCAAGTGTGGGAAGCGCTGCGCGCGCTCTATCTGGTGGGGCAAATGGACGATCTTGCGGCCGTTCGTCCGTATGAACGCGATCTGCCGGATATCTCGAACGACACACGCCAGCAGGCCGTCGCGACGGAAAAGGCAATTCAGGCTCGCGCAGGAATGAACTGATCGTAGTTGTCGCGCACGAATGAAGTAGGCTCCTTGTCGCGCAGGAATGAAGTAATCGTCGTCATTCCGAGCGGAGCATCTCCCCTGTCATTCCGAGCGGCACCCTCGTCCCTGTCATTCCGAGCGGAGCGAGGAACCTGCTTTTCCTTTGCCCGAGGAAGAAATCAGGTTCCTCGTCGCGTTCGCTCCTCGGAATGACAACCCAGAGCGCACTGAGCAACTGTCGCGGTATTTGAGGACTTCTGCGGCAACAACTGGGATCTGCTGCAGCCCGAGCACAAATGACAAGCCGGCTCAGGATTAGGAAAGCTAAGAGCTAAAAGCTAAAAGCTACCAGCTGCCCTTCAAATCGCCATCGGCCCGACTTCCTTCTCCACTTCCGCCGTGTCCACCATGACGATGGCGTCCCAGGGACAGCCGTCAAGGAAGCAGCCGTCCGGGCCTTTACTGATGCACTTCTTGCAGCCGATGCAGAGAATCGGGTCAATCTGGATGCGGCCAAACGGAGGATTGTCCTCGTCGGGCACCCAGAACATGCAGTCTTCCACCGGACAATATTCAACGCAGGCCGGTGACCCGGCGCATCCCGTACAACACTCGGTGATGACGGCCAGTTCTTTGGGTTTCTTCTTGCGCGGCGTGGCGAGGCCCTTGGACTTCGGTTCAAACTTGAGTTCGTCGGGCACCATCCCCACGGCCTTAACGGCCCCTGGTGCGGTAGGCATGGGGAAGATTATACCTTAAGAAGCTTTTGGGGCTTAGCCTTCAGCCGTTAGCCTGGACCCGCTGCCGCGGAAACCGGATTCCGCTTGAAGGTGCCCGTAGAATCTGGTTTAAACACCGCTTTGTTGTCAGCATACTTACGGCAAAAAGCCTTCAGCTCTTTAGATGATGCGGTGATCGTGTCGGTATCGTCCGCCAGGGTGGCTAAGGTTACCGTTCTGGCAGTGATCGACTTCTTCAGCCAGTCGGAGTCAATCGGCGTGAGAGCCAGCGTGGCATTGTCGAATTTCGCGAGAAAGATGTTGTGCTTTGCCAGGCACATATCACACACCTCGTCGTCCATCGGAGAAACGTCCAGAAAGTAATGGGTATCCAGTTTCACCAGCCGGGCCTGCCGATGGGACTTGTCCCCGCTGCATCCCTCACCCTGCTCTGCCGATTGCAAATCGTAGGCTCCGTCCTTGGCCGCGATGGTCAGCAGTGTAGTGCATTTGTTGTCGGTCAGGCTCCAGGAGCCAATCAGCGTTTGGTCAAACGCGAGATCCGGATCGGGCGTCGAGGGATTCACCTCGTAAAGCGGCTCAACGGAATACACCCAGCAGCCGGACAGCGTCAGCAGTCCGGCCAGCCCTAGAACGATTCCAATCATTCTTCGAATGCCGCGAAAGCCGCTAAGACCGGAGAGTGACACGAGGCCCTCCTGCGGACGAGAGGAGGCGGATTAAAGCCCCCGCCCAAAATGATACTCCACAGTAACGTTTTACCTTCCCATACGATTTCCGCTGGTGGAGTTCTGCTATAGTGATCCCCGGCGAAGGAGCACTACCATGGCGGGAAAAAGCGTCAACAAAGTTATTCTCATCGGCAACTTGGGCAAGGATCCTGAAGTGAAATACACGCCGCAGGGGACGCCCGTGGCCAAGTTCAGCCTGGCCACCAATGAGCGCTTCAAAGATAAAGACGGCAACTGGCAGGACCGCACCGAGTGGCACAATATCACCGCCTGGGCCCGGACCGCCGAGATTGCCGGCGAGTATCTGAAAAAAGGCAGCAAAGTCTACATCGAAGGCAGCCTGCGAACCCACTCCTGGGACGACAAGCAGACCGGTCAGAAGAAATACATGACGGAGATTAACGTCAACGATCTGGTATTGCTCGGCGGACGTGGCGAAGCCGGAGGCGCCGACGTCGCGGGAGGCTCGCGCACAGCCTCATCCTCTGCGGGTGGTGGAGGTAACAACTTCGATCAGCGCACGCCCGAGCCGGAGCACGCCCCGGCTTCCGGGCCGATTACGGACGAAGATATCCCGTTCTAAGCAGACGCGCCACCACGCAACGGGGTCAGCCCATGTCGTCATTTTGCCGGCGATGATCGACCGCACCCGTTAGCTCCAAGGCTCCATCTGCATCTTGATTAGCTGAAGTAGTACGTTGACTCTGCCGGCCGGGCCACCCGAGGGAACCACAGCGGACGCCGCAGGTTTCCCGGTCCGGGCGCGGGACGGGTGAGCGCCTTCCATTTTTGATAAACGGCGTGCGACAGATTCGTGTCCACGTAGATGTCGCCGTAGCGATCGCCGGAACCGGCTTTTTCCACGCGCACAACCTGGTGCCAGCAGTGCATTCCGCTGAGGGGATCGGGATGGACCGGGAACGTGATGTCCTGATGCACTCCGGCATCGCTCCACCAGATGCGGCGCGTGTCCGGATCGGAGCTCTCATACGGCTCGACACTGCTGATCTGCCGCATCTTCCATTGCCCGTTTCCAACTTCCTGCAAGTCGACCAGTGCACTGGTGAAGCGCTCGATCTTGTCATCCTTGCGCATCCGCCAGCGGCCCAGGTGATGAGAGCAGGCAACAACGCCGGGCGTCAGGCCTTCTGTCACCCAGGCGTGCAGCACGAAATAACCAATCTCGGTGTGGACCTTCATCAGGTCGCCGGTTCGCACCCCGCCTAGTTTCTCTGCGTCGACGGGATTGACCCAGAGCGGATTCTTGTGCGCGATCTCATACAAGGCTTTTGCGTTGCCCGATCGCGTGTGGATCAGCGTGGGCAAGCGGAATATAGGCAGCAGAGTGTACACCTCTCCGCGCGCGTCCTTCGGCCAATCCACAACCGGCATATATTGCGGATCAAAATCATCGGCCTCGAGTCCGGCAGAAATCTCCCGAGCCGAACGATGCACGTGGCTTCGGTAATATTCCGGCAGGGCAAATTCCGGCCACTTCCAATCTGCGAGGGTTCGTGAGAATAGTTCCAACTTTCGTGAGGGAGTGTTGTAGCCGGTAACCACGTCGCCATTGCGAGAAAGTCCGATTGGTTTGCCGCCTTTGGTGACCACGCCGTTGGTCTCCACGGAGAAGCCCTCCAATTCAGCGGCGGAAACCAGTTTCTCATTGAGCTTATACACATCGGTGGTGACTTCGAAGGCGGCATACTTCCGCATGTATTCCAGCGGGGTCAGGTTTTCTTTTTTGGCCGCTTGCGGAAGTCCGGGAACGGAGTTTTCGAAAATCCAGCGATAGTATTCGTCCACTGTGATCTTCTGCCCCGGCCGGTAGGGCGATTCGAACCACTGGCGAATGCCCATCGTGCCGTCGGGATCGATCGCCCAGGAGAGATTGATCCAGAACTCGTCTTCCTCCCACACTTCGCCGGGATTCGCCTGATAGGTGAAGTCCACCTTCTTTCCCTGTCTCTCCTGGAATACGCGCAGGACGGGCTGGCGAAATCCGATCCATTTGCTGGCATGAGTTTCCTGGCTCGTCAGGTCGTGGCGCTCTGAGCTGTATCCCATGGGGAGCACGTAATCGGCGTACCACGCGGTTTCACTCCATGTGGGAGTCAGCGCCGCGTGCAGTCCGACGAGTTTTTCGTCGCGCAACATTTCGATCCAGGAGAAGCCGTCGGGATAGGTCCAGACCGGATTGAAGACTCGCGTGAAGTACGCTTCCAGACGGCCGCGCCCTTCTTTCAGCAGGTGAGGCAGCAGGAACGACATTTCGTGCGTGCAAAGCGGCCATTCCGGCGGGTAAAGCAATTCGTTCCAGCGTTTCTGCGGAGGCGGCACGCTGAAAGGACGCGGTACAAATTTGTTCCAGGCGTTGAGATTGTGTCCGCCTCTGGTTCCGACCGAGCCGGTGAGCACATGCAAGAGCATCAGGGCGCGCACCGCCTGCCAGCCGCCAAGGTTTCCGGATGCGCTGCCGCGCCAAAGATGCGACGCGAAGCGGCTTCCGGCATCGGCGATTTCCCGCGCCACCTGCACGATGACGTGCGCCTTCACTCCACTTTCCTTTTCGGCAAACTCGGGAGTGTAGCGGGCGTAGTGGCGTTTGAGCTCCTCAATCGCGGCATCAAAATTGTGGCCATCCGCTTTGAAACCATCCACCTCCAGTTCTTCCCAGTTGGTCCAATCCTTCATGAATGCGGCATCAAAGCGGTTCTCGTCGAGAATCACCTTGGCCATGGCGAGAAGGACAGCAGCCTCGGTGCCCGGATAGCTCGGCATCCAATAGTCCGCCATGCTGGCCGTGTTCGACAGCCGCGGATCCATGACCGCGAGTTTTGCTCCGGCCATTTTGCCGTCAATGATGCGCTGCGCGTGGGGATTGAAATAATGTCCCGATTCGAGGTGGGCTGACAGAAGCAGGATGAAACGCGCGTTGGCGTGATCGGGCGAGGGACGGTCAGCATGATGCCAAAGCACGTAGCCCAGGCGCGCCGAGGCCGAACAGATATTCGTATGCGAGTTGTGGCCGTCAATGCCCCAGGCTTGCAGCGTGCGTTCCATGATGAAGTCGTAGCCGGGCCGGCCAACGTGGTACATGACTTCCTCGCCGCGGCCCTCCTGGATCGCCTTGCGGATGCGCGCGCCGAAAGTCTCGAGTACCTCGTCCCACGAAGTGCGTTCCCACTGCCCGCTTCCGCGCGGCCCTACGCGTTTCATGGGATAGAGCACGCGGTCGGGATCGTGAATCTGGTTGATGACTGCCGGCCCCTTGGCGCAAAGGCGTCCCCGGCTGCCCGGATGCTTGGGATTTCCTTCAAACTTGGCGACTTGGCCCGTTCCTTTATCGATGTAAGCCAGAAGCCCGCAGGCGGATTCGCAGTTGAAACAGATGGTGGGAATAAGCTGGTAATGGCGCTCCACTCGGCGCGGCCAAGCCTCGGGATCGAACTCGACCCAGTCGTCCCACTTCTCGACCGGCGGACATGCGGAAAGCCGGCCGCTATTGTTGCTGGAATCATTCACCTTAGGGACTCCCATAGTTCTCTTCTCAACTGTTCGGAACACGTTGCCCGGCCATCACAAAACACCATTCGAACGCCAGCAGCCCACCGAGAGCCAGCAAGCCGGATAATGCAGCGGCGAGGGCGCTGACCGAAGATGCAAAAAGCAAAAGCAGAGGTAAGACACCGCCCAGCCCCACAGCCCCGCCCCAGAACAGTTTTCTGTAAGGCCCGCGCGTGATCAGCCAGATTGCATATTTCGCGTTATCGGTGCTGTGAGGAATGGCGATCTCGCCGGCGACCATCAGTAAATGCAGGATTAGTGTGATTGAGAGCGCCACTATGGCGAGTGCTTGAGAGCGGGGCGACGCGCCTAATCGCGTAGGGAGAAACATCAGCACGGCGGCGCTCACCAGAACAGCCTGCACCACAAGGTGCACCGGCAATAACGGAGTCTGCCAGAGATCTCGGCCCTCACATTGTCCAAAGAGAAATGCGGTATATCCCGCTGCCCCAAAACCTGCCACTACCGTTGGCCAGAGCAAGAATCGGCAAAGCGTCGCGTGTCCCGTGATTGTGCCCAACAGTAGCGCGCCGCAGAACATGCTGTAAATCACCAGCAGGAAAGCCCCTTTTGATAGCCACGATCGACGCTGCGTCGAGGTCAGAACTTTAAAGAAGCGATCCTTACGGCTCAAATCCGAGATGAGCAGCACGATGGTCGCAGCGATAAAAATAAGAGCGAGCGTCGAGAGGACGATGTCTCGCAGAGGATTCAGCGACATGCGGCCCAGCGCCAGTCCGATGGCAGGAACCGCAAGCAGACCGGAGCCGACCGCCTTCATCCAGAAGTAAACCGGCACCTGCCAGCCCCAGGGGCGATCGTGTGCGACATCATAGGCCGCCAGAGTGTTTTTTTGCAGGAACGGACTGTCGGGAAAGTAGGCGGCTCCGCCTCCGTGGACTTGCCGGTTGCGTTCTGCCCACATGTAGAAGCTCTCATGCCGGGCCGCAGTGGGAGCCATCGTGCTCTCGTCGGCATCAATGTAAAAGACTTTGGGCTGCGTTCCCTGTTCCGGCTTACGCACCCGGACCGTCTCACGCGCCAGCAGTTGAGCAACATCGCTTTCGGGATTGTCTAGATCGCCGGCAACAATGGCACGTTCCGGGCAAACTGCTGCGCACGCAGGTTCCAGCCCTATTTCCAGGCGATGCGCGCAGAGATGGCATTTGGCCGCCGTCTTCCGCTCCGGGTCAACATAAATGGCGTCGTAAGGGCAGGCCTGCATGCAGGCCTTGCATCCGATGCAGCGGGCGGAATTGAAATCTACAACCCCGTCTCCGCGCTGGTACATGGCGCTCACGGGACAGATCTCGACGCAAGGGGGCTTCTCGCAGTGATTGCAGCGGGTCACCTGGAAGACACGTCGCGCGTGCGGGAATTGCCCCTTCTCCACGTACTTGACCCACGTCCGGTTGACGCCCAGCGGAACTCTGTTCTCGGTCTTGCACGCCACCGTGCAGGAATGGCAACCGATGCACCTGCGGCTGTCGATCACGACTCCGTATCTCACGCCCTAGCCTCCCGTAGCAACGCGGTCACCCGCGCCGCCACCGCCGCTCCGTCAATCATGCAGTTGCGGATCGGTTTCATCCCGGTCGAGCATCCCGCCAGGAAGACTCCGTCGCGAGTCGCATCATGCGGATGCCGGAACCATTCCCGGCACAGAAAAAATCCATCGGGACCGCAGGCGATACCCAGGCTGCTCGCCAATTGGTTGACATCCTCACACGGCCTCATTCCGGTCGAGAGAGAGACCAGATCGAATTCGCCAGTGAAGGGACGGTTCAGCAGCGTGTTTTCCGCGCGGATGGAGATGGAGCTGTCCGGCAGCTGCCGGCACGTAGACACGCGGCCCCGGATGTAGCGGACACCTCGCTCTTGCGCCAGCGAGTACATCTCTTCGAAACCGCGATCGTAGGTGCGAACATCCATGTAGAAGCAGGCCACTAGCGCTTTAGGATTGCGCTCCATGACCGTGCTGGCCTGCTTGGTGCTGTACGAGCAGCAAATGCGGGAACAGAACGGCGCTCCGATGCGCTTGTTGCGCGAGCCGACGCAGAACACAATCGCCAGCCGCTCCACAACCTTCCCGTCGCTGGGACACACCAGCCTTCCGCCTGTTGGTCCGCGCGGGTTCAACATCCACTCCAACTCTGATGCCGTAATCACGTTGGGGTAGACTCCGTAGCCGTATTCCCTGAGGCTGGTGGGATCGAACGGCGTGAATCCAGTGGCCACAACCACGGCGCCCGCTGCGATGGAACCACCGTCGCTCAGTTGCACGGTGAAGTCCTGGAAATTTCCGCGCAAGGCAGTGACCACAGTGCCCAGGCGAATTTCCGCGAGAGCGGTAGCTCTTAAGTCTCGCTCCAGGGAATCGGTGAATTCTTTCCCGTCATTGAACCCATCGTCGTTGAAGAATGGGAAAGTCCTGGAGAGCTGTGGAACACGGCCGCCCAGTGCCCGGGACTTCTCGACCAGCACAGAAGGCATTCCGAGCGTGCTCAGGACCAGCGCCACCTGCATGCCCGCTACCCCGCCTCCGATGATGCATACCGGTTTCGCCATAGGAATTCGCTACCGCACCTCCGCGCTTTCTCTGCCCAGCCACTCTTTCGACTTGTCGTAGGGAATCCCCAGCTTGACGAGCAGCGGCTCGATGGGCACAGTGTGAGCCTGAATCCCTACGACGTCGTACGGATCCCACCCCAACAGCAAGCCAGCCATTTCGGTGTACGAGAGGGTTGGAACATTGAAAGTTCTGCCGCACATCTGTTCGATTGCCCATTGCTCTTTGTCGAGAAACAGGTTGCAGCCCGGACAATTGGTCAGAATCGCGTCCGGTTTCCAGGGCTCCATGCTCTCCAGCTTCTTCAGAACACATGCCATCGTGTAGCCGCGATTAGGACGAATCGCGCATTGCCGGAACCCCATGCCGCAACAGTGGCGCCGCTCCGGATAATCCACCGTCTCGCCGCCCCAGGCGCGAATCAGCCCGGCCAGCACGTCGCAAGACTCCGATCCACCAATGGCCTTCTCGGGAAAAACTTTCGCGTAGTGGCATCCGACGTGATCCACGATGCGCAACCGGCGTCCAATCTTGTGATCGACCAACCGATACCGCAACTTCTCCGCCAGCGCCTCGCGGTAGCGATACAGGATGTCGCTGGCGTGAACCACGTGTTTGGGAATCTGCAATCGCCGGCCGCAGGCCTGCTGCAGCCATCGATCCACGCGCTCCTCCAACCCCGGTTCCTGGTGATACATCTCCAGGCATTCGTTGTGAATCGCGAACGATGTCACGCAGGCGGTGGTGATGTTCTCAGCGCCGATTTCCGCCGCCACCGACCACAGACGCGCTGTTACCAGCAGCGTACTCTCGATCGAGATGAGGTCGCCGTGCGAAGAAAAACCCGTGCAGCACGTGCATTGCGACTCCGCGCGATCTCCCGCCGCCTTCCACCGCAGCCCGAGCAAATCGTAGATGCGGCTGATGAGGACCTCGGTCCCGGGGTTGACTGCGCCCAAAATGCAGCTCGGCGTAAGAAAAAAATCGTTTTCCGGGATCTCTTTGATCGTCTCGGGCATAATCATCGCTCTCGCCATGCCTGTTCCTGCGTTGTCTATCCTTCGCGGTGAACCCGGTCGTGATATTCGTCAATCGACACGCCGCTTTTCTTCGCATCTTCGCGCGCGTACTTCTCAAGCTGATTCCACAACACCATGGTTCCACCGGAGGCCAGGCAGGAACGAAATTCCGCTAGCGTTTGCGGTGAGAGTTTGCGTCCGCCAAAAGGCCCCGGCCGATCCGGGTCGGCGCCTAGGCGAATCATCTGACCCACCGCCTGGGACTGATATTTTGCATAGCGCGGGCCGAAATCCGGGTGACCTTCAGCGGTGATATTTCGGAAGTACAGGCTGCAGGCGCGGTTCCACAGGTTTCCGCCGCACAAATGCCGCATCGCATATTGCTGCCGTCCCCTCACGCTGTGCAGGTGATATCCCTTGAGCTGCGCCAGAAAGCGCAGCGATGAGATCAGACCCATCAGGTTGTTTTCCCGGGAGCACTCGGGCTTGCAGGAACCGCATTGGCCGCAATACCAGAGAATGTCGGACTTCAGAAGTTCAACCAGGCGCTCTTCATTTTCTGACAGAGCAGCGTCAACGATGGCGCGAGGATTGTATTCCGGATAATACTGGGCTGCCGGGCATAGTGAAGTGCAGACCCCGCAGGCCAGGCAGCTTTTCAAGGCGTGTTTGGCCACCAGATGGTTCTTCAGCCACCATGTGCAAGGCTCCTTCCGAGCCTTTTCGTACCATTCCTGCATCTCCGCGTCGCAGTTCTCCAGTTGTGCGCGGGTTTCGCGCCGGTCTTTTTCTCGTTCCAACGGGGTCCCGAACAAGCGCCTGACATTCGGATATCCGTCGCCTCCGGCCCCTTCTTCGTCCCGCATCGACTCGTAAGCCGTCACCAGTTCGTCATCTGGAATGTCTTTGAGTTCCTCATTCCCTTTCGAGAGCAGCGCGGCGGGAAATATCTGTCGGTTTGGCGAGACCTTGCGGTTCATGCTGCCACTCTTTCAGGTTCCAGGCCGGCCAACGGCGCCTCTGAGACCGCTTTGTACTGCTCCGCCGTCAACGCAACCGTTCGGTAGACCACATGCGCCAGTTTGGAATGCGCGAACCCTGTCAGCAGAACGAAGACAAATACCAGATGCAAGAAATATGTGGGATAGGCCAGCGCCGCGGCATTGGCGTAGCGAAAGGCTTCCGACAGAACGCCGGTGATGCTCACGAGTAAGAGTTCCACTAACAGCATCCAGTCAAACCATGAACTCGCGTCCCGCTTCCGGGATGCCCGCTGGCGTTGCACGCAGAAGTACAAACTTCCCCCGATGATCAGCACTGCGGCAACATTGCCGGCAATCTTGAACGGATGCAAAGCGGGAAAAGGATAGGGAGCGCCAACCCCGATAAGCGTTGCGGCCACGCCCGCCAGCGCCAGCAGCGTGATGAAGCCATAGAACACCGAGATGTGCGCCCACCGGCTCAAGGGAAACTGCTGGCAGGAGGAGAACTGCTGGTGTCTTGCGATCTGGCGAGCGGCTGCAACAAAAGAATTGATCAGACGGCCGGCGTTGGCTTTCCACAACGCTTCGCCGGTGAACGCCCTCCATGCCCGCGCTGCCCCGATCACGGCGGCAATCATTACCAGGCCCGCAACCGCGCCGAAGAACAGATTCAAGGTGAAATGCGGAAGCATGCTGGCGTAGCGTACCGGGCTGATTTGCGGCGAGAACGACCCGCCGCCAGCGATGGCCGCCAACAGCAAAGCCGTCGCTGCGAGCAGAATGCATAGCCGACCGTGCCACCGATTTGCCAGCCGGCAAACAAAACGCGGCACCGAATAATGTTCCACGGCCAGGCGGCGAACCGCTGCCATGATCCGGCCAGGCCCGGCGGTAGCCGGGCAGCGCGAGGTACAATCCTGGCAATTGAAACAGAGCCAGACGTTGGGATCGGCCAGCAGTCGGTCCACTTCACCCAGTTGCAGAAGCGTCATCTGGCGCCGCGGGAACAGGGCGCCGTCGGTTTCGGCAAGATGACAGTTCACCGTGCAGGCGCCACACTGCAGGCAGGACATCAGCGAGTTCCCGTCGGCGCAATACTCGGTGAGTACCGCTGCGGCCGCGCGTTGGCGCGTCGGAAGCAGCGTCAAAGAAGAGTCGGCAAGTACACGAATCGGCTTTCCGTGCAGACGCCATCCATAATCGATGCTTTGCCGAGGGATTGGGGAGTTTGTTTCTCCCGCCCCGGATACGATGGCGACACGGCGTTGGGGACTGGGTTTCCGGATCTTGCTGCCCGCGACCATATGCTATCCCAAGTAAGTCTAGGTAACTTATAGACAATATTAGCAATTGCCGGGCCGCGTCAACCTCGCTACCCACAATTCTTGGGCCTTGAGATTCAGATACTTAGAGGGGAATTCTCAGATTCGCAGGTTTTGTATGTGCAGCCTCTTGCATATCAGTTCCATAAGATTACGGCTGCGGGGAAGGCGAACGATTGCGAGCGGCCGCCTTCTCATTACAGGCTGGAATCGCCATCAAACAGCGCAGGCTCCCAAACTTCAGGACTGGTCAGCCTTTCGCCCAGCCCTCGGTCCTTGGCTTTGTAGAAGTACATCCAGCTGGCCAGTTGCCGGCGATGTGGAGAAGCTCGCCCCGCGATTTCCTCCAGTGAGGGTGCGAGGCCAATCAGTTCCAGCATATGAATGGATTCCTGCCGGCAGCGCTCGAATGCCGTTTCCAGCATGGCCGCGAAAAAGGCCGGGGCTTTTTCCTGCTCCAGACACTGGAAGTCGACCAGGCATACGCGTCTGAGCCCCACCTGCCGGCGATCTTGACGCAGGAACACCGCATACGCAGCCAGACCGGCATCCCCTTCAATCGTGTAGATCCACGCGGCATTCTGCCGCAGCGCAAACTTGAAGTGCCACTCCAGCGTTTCGCGGCTGCGAACCGCCAGCAGGATGTTGGATTTCTTTTTCTTCAGGGCCGTCCAGAACGCGTCGAAACGATCATCGAAGCTGGCACATGGGAGTATCCCCACCCCACTTTCGGCTTTGCGAAAGCGGCTCCCGGCCAACTGGTCACGGATCGATATGGCCGCGGCGCCCGGATAACTCAACCACTTTGCCAGATGCCAGCCCTGCTTCCTGAAAAAGCTTTCGCTGAATCCTTGCGGGTTCGTGATCCAAAACAGCGTCCGGTCCCACGCCCCCACCGGAACCTGCACGTTCTGAAAAACACTAGACGCGACCGCAGACTGAGAATTAACGCTTGTGGCCAGAAAAATATCCACATTGGTCTGTTGGTAATACGTCGCCAGCAGCAGCAGAGAGTAAGCTCGATATCCGCTGTCCACCACCCAGGACCGAACTGCCGCGGCCAGCAGTTTCTTCCCCTCAAACTCATAACTGAGAGGAATGTTGCCGAGGTAGCCTGCGATCTTTCCATCGGCGGCTTCCAGCACCCAGCCCATCGGGAACTTGTCCGCAACCTCACGCAGAGCCGGATTTCCCGTCCAAAGATGCATCCATGCCTCACACTCCTCGGTGTCCAGTTCAAACTTCAACGCCAGAGCGGCCATCTGCGAATAATCTTCAAAGCGAGCTTCGCGTAACTTCGGCGGTTTCGAGGACTGGGCCAGGTAGACACCTCTCACGGCGGGATCGGCATTCATGATAGCGGGTGGCCTTCGCGTTATTCAAATTCTGCCAGGCCTGGCGTTCACAACATCCAGTGCATCGAAAATCACGGACGATTCCGCCTGGAGCAGCTCAGATCCGCACCACGCGATCCGTTCTCAGCGATTCCAATACAGCAAACGTTACCCGCGACGTTGCCGCCAGCGATTCCAGGCTGACAGGCGAGCCGGTGCCGGATTCGAAGCCATCCAGCACCGCTTTCATCTCGGCCGCGTGCCCTTTATCTCCGGAGAAGGACTTCGTTGATTTCTTTCGCCCAACCGCGCATTCGAGCTTTCTGAAGTCCCACATACGAGCAGTCTTCGAATCGCCGGATACTTCCAGATATTCTTTTTCGATCGCATTGGCCCCGTTGGCCAGATAGTGAATCGTGCCGGCAGAACCATCTGCGAAGGTGATCGAAATCAGAATGTTGTCGTTGTTGTAGCGGCGCGCGCTGTCGCTGGGAGCGGCGGCATAAACGCTGGCAGGAAGTGCGCCGCAAAGAAATTGCATCACATCTACGAAGTGGCCGCCTTCCCCAATGAGGCGTCCGCCCTGGTCCGGCTGTTGCACCCAGTTGGTGGACGGCAAAAAGCCTGCATTGACGCGATAGTGCATGACCAGCGGCTCGGTCCGCCCGGCAAACAGTTTCTGAATGGCGCGGACCGGTTCGGAGAAACGCCGGTTGTACCCCACCATCAGCAAAGGTGCCTTTCCTGCTCCCTCGGCTTCGGCCCGGGCCTCGAGAATGGCTTTGAGTTCCTCGTTGTTCAAGGCCAGCGGTTTTTCGACAAACACGCTCTTGCCCGCACGCAAGGCTTCGGCCACATAGCGGGCATGCGAGTCGTGCCGGGAAGTGATGAATACCAGGTTCACTTCCCTGTCGCTGATCAGCTCGGTCGCATCGGTGGCGCAAAACTCAAAGTTATACTTCTTGGCGATGTTCTTGGCGTTGACCGGCTTGGCGGTGGCGAGGCCCCGCAGGCGCGGCCCCAGTTTCATCAGCGGCGGAAACAGCACCGATTGCGTGAAATTTCCGGCGCCAATAAATCCCAGAACCGCTCGC
This sequence comes from Candidatus Sulfotelmatobacter sp., assembly GCA_052326105.1. GTDB lineage: Bacteria > Acidobacteriota > Terriglobia > Terriglobales > Acidobacteriaceae > Sulfotelmatobacter. The sequence continues at coordinate 5,174 of JBKQRC010000094.1, read as the reverse complement.
CCGCCAGAAGCCGTCCGGTCAGCAGGCCGCAACTCGACGCGCCGGGAGAGCGCCATTGGGGTACTCGCATCGGAGTATTGGATCAGGATGCCAAGATAATTCTCCTCGACTTTGCCGGTAATGATGTCATAGGCCCGAAGCCCCTGATCGACCGGAATGCGGTGTGTAATCAACGCCCCTACGTTGAGCTTGCGCTCTGCCATCATGTCGAGGGCGGCTTCCATGTTGCGGTTTTCCGTCCAGCGCACGAACCCGAGGGGATAATCCTGCCCGCGCTCCTCGTAGCCCGGATCGTAGCGCCCCGGGCCATAAGAGCACGACATGCGGAAGTTAATCTCCTTCTCGTAGAAAGGAGAACGCGGAATGTTCATCCCGACCGCACCCACAGCTACGACTGTGCCGCGCTTGCGCGCGCACTGGATGGCCAATTCCACCGGTTGGTTCGAGGTGGTCGCCGCCGTGATGACCACGGCATCGGCGCCATAACCGCGGGTGAAACTTTGTACTTCGAGGAGTGCATCCTCGTTGCTGAGGGTGCACCGGTCGCATCCCAGCGTCAGAGCCAGGTCAAAGTTCCGCGGAGCGACGTCCATCCCAATCACACGGCACCCGGCGGCCTTCAGCAACTGAGCGGTGATCAGGCCGACCAGTCCCAAACCGATCACTACCACCTGCTCACCCACACGCACGTCCGCCTGGCGCACACCTTGCATGGCGACCGCGCAGACCGTGGTGAATGCAGCCTCGTCAAGGCCGACTTCGTCCGGCACCCTGACCACCAGATTGCGCGGAATCGAAACGATTTCGGCATGCGACGCATAGCCGACGCCGGCGCACGCGACGCGCTCCCCCACCTTAATGTCGTCCACTCCCGATTCGACGACCACCCCGGCGCTGCTGTAGCCCAGGTCCTTGAAATCATCCAGCCGGTCCCGCACCTTGTTGTAGGTAGCCACCAGACCCTCGCGATGGAAGTTGTCGAGCACCTGGCGGACCAGGTCCGGCCGCATGCGGGCTTTCTGAATCATGGACGCCTGCGCGGTTTCCACCGACGTGCGTTCGCTCCCGGCACTGATCAGCGAAAATGCGTTGCGCACCAGCACGCTGCCCGGGCGAAGCTTCGGCGCCGGCAGCTCATCTACGCTAATCTCCCCCGTCTTCTGGTACTGGATGATTTGAAGCAACTGAGCGCGTCCTTTCGAATCACCTATGGTAATTCAATTACAGTCGGCTTCGGAAGAATGTGCCGAACCAGATCTCGTCCGTCAGCAATGTCCAGACCTGGGGCATCCAGATCTGGGGCATCGTCCTCAATCCCTGCCCGGGTGCAATCAGGGCTGCATTTTTAATGGCTCGATTCGAATCCTTGCTCGGGTACGCTTTACGCTGCTAAACTCCTCTTGCCCGAACCGGAGCTGCTGTATGGCTGATGCCAGCCACGCCGTCGCCCGGGCGAAATAGTATGCCCGTACGCCCTCTCGCTGAAGCCGACATCCCGCAGGTAGCGAGCCTTTACTGGACGGTGATGCGCGAGCGCAAGGGCCCTCCCCCGCCTGCAGTCCAATCTTTTCTGCAAGAGCTCTATTTCACAAATCCCTGGATCGACAGCTCGCTTCCCTCGCTCGTTTACCATGAAGGCGGGAAAATTGGCGGGTTCCTGGGCGTGGTTCCGAGGAAGATGTCGCTCCGGGGCCAACCGGTTCGCATCGCTTTTGGCGGGAATTTTGTGGTGCATCCGGAGTTTCGCAACACGCTTGCCGGCCTGCACTTATTGCGTACCTACATGGCGGGAGGGCAGGATCTTTCGCAGACCGATTCCGCAAACGACATCTCCCGCGCCCTGCTCAGACGGCTGGGCTTCACTACCATCCTGCCCTTCAGCGTTCACTGGGTCCGCCCGCTGCGCCCGGCTCGCTACGCCATGTACGCGGTGTCACACTTGACCGAGTCTGGTTTGTCCGCCGCCCTGGAGTTTGTCTCGAGGCCCTTCTGCAGCGCTGTGGACGGCGTGGCCACAAGGTTGTCCTCCAGCCCCTTCCGCCAAACCAAATCCCAGCTGCAAGCCGCGGATCTGGACATCGAAACGCTGCTTGCCTGCATGGCCGAATTCCGGGGAGGCTATTCCCTCTGGCCTGAATATGACTTCCAATCGCTGGACTGGCTCCTGACCTATATGCAGCGGAGGAGGGCGCACGGGGATCTGCGCAAGATTGTCCTACGCGATGAGAGCAAGAAGATCCGTGGCTGGTATATCTACTACCTGGAACCGGGCGCTGTTGGCGAGGTGGTGCAGATCGGCGGGGCGCGGCAATTCACCAGGGACATTCTCGACCATCTCTTCTATGATGCATGGAGCCACGGGGCCATCGCCCTTCATGGCGTCGTCGATCGCCGGTTGATGGACGATTTTTCCGAGAGGCACTGCTTCTTTACCTGCCGCGGCGGCTGGATGCTCGCCCACTCCCGCAAACCTGAGCTTCTCGCACTCCTCGACGACGGAGATGCTTTCCTATCTCGTCTCGATGGCGAGTGGTGCCTGGCTTTTGGCGGATGATCTCAAACAGGCCACGATCCGTGCAGCATCCCGCGCAGGAAATCGCGACGGTGAATTCCTTTGTTGATTGAATGTGACTTTGCTGCTCCGCGGTCGCGCTTCGGGTGTGCAAACTCTTGCATTTCCTGGTGGACCTCACATCTTGATACCCACGGCTGATCAAAAGACAGGTAACATAGAGGGGAGCGGCCTCAGGAAACTTCTGTTTGGAAAGGGGTGGCTGATGAGTGTTCGCGATAGAGCCGATAGAACATGGGGAAACCTGACATGGAAGAACTGTTAGAGAAAGTACGGACCGCGTTTAAGTCTTCGTTCGACGTTGATCCGCAGACCATCACCATCAACACCGTACCGAGCGACATTCCGGCCTGGGATTCCATGGGGCATGTGACGCTGGCCAGCAGTCTGGAGAAAACCTTCGGACTAACTTTCGACGTGGATGACTTGATGGCCATGGAGAACGTGAAGGAGATCTGCCGGGTCGTGCAATCCAAGCTTGACCAGGTTGGTAAAGCCTGACGACGGGTGCAACGGAACGCCCTGTTCCTGCATCCATAACTGCAACCCTTTTTCCTATGACCCGGCTTCCTACCTTGCTTCTCCTGGGCGCCCTCGTCGGCGCCGCCAGCGTGCTGCTGAGTCTGAACGGTTGCTCCGGGGCCAGCGCCGGCGGTCACCTATCCGGGCAGAAAATCCAGCATGTAGTGGTGATCGTCCAGGAGAATCGCACACCGGACAATCTGTTTCAGGACCCCGTCTTGATATCCCGCCACGCGGATATAGTTCAGTCCGGACTCAATTCCAAGGGCCAGACGATCCCGCTTGTCCAAGGCGACCTGGCAACCGACTACGATCTCAATCATTCCCACGAGGCCTGGGAAAAGACGTACGACGGCGGCAAAATGGACGGGGCTGATCTGATCTTTGTCGAGTGCAACCCCGGGGCGACCAAATGTCCTCCGCCCAATCCAGAGTACTGGTATGTGAACCCGTCGCAGGTGCAACCCTATTTTCAGCTGGCTGAACAATATGCGTTCGGCGACCGCATGTTCCAGACGCACCAGGGACCGAGCTTTCCCGCGCACCAGTTCATTTTGTCCGGCACCTCGGCTCCCACTGCCACCAGCGACTTGTTCGCGGCGGAGAATCCCAACATACCGTCGTCCGACAATACCGGCTGCATCGCAGCTCCGGGGGTCACTGTCCCTCTAATTGATCCTTCCGGAAACGAATCGCAGTCGTCCTATCCCTGCTATGAGCACCCCACCCTCACCGATCTGCTGGATGCCAAGGGCATCAGTTGGCGCTACTACGCTCCTTCTGCAGGTTCGATCTGGACTGCCCCGGATGCGATCCAGCATATGTGCCAGCCCCAGACCCAGGGCGGACAGTTGGTATGCACGGGCAGTGCTTGGCAGAAAGTGATTATCCCTCAGACGCAGGTGTTGACTGACATCGCCAACGGTCAACTGGCGCAGGTGAGCTGGGTGATTCCGGATGGGCATGCTTCCGATCATGCCGGCCAGAATGACGGCTCCGGACCGTCGTGGGTAGCCTCGATTGTGAACGCCATCGGTAACAGCCAGTATTGGTCCGACACGGCCATCTTTATCACATGGGACGACTGGGGCGGCTGGTACGATCACGTTGCCCCCAAAGTCATCAATTCCTACGAATACGGTTTCCGCGTGCCCCTGATCGTGGTCTCGCCGTATGCGAAGGCAGCCTACATTTCGCACGCGACGCACGATTTCGGTAGCCTCTTAAAGTTCATTGAGGAAACCTACGGCCTGCCGTCCCTGGGCTATGCCGATGTCCCGGCCGATGACTTTTCCGATTGCTTTGATTTCAGCCAGACTCCGCTCCCCTTTCAGACAATCGCCGCGCCTTTGACCGCGGAGCACTTCTTGAACGATCCCCGGCCGCCGACGGATCCGGATGATGACTAAAGGTGTGCGCCGTTTGATTGGGCCAAGAACATCGTGAACCATTTGTCCGGTTGCAGACCCCGGGCCGAGCAGGAGTATGTCACAGGCAGGCCGACGGCCCTGTCTCTCCGCGAGCGGAGAGACAAGACCGGATGCGAACCGGGAGTTGCCGTTCTCGACCTTCTTATCGCCTGGAGCTAGTGCTTCGTCTTCATCGAAGCATTAGCTGCTTCCGCTGCCGCCTTCAGTTCCAGGTTGACCTGCGCCAGAAGCTGCCGCGCCTTCTCCGCGTGTCCTCTCATGTCATAGCGATCGTCTTTTTGCGCTAGCTGGACGTAATGGTTGGCGTCCACCACGAGACGCTGGGCCTCTGCCAGGTTCGGATGGATGTTCTTGTCAATGTCTACCACCGGCTCTTGTGCTAGAGTCAGGCCGCATAACAAGACAGCGCCCAACATTGCGGTGATTGCCTGGGTTTTCTTCATATCTTCTTCCTCCGCTACAGCAAATTTTGCCGAGTAGTCTATCACGTTCGCGTGCTCGCCGGAGCCTGCGGAGATTCGGTGTGTCGTTAGCACATGATATGTCCGGTTGAGATAGCAAGTGAAGTGTCCGCTATGCAGGCGGCGAGGGTAGGAGACCATGGAAGGCATGTTCTCTTACACGCAGGCCGCGATGGAGCGGGCGATGAA
>JBKQRC010000093.1:0-4054 GCA_052326105.1 Candidatus Sulfotelmatobacter sp. | reverse complement strand
CGAATTTTGGTGGTGGCTTAGACGCCTTTGACGTTCTCCGCCTGCCAGCCCTTGGGGCCTTTGACGACGTCGAACTGAACTTGTTGACCTTCCTGTAGGCTCTTGAACCCGCTTGCCTGGATGGCGGAGAAGTGAACAAAAACGTCTTCGCCATTCTGGCGGCTGATAAACCCGTAGCCCTTGGCATCGTTAAACCACTTTACGGTTCCTGTTTCCATGATGTTGCTGTGTTCCTTTGGTTGAAGTATGCGCTGGAACTCGCAGGTTAGTACAAGCAGATGATCAGGCAGGTCACGCTGTAGGCCCGGTTACTGCTCGCGGCCGCAAAGATCGAACGCAATTAAATTGTACATATTCACGGGCAAATGGCTAGAGGATTTTGCGCTGGCAAAAGTAATCGGTCCTGGTACAGATTTCCCTGGCACCCTAGCGAAAATACCAGCCTTACGCTCCCAGCTCTTTTTATCTAGCTGAAAAATAAGAGCCAACAGTTTTGGCAGTGATCTTGCTTTCGGTAACCAGTGAATCAGACTGGAGGGAACCATGCTGGCGATAAACGTCGCTACCCTGAATGATCTGGCGATGCTTGACGGTGGCAGTGAGTCGAAAGCGATATCACCCATGTCGGCCAAGAGAAGGCCCGGCTTCGACACAGAAAAATTCCTTGCCACGATCGGCGCGAGTGGGAAGGTCGTGGCTTTTGCCCAGCAGCAAAGAATTTTCACGCAGGGAGATCCGGCTCACTCGGTCTTCTACATCCAGGAAGGCAAGGTCCGACTTACGGTGGTGTCGAAGGCTGGCAAGGAAGCGACCCTGGGTATATTGGGCAAGGGAGAGTTTTTCGGAGAACGCTGTCTCCTCGGAAGGCCAAGACGCATGAAGACTGCAACCGCCATGACGGACTGCGAACTTCTGCGCGTCGACAAGAAAGCCATGATGGAGGCGCTGCACCGGGAACAGGAGTTTTTCGAAATGTTCATGTCGAGTCTGCTGGCCCGGAACATCCGATACGAAGAGGATTTAGTCGACCATCTCTTCAATTCGAGCGAGAAAAGACTGGCTCGAATTCTGCTGCTGCTGGCTCGCGTGGACAAGGGATGCGTTTCCGCGTTTGTAACTCCCACCATCAGCCAGGAGACCCTCGCCGAGATGATCGGTACCACCCGGTCGCGGGTCAGTTTCTTCATGAACCGGTTCAGGGAGTCAGGGTTCGTTGACTATGGCGGGGGCGGGTTGCAAGTTCACAAGGCGCTTCTAGATGTGGTTCTTCGCGACTAGCGTCTGCCCGGCCCAATCGGAGCAGTTACAGCGCCGCGGCCTGTTCCCGCCGTCGGGCCTGGATTTCGATGTAGACGTTGATCAGCGAGACGGCGGCTGGGGTCACGCCGGGGATGCGCGAGGCCTGGCCGAGCGTTTGCGGGACGACTTTGCCGAGCTTCTCCTGCATTTCGCGCGACAAGCCGCTGACGGCGCGGTAATCGAACCAATCGGGAATGCGGCGCTGCTCGGCCTTCTTCAGCCGGTCGATGGCGCGCTGCTGCTGGTCGAGGTATCCCGCGTACTTGATTTCCGTTTCGATGGAATTCAGTTCGTTGCGGATTTCGGACGAAAGCGAAAAAGCATTCACCGCCGAGGACGCCGAGGTCGCCGAGAAATCTCTTGCAAAGAACAGCGGCGCGAGCTTTTTGAGGGCCGGCGCCAGTTGCTCGATGGTGATCTCCGGACGCTTCAGCAGTTGCGCTAATGTCTGTCCCAGTATCGCAGTCAGATCGCTTGGTTTGTGTGGGGATGGGCGCCCTCGCAAGCCTGCCCTGAGCGAAGCCGAAGGGTCCAAGTCGAGCGTAGCTCGCCCGCTTTCGTCCGCTGCGGAATAAATCCGCTCGATTTCCGCGATCATCGGCTCCGTCAGCTTCGTCTTCTCCAGCAGCTGCTTCATTTCTTCCATCCGTTGCTGTTTTGCTTCGAAGTCCGCCCACGCGTCATCCGGGATCAGGCCGACGCGGCGGCCATGGGGAGTCAGGCGCCGGTCGGCATTGTCGATGCGCAGGTGCAGGCGGAACTCGGCGCGCGAAGTGAACATGCGGTAAGGCTCGTTGGTGCCTTTCGAAATCAAGTCGTCGATGAGAATGCCGGTGTAGGCTTCCGAGCGGTCGAGCACCAGCGGAGTTTCTTTCTTGATCTTCAGCGCCGCGTTGATCCCGGCCATAATTCCCTGGCACGCCGCCTCTTCGTAGCCCGACGTGCCGTTGATCTGGCCGCCGAGAAACAGGCCGGCAATCTTTTTGGTTTCGAGGGTGCGGTTGAGTTCCGTGGGATCGATCGAATCGTACTCAATCGCGTAGCCGGGCCGCATCATTTCCGCGTGGTCAAGCCCGGGAATCGACTTGAGGATGGCCAGTTGCACATCGATCGGCAGCGATGTGCTCATGCCGTTGACGTAGATCTCGTGTGTGTTCAGGCCCTCGGGCTCCAGGAAAAGCTGGTGCGTGGTTTTGTCGGGAAACTTGACGATCTTGTCTTCAATCGAAGGACAGTAACGCGGGCCGGTCGATTGGATTTGCCCGCTGTACATGGGCGAGCGGTGTACGTTCTCGCGAATGATGCGATGCGTCTCCGCCGTAGTGAAAGCGATGTAGCAGGGCGTCTGCGCGTCGTGATGGGCCACGCGGCGGGTGCGGAAGCTGAACGGCGTCGGATCCAAATCGCCCGGCTGGCGCTCGAAGCGCGACCAGTCGATGGTGCGGCCGTCGAGGCGCGGAGGCGTCCCGGTCTTGAGGCGGCATCCGCGCAGGCCAAGCTTTTTCAGCGATTCGCCGAGCAGGACAGCAGCCGCTTCTCCGGAACGCCCCGCCGGATACTGCTGCTCACCGCAGTGGATCAGCCCGTTAAGAAAAGTCCCGGTGGTTACGATGACGGCGTCCGCAGAAACGCAGCGGCCGTCGCGCAGCAAGATGCCGCGAATGCGGTTCTCAGTTCTCAGTTCCCGGTTCTCAGGAGCGTCAGGTGTAACTGAGAACTGAGAACTGGGAACTGAGAACTTCTCCACCACCACATCCACCACTTCCGCCTGCTTGATGGTCAGGTTCGGCTGCGACTCGAGCACCGCGCGCATCTTCAGGCGGTAGGCCTGCTTGTCGCACTGGGCGCGGGGTGACCAGACGGCGGGGCCGCGTGAAGTATTGAGCAGGCGGAATTGGATTCCGACGGCGTCCGTAATCTCGCCCATGATGCCGCCGAGCGCATCCACTTCGCGCACCAGATGCCCCTTGGCGATGCCGCCGATGGCCGGGTTGCACGACATCTGCGCGATCAGATCGACGTTCAACGTAAAAAGAGCGGTCTTCATCCCCATGCGAGCGGCAGCCATGGCGGCTTCGCATCCGGCATGGCCGGCGCCCACCACCACTACTTCGAAATGTTCGTCGAACGTCGTCATGTGCGCGTGTTCAGGACCCAAACAAGGGAGGGAATGTCTCTTGGCTCATTGTAACAATGATATTCGCCAACCTCAGCGGCGGTTGATGAGGGACGCTACGTAACCGGCGCCGAATCCGTTATCGATGTTGACCACGCTGACATTCGAGGCGCAGGAGTTCATCATTCCGAGCAGCGCGGCCAGGCCTTCGAAGGCTGCGCCATAGCCGACGCTGGTGGGGACGGCAATCACCGGGACTCCGACGAGGCCGCCAACCACGCTGGGCAACGCGCCTTCCATCCCGGCGCAGACGACGATGACGCGCGCTTTGGCCAAGGCTTCGCGATGGGCCAGAAGGCGGTGTATGCCCGCGACTCCGACGTCGTAAATGTGCTGAACGTTGTTGCCCATTAATTCGGCGGTAACGACGGCTTCTTCGGCGACGGGGATGTCGCTGGTTCCGGCGGACACGACGGCGATCACGCCTTTGCCGTGCTTCTTACGATCGCGTTGCAGGACGATGGCTCGAGGCAGTGGACGATACTCCGCCTTTGGAACGCTGGCGGCGACGGCGGCGAATTGTTCTTCGCTGGCGCGCGTGGCCAGCACGTTGCCGCCGTGAGCGGCGAGCCGGGTGAA
>JBKQRC010000092.1:0-121706 GCA_052326105.1 Candidatus Sulfotelmatobacter sp. | reverse complement strand
CACATTCACATTCCCAACACCTGCGCCAAGTGCCATGCTCAAAAATTCGTCATGGAGCGCGCCGGATTCAGCACGCAACCCTACTATTCCTACGAGGAGAGTGTGCACGGCAAGGCGGTCGCGGCTGGATCCACCAAGGCCGCCGTGTGCACCGACTGTCACGGAGTTCATGAGATTCGCCCGGCCAGCGACGACAAATCATCCATCTTCAAGTTCAATGTGCCCGCAACCTGCGCCAAGTGCCATACCGCCGTGGAGCAGGAGTTCATGCAGAGCATTCATGGCCAGGCGGTGAGCCGGGGCATCTCGCAGGCGCCGGTGTGCACCGATTGCCACGGAATTCATACCATCAAGTCGCACCTCGATCCGAATTCTCCGGTAACGGCGCAAAACGTGGCCCAGGCAACCTGCGCCCGCTGTCACGAAGGCGTGCGGCTCTCCCAGGAACTGGGCGTGGAAGGCCGCCGCTCCACGACCTATCTCGCGAGCTACCACGGGCTGGCGGCAAGGGGCGGATCGCAGGTGGTCGCCAATTGCGCCAGTTGCCACGGGACTCACAGCATCTTCCCTTCCACCGATCCGCGCTCGACCATCTATCCGGGCAACCTCGCCCGCACTTGCGGGCAGTGCCATCCCGGCGTAACCGAGAGGTTTGCGTCCGCGAAAGTCCACGTGGATGCGCCGCTCTCGGCCGACATCGGCAGCAAAGCGGTGCGCTGGATTCGCAGTTTTTATCTGAGCATGATCTTTGCCGTGATCGGCGGCATGCTGGCGCACAACTTCATCATCTGGCGGGCTAAACTTCTGGCCCGGCGCAGGACGGAACAACAGTTCGTCGAACGCATGCCGCTCCGCTTCCGCTGGCAGCATGCGGCACTGCTCACCAGTTTCATTCTGCTCGTGCTGACCGGCTTCGCGCTGAAGTTCCCCGATTCCTGGTTCGCCTCGATGCTGTCCCTGGGTGAGCAGAAGCGGCACCTGCTGCATCGCATCGCAGCCGTGGTGCTGATTGGAGTGAGCCTCTACCACATGTTTGACATCCTTCTCGCGCGCGAGGGGCGAAGGTTGCTCCGCGATCTCTTCCCCACTCTGGACGACGTGCGGGGCGCGTGGCAAAATCTTTCTTACTACCTGGGTCTGACCACGGATAAGCCGGAGTTCCCGCGCTTCAACTACGCGGAGAAGGCGGAGTATTGGGCTCTGGTGTGGGGCATGATCGTCATGGCCGTAACCGGAGTGATGCTGTGGGCCAAGGTATCGGTAGGAAACCATTTGCCGCGCTGGTGGCTCGATGTCGCAACCGCTATTCACTTCTACGAAGCGGTACTGGCGACCCTGGCCATCGTGGTCTGGCATTTCTATCAGGTTTTCCTCGACCCGGACGTCTACCCGATGAACTGGGCGTGGTGGGACGGTAAAATGACGCTGCACCACTACCGGGAAGAACACGGCCTGGACCGCGCGGCGCTGAGGAAAGCCTCCGACGGCAGCAGCGCAGCAAGGGTTGAGGCTGGGACCGGGGAAGAATCCGATTCAGCCGAGGTCAAACATGGACACTGAGAAGACTCCACCGCCTGAAGTGGAGCCCTGGCACCGCTCGCGCATGCTGCTGCGCAATCCGCTCAGCCTGGCGGGAGTGGCGCTGGGGATCGTCAGCCTGGCCAATATTTTCCTTTTCGTTCTGATTGATGCCATCGCCACCAAGCCCGGCCCTTATATCGGGATCCTGGCGTACATGGTGTCTCCCGGCTTCCTGGTCCTCAGTCTGCTGATGATGTTGGCGGGCGTGCTGTTGGAGCGCAGGAAACACCTTGCGCCGCAGGCATTTTATCCGCGCATTGACCTCAACGATCCCAGCCAACGCAGCGCAGTCATCTCATTCACCACGTTTCTGGTCGTGTTCGTCGTGGTCAGCGGGGCGGGCAGTTACAAGGCCTACGAGTTCACTGAATCCACGGCGTTTTGTGGCCAGCTCTGCCACACCGTGATGATCCCGGAATTCACGGCCTATCAACTTTCCCCCCATGCCCGCGTGGCCTGCGCCGATTGTCACGTGGGCCCCGGGGCAACGTGGTTTGTGAAGTCCAAGCTTTCCGGTACCCGGCAGGTGTTTGCCACAATATTCAACACTTACCCCCGGCCGATTCCGACCCCGGTGCACAATTTGCGCCCCGCCCAGGAAACCTGCGAGCAGTGCCATTGGCCGAAGAAGTTCTATGGCGGACAGCTCAAGGTCTTTTCGCATTACGCCAACGATGAAAAAAACACGCTGCACCAGGTCCGGATGCTGATCAAGACCGGCGGCGGAGATCCCGCCACGGGAGCACCTGAGGGCATCCATTGGCACATGAACATCGGCAACCGGATTGACTACGTCGCGGCCGATGAGAAGCGGCAGGTGATTCCGTACATCCACGTCGAGGACTTGCAGGGACGGGTCACCGAGTACTACGCCAAGGATTCAACGCTCAGCAAGGACCAAATCGCAAAGGCTGAGAAGCACCACATGGATTGCGTGGACTGCCACAACCGTCCGACGCACATCTACATTCCCCCGGACCAGTCGGTGGATCAGGCCCTGCTGTCACGCCATCTGGACGCTTCCCTGCCCTTCATCAAGCAGCAGGCGGTCACTGTGCTGGCGGCGACTTATGCCACCGACGACGCCGCCACGCAGGGCATCGCCAACGGGCTGCAGGGCTTCTATGAGAGCAAGTATCCGGATATCGCGAAGACCAAGCAGCTGGAAATTCGCAACGCGGTGGCGGAGATTCAGCAGATTTACCGCCGCACGACCTTTCCTGACATGAAGCTGAACTGGCAAACGCATCCCAACAACCTCGGGCACTACTACTACCCCGGCTGCTTCCGCTGCCACGACGGCCAGCACGTCAGCACCGACGGCCGCGTAATCAGCAGAGACTGCAACCAGTGCCACACCCTCATGTCGGAAACCGAAGGGCCTGTCAGCGCAACAGCCCCGCCGGCGCCCACCTTCCAGCATCCGGTCGATTTGGGAGATCTGACTCAGGTCAGCTGCGCCGACTGCCATGACGGAGGCGTGGGACCGTAAGGCACCGCGACGCAGGAGAGTTCGTTCGAATTCTGTAACAGAAACCTCTCGGGTGGCCCACTCAAGCCCGTTTTTGGCTTGAGTGGGACTTTTTCCGGCACGCGCGAATTCTGGCTCGCGCGAATTAGGAACGGGAATGAAGACCTTGCTGGCAGCGATCGTCGGACTCTGTGCCATCTTGATCCTCGTTCTTCTGCGTCTTCCATGGGGAACAAGAGGCTCCGGAACCCAATCCCCGGCCCGATTCAATTTCCTCCTCGGGTTAGGCGTGGTTGTGATGGGGATACTCCTTTTCGGGTTCTGGTTCGCGATGAAGGCGCGATAACCTCATCGCGGGTGCAAAACCCGCGTCCCCACTTCAGCCGCCAACGCCGACGAAAGTGAACATTGTTCCGAGAATCGATCCCAAGGCCGAAACGGGTCCCCGCCAACTTGCAGTCACAAAAGGCCTTCCGGGAGGTATGTGATTCGAATCACGCAAGGCTGTGAACCTACGTCCCGACAGACCCGCCCCCGGTGTTGCATTCTGAAACTATCGTAGACGGTCATGCCAGTGGCCGGGGCGATAAGTCTGAACGGGGGATGTCAATGAAGCGCAAATTCAAGGCCATGGACGCCAACGAGGCGGTGGCCCATGTCGCATACCGGGTTAGCGAAGTAATCGCCATTTATCCCATCACTCCTTCCTCGCCGATGGGCGAGTGGGCCGACCAGTGGGCGTCTGAGGGAGTGCCGAACGCCTGGGGCAGTGTGCCCCACGTCATCGAAATGCAAAGTGAAGGCGGCGCCGCCGGAGCGGTGCATGGCGCCTTGCAGACCGGGTCGCTGTCGACCACGTTTACCGCGTCCCAGGGATTGCTGCTCATGATCCCCAACATGAACAAGATTGCGGGCGAGTTGACGCCCACGGCATTTCACGTTTCGGCGCGCACCGTGGCCACGCACGCGCTTTCGATTTTTGGCGATCACTCCGACGTGATGTTCTGCCGTACGACGGGTTTTGCCCTGCTCTGCTCGAACTCGGTGCAGGAAGCCGAAGACCTGGCGCTGATCGCGCATGCGGCCTCGCTCGAAACCCGCATCCCGTTCCTGCATTTCTTCGATGGATTCCGCACGTCGCATGAGGTGAACAAGATCGAAATGCTCAATGAAGATGACATGCGGGCCTTGATCAACATGGACCGCGTCATCGAGCATCGCCAGCGAGCGCTTTCGCCGGATCATCCCGTGCTGCGGGGCACGGCGCAGAATCCTGACGTTTTTTTCCAGATTCGCGAGACGGCCAACCCTTATTACGATGCCGCGCCGGCCAAAGTACAGGCGGTGATGAACAAGTTCGCCGAGGTCGTTGGACGCTCTTACCACCTGTTCGATTATGTCGGCGCTCCCGATGCCGAACGCGTGATCGTGGTGATGGGATCGGGCGCGGAGGTCGCGCACGAAGCGGTCGAATATCTGAATGCCCACGGAGAAAAAGTTGGCCTGCTGAAAGTGCGCCTCTACCGGCCATTCTGCGTGAAGTCATTCCTCGAGGCCCTGCCCGCGACCGTCCGCCAGATCGCGGTTCTGGATCGCACCAAGGAATCCGGCGCGATTGGCGAGCCTCTGTATCTCGACGTGGTGAACGCAGTCCACGAAGGCATCAGCAAGGGTTATGTAGCCCCGGACGCATTCGTCCGGGGGCTCGCTTCGCCTCGCGGGGCGGACGAAGGCGTCCGCCCTTACACGGTCGTCGGCGGGCGCTACGGCCTGTCGTGCAAGGAATTCACTCCGGCCATGGTGAAGGCAGTTTACGACAACCTGAAGCAGAAACAGCCGAAAGATCACTTCACGATTGGTATTCAGGACGACGTTGGCCACACCAGCCTCGACTATGACGCAACTTATTCGACGGAACCCGACAGTGTAATCCGCGCCATGTTCTACGGCCTGGGTGCGGATGGAACTGTTGGCGCCAACAAGAACTCCATCAAGATCATCGGCGAGAATACCGACAACTACGCCCAGGGATACTTCGTTTACGACTCGAAGAAATCGGGAGCCATGACGGTCTCGCACCTGCGCTTCGGGCCGCAGCCTATTCGCTCCAGTTACCTGGTTTCGAAGGCGAATTTCGTCGCCTGCCACCAGTGGATTTTCCTCGAACGCTACGACATGCTCAGCGCGCTCGCACCCGGCGGCGTGTTCCTGGTCAACAGTCCCTTCGGGAAAGATGAAGTCTGGGATCACCTGCCGCGAGAGGTACAGTCGCAACTCATCGCCAAGAAAGCGAAGCTCTACGCGATCGACGCCTACCAGGTGGCGCAAGACGCCGGCATGGGCTCCCGCATGAACACGATCATGCAGGTATGCTTCTTCGCCATCTCCAAGGTTCTGCCCGGCGACGAAGCCATCGAGGCGATTCGCAAGTCCATTCGCGACACCTACGGGCGCAAGGGCGAAGAGGTCGTGCAGAAAAACATGCGCGCCGTAGATGAGACTTTGGCCCACCTGTTCGAAGTGAAGGTACCTGCCGTCGCGACCAGCAAGATCGAGATCCCGGAAGTTTTCCCGGGAGCGCCAAAGTTCGAGCGCGAAGTGCTGGGCACGATTTATGCCGGCCGCGGCGACGAACTGCCGGTAAGCGCGTTCTCCTGCGATGGCACTTTCCCCACGGCTACCGCCCGCTGGGAGAAGCGCAATCTGGCGCTGGAAATTCCGGCGTGGGATTCGAAAATCTGCATCCAGTGCGGCAAGTGCGCCATGGTTTGTCCGCACGCCGTGATTCGCATCAAGGTCTACGACAGCAAGCATCTCGCGGGCGCTCCCGCCACGTTCAAGGCCTGCGCCGCGCGCGACAAGGAATGGCAAGGTATGCAGTACACCATTCAGGTGGCTCCGGAAGATTGCACCGGTTGCGGCGTCTGCGTGGATGTATGCCCGGTGAAGAACAAGAGCGAGGCGCGGCTGAAAGCCATCAACATGGTGCCACAGCCGCCGCTGCGCACTCCGGAGAAAGAGAACTGGGACTTCTTCCTGAAGATTCCGGAACTCGATCGCAGAAAGATCAAACCCGGCGCGATCCGCCAGCAGCAGGTGCAGGAGCCGCTGTTCGAGTTCTCGGGCGCGTGCTCCGGCTGCGGCGAAACTCCCTACATCAAGCTGGTCACACAACTGTTCGGCGACCGGACCATCATCGCGAATGCCACCGGGTGCTCGTCCATCTATGGCGGCAACCTGCCGACGACGCCATACACCAAGAATGCCGACGGCCGCGGTCCGGCCTGGTCGAATTCATTGTTCGAAGACAATGCGGAATTCGGTCTCGGCTTCCGCGTCTCCATCGACAAACAGGCGGAGTTTGCCCGCGAACTGCTGGCGCGCGTCGCCAGCAAAGTCGGCGACGACCTGGCCACGGCACTGCTGACTGCCAAGCAAAAAGACGAAGCCGATATTTTCGAGCAGCGCCAGCGCGTGGACATCCTCAAGGAACGTCTTTCGAAGCTCAACTCGCCGGAGGCTAGGCAGCTTCTTGCCGTGGCCGACATGCTGGTGAAAAAGAGCGTGTGGATCGTGGGCGGCGATGGCTGGGCTTATGACATCGGCTACGGCGGGCTCGATCATGTGCTGGCCAGCGGACGCAACGTAAACCTGCTGGTGCTCGATACTGAGGTCTATTCGAACACGGGCGGGCAGGCGTCGAAGTCCACACCGCGCGGCGCCGTTGCCAAGTTTGCCGCGGGCGGGAAACCGGGGCCGAAGAAAGATCTCGGACTCATGGCCATGACCTACGGCAACGTCTACGTGGCCAGCGTAGCTATGGGCGCAAAGGACGAGCACACGCTCAAGGCTTTCCTTGAGGCCGAAGCCTACGACGGTCCCAGCATCATCATCGCTTACTCGCACTGCATCGCGCATGGCGTGGACATGACGACGGCGATGACCGATCAGAAGGTCGCCGTCGAATCGGGCCAGTGGCTGCTCTATCGCTACAACCCCGAGCGCGAGGCGGCAGGGGAAAACCCGCTGGTGCTCGACTCGCGCGCTCCGACCCGCAAGGTGCAGGAGTATCTGCTGCAGCAGACGCGCTTCAAAATGCTCACCAAGAGCAAGCCGGAAGATGCGGCGCGTTTGTGGAAGCTGGCGCAGCAGGACGCGGATCACCGCTATCGGATGTACGAATACATGGCCAGCCGCAAAATGGAACCGCCGGCCGGGGCGAAGGAGCCCGACAAAACCGCTGCTTCCTCAGAGAAATCGGCCGCGGAGAAACCATCGCCCACAGGCGCTGCGCGCTAAGCGCGCCGGCAGTTCGGGGTAAGGAGGAAGTCATGATCGATCTCAGCACGAATTATCTTGGGCTGAAACTGCGCTCGCCTCTGGTAGTTTCCGCGTCTCCGTTGTCGCGCGATGCGGACGGCATCTGCCGGCTGGAAGATGCGGGCGCCTCGGCCGTGGTTCTTTACTCGCTCTTTGAAGAGCAATTGCGGCAGGAGGAAGTGGATCTGGAGTATCACCTCAACGCCGGCACTGAGAGCTTTGCGGAATCGCTCACCTATTTCCCCCAGCCGAGCGAGTTCCAGACCGGCCCCGAGGGATATCTCGATCACATCCGCAAGGCCAAAGGCTCGGTGAGCATTCCGATCATCGCCAGCCTCAACGGCTCAACTCTGGGCGGATGGACCAAGTTCGCAGCCGACATCGAGCGGGCGGGCGCCGACGCCATCGAATGCAATATCTACTACATTCCCACCGATCCGCATCTTTCGGCGGAAGACGTGGAGAAGACCTACGTGGACATTCTGCGCGCGGTCAAGTCGGCGGTCTCGATTCCGGTGGCCGTAAAGCTGAGCCCGTTTTTCAGCAACTTGACGAATGTCGCTCACCGTCTCGATGAGGCGGGAGCCGACGCGCTCGTGCTGTTCAACCGTTTCTACCAGCCCGATATTGATCTCGAGGACATGGAAATCCGGCCTAATGTACTGTTGAGCACTCCGCAGGCGCTGCGCCTGCCGCTCACCTGGATCGGGATCCTGCATGGACGGGTGAAGGCCGCTCTGGCCGCCACGGGCGGAGTGCATGCCGCCGAGGACGTGGTCAAACTGCTTATGGTCGGGGCCAGCGTCACCATGATGTGCTCGGCTCTGATGCGTCACGGCGTCAACCACCTGCGTCACGTGGAGCGCGAACTGCGCGAGTGGATGGAAGAACACGAATACGAATCGGTGGCGCAGATGCAGGGCAGCATGAGCCAGATCAAGTGTCCCGATCCCGCCGCGTTCGAGCGGGCGCAATATATGCGCGCCGTCAAAGGCATGCAGCACATCCATATGACCGGATGGCGCTGATGGCTGCCACGAAGAACATGTGGGGACAGCCGCCATCGGCTGTCCGGGTCACCGAAGGTGACCGGGCTGCTGGGGAATGCGCTGCTCTCGAGAAGTCCCGCCGCGAACGCCGCCGTGCGCTGATTCTTCCGCGCGAGCACGGCGCCTGGGGATTGCTGCCGGTGCCACTAATCACGGGCGCGGGCGTTGCCTTCCGCGAGGCCGGCCACGTTGTTCCCGTCCTGCTGCTGCTCACGGCCGCGCTGGCGCTGTTCTGGTTGAGAACCCCAGCGGAGAGCCTGCTGGGCATGTCCGCCATGCGCGCGCAGACCAACGAGGAACGCCGCTCGGTCGCGATCGTAATCGCGGGTTTGGCCGCGGTCGCCGCGCTGGCTCTGGGCGCGCTGCTGTGGGCAGGGCGAAATCCATATCTTTGGCTGATCGGGGCTGCGGCAGCCGTGGCCTTCGCGGGACAAGCGCTGCTTAAACTCATGTGGAAACATCCGGGACTCATGTGGCGGCAACCAGGATTCATGTGGCGACGGCCGCCTCGGCCGTCACGCCCAGCGAGCGCAGCGAGCGATGGCGACTCCGCCCAGCGATTGGTGAGCACTTCATCCGCCCATCGCCTACGCATGCTCTCGGAAATTGTCGGCACAATCGGCCTGACGACTTCCGCTCCCGCCGCTTACTACGTGGCGACAGGGAAATTCGGCGCCACGGCATGGATGCTGTGGCTGGCGAACTTGATCTTTGCCGGCAACCAGATCCACTACGTGCAGCTGCGGATTCATACCGCGCGCGTCGAAGGCGTGCGCGCAAAATTTGCCCGCGGCTGGACCTTCGCGGTTGGGCAGGTTGCGATGGCTCTCGTCCTGGGGCTGGCTTGCCTGCGCGGCCTGATGCCGTGGGTGGTGCTGATCGCGTTCGTGCCAATCCTGTTTCGGGGATGGCTCTACTTCTTCCAGAAGCCGCGGCCGTTGGTGGTGCGGCGCCTCGGCTGGAGCGAACTGAGCCACGCGGTCGCCTTCTACCTCTTGTTCATCGCAACCCTCTCACTCCAGAACCCGGGCCGATGAGTGCTGGGGCGATACTTCGCCAAAAAGCCTTTCCAGGCGCCGCCAGCTCCACGCCTTTCATTCAGTTGCCCGCTTCACGGACCTGATTCTGCGCCAAGCGTGTTTTGTGGCTGGATTCAGGGAAGGTCGGTGTCGAGGGCGTAGATATCGGAGGTTCCCAGCTGGCGAAGTACCAACGGAGAACCGTCCGGCGTTAGCACGATCCAGCCGCCGGCTAGAACAAAAGGCGGAAATGGGGCCACGCGTTCTATACTGCCGTCAGCAACTTTGACCCGGAAAATCCCGGTTCTCTCAGGGGAGATGAGGAAGCCCAAGGCAAACGTCGAGTAGTAGATGTATTTGCCATCGGGTGACCAACTCGGGGAGTCAGCGAAATCAGCTAGTTGCCGGGAGGTGCCCGTCGCCACGTCGTACAACCATAGATTTTCACCTACGGCGGATGTACACGCAACGTATCGGCCGTCAGGAGATACCCTCCCATAGCTCATTGCCAACGCGCCCGGCAGAACCGTTTCCGTGCCGGTTTTCAGGTTCAACTCGTACAACGCCTGCCCTGGCGCCGATTCATCTGAACTCGCGATCAGAAGGGACTGTCCGTCCGGGTACCAATCGGTGAGCACTTGCTCAGCGCTCGCACCAGGCAATGCCAATCGAGGCGAGCCGCCGCTTGCGGACACCAGGTAAACCTTACCGACCGCCCCGACATTGGCGGTGCCGTGGAAGGCGATCTGTAATCCATCAGGCGACCACCGGGGATCATAGGCGCGCATCGGAGCGAACGTCAGTTGCAGCCGTTCAGACCCGTCCAGGCGGCTCCTGGTCAGCTCACCACCAGGATAGGTCACGTATGCCATCCACTTGCCATCACGCGAAAAAGTCACATGTTCGGCGGAGAGACCTTCAGCGTACGGTTCAAATTGGCGTGCCTTCTCGTTATAGCGCATCAACTGGCCGTGCCACTGAGTGCCTACGGCATAAATTGTCATGCCATCGTTGCTGGGTGCAGGGAGATAAAAATCAAGAGGACCATCCGTGAGTTGGACAGGCTGGGTACCGTCTCGGTGAAGGACGTCCCTCTTATCTCGCAGCGCCCAGACGTTTCGCTTGCCGCCTTGGGAAGCGGTAAAGAGGAAATATCGTCCGTCGCGGGTCCATCGCCCCGACCAGGCGCGGGTCGTACTGCCCCAGCCGGGAAGCATCCGGATGACGTTCTGACCAGACGCATCCAATTGCCACAGCGAAATTCCAGTGCCCTTCGGATCCATCACCGAAATTCGAATGAGCTTGCCATCGGGGGACCAGCGGGGTTTGAAGGGCACTCCCGGAAAGCTCGTCAGCTTTCTTGCGTTATTGCCGTCGCTATCGACCAGGCTGAGGTCAGGTCCGTTCGTGTACGCGATGGTGCGGCCGTCCGGAGACCAGGCGCAATCATTGGCGAACAGGTTTCCCACCCGCCGCGGGGGTCCGGTGGGCACGGGAAATCTCCAGATGGCGCGGCGCCACTCCGTAACAGGAAACCCGTGGACGTCTTCTCCAACCAGAAGTTCGTTGCCGGAAGGAAGAACATCAAAAAGCTCGGTCGCCGGGAAGGGTTTTTCGACCGGGGAAACGGTTTCACCGTCAACAGAGACATACCGAATCTGGTTTTCGCCCTTCTCATTGTCCACGAAATAAATGCGTGAGCCCGCCACCAGAAGATTCTGGTTGTTAATGACCATGCCGACGTGGGTGAGCTGACGAATTCGTTTCACTTGAGGAGGGCGTGCTAGGGGACGGAACCGGGCAGCAACCAGAGTGACCACCACGCAGAAAACCAGAGCGATCAGTACGCGCACACTGAGGCTGCGTTTGACATGTGGAGCTTGCGCCGGCTCCTGCACCACAGGGCGCGCGGTTCCGTTATCCCGGGCCGGAAATCCGATGGCGTCTTCTTGCGGGCTCGTCGGCTTGGGGCTGATCGGCGGAGCAACCACCAGGCTCGAACCTTCGGGCGTGAAACCGAATCGCCGATCGCCGTAGGGGTTTTGGCCATAAGTCCCGTTGCCTCGTGATCGATTCGCCAGGATGGGATCGCGCACCTCTTCGGCAACAAGGCCCACTGGCGCGATGAACCGGTATCCCTTGCCCGTGACCGTCTGAACAAAAACTGGTTTTTCTGGATCGTCCTTCAGGGTCTGGCGAATCTTTCGGATGGCTGCGTTGATGCTGTTGTCGGCGTCGAGGTGGACATCTTTGCCCCAGACCTCTTCGATAATGTCTTCCCGGGAGACTAGTTGTCCGCGGCGCTCCACCAGCAGGAGCAAGATCTCCATGGGGATGCGCTCCAGTTTCAGAGCGCGGCCGGCGCGGCGCAGTTCATAGGCGCCCCGGTCCAACTCCAGATCGTCTCCGAATCTCAGCACGTCCCCAGGCATGCCGACACCCCAAAAGAAGAGGCCAGTATTCTACATCTAATTCTACTTTCCAGCCATAACAGTCATTTTTTCAGCGGCTTACGAGTTCAGCAAAAATTAAGCCAATCTTCAGGCGCCCAATATTGCCAACGCTCTCAGGTTGCGGCAGTCTGCCCACTCCCGCACCGACGGAGGAGGAACATGAAATCCAGAACATTGACGAGCATTACCGCAGTCATGCTGTTCGCCGCGCTGGCAAGGCCTATCGGTCTCGGCGCGCAGGACCACGCAGACGGAAAGCACCATCATTACAAGCTCATCGACGTGGGGACGTTCGGTGGACCAAACGCTTACCTTTCGGCTCCTCTGCCAAGCGAAGTACAGATCAACCGACATGGACTGGTGGCGGGCGTGGCCGATTATCCCAGTACTGATCCGTACAACCCAAACTGCTTGGTCGATTGCTACCTGGCGCACGCGTTTCAATGGCAGGACGGTGTGCTCACCGATTTGGGTGCGCTCCCCGGGACGAACGATAGCTACGCCTTCTCGTCGAACAATCGCGGACAGATCGTCGGCGTGTCGGAAAACAGCGCCATCGATCCTGTCACGGGCTTCCCCGAGATTCACGCCGTCCTCTGGAGCCATGGGGAAATCATCGATCTTGGAACACTGGGGGGAAATGGCAGCTTTGCCGGCACCGTAAATGACAGAGGTCAGGTGGTTGGAGGGGCTCTCAATAGCGTCCCTGACCCCTTTGGAGGCAGTCTGGCGATTGGAATACCCCCCGCCGCACCAACGCAGCTGCATGCTTTCGTCTGGGAAAACGGTGTGATGAAGGACCTAGGTACATTGGGCGGTCCGGACAGCGAAGCTCAGTATGTGAATGAACGTGGGCAGATAGCCGGGCAATCCTTCACGGACTCGACACCGAACCCTCCGATCACACTTCGCGCCTGTCCGACTTCGGGGATTCCTACCGAGCATCCGTTCCTTTGGCAGGATGGTTTTATCGATCTCGGCAGCTTAGGCGGCACTTGCGGCTATGCGAATTGGCTCAACAACAACGGCCAAGTCGTCGGCACGATGACGCTGGCCGGAGACACTACAAATCACGCGTTCGCGTGGAAGCGGGGAAAACTCATCGACCTGGGAACTTTGGGTGGGGACAACTCTGAAGCATATTTCGCCAATGACGCTGGCGAGGTTGTTGGCAGGGCCGATACGCCTGGCAGCACAAGTCACGACGCGTTCCTATGGAGGCATGGCGTGATGAAAGATCTCGGCGCACCGGACGGTTTTGCATGCAGTACTGCACAAGGCATCAATGCGAGCCATCAGGTCGTAGGAGATTCAGGTGTTTGCTTCGTAGGGGGGAACGGATTTTTGTGGGAGAAGGATTCGATTGTTGACCTGAATAGCCTTGTGCCTCTCGACTCGACCGTGCACGTCGCCGGTGCCGTCGCGATCAATGATCGGGGAGAGATCGTCGCTGAAGGGGCGCCTGGCGACGGGAGTGCGCATGTAGTCGTGCTGATCCCGTGCGACGAGAATCATCCTGCCATCGATGGGTGCGACTACAGCATGGTGGACGCGACTTCCGCGACCCAAAGTCCGGCACCTCGCTACGAGCCCAGCGGAACGCAACGTCCGTCTCTGTGGCGGCGGACGAACTGGTATCACATCCCTGTTCTGGAAGCGCCGGGCAGATAGGTCGCCAAGCCAGCACCAAGAACCGTAAGGAGAGAAAACATGAATTCCAAAACGCTCTGCATCATCGCTGCGGCTTTGTTCGTGCTGGCGATTCCGGTTGGTCTTGCCGCTCAGGACAGCCAAGCCCACAAAAGCTTTCACCGTTACCAACTCGTGGACATGGGCACGTTCGGTGGCCCCCAGAGTTCGATTGTCGATCAAGGAGTGCCTAGTGGCGTGTCCGTGAACAACGGCGGCGTGTTTGCAGGCTATGCAGATACGAGCGAGCTCGATCCGTTCCAAGATTTCTGTTTTCTCGATTGTTTTGTCGATCACGCATTTCAATGGCAAGACGGGGTAATGAGCGACCTTGGTGTACTTCATCACGGGTTGAGCAGCGCCGCTGTCGCGATCAGCGCAAACGGACTGATCGCGGGGTTCGCACAAAACGGAGAATTTGATCCATTGTTTGCCGGTTTTCCCGGGCTTCGTGCTGTGCTTTGGCAGAACGGCGGTATCACCGACCTGGGAACCTTGCCTGAGGGTGGGTACGAAAGCGCAGCCAACGCTGTCAACAGCAGCGGCCAGGTGGTCGGGGTTGCCTTAAATACGACTCCGGATCCGAACTCGTTGCCCCTAAACAATGTCGCGGGATCAACCCAGGTGCGAGCGTTTTTCTGGGAAGAAGGAGTTATGCGGGATCTGGGCACTTTGGGCGGACCCGACGCGGTGGCCTCCCTCATCAACGAGCGGGGGCAGGTGATGGGATGGTCCTACACCAGTTCGACGGAGCCGGGCGTTTGCTTTCCGTTAGCTCTCGGCTCCTTCATTTGGGAAAAAGAGAAAGGGATGACGAACGTCGGCAGCCTTGGTGGCACCTGCACCGAGGCTGCGGATCTCAATAACCGAGGTCAAGTCGTCGGCACTTCATTCGTGACGGGAGACACCTTCCAGCGCGCCTTCCTGTCGGAGCACGGTTCCATTCAGGAGCTGGGCGGCTCGCTTGGAGGCGACATCACAGGGGCCGATGCGATCAACGATGCCGGCCAGGTCGACGGCTTTGCGTTCCTTGCCGGAGATACCTTGTTCCACGCGACCCTCTGGACAAGGGTTGGGCAGATCACTGATCTCGGAACCGTTGGCACCGATGCATGCAGCTACGCCGGCGATATTAACGCGAAAGGCCAGATCGTCGGTGGCTCGTTCTCGCTCTCCGCGTGTCTTAGCAACGGAGACCCTACGCGTGCTTTCCTGTGGGAGGACGGCGCGATCTTCGACCTGAATACTCTGATTCCGCCTGGCTCCGCACTGTATCTGCTAAGCCCCGACAGCATCAATGATCGTGGCGAGATCGCCGGCACGGGCGTGGACGCTAACGGCAACGAGCATGCTTTCCTGCTGATCCCGTGCGACGAGAATCATCCCGGCGTCGAGGGTTGCGACTACAGCATGGTGGACGCGACTTCCGCGACCCAAAGTCCGGCACCTCGCTACGAGCCTAGCGGAACGCAACGTCCGTCTCAGTGGCGGCGGACGAACCGGTACCACATCCCTGTTCTGGAAGCGCCGGGCAGATAGGTCGGCGAGCCAGCACCAAGAACCGTAAAGGAGAGAAAACATGAATTCCAAAACTCTATGCATCATCGCCCTGGTACTTCTCGGGAGCTGCGCATTCAGTGGGTGCGGAAACGGCGGGTCACCCGGCGTGTCGTTCTCAGCGAGTAGCCTGACCTTTGGTGACCAGGAGGAAGGCTCGGCCAGCGAACCCCTGCTCATCACGCTTACCAATAGCGGCACGGCTCCGCTGTCGATTACCGGAATTGCGGTCAGCGCGAACTTCGCCGAGACCAATACTTGCGGCACAACGCTCGCCGCCGGAGCAAACTGCGCCATCAATGTGACTCTTGTGCCTAACACTGCGGGCAGCGTCAGCGGCACCGTCACGATTACCGACAACGCAGCCGGCAGCCCGCAGTTGGTCTCTCTCAAGGGTACGGCGGTGACGCCCAGCACGCTGACGGGGCTCTGCGTCGGGACAGTACCGAATGGAATTGTTGGTCCAGGCGGTGAGAGATGTAATGTCTCGACTTCTAAGCCCACCTCGTGTCCTGTCGGGCAGCCAGCGGTAACGCCGATCGCTGAAAACGACGTGTGCAATAGCGGGAAATCCTACATCGTCGATACCTCAACCCACTGCGATGTCCCGTATGGGGGAAACAGAGGACCCAGTGGCCGTTGCCAAGCGACGAGTTCCGTCCTGAGTTGCTCGGTTCAAGGACAGCAGTGTGGCGGAACACTTCCCGGTTGTTGCTCTGGATTCACATGCACGGCCGGAGCAAGCGGTTCGTCCTGCCAGCCGGCGACCGGGGCAAACGCCAAGGCACGCCCATCATGGGAGCGGGGACTCTCGGATCGGCTCCGGTAAGTTTGCCACGGGCTGGTGTTTATATGATGCGTATCGCATTGTATGTACATATAAGTACATAAGAATGTTCCTTAAGGAACACGGTGGAAATCTCCCGGCGCCTCGCGGTAACCGCCGCGTTTTTGCCAACTTACGGCTCAATCACCGTGGCGCCGTCGACCGCATCGTTCTTCACCGCGATCAACGTTTCGTTCGCCTGATCCAGCATGCAACCGCAGGGGCGGCGCGCGCACCTTCCGGCTTGGGTTATTGGATGATGACCATGTTCATGCTCCAGGGGGTGAGAGTCAGGGTCAGAGGCAAAGTCTGCGCGCCCATGGTGGTGGTATTTGGCGGGGCCCAGGTGCTCGTTCCGACCGGGTCGGGCGGAGTGCCGTTCGGCGAACCCGACAGGTCGTAAGTGGCCTTGTCGTAGGTGGTGACGGTCACGCCGGAAGACGAGTTCTTGCCCGATAGCGTGATTGTCACCTGCTGCGCGAGGGTTTCGTTGTCGTTGAACAACCACACGGCGGTGCCCTTGGGATTGGTGGCCGCGTAGGCGCGCACGTCGGTCTGGTCGCCCACAACGGTCGCGGTCAGCACAGTCTGGCCGTTGACGTCCATCTGGCTGAACAGTTGAAACGCGCGCGCTGTGGGAGACATGGTGCCGAGGGGGCCCGCGCCCGGACAGGTGGGATCGTCCGATCCGTCGGAGAAGACATTGTAGGCTCCGAAATTCTGCCAGCCATAGACTGACGTAGTATCGTTTCCGCTCGTGCCGTTGCAATTGCCGAAGCCAATCCACCAGGTCAGACGCGAGACTCCATCGTTCATCATCTCGCCCAGCACCTGGCCGGCATACAATCCCTGCGTAATCGACCAACTCTGCTTGCCCGGGTTGGTGTATGGCCCTCCGATTTCGCCCACGTAAATGGGAGTGTTCGGAGTCCCCCAGTTGGCCAGTTCCGACTTCAGGGTGTTGATGTTCGTGGTCAACTCCTGAGGTGCCTGCTGCACCAGGAAGGTGTCGCTTTCCGATCCCGGCGCTTCCGGATAGTAGTGATACTCCACGAAGTCATAGGACCCCTTGGCATTGGCCATCACCGTGCTGTCCCATTCGGTGGTCGGGTTCCCCGCGTCCACATCAATGCCGACCAGCGTGTTCGGGCTGGCCGTTTTGATCGACTGGTAGTAGCCGGTCGTTCCCACCACGGCGGCGGCATAGATGGTGGGGTCGTTCGCGGTGGAGTGCTTGTCGTACTCCCAGCTCCCATACTCCTCATTGCCCACCGTCATATGGCTCGGGGTGATGCCGGCGGCCAGCGCGGCCGTGACCCAGGCGGCGGCTTCGCTTGGTTCGCCGCCCGCGTTGCAGGCGGTGTTCGAGCCGTAATTCGCCGTCAACGCCACATCGAGGTTGGCGGGAACGGCCATGTCGTTGACGAAATTCGCAAACGTGTCATTCGGATCGGCGTAGCCGCCATTGCACTGAGTATTGGTTTCCCAGTGGTATTGGTCGGAATCCGATCCGCCCGGCCAGCGTACCTGGGTGATGCCGGCGGCCTGCAAACCATTCACAATTCCGGTCTGGTTTGAGACCAGGTCGTACCAGACGGCCATGTTCATTCCCAGCAGCTTGTTGGTCACGGCGAGGCCGCTGCTCGTCAGGTCCACCGTCACCGAGGAAACGGTGGCCGAGGCTACTGTTATTATGGCCGGCGCGGTCACTGCTGTCCCGCTCGTAGGAGTGACGGTCAGAATATAGGTGGTGGTCGCGGTGGGACTCACGTTTACCGCTACGCCGCTGGTGGCTGGGAGATTGCCGGGAGTGATGACGCCTGTGCCGTTAGCGAAGACGGCGGTCAGAGCCGCGCTTGTTCCATCTGTGATGGTGGTGGGACTTGCGGTAAAGCTGGTAATGGAGGGTGGAGGCGGCGGAGGCGGCGTTTGGTTGGACGACCCACTGCCACAACCGGTCGAAACGGTCAGGCCCAGGCTGAGAATCATGGCCAGCGGAGCTAGAACAAGAAGACGTTTCATAAAATTACCCGTGTCCAGGTTAGGTAGGAGCCAGCGTCCGCCCCGCGGCATGTGTGTTAGAGTTGCGCGCGGACGACGCGGGGAGAAGCTAAGAATTATCGCACACTTGTCAAAGCTGGCGAGCGGGTTTTTCCGGCCACGTAGCTTTTCGAAATAACGATTACGCCATGGAGGTGATCCGGACAGTCCAATCCCGAAAGCCCCTGTTGGCGTCTCTCAATTTTCAATGGGTGAACTCGGGATCTTCCGCCAATTGACCAACCATGTCAGTTGGGGATCGACAGCGTGAAGCACTGGGCTTGTGTTGTATGTACAAACGAGTACATTGTAATGTTCCTTAAGGGACACTGTGGAAATCCTGGGCGTCCTTGTCATAGCTGCAACATTTTGACCGACTTACGGCACAATCACCGCCGCGCCGTCCACTGCATCGTTCTTAACCGCGATCAATGCCTCGTTCGCCTGATCCAGCGAAAACACGGTCACTTTCGGCCGCAATCCAATCTGCGCGGTCAGCGCGAGGAAGTCACGAGCGTCGGCGCGGGTCATGTTGGCCACGCTTCGCAGTTGCCGTTCGCCCCACAACAGGCGGTCGTAATCGAACTGCGGAATGCGGTCCAGGTGAATGGCGTTGATCGCGACCACGCCGCCCTTGCGCAGGCTGCTGAGCGCGGCGATCACGACGTCTCCGCTCGGGGCAAAGGTGATGGCGCGGTCGAGTTCCACCGGAGGCTTGTCGGTTTCACTTCCCACCCAGGCCGCGCCGAGCGATGCCGCCAGCTTGCGGTGCGACTCACCGCGCGTCGAAACATATGCGTCGCAGTTCCATGACCGCAAAACTGCGATGGCCAGATGCGCCGACGCACCGAACCCAAACAGTCCGACGCGCTCGCCGTGCTCCACTCCCGCCACGCGCAGGCTGCGGAAGCCAATAATTCCGGCACAGAGCAGCGGCGCGGCATGAAGGTCGTCAAGAGCTGCGGGCAACGGAAAAACGAAGTCGGCGCGGGCGAGTGCATACTCGGCATATCCGCCGGGGACGGAGTATCCCGTGAACGTGGGCGAGTCGCAGAGATTTTCGAGACCGCGGCGGCAATAGGGACAGGAGCCGTCGGTTCCCCCGAGCCACGAAACGCCAACCCGCGAGCCGAGAGCGATTTCTTCCGTAGCGCCCCCGACCACTTCGCCGACAATCTGATGGCCGGGAATCATTCCCGGCTGCCTGGGCGGAAGTTCTCCCTCGACGATGTGCAGATCAGTGCGGCAGACGCCGCAGGCATGCACGCGCAGCAGAACATGTCCGGGCTGAAGCTGCGGATCCCCAACCTCAGCAATTCGCAGCGGACGTTGCGCAACTGGGCGCGGCGAAGTGAGGATTGCGGCTTTCATGGGCGTTTCCTGTTGATGCAATGATGCTAAAGATGCGGGATCATGCGCAACTGCCGGGCTTCGCCCGGCGGGACAGCCGAGGGCGGCTGTCCCCACATGGTCATCTTGTCCCGCATTGGTTCTCTAGTTAGTGGGCGCCAGTTCCAGCGTCAGCACCTGAAAAGGTTCGAGATGAAAAGTGTGTTGTCCCTGCACGGGGATAGTGAGCCCCGGCTTGGCACTGTCGTTCTTCCACGGGCTTCGCGCAACGAAGGCCGACGCCGAGCCAGGAGGCAGTTCCAGAAGAACCGCAAGGCTGGCCGTGAAATCCTGCGGGTGATCGCTCGGGTTACGCAACGTGAGGATTCCCTTGCCCGTGTTGGGACGGGTCTTTGACCCGTCCTGACCGGATCGGAGATCCGGCCCCACATAATCCGTTGACCACGCGGCCCATCCGTAAACCTCCAGAAGCGCGGGATCGCCGCCGATCCAGTGCGAGTCTCTCAGTGTGCTTGCGTTTTCGCGCGACCACTTTGCCGCTTCGGCTAGAACATCCCAGTCGTCGGCCGACAGCAGCGACGGAGTGATGTACATCTCCTGCAGTTGCGTCCCCGTGCCGAAGTAGGAGTGAACTTCGTCAGGAAAATCGTGGCCGGGATCGCTGCCGAGCCTTTCCGCATAACGCGCGAAAATGAGCCCGTGCAACATGAGCGAGTTCATCGGAAACAGCGGACCATCTTCGACTACCCAGCGATAGATCTGCGAGTCGCGATAGGTGATCCAGCGCTGGCGGTTGGAGCCGACACCGGCGAAGCTATGATCGTCGCCTTCGCGCCAAATCGAATCCGCGTAGAGCAACCAGAACGGCGACGGGTAAGTTCCGGTCGTAAGGTTGACGTACAGGTCGGGCTTTTTCGCGCGCAGCTCTCCGATCAGATGAATGGCGGCATCGAAGTCGCTGTCGAACTGGCTGCCCGCGATCACCTCGTTGGCGTTGCCCGTGCCGTCAAATTTGAACTGGCTGATGCCGTACTTTTCGATCAGGTCAAGGCAGGTGTCGCGGAAGTAGCGGTAATATTTCGGTCCGGAGAGCGCGAACCCGCCTTCGTTGGTCTCGAATCCCTGGGCGCGGCCAGAAACCAGACGCTGCTCCTCGGGCTTACCGTAGCCGCCCCAGGGAGAAAGCCAGATCCCAGGCGCAGCGCCGAAACTGGCCGCAGTCTGCGCGACCTTGGTTAAGCCATCCGGGAAACCCGGATTGAATTTCCACAACGTGGTGGGATCGTCCCAGCCATCGTCGAAAAGAAAACTGTCGAGTTTGACGCCGCGCTGCCTGGCCAATTGCTCGCCGAAATTCTGCACTACAGCGAGCGCGCCTTGCTCGTTGTAGCGGTCGAAGTAGCCAAGGTCATACCACGAGTTGTAATGCAGAAACGTGCGATATGGATGGGCGCGTTCGAGCTCCACATAATTCAGGAAGTCGCGGCGCAACTGCCCGGCATGCGCCACGCCAAAAACAGCGGAATAGGTCACGCTTTGTCCGGCCTGCAGCGGGAGTTCCCGCGAAAGCCAGCAGGCTGCGCGCTCGGCGCGGACGCGGCAGTCCGACAACGGATGCTCGAAACCGAAGAACCAGATTGGGGAAGGGCCGGCTCCGGCCGTGACGGGCGATCCTTTTACGTGGCCGGAGACACTAGCGCCGGGAATATCTGCATCAACGAGGACGACTTGCGTCAGCGCGAAGGGCTGCTGTCCGGCGCGGATGGTCACTTCCTGGCGAACATAGTTGGCACCTTCACGCAGGATTGCTTTCCAGGTGACGCGGACATTCGCGAAAGGATCTTCGAGCTCGACACGAATCTGGCGGCCCGGCAAATGATCGGCCGCTTTGGGGGAGGATGCCGAAACAGGCAGGTCTTCGAGCACGGGTGAACCAACCGTCTTGAAGTCGGGCGAGCCGAGGGCCGGGCCTTCTCGCGGCACAAGTTCAAACACGCTGCCGTTGAGAGACAAAGTCGCGCCCGTAAACCGGTTGGACAGGCTCTTCCAGCGCAACGCCCCATCGCGGATGGACCAGTTCGCCGCGATGGCGTCATTGGAGAGAGTGAGAGTGTTGCTATCGGCTGCAGCTTGCAGCGTGGAAGACGCATGCAGCGGAGTGATGGCTAGAGCAAGAATGATCACGACGAGAAGGCGATAGCTAGTACGAAGGCGAGACATGCAGTATTTCCTCGTGGAGATTAGGACAAAGAACGGCACCGACAAGACTACACGGAAGCTCCCGAAACAAGAAGGACGCCGTCGTAAGCTCGCCTGGGTGGCCGCCGGATGGACCTAAAGATATTGAGCGGCAAGGACCTGCCCGGTCTCCTCGCCAGCCAGAAGAGAACACTATTTCACGAGACGATTTGTCTTGACTTCCGCGCATAAACGAAAGTAATAGTATTCAGTCGTAATAATACGAAAGGTGCTTGGGGAGGTCCCATGCCTGTCGCTGGCCACCGCATAGACTGTGTCCGGAGTTTCATCCTCCTTTTCTCGAGCCTTCTCCTGCTCGCCGCCGTGGCGCTTGCGCAAGCCACCTATCAGGCGCAGATTCGCGGCGTGGTAAAGGATCAGAGTGGCGCCCTGGTGACGAATGCCACCGTCATCATCACGAATGACGCGACCGGCATTCCCACCAAGGGGCACACCGATGACCACGGACTGTACATCCTGACCGGCCTCCGTCCGGCCGTGTATACGATCCGAGTGGATGCCCCGGGCTTTCGGCCAGCCGAGGAAAAGAATGTCGTACTGCAGGTTGATCAGCAGACCTCGATTGATTTCACGTTGCATCCGCTTGGCGTGATCACGACAGTGGAGGTCACGGAAGCCGCGCCCCTGCTCGACACGGAGAGCGCCGCCATGAGCACGGATGTAACGAACGAATACGTGCGCGACATTCCGCTTTACAGCCGCAGCATGTTCGGGCTGGTGTTTCTGGCGGGCGGCGTGACGGAAACGACCGGTTCCGGGATCAACGACAATTATCCAGCCGGAACCAACTTTGTCTCCAACGGCCAGCGCAACGCGACCGCACAAATAACGCTCGACGGCAGCCCCATCAGCGCGCCGGAGCAAGGCGAGGGGGGCAACTCCAACGTGTACTACCAGCCGTCGGTCGAGATCACGCAGGAGTTTAAGGTCCAGAACAACAGCTTTTCCGCCGAGTTTGGCAACAACGGCGGCACCATCGTGAACATGGTGCTGAAAGAGGGTGGGAACCAGTTTCACGGCAGTGGCTGGTGGTACGGACAGCGATCGGCGACTGATGCCCGCGACTTCTTCAACACCGGCGAAAAGCCCGACCACGTCCGTGATCAGTACGGGTTCTCCCTGGGCGGCCCGATCAAGAAGAACAAGACATTCTTTTTTGTCGATTTCGAAAAGGTACGTGAGCAGGACCCCCAGCCCCTGGAAGCGATCGTCCCCACTGATGCGGAGCGTGGCGGCGACTTCTCGGCAGATCCGGCCAACAGCGCCGGCATCTACGACCCGTGCGCGGGAAACCAGGGATCTGCTACTGCTTGCCCCTTCAACCGATTTTCCGATGTGGTCAACGGCGTGACGGTACTCGACAAAATTCCTGCGAGCAAGATCGACCCGATCGGCCAGGCGATTCTCAAGCTCTATCCGGAACCCAATATCCAGGGGGCGGTCTATCCATCGCCCAACTTTCGTGAAACCATTTTGAACATCGACCCCGCTTGGCAGTTCGACGTCAAGCTGGATCATCAGATCACATCCAAACACAAGATCGGGGGACGCTACAGTCGTCATCACGACCTATACAGTGCGCCCACCGTCCTCGGCGACAATGATGGCACAATTTTCCTGACGAACGTTCAGAACGGTGGCGCAGAGTACGACTGGGCTATCACGCCGACCATACTCTGGACCAGCCGCTTCAGCGTCGACCGAGTGCATGCCCCCGGCATAAGCAACAACTACCCAACAATCAGTTCGGTCGGCCTTTCGCCGGTCCTTGCCGCCAACGGGCTGAACCGCATGATCACCATCGGGGTCGATGGTGGTTTCACGTCGCTCTTTACCGAGTGCTGCGTGGATACTCACTTTGCCCACACCCTGTTCAGCTATTCGTCTGCGCTGCAGTGGGTAAAAGGAAGCCATTCCATCAAATTCGGTGGCGAGCAGCGCGTCTTTTACAACAATTTCTGGCAACCCGACAATCCCACCGGCATCTTCAATTTCTCCCGCCAGATGACCACAGAGGATCCGAACGATCCAACATTTGGCGCCAACGGCGAAGGAAACCCGTATGCCACGATCCTGACAGGCTATCCTTTAAGCGCTTCGATTCACCTGGTTCCCGCGGTTGCGGACCTTTCGAAAGAAACCGCTTTTTACGCGCAAGATGACTGGAAGGTTACGCCCAGGCTGACACTCAATCTGGGCTTGCGCTATGAGTGGAGCACGCCCTATTCCGAGCGCTACAACCGGCTCACGTTCAGCGATTTCAAGGGAGACACGGGAATCAACATTCCGTTCGCCCGGGACGAGTCGGGGGTGTTTCCCCAGTTTGGACAGATTGGCGAGGTCCTTGGGACGACGATATTTCCGACTTCCGGCCACCGCAACGCGACGGTAGACCGCAACAATTTCGCTCCGCGTTTTGGCTTCGCCTATCAACTCGCTTCCAACACCGTGTTACGAGGCGGCGCGGGCGTTTTCTACGGCATGAACGTAGCCACCAACTTCCAATATGCCGGCCCGCCGTACTCAAAGACGGCCCAGATGTATTTCACCAAAGATGCTTACGCGCACCAATACGCGTGTCTCGGACCTTCCCCCACACAGCCCAACTGTAACAGCCCATTTCCGGCGGGCCTGGCACTGCCGCAGGGAAGCACGTACGGCAAGCTGGCGCAGTGGGGCTTCAGCAACGCCAGTGATCTCGACACGGGAGTAGCGCGCAATGCCGAGATTTACCAGTGGAACCTGGGCATTCAGCACCTGCTGCCGGGACAGATCGTAATTGGCGTTGACTACTCGGCCAGCCGCAGCACACACCTGCCCTGGGCCGGCGCGGGAGGCATTAGCACGCGTGACCGCAACTTCATTGCCTCTTCGATGCGGGCGCAGTTCGTGGCCGCAGCCAACAACCCGGCCATCAACCCGCCGGGCCCCAACTTTGACCCGACTTGGGTGACGGATTATCTCAATACGGAAGTACCCAACCCGTTCCAGTGCTTCTTCACCACGGGCGCGGCACTGACCGGTTCGTGGTGTCCTTCGAACCCAATCTACAATGCGTCTGATGTGACGGACTCTCGTTACGTCGATGCCACGATTCCGCAGGCCAACTTGCTGGAGCCCTTCCCGCAGTTTGATGGCGCATTCGAGGGGTTGCCCACGCTGAATGCCAACTCCTGGTACCACTCACTGCAGATTCGCTTCCAGAAAAGGGCGAGCCATTACATCAGCTTCGAGGGCAACTATACTTTCTCCAAGTCTACGGATGACTCTTCATCCGGGCGCAACGCCTGGCTGGGCAACCTCTGGCTCGATAACCCGCAGGTGCTCGACAATCTCGCGGTGGAGCATGGGATCAGCGCGAATGATACACCGCACCGCTTGACGGCAGCCATCATTCTCGATCTGCCTTTCGGCAGGGGACGCTGGATCGGGAAGGGAATGAACGGTGTGCTGGACGGTATCGTCGGTGGCTGGTCGCTTAACGGCGTAGTGACTCTGCAGTCCGGTTCACCAATCGCCGTTTACAACGCTGCGGGACTGTTGCAAGATGGCAATCCCCGGCCGGAGATACTCTGCTCCCAATTTACGACCGGCATGGGTTATCATCAGGTGGCCGCGTCGCAGGGGAATCTCACCTACCTGAACCAGAATTGTTTTGGCGATCCCGGCGACAACATTCCCGGCGATGCGCCGCGGCATTTTTCCAACGTACGCGGCGACGGAATCCGCAATATCGATAGCTCGCTGTCCAAAGACTTCAAGATCCGCGAAGGCCAGATACTCCAGATACGCGCCGAAGTGTTCAACGCCTTCAACCACCAGCGTTTCGCCTTCCCGGATACGGGATCGTTGGACGGCACTTTCGGCACTGTCACCTCCACCACCAACAACTTCCGCAGAATGCAATTCGGAGCGCGTTATCAGTTCTGATCAATGCCGTTTCACATGCCTGGTCTCGCTCGCGCGAGATCAGGCTCTTCCATCATGTTACCCGGTCCCGGGAGGCTGAACATGCAGGGGACATCTGCAATGAATCGAACGTACCTTCTCGCAATCTTCCTTTTATTGGTGTTAGCTGCGGGGTTGCTGGCCGCACCGGCTTCCCACGAGCAGGAGTGGACGAACCAGGACTGGACGAACTACGTTCGCATCGGGGCTTACGGGCTTAGGGGCGGCGATGCTGCGCAGATCGTGAGCAAGGCCCAAGCCAGCGATGTCTTCGGGATTGAAGTGGATAACGATATTCCCGGGCGCTACGAGAGCTTTCTTCAACCGGAAGAAAAGTTGAAAGCGATCCGCGACGTTGCCACAGAAGCGCATCGTGTTGGCAACCATGCGTTCGTTTACATTGCCGGAACCGAGTGCATTACCGCGCATGCCGATCAGACACCGCACACATTGGCCAAGGATCATCCTGATTGGCTGCAGCGCAACATTGCCGGCAAGCCCGCGATTTTCGGCGGTGGCTCGGCCTTCTGGATCAGGCCCGGAGACGAGGATGTCTGGGTGAGTCCTTTCGCGACCGAGTGGCGCAAAACTTATATGGAGCGGGTGCGGCAGATCGCCGCGACTGGAATTGACGGCATCTACATTGATATCCCGTACTGGATGACCCACTTCGACGGCTGG
The DNA here is from genome assembly GCA_052326105.1 of Candidatus Sulfotelmatobacter sp. Classification (GTDB taxonomy): domain Bacteria; phylum Acidobacteriota; class Terriglobia; order Terriglobales; family Acidobacteriaceae; genus Sulfotelmatobacter. Next base: position 95,463 of record JBKQRC010000092.1, on the reverse strand, counting down.
GAAGATACGTGGGCCAGCTTCGATGACTACACCGTCGCAGCTTTCAAGCAGCAGACCGGCCTCGATGCGAGACACGATTTGAAGCTGGGGGATTTTTCCGATCCGGCGTTTCGCAAGTGGGTCGAGTTCCGCATTCAGGCCATCACGGATTTCCTGCGTGAGATTGATCAGGCGGCCAAGTCCGTTAACCCGAAGATCAAAACCATTCCTGAAATTTATCCCGGAATCGAAGAAGAAGCGGTGCGGGTTGGATCCGACGTTTACAGCCTCTATGGAGTGGTGGATGCGATTGCTCACGAGTACGAGTTTGGCAACGGCAACCACATGGCTTCCGCGCGCACGCCGCTCGACTGGTTCCGCTACCAGGTGGGCATGCATTCTTTTCGCGCCTTCGCGCAAGGGAAGGCGACCTGGATTCTGAATTATTCCTGGGACGGCGACAAGAAAGTGGCTGGGAGCGCAGCCATGATTCGCGAATCTATGATGAACCTGGCTATGTCGCAAGTCATGGCGGGCGCGAATTTTTGGGACGCACCGGGACACTCCATGGCCGGGTCGAACGATTTGGCGACGCGAAAGACAATCTTCTCCTGGATCGAGGCGCATGAGAAGACGTTCTACCTGCCGCGCACGCCAATCGATCCTATCGGCGTTTATTTCTCTCCCGCCACGCGGAACTTTGGCGCCGATGAATTCATTGCTTCCTACCGCGGAATTTTGATTCTGCTGATGCAGAAGCATCTCGAGTTTCAGATCGTGACTCCGCGGACGCTGGCAGATTTCAAGGGCCAAACGCTGGTTCTGCCCGACGTTCGCGCTCTCGGAGACAGCGAAAAGAATTGGTTGAAGAGTTTCGCGGGATCGGGGAAGAGACTCGTGATCACCGGAGTTGACGCTACGGGAATCGGCAAGTCAGAGAACGTGGTCCGCTTCCCAGCTTGCCCCGGCAAGGCCTACAACGCGGCGCTGGAGAAAGACTTCGACGGCGCGGCGCCGGATTCCGAGCGAGCATTCTTCGACAGCCTGCAAGGTTCCACTGCGGTGCGGATCAAGGCCGGAAGTGGCAACATCCATCGCGCGCACCTCGGATGGCCACATCAACTGTTTCTTCGCCAACTTCGCCGACCTGCGCGGAGGGTCCAATCCAATTGCAATGCCGCAAAGCGGAGTAGAGGTGAGCGTCACTTCCAAGGCTGAAGGCAAGGGCTTCTTCCTTTCCTTCCTCGGTGAAATCCAAACGGTTAAGGGGACGCGCCACGGAGATGCGCTCAGCTTCACGCTGCCGCCGATCACCCGGGGTGCTGTGTTCTGGTATGAACCCTAGGCCTTCTGATCAGGTCGGGCTGCGCCCGACCGGACAGCCGAGGGCGGCTGTCGCCACATGAGCCTTTCTCTCGATTCAGATCGACGACAGTTCAATCGACCGCTTCCCAACTTTTGGATCGCGAAACCGCTTCGCTCCAACGGTCGCGCAGCGACCGGGCTTCGGATGCTGGCATGCGCGGTCCAAAGCGGCGATCTTTTCCAGCTGCCGCCGTGTCCATGTCACTTCCCCAGAACCCAACTGCGAGTCCGGCCAGATACGCCGCACCCATGGCAGTCGTTTCGGTTACGGCCGGACGAACGACGGGGACGCCGAGAATATCGGCCTGAAATTGCATGAGGCTGTCATTGGCAGCGGCACCGCCATCCACGCGCAATTCCTGCACGGCGTCGCCGGAGTCACGACGCATCGCATCCAGCAAATCGGCGACCTGATAGGCGATGCTCTCGACCGCAGCGCGCGCCAAATGACCGGCGGTCGTGCCGCGCGTGAGCCCGAAAATCGAGCCTCGCGCATATGAATCCCAATGCGGGGCGCCCAATCCCACGAAGGCGGGCACGAAGTACACTCCACCGTTGTCCGTCACGGAACTTGCCAGTGCTTCTACGTCTTCTGATTTGCGAATCAGACCCAGGCCGTCGCGCAACCATTGCACCACGGCGCCGCCAACAAACACACTGCCCTCGAGCGCGTACTCGGTGGCATCGCCGATCTTCCAGGCCACAGTCGTAACCAGCCGGTTCGATGACGGTACCGCGCGCCGCCCCGTGTTCTGCAGCATGAAACAGCCGGTGCCGTAGGTATTCTTAGTCAGGCCGGGCTGAGTGCATCGCTGGCCAAACAGAGCCGCCTGCTGATCTCCGGCGATGCCTGCGAGTGGAATCCGCTCTAGTCCCGGGGCGCTGACCTCACCATAGATTTCACTGGAAGAACGCACTGCCGGCATCAATGAGCGCGGAACTCGGAACAAGCTCAGCAGTTCACCATCCCAGTCACCGGTGTGAATGTTGAACAGCATGGTCCGCGAGGCGTTACTGGCATCGGTGGCGTGAACACGGCCACCAGTCAATTTCCAGACCAGCCAGCTATCCACTGTGCCGAAGGCAAGCTTGCCCGCTCCGGCGAGGCTCCGCGCGCCCGGAACGTTCTCCAGAATCCAGGAAATCTTGCTGGCCGAAAAATAGGGATCAATGAGCAGGCCGGTGCGCTGCTGAATCAGCGCGCCGTGCCCCTCGCCTCGCAACCGCTCGCAGAAATCGGCGGTGCGGCGATCCTGCCATACAATCGCGTTGTGGACCGGCTTGCCGGTCTCGCGATTCCACAGAATCGTGGTCTCGCGCTGATTGGCAATGCCGATCGCGGCCACATCGCCCGGCCGCGCTCCGGCTTGGGCCAAGGCTTGCCGGGCCACCGCGATTTGGGACGAAGCAATCTGCTCCGGATCATGTTCGACCCAGCCCGGCCGAGGAAAGATCTGATCAAATTCGCGTTGAGCAGTCGAGCAAACGGTTCCCTGCTTATCAAACAACAGGGCGCGTGAACTGGTTGTGCCCTGATCCAGCGCTAAAACGTATCGCACGTCTTCTCCTCGCGGCCAATATGCGCGATCGGCACCCCATGGGCTAGAACAGTCTGCTGAAAAACTCGTTTCCTTGGCGATGACATCCCGCAGCGGCTGAAGCCGGGGCTGATTCTACGGCACTTTACGGCATCGCTGGAGCAATGCCCTGATGCGAATCGTGAGTTTTTCAGCAAACTGTGAAGCCCGAGTTTCTCCTAACCGCTTACGGCACGATTAAACTCGTGCCCTTCCCGATTCTGATAAAGTCGTGCCCCAGTTTGTGCCGCTCTGCCACTAACGAATGCGCTACGACGGCCGCAGGAACCACCGGATGCCGAAGTCATAAATCGCTGCGCCAGTCACGCCTCCCAGCAGCGGGGCGACCACGGGAATCCACCACACACGCGTTCCATCGGTCAGCCCGTTGTTGCGAAACCCGGCCAACGCCGCAAATAGCCGCGGGCCGAAGTCGCGCGCAGGATTGATCGGATACCCGTGCATCCCGCCAAAACTCATGCCGATCGCGACCACAACCAATCCGATCAGCACCGGCGCAAGATTTGCTCCCGGCGGAGCATTGAATTCGTCGGTAATGGCGAAGATGAGCAGCACCAGCAATCCGGTCCCGATCATCTGATCCAGAAAGCCGGCCTGCGGCAAACCGGGGAAAGCAGGAAAGGTTGTGAACACGCCGGCCGTATGTTCCAGTTGAGGATCAACCTGCCGAAACGCGGGCAGATAATTCCAAAAGACAAGAGCGGCGGCCACAAATGCTCCCGCGGTCTGAGCGATCGAGTAGGGCAGCACTTTGCGCCATGAGAACCCACGAAACACCGCTAGAGCTAGGGTTACTGCCGGATTCAGATGTGCTCCCGAGACCTTGCCCGCGACATAAATGCCCATCGTCACCGCGAGTCCCCAGGCCAAGGTGAGGTTGGTGTAGCCGCCGTGAATGGTCTCACCCGGATTCTTTGATGGAAACAACACGATCATGGCCACCACGCCGATGCCAAGCAGGATGAGCACAAATGTGCCCAGGAACTCCGCGACCAGCTCCGCCAGCAATGTGGGCTTCGGATTCATCCCCATCTCCCGTGCTGATGAACTTGCATTTCTGGACCGCGGAGTAGTGTATCAAGGGCGTGGCACATGGAGGTGATGCGGCGTCTAGCTGAGGGCCTGAACTCCATTCTCCGCAGAGCAAGTGTAGACCTGAGGAGTAATTCCCGTTGCCCGCTTATAGCGCTCGGCCACCTGCGTGCCGAATTGGGGAGCATTCTCCTGGCGCACGAGGTTGACGGTGCATCCGCCGAAACCGCCGCCCGTCATGCGTCCGCCGCAAAAGCCGGGCAGGCCTTCGGCGGCTTCGACCATCAGGTCGAGTTCGCTGCAGCTGACCTCGTAAAGATCGCGGAGGCTGCGATGCGACTCGTGCATCAATTCCCGCATTCGACCCAGGTCACCGCCGGCGAGAGCGCACGCGGCATCCGTGGTGCGCTGGTTTTCGCGGACAACGTGGCAGCATCTTTTCCAGATCGTAGAGGGAAGATCGCGGGCGTGCCGGTCCAGAAGCTCAAGCGAGACATCGCGCAGGGCACGAATTGTGGGATCGCACTTCGCGAAGTATCGCACTCCCTCTTCGCACTCGGCGCGGCGCGTGTTGTAGGCGCCGGTGGCCAGGTCGTGCTTCACCATCGTGTTGCAGACCACGAGCCGGAGATCGGCAGGGATGGGAACATATTTCGTCTCGAGCGAGCGGCAGTCGAGAAGGATGGCGTGTCCGGCTTTTCCCATACAGGAAACGAACTGGTCCATGATCCCGACCCGCGCGCCGACAAATTCGTTCTCCGCCTTCCGGCAAAGCTGAGCGATTTCTGGCAGCGGCAATTGGGTTTTGCCCAAGCTGAGCAAGGCCAGCGCGGAGGCTACTTCAATCGCTGCCGACGAACTCAGTCCGGCGCCGATCGGGACCTCGCCGTGCACCAACATGTTCGCGCCGCTGAGCTCGCAGTTTCGCTGCTGAAGAATCGTGGCCACGCCCAGCACGTAGTCGCACCAGCCTCCGGTGCGCTGCGCCGGCAGTTGGTCGAGATCGAAATCGAAATTGCCGGCGAACTCCTCCGACCGGATTAGCAGCTTGCGGTCGGGTTGTGCGGCAATTCCGACGTAAGTGGAAAATGCGACCGCCGCCGGCATAACGAAGCCGTCGTTGTAGTCGGTGTGCTCGCCGATCAGATTAACACGGCCCGGCGCACGAAAGACTCGCGGCCGAGTGGCGAAGACTTTTTCAAAGCGCTGTGCGAATTCGGATATCTGCATTTGCGATCACTCCTGCAAGCGTTCGAAATTCCTGCACATTAAGAACACGTGGAAGCCGAGGTAGCGCGCAACTGGTGGGGGGCTTTGGTTGCGTTTCAGGGCTTCGCCGGAACCGCGATCCGCTCCACATTGGAGTAGGCAGATTCGCCGTCCGCGTTGGCTGCGCGTACACAGTAAGCCAGATGTTGCCCTTTCTTGGCACTGGAGTCCAAGTATTCCGTCGCGGCTGAGTTCAGTTTTGCGATCCGCTCCCAATTCCCGCGGGCGTTGCCCTCCTCGGTGCGCCGCTCCACGATAATCGAAGTGGGATTCCCGCCGTGAACCTGCCAGGCAAGTTTCGGCGTGCCGCCGCTGAGTGTGAGGTTCAGTGAGCTTGGCGCCTCCGGCAGCACGGGCCAGTCAAAATAGTCCTCATCGGTAACGGCCAGGATGCTGTCTTTGATCGGCAGCGCTTCCAACGTATCCGTTGTGCCCGTCTTCCACTGCAGTGGTTTGATGGCGCCGGAAATCACATCCACCAGCACCGGATGCGTGATCCCCGTGTTCTTCAGAGACAACGTGGCATACAGCGGCGGGAAGGAATCCCCCGGAAGGCTGTGAGCCGCGAGCCAATAGGCCACGATGGCCTTCCCATGATCGGAGCGGAAACCGTAGCTCATGAACGGGAACTCGGTTTGGCGGCGCAGCGCGGGCAAGTCCGGGCTCACGATCTCGATCGCAGGATCGAACTTCGTGTCCGCGAAGAGCGCATTTGTGTTTTGCAGCGCATAGAATACGGGCCGCGGCGTGAAATCGTAGTCGTGATTGGTGAGGCCGTGAATGATGCCAAAATCGTCATACTCATTGCCGTCGGTGCCTGCGGTCAGCAGCCAGACAAAAGTCTTCACGCCGGCGGCGTGGTTGTAGATGAGTCCCCGCGGCAGATATTTGGCCTGCACCGATTCATCCGAACCGATCCACGAAGGGATCGAGTTGAATTCATCATCGAAGAACGGAATGTCAGGCTTGATCCCCGGATAATGCGTTACCAGGTCGCGCAACGCGCGGGGCGATTCGGTCAGATAAGCGCCGTAGTCCATGGTCTCGGGATTCATGTTCTGCCCGTAGCCGGGATAAGTGTGATAGGCATAGACGTCCACTCCTGAAGCGCACTTGCACTCATCCAGCGCTTTCTGAGTGAACTCCCGCGTGGGATCCGCCTGGCCACCGTAAATGACTTTCGCCTGCGGATCGGCCTGATGCACAGTCTGGATAAACGGAGCGAGCAACCTGCCGTATTCTTCGGCATTGGCCCACGGATTCCAATACCCGATGTCCTGCTCGTTCCACAGCGCCCAATAGTGAATGCGGTCGTGAAAATGCTTCACCATCCACTCCACGTAGCGGTTGAAGGCGGCAATCTGCTCAGGCGTTTTGGGCGGCCAGAACACGGAGTACAGACTGCGGTCATCATTATGAAAAGACCCGGGCTCGGGCGTGCTCACGTCGGGCAACTTGCCACTGATTGAGGTGTACATCTCGTTGCCATAGAGCAACTGCACCTGCATGTTGATTCCGTTGTCGGCCAGCGAGTCCACGTAATCTTCCAGTTCCGGAGAACTGGCCATCACTCCGCGCTTCTGCTCGATCCAATCCCAACTGGTGCGGTCGGAACTGTTCTCATACTGGCCGATGCGAATCCACTTGAATCCCGCGTCGAACATACGGGTCCACCACCAGCGGTTCCAGGGCAGAGAGGGGTCGCGCGGAAAATCGGAGTTGATGCCGAACCCGTCCCGAATCTGCGAAGAACGTTTCGGAGGAACATGATCCGGCACGCGTCTTGGTCCCTGGCCTAACGACAGCCCTGGCATGAAGAACAAAATCGCCAGCAAACCAGCCAGCGGCAACCTGCAACGACGACTCCACAAATCAGAACTGTTCATAGCTTCGCCTCTCATGACTCGATCATTGCATTAGCCTGTATCTCAAGAAAGCTCGGGCTGGCAACCTGTGGTGACACCGGAATTCCGAAATGCAGCGCCCGAAGGCGCGTTGATCACAGCACACTTGCACCACGCCCTGAAGGAGTGCCCTGATACGAATCTCACTTGCGCCACGGACTGCCAGAGGGCACGGCCCCCCAGCACCGTCCGATTCAGCGTGCAACCTTCTCTGCCGTGGCTTGCGATGCGTTGGCCGCAATCTCGGCCGCGTTTTTCTGGATCTTGCTGATGGCCGCGGAGATTTCGCGCATGTCACCTTCGTCGCCGAGCAGGGCGAACTGCGGAATCCAGACTGTCTCCCAGGCCGCCCGCTGCGTATGCGGAAACGATTGCTCGAGGAACGCGTGCTTCTCCGCCGCCTGGGCGCCGCTCAGACACTTACGATATTCGCCATTGCGGAAGCAATCGAGTTCGTGCAACGGCGGATAGCTGGCCTGCGTGGGGATGCCCTCGGCGTTCAAAGCCGCGATGAAGTTCTCGGTCGAGATTCCGGCGAACTGCTTTTTGTCGACGTGGAAAATGTAAGCGTACTGGCCGTTGCGGGTGCAGCGCGCATCGCACTTCTGGGGAGTGATCCCAGGAATTTCGCCCAGCAGTTGGTCGAGCAGGCGGCCATTGCGGTGGCGATGGCGAGTCTGCTCCTCCAACCGGCTCAATTGCACCATGAGCACCGCGCCTTGCCATTCGCTGAGACGGCAATTGGAGCCGTAGATGAAGTGGCTGTAGAACCACTCTCCGGGCATACGTCCGCAGTCATGGACCGAGCGGGCCTGGACCTCGAAGGCGTCATCGTTCGAAATGATCATCCCGCCTTCGCCCGCCGTCATCAACTTGCTCGCCTGAAAACTGAAGGTTCCGGCCATGCCGAACGTGCCGATTTTTCGTCCCTTCCATTCGCTGGCGTGAGCGTGAGCCGAGTCTTCGACCAGGTATATCCCATTCCGCCTGCACATTTCCTGCAAACGGTCCAGATCGGCGGGATGCCCGCCCATGTGCACAGCAATAATGGCCTTGGTCCGGGGAGTGATCGCCGCTTCCGCCAGCGCAGGATCAATGCAGTGGGTTTCCGGATCAACATCCACCAGCACGGGCAGGGCATTCGCGAATAGAACCGCGCTGGCCGTGGCCACAAAAGTGAAGTTGGGAACGATGACCTCGTCGCCGTGGTTAATGCCCAGCGCCGCCATGGTCACTTCGAGCGCGGCTGTACCGTTGGTGACAGCGATTCCGTGGCGCGCGCCGTGATAGGCGGCAAAGGCCTTTTCGAACTCCAGCGTTCTGGTGCCCGGAGTACGCCACCACACGCGGCTTTCCAGAACTTCCTCAAGCGCGTGCCGCTCTTTCTCGTCATACATCGGCCATACCGGAAACGGCTTGTGCTTCGCCTTGCGACCACCCAGTAATGCGAGTTCCGACATAAGTTCTCCTCAAGAATGCGGTTTAGTACTGCACGAATCCGGTGGCGTAGCGAAACGCCTCCACATAGTGACCGTCTTTTTTCGGTTGCTCCTCGCGCATCATCTTCCTGGCCTTCTCCAGATCAGCCGGGGTCCAGTCAGGACGGTATTTCTCCATCGCCGGATCGAACTGGCTGACCTGTTTAGCGGCAGCGTCGAACTTCAACTCCGCGACGCTGTCAATGTTGACGTAATAATTCGCCTCCTGCGGCGACGGGTAGAAGAAATACATCTCGGGAACCGTGTATGGCTGCAGTCCCTGCTCCAGCTTCTGATTGGGAAAATACAGCCAGAATTCGGCGGCGCGCACGGCGTCAATCGTATTGAATGCCGCCATACGATGGTCGGTCTTATGCCAGCGCTCGTACCACTCGCCCGGATCCACGCTCAGCAGGATGTCAGGACGAACGCGCCGGATAATGGCAGTGGCCTCTTCCGTCAGCTTGGGTTGCGGCGCGTATTCCAGCATGCCGTCGTCATATCCCATCCACTGAAGGTTTTCCTCGGGCGTGCCGAGCAGTCCCTCGGACACCTCTTCCTCATCCCGCCGGATGCGAGCCAGACGCTGCGAGTTCATGTCGGGATCGTAGGATCCCTTGTCGTCGTTGGTGTAGATGACGATGTAGACCTTGTTGTGATTGCGGTTGAGCAGCGCGATCGTACCGCCCGCGCCGAACACATCGTCATCAGGATGCGGCGTGAATACGAGAATGGTCTTGTTTTGCAGTTGCTCCAGTCGTTGCGCCTGTCCGCAAATTAGAACCGGAGCCGACAACAGCAGGAACAGCCAAAGCAGAGGAGCTTTCATACGCGCTTTTCTCCGTTGGACTGCAGTGTTGCTATGGTCAACAAGCTACGGCAGGTGCCGCCTGTCGCCTGTCATACCCGCGCGGGTGCGGTGAAAGGGCTTGCGGGGCTTGACATTCCAAGCGGCCCCAGTATAACAAATGAGAGCGATACCGTTTCTTAACACTACTGTTCAGTACAAGCTCAGACATTTCAACTCCACACCCAGGGAGGCGCATATGTTTCTCCGCCGCGATGTGCCTGCTGTCTTGTTGTGTTTCTGCTTGGCATTATTCTTGTCCCTCGTTTCTTCCGGCTACGCGCAGGTGGACCGCGGCGCGATTGTCGGCAGCGTCACCGATCAGGCCGGCGCGCGCATCGCCGGCGCTGAGGTCACCGTCACCAACGTCGGCGCCAATCAGCCCACTAAAGTGACCACTAACAGCGAGGGCACCTTCACCGCCAACTTGCTGCGCATCGGAACCTACTCCGTCAGCGCGGAAAAGAAAGGATTCCGGAAAACCGTTCAGGAGGATGTGGAAGTAGGCGTCAACCAATCGGTGCGGGTGGATCTGGTTTTGAAAGTAGGTTCCACGGAAGAGACAGTGGAAGTAACCTCAGCCCCTCCTCTGCTGCAAACCGAGGCGTCTTCCCTGGGCACGATTGAAACCGAAAGGCGGATTTCTGAACTACCGCTGAATGGTCGGGACTTCATTCAACTGGCATATCTGGGACCGGGAGCGAACGGCGGCGAGACTGGATCGAATGCCAGCGGCGGGGTTTTTGAGAACGAGCGCGCGGACGAGGCCGTCTCGGTGAACGGACTCCGCGTCTCCAACAACAACTTCCTGCTCAACGGCGTAGACAACAACGAATTCGGCCTGGGCGGCGTTGTCGTTCTTCCCCCGCCTGATGCCATTGAAGAGTTCCGCACCGAAGAAAACTCGATGAGCGCCGAGTTTGGGCGCGGCGGCGCGGCCGTCAACGTCGTTCTGAAATCCGGCTCAAATCGGATGCATGGCGGAGCCTATGAATTCATTCGTAACGACAAACTCGATGCAGTGAACTACTTCAACGTAGGACAGCAACCTTATAAGCGGAATCAGTTTGGCGCATTCCTGGGCGGGCCGATCAAGAAGAACAAGACCTTTATCTTCGCCGACTACCAGGGCTCGCGGCAGCGCGAAAGCGACCCGTTCATTTCGACGGTGCCTGTACCGGCGGAACAGGGTGGGAATTTCGCGGATCGGCTGACGGGAACAAGTTTCTCGCCTTGCGATCTGCCCGGCCAGCCTGCCCCGTCCACAGATCCTCATTTCGACACCGGGGCCATCTTCGACCCGTACACTACCTCTGACTACACCTGCGCCAACGGGAACGCAGTTTCGCTGCGACAACCAATCCAATACAACGGTCAGCCCAACCAGATCCCTCCCTGCGTGGGATCGACTGGGTTGAGCGCGACGGGCGGGGGATGTACCAACCCAGTTGGCTCGAACGTCGCCAATTTTTACCCGGCGGCCACGGATCCGACTTCACTCGCCAACAACTATCTCGCCAATCAAAACAACATCAACGATCAGGATTCCTTCGACGTCCGAGTGGACCATCGTTTCCGCGAGGCCGACCAGATTTTTGCCTCCTACAGCTTCGGCGATGTGCGCAGCCAGCAACCGGGACCTCTCGGCGTTCCGTGGGGTGGCTCGGATTGCTGTCCCAGCGTCAGCAATTCCCGCTCCCAGCACTTGGGACTGGGCTACACTCACACCTTCTCGGCGCAGTTGCTGAACGATCTGCATGGCGGCTACTTCCGCTATGCCGTGAATGCCTTGCCGTTCGATTTCGGCAAGAACATCTCCACCACGCTCGGCATTCCCAACGCCAATCGTCCGGGCTTTCCCAACTCGAGCGGACTCTCCAATATTGATGTCGCCGGGTTCACTTCACTGGGAGACTCGCAGTGGCTTCCCGAACACGTTTTCGAGAACATCTTTCAGCTTGCGGATACCACAACCTGGATGCGCGGAAAACACTCTCTGAAGTTCGGCGTTGACTTCCGCCGCCAGCAGCGGAATTTTTTCCAGCTGTCGAGTCCGCGGGGCTGGTTCCAGTTCGGCGGATCGTACACGACCGATCTGACCACCGCGAACGGGGGCAACGGTCTGGCCGATCTCCTGCTCGGACTTCCGGTTTTCACCGAGCAGGATTTTCTTGCCGGAATTTATCCCACACGCTATTGGGACCTGGCCGAGTTCGTGCAGGATGACTACCACGTTAACTCCAAGTTCACGTTGAATCTCGGCCTGCGCTATGAAATCTCGGCCCCGGCGAATGGACGAGTGGGGAACTTTGATTTCAATAAGGGCGTCGTGATTACCTCCTACGGCCCGGGCGCCGTGCCGCACGCCGGCGTGCAGTTCGACAAGAAGGATTGGGGGCCGCGCGTTGGCTTCGCCTGGTCGCTGCCGCGAAACACGGTCGTGCACAGCGCCTTCGGTATGTTTTACTCGGCCGAGGGCAACATCTTTGATGATCTGGGCTTGAACCCGCCGCAGTTGGCGTTCTGGGCCAACATGTACAATCCGGGAGCCGCGCCGGAAACTCAACAGCTCATCTCCAACGGATTCCCGGCCGCGCTTCCCGTCGGCTCCGCAACCAACATACTGGGGCCGGTGAAAACCACCGGGCCCACGCGCATCATTCCCCGCATTCTGGAGTGGAACCTTACCCTGCAGCATCAGTTCGCGCAGAACTGGGTAGCCCAGGTTGGTTATGTCGGCACCCGAGCCTATGACCTGTGGAATCACGAGGCCAGCGACTTGAACCAGCCGGCTCAACCACTGGACACGAATTTCTGCGGACCCGATCCGAGTAATTGCCTTCCCCAGGACGGCAATTACGGGCGGCGGTACTTTGCCCAGCAACCCAACATGACGCAGATTCTGCCCCTGGATTATCCCCAGTTGGAGATGTTCTACAACTCGTTCCAGGCATCGCTCAACAAACGCTTCGCCAACGGATTAAATTTTCTGGCCGCTTACACCTTCGCCAGGAACCTGGGTAACGCCGATGGCAACGTCGGCGGCTTCATTCAGAACTCCTACCGTGCCGACTTGGAGCACGGTCCGGTTGAACCCGACCTGCGTCACCGCTTCACCCTGAGCTATCTCTACGATCTTCCCGTCGGCCACGGCCGGCACTTCCTCAGCGGCATGAGTGGAGTGGCGGACGCATTCCTGGGCGGATGGGAGGTTGCCGGCATCACCACGGCGCAGAGCGGCGAAGCGCTGACGGGGCAGTTGTCGACCGATCTGACGAACACAGGAACCCAAAGTCCCCGGCCCAATCAGATTGCCAACCCCTACGATTTTTCGTTTAACGTGGCCGCGCAGGGCTCGGACTGGGGCTGCTCGAACCCCGGCCATCAGACCCTGGATTGCTGGTTCAACCAGGCTGCCTTTGTAACGCCGCCTCTGGCCCCGGGCCAGCAGTCGGCACACGCTTACGGGACATCGCGGATCGGAAATCTTCGCGGCCCGGATCTGGTGGATTTTGATTTCGTTCTGCAGAAGAACTTTAAGATACGCGAATCGCAGCAGGTGGAATTCCGCTCCGAATTTTTCAACCTGTTCAATCACCCGAACTTCGGGCTGCCCGGAGGCGGTTCCGGCGGCTACATTGGCGTGGACTTTCCCGGAGCCGCCGCCATCACCAACACCGCAACCAACAACCGGCAGCTGGAATTCGCCCTCAAATACACTTTCTGAGGTCCAGAGTATAACGATTGCTGGGGCAGTGACTCTTCGAACCGAGCCACTGCCACATTCTTTTCTTCCCCGTTGCCTGTCGAACTGCAATTCGGAAGAACGGCGTTATTTCATTGAGGTCATCCCGGGGCTGGGGATGCCCGAGATCACCGCCCTCTGTTTTCCTCTCCTCCCGCTACTTCGTTCCTGCCGCTGGCGGGATGGAAACATCAATCGTCGTCACTGGACCGAAAGAAGAAAGAGGCCGGTCAAAATCTGCCGCCTTGCCGATCACCAGAATTGCCAGCTTATCTTTGTGAACATACTTCTGGGCCACACGATCCACGTCCTGCTGGGTGACCTTCTCAATGCCAGCACGGTATTTTTCCAGAAAGTCCGCCGGATAACCGTAAAACTCGTAGGACATGCGCTCGTGCAGTACCTTCTCCTTCGAATCGAAGCGGAAGACAAAAGAGTTGAGGATCGACTGCTTTGCCTTGGCCAGTTCTTCCGGCGTGCTGGGGTTGGTCTTTAGCGCGTCCAGTTCTTCGTTGAACGCGTCGATGGCTGCCGCAGTGGTGTGACTCTTCGTTCCCAACGCAAGACGCAGCACTCCGGGATGGTCATATTCAGCTCCTACGCCGCCCCAAACGGCATAGGCAAGGCCCTTCTTAGAACGAATATTGGAGAACAGGCGTGAGCTGAATCCTCCTCCGAAGAATTGGTTGAAGACCTCCAGCGCAAAGTAGTCCGGATTGTCGCGCATCGTCCCCAGATCCACCATCTGCACCATGCTGGCGGTCACATCGCTCTTTTCCACGAAGTAAAGCCCGGGCTTGGGCCCGTGGAACGAACCCGGCGCGCGGGGAACTTCGGGCCCCTTAGGCCAGGAATCAAGCGCCTGATGCAGCTTTGCTTCCAGAGCGGTGCCGTCGAAATCGCCGACGATCCCCAGGATGATATTGTTGGGATGCACGTAGAGGTGATGCCAATTCAGCAGGTCTTGCTGGGTTACGCGGGCCACGCTCGCATATTCCGGCACGCGGGCGTAGGGCGAATCCGCACCATAGACGAGCTTGGCCGACTCGCGGAAACCGATTTCGAAGGGATTGTCATTCCGGCGCGAGATGCTGGTATTGATCTGGTTCCTGGCCAGAACGATCTTGTCTTCCCGGAACGCGGGCTCGCGCAGGACTTCAAGAAATGCCGTGAAGACATCATCGAAATTCTCCCGCAGACAATCCCATGTAACTTCGGTTGAGTCGGTATCACCGTCGGTTTCCACCTTGGCGGCGAGCGCTTCCAGATCGTCATCGAGTTGGTCGCCGGTTTTCTGAGTAGTGCCGCCCGTGCGCCAGACCTGGCCGTAGATTTCCACCAAGCCGGTTTTGTCCGCGGGTTCTTCACGCGAGCCGCCACGAATTCGGGCGGTCCCGCGGATCAACGGCAGTTCGTGATCCTCCTGAAGAAAAATCACCAAGCCGTTCGCGAGTTGAATTCGTTTGGGGAGTTGGGGATGAAAAGCGTGCAACGCAGGCGGCTGAATCTGCTTCAAGTCTTCCACATGCCCCAGCGCAGCAGGCACACAAGCCAGCAGAAAAAGAGCGCCCAACAAGGCGATGGATTGAAGTCTGCGGTTCATTACTTTGCCTCCTTCCCGGCGGCGGGCGCGTTGGCCAGTTGAGTGGATTCGATCATGCCGACGGTCCGGTCGGATTCCACAAAAGTCGCATTGGCCACGCGGCGAATGTCGGCCTTGCTCACTTTGTCGATTGCGTCCACGTGGCGGAAGAGTTCGCGCCAGTCTCCATAGAGCGACTGGGCGGTCCCCAACTGAAAGGCGAGGCCCTGATTGTCACCTAAACGGCGCAAAAGGTCCGCCTTGGCACGGGTCTTGATCATCTTCAATTCGTCGTCGCTGATGTCCTGGTTTCGCACCCGCTCAATTTCCGTGTGAATGGCATCGCGCGTCTCGTCCGGAGTGTGCCCAGGCGTGGAGATGGCATAGAACACGAACATGTTGGGATATTTCGAGCCCGGAAATCCGTTGAATCCTCCAGACTGTGCCGCAATCTTCTTGTCGCGCACCAGCGACCGGTACAACCGGGAAGTGCGGCCATTGGACATCAGATCCTGGAGCGCGTCGTAGACAGCATCGTCTTTGTCGCGGGCGCTGGGCTTGTGGTAGCCCTCGATAAAGATAGGCTGCGAAGTCTCGTGCAGAATTACGATCCTCTCGGCATTCTGCGGCGGTTCCACGGTGCGCAGCGGATCCGGCTTCGGACCCGCCGGCAGCCGCCCGAAGTACTTCACGATGACGGGCATCACTTCGCTCGTCTTTACGTCGCCCACCAGCGTAACGATCATGTCCGCGGGCACGTAGTATTTCTTGTAGTAGGCCTGGGCGTCGGTCATGGAAAAAGATTCCAGATCCGAAGGCCAACCACGACCGGCTGCCCATAAGGGTGCGCCACGTAAGCGGTCGCCATGAACTGTTCGAAGAGCCGTCCGAAAGGATCGCTCTCTCCCAGGCGCCGTTCCTCGTGGACTACTTCCCGCTCTTTGTAGAACTCTCGCAGCACGGGGTGCAGAAAACGCTCCGATTCCAGATAGGCCCAAAGCTCAACCTGATTCGAAGGAAGAGAGTAGTGATACCCGGTTTCTTCGTTGTCAGTAAACGCGTTCAGACCGGTTCCACCGTTTTGCTCCACAATTTCGCCAAACTGATTCTCGACCACGTATTGCTGTGCCGCGGCCATAGCGTCTTTCCACGCCTTCTCCAGTTCCGCCACTTTCTTGTCGTCCCGGCCGGTTTCCTTGCGGCGCTCATGGTCGTAGGCCTGGTAGGTTTGCTCCACTTTCTCCAATGCCACTTTTTCCTGGGGATAGTTGTTGGTGCCGATTTTGTCGGTCCCCTTGAATGCTATGTGCTCGAACATATGGGCCAGGCCAGTGATGCCTGGAACTTCGCGGTCCGAGCCCACGTCCACGTGAGTGAAGAAAGAAAAGACGGGCGCCTCCGGGCGCTCACAGACAATGACCGTGAGGCCGTTGTCCAGGGTTTTGACAGTGATTCGCTTCTCAAACGACGCCAGGTCCTGTGCGTACAACATAGAGACCAGGCAGACCATGGAGAATATCCATAGCAGAATTCGTGCGCTAGATTTTTCCATGGATGCTCCTGTCCGCTTCTTGACCGAATCGAGTTATGGAAACTATCCTGCGGAGCCCTGAAACTGCGGATAACCGTTGAAGGATTGGGTTTAGGTGCCAGCTGTATCGCTTACGTGAGTCCGGTTGGCTTCCTTGGACCTGCGGATTGCCTGCCTCGTAGTCCGCAGGCAAGCCTACTCCGAGAGCGGGCGCGATATCAAATCGAGGACAGCAGTTTTGCCGGCTACCTCGTGGCCGGCACCGCTGTCATGGCGAAAACCAGCACATCCCGGTTGCTCGGCAGGCTGAGGCTGCGCACCGCCTTATTCGGGTCGAGACTGAAAGAGTAGCCGCAGGCATAAAATGTGCGGCCGTCTTTTTCGCCGTCGGCAGTCAGGCGATACGGCATGCTGACCGCTCCTCAGTTGACTATTGCGGTCACGACCGGGGGGATTCCCCGTCTGAGCCAATCCGTTCGCGTCTTTGCCCATGACCGCAAAGGTATAGGTTCCCGACGGGAGTGTTATTCTCCTCGCTGCTTTCTTCCTATGTCCGCGACATGATCAGGGCGACTGTTGGGTGGCCTGGACGCGCTTCAATCCTTCACGCGCCTCGGTATTGCGGTGGTCAAGCTTCAAAATGAGGTTGTACTCGTAGCGAGCCAAACGATAATCGCTGCGCGCCGTTGCGGCATCGGCCTGGCGCATCAACTCTGGAACATCCCGTCGACTGAAACCGTCCACCGTCAAAGCGGTGTCGGGTGCTCGTTTCTTGCCGGGCCCCGTGGTTGACGTAGGCGCGGCACTTTGGTTCTCACCGGTACCGGAAGCGACGGGTGCGTTGGCGGAATCTTCGTCAGATGTGCCGTCGGCCGCAGATTGGTTTTTGTCAGTCTGCGAAACCGATGTCGGAGACGACGCGGCTTGTGACGGGTCAGCGCTGGAGTTTTGGGAAGTCTGCGGCGATGCGGAAACTGGCGATCGCGGCGCGGAGGAGGAGGCGCCATCACTTGTCGCTTGACTGCCCGAAGGCTGCCCCGCGCTTGGTTTTTGCGATGGCATGGTGGAAGGGCCAGAGGTGTCGGGAGCCGCCGGGGTTTGCGACCCTGTTGCTTGCGTCTCGGAGTTCGTTCCACCACTCCGCGGACTGGTGGTCGTGCCGTTCTGGCCACTTTGTTCATCGCCGCCTGTTCGGGGCGGCTGTGCAATCAATTCTTCGATTTTCGCGCGGGCTGAAGCCAAAATCTGATTACACTCACGCACCAGCTTCATCACCAGCGGAGGGAAAGCACCGGTCTGCGAGCGAGTGTAGAAAGCCCAACTTGCCGACCCGATGAGGAGTAAGGTCAAGGCCAGAATCATACGCGGCCAGATTCGCCGCGGAGGGGCATCCAGCAAGAGGAACCGGGGAACGGGAACAGAGCGCCGCGGCTGGCTACTGACCACTGCCCCGGCCGGAGTACTCGCAGGCGGCGTAAGGTTTAACCGCGCGGCTTGTTCAAGGATAGCCTTCCGCATCTCCTCGCAAGTCTGGAATCGCTCTTTCGGATTTTTGGCCAGAGCCTTGCGAATGACAGCATCGATCCCGCCGGGAATAGCGGGATTGATGAGCGATGGCGCCACCGGATCTTCATGCACGATCTTATAAAGGATGGTCGGGACATCGCCCACGAAGGGCTTTTCGTGAGTCAGAAGTTCATAAAAAACCGCGCCCAGGGCGAAGATGTCGGCGCGATGGTCCACTTTCTTGCCGGCCACCTGCTCGGGAGCCATATAGCTGGGCGTGCCCACCACTAACCCGGTCTGCGTGAGCGACGCGTTCTCGATCTTGGCGATTCCGAAATCCAGGACCTTGATGACACCCTGCTCGGTCACCATGAGATTGGCGGGCTTCAGATCGCGATGAATTACGCCGCGGGCGTGGGCAAAACCGACCGCTGCCGTAATCTGGTCGGACCATGAGATGAGGGTCGGCAGCGAAGGCACCCCCACTTCCGCCAGCAGCGCTGCCAGCGTGATGCCTTTCACGAACTGCATGCTCAAATAGACAACGTCGTCCTCCTGCCCAACGTCATAGATGGTGATGATGTTGGGATGATCCAGTCCGCCGGCTGCTTTGGCTTCCTGTTTGAGCCGCTCGATCAGTTCGTCGCGGTCGGGAGCATTGCGGTCGATCGGGATGGTCTTGAGCGCGACGGTCCGGGCGATGAGCGGATCGTACGCTTTATAGACGGCTCCCATGGCACCCCGTCCCAGTTCCTCCTGAATCTGGTAACGGCCCACGGTTTTGAAGCTCGCGCAACTGGCCTGCCGCAGGTGTCCGTAGGTGGACTCGTCGGTCCAGAGCAACTCGTAGATCGCTTCTCCACCGAACGTCTCGCCTGCTTCGCGCACGGGCTTGGAATTGAACTGAAATCCCGGCACGTTCTTTACCAGCTCGTAAATACCTTCGGCGACGAGAATTTGTGCCGAGGTGAAATTCAAGAGCATGTCCTCCGGAAGCGCGGGGTTAGCGCCGGGGACTCCTTCAGTTTTCGAGCTGTAAATCAGAATCGCGGGAACTATCTGTTGCGGTTCTGTGGTGCGATGGAAAGTGAGAAAGCGATGCTGCAGTGCCTTGGCCGCTGACAGGGCGTGCAGAGGGTCGCCGAAGCTGGACGACAATAATTCGGGCTGCCATTCCGTGATGACTCCGTGACTCTCGCGAATCACGCCGCAAATCAGCTCGGCGATCTCCGGATCTTGTTTCAGAGCCAGCCCGCTCGGAGGCTGCGAGGGACCGCCATAGCTCCACAGACGCAGGAAGAGTGACACGCTTCCTTCGAGAGCGACTCGCGGGGAAGCGGATTCATTTTCTGCAAGACGGCTTTGTGGCGGCTTCGGCGATTCCATGAAAAATATCGAATTGAATTGGCCTCGCAAACACACAAGTTTTCGAGACCGGGGGCGGCGAGTTCATCATAGCCGCGATATCTGCGCCTTCCCAGTTACTTTGGTGCTTGATAGGACTATCTGGTTATTCCTTGGTCTTCTTTCCCGCGAGAGAATGAATCCATCTCCCATATATTTATGAAGTTACAGAAAGTGGTTTCTTCCCGGTCTGGCTTGAACCGGCGGAGCAGCGATTCTTCTCGTGTTGAACGCCATTGCTTCGCAGCAGTGCTCGTCATCGCAGCCTTCACCGCGGCTTTCGCCAAAGACGCATCCGTTACGGCGGTGGTCTTGTTCGAGGGTCCGCACGGTACCGCCTACGTTCAGATTACGGACGCGACTCTGAATGGAAAGACGGAAGTGCGACTCTGCGAGGGCGTTCCGAAGCTGGACAAGAACGGCTATAACCGGCTTCCCCGCGCCACTCTCATAGGAGCGAAGTCGCTTCAGCGCGGGGCGGACGGCGTACTCACCCTGACGGTAACTGATAAGCCGCTCTGCGTCGTCCCGAGCAATCTTAAATTCGATCGAGGAGTTGAAATCACGCCGGCAGAGGCGGCGGAACAGGCCGTGATCGAGGGCGATCCCACTGCCGCATCACCTCGCGATTCCCTCATACCCGCGTTCAAGCCCGGAGTTCAACTGGTATTTATCGCCGCGCCGGACCTTGAACTTGCGGACTTTCTGCGGGCAAAGCGGGCCAATACGGTGAAGGACTGGCAGGATTTTGTGGTCCGCTATCCATCTTCCACGCGCCTGTCTGCTGCGCAAAGCGCGATAGCGGGGCTGCACCAACAGGCCGCAGAAGCTGCCTTCGCGCAGTACCAGAAGGCGGGTGGCGCGGGTAAGCAGGACCTCGCCGTGCTGCGGCAGGCGTGCATGGAGGCACAAGCCGCGAACCAGGTTTCTCCCGGCTACAAACCCGCTTTCCAGTTGATGGACAGCATCAGCCGCGAGCTCGACAATCTGATGGCATCGGACGCCTTGCGTCTGCAGGCCTACCGAAAAGCTCTGCAAGAGCACACGTCGGGATATTCGCAACTGGCTGCGGCCGCAGTACATGTGGAGCAACTTTTCGCAGTCCGGCCAGACTACGCACCCGTGCTCAGTCTCCGACGCGAAATCGCCGCCGAGGAACGGAAACTCGAAATGACGGTCGCGAATGCGGAATCGCTGACAGCGGCGGCGCGCTACGACCAGGCCGTCAGTACCCTCGGACCTTATGCCTCGTTTGCCTCGGAAATCCCGCGCGTGGATGCTGTTTTCAGTGCCGCGTTCAAATACCACTTCAATAACGGACAACGATTGGCGGATCAGCAGGGTTGGGAACAAGCTGTAGCAGAGTTTCGCAGAGCGGCTGCCATCCGGCCCGACAGTAAGGAGTCCGAGGCTGCCCTCAATAACGCCACGACCCAACTTAGCGCGCAACGCGATCAGCAGGCAGCCAATCTTGCTCTTGTCCAGAGCAACGATTACGCGCGGCAGAACCAGTTTGTCGAGGCCTACAACGTACTGGCCGACTTGCCGGATAAGCAACGTGCCCTGGTGACATCGCAGCTCTCAGCATTGTCGCGCAACTATGTCAGCGCAGCGACGCGACGCGCACAAAGCCTCCAGGAAGCCCACATTCCGATCAAGAGCCGGGCCGATGAAGATGCGGTCCTCGAGGCCTATGTTCTGTGGGATCGTGCCAGCTCTCTCAGCGGCGACCCGGCCATTACCGTCAAACGCGATTTCCTTTCGAGCAGGATCAGCGCCTATTACGTCGACCAGGCCACTCGATACCTGCAGAAGCCTTCGGGATCCGGATCCGGTGTAGGATGGCTCTACCTGAAACAGGCACGGCGCTACGGAATCACCAACCTCGACAGTCTCAAAGATCAGATGTCCCGCTACGAGCCGTTGTATCAACGCCGAGCCCACCTCTCGGTTGGCATCCTGCTTCGCGATCAGACTTCACGACGCGACGGCCCCGGTCTCGCCGACCAACTGACGGACGCGATTGCCAACGGCCTGGATTCCTTTGCCGTATTAGTTGATGTCGTGCGCAAGCCCGCGGAGGTCGAGGATGCCCTGCAGCCGAACTTCACGCTAATGGGAGAAGTTTTGGAAGATCGTGTGGTCAAGAATGCGAGTCTGGAAGCGCCGCAGTCGAAGTACCGGGCCAGCACGCAGGAGATAAAAAACCCGGCGTGGCTTCAAACCGAAAGCGATTATGCATCCGCTCAACAGCAACTCGCCTCCGCGCAGAGCGCGCTGGCTGATGCCCAAGCCCAACACAAGAAAAAAGAAGTCGTTGCGGCGGCGAATGATGCGGAACAGGAAGCACAGAAGCGCGTCGACAAGTTAAGGCACGCGCTGGAAACGACCGATCAGAACCGTGTGGAGACGGTGCTTGAACCTTATCACTATACGAAAAAGACAATTGATCTGAGCGCGTCGGTCGTGCTTGCATTCCGCTTCAGTGACCGCGCCGGCAACGTGGTCGGCCAGCCTGGCGACGTGCGCAAGGGCGATCGCAAATCCACGGTTGTCCTGCAGGATGTCAAACCCGAAGATACCGAGGGAATCACCAACCAGGGCGTGGAGCCCGACGAGATTCAGTTTCTGAACGATCTGGAGATTGATGCACGGAATGCCATGGTCAAAGCAGTCCGGGAAAAGGCAGCGGAACTGCCGGCCGTGGTTCTTCAGGAAGCGCGAGCTCTGGCGCAGCGCGGCGACGTAGACGGCGCCGCCGAGCAGTATGTGTTGTACCTGAATTCCACTCCCGAAACTGTTTCTGCCGAGCGCGACGAAGCAGCCCGATTTCTGCACGATCGGTTCAATCTGGCTGTACCCGCAGATGCGAAATTGTGAGGCCGGGTCGGCCAATGGTTTATTGCGAATTAAAGTACCGCCCGATAGAATCGAGCGTTCTTCGAACTACGCCCACGAAAGACGCCGTGCAAATCACAAGATTGCCTGGCGCGGAAGGATTGTAGAGTCATGGCTCAGAATCCGCAGCAAGGTCCGGAGCTTTCGTCCCGTCTGAAAAAGACCAACGAAGAGCTCAAGAACCTGCAAGACTCGGTGAAAACCGGAATGATCAATGTGAAAGTTCTCATGGACTTCCGGAATGCCACCGAACGGGCGCGCCAGGCAAGCGCAGCCGTGCAGCAATGGCTGGAGACTCAAGGAAAAGGCAGCGACCCTTACAAGCTCATGGAGCAGGTCATGAGGCAGCGCCTCGAAATGGCCACTCAACTGATTAAGGACGTGACCAGTGACCTGGAAAGCCTCGATGTGGATCTCGATACGCCCGGGCTCCCTGAATTCAACAGGGCGGTGCGTTCCCTTACAGAACGGTTGAGCAAGCTTTTTCCCTATTGAGCGAAATCTTGTTCACAGCCCCTTCAATAGCCGAACAATCGCGGAAGTGTGGTGGTCAGTGCTGGAATGTAAGTGATTAAGAGAACTCCCAGGGTTAGTACCAGTACTACAGGCAAGACCGAGCGCAGGACTTCCGGCACCGATTTCTTGAAGCGATACGATGACATCAAAAGATTCAAGCCAACTGGCGGAGTCAGATAACCCAATTCCATGTTTGCCAGGAAGATGATCCCGAGTCGCACGGGATCAATCCCGAATGCGGATCCCAATGGAACCAGCAAGGGAACCTCAACCACGATTGCGGGATAGATTTCCATCAGGCAGCCGACCACCAGAAGAAAAACATTCAAGAGAAGCAGGAACAGCAGTGGAGAGTGAATGGTATGCGTCGTCCACGCTACGGCCTGCGCTGGAACCTCTGCGTCAACCAGGTAATTCGTGAAACCGAGGGACACTCCAAGAATGAGGAGGACTCCTCCGATCAGCAATCCGCACTCTGCCATGACTCGCGGCAGATCGCGGAAGATGCGCAAGTCGCGATGGATCACGGCCTCGATGAGAAACGCGTAGAACGCAGTGACCGCGGCCGCTTCAACGGGAGTGGCGAGCCCGCTGAACAGTGCAACCGAGGCCACAACTGGCATAGCGAGTTCCCACTTGGCATCCCACAACGCGATCTGGGCCTCTCTGCGCTCGAATTTCCGCACTGTGGCGCCGCTTGCCGACCCTCGCCGGATGCCCCAAATGGCCGTTGCCGCCATCATCACCACGGCTGGGACGATTCCACCAAGAAACATCTGCCCAATCGGAACTCTGGCCACGATGGCATACACGATGAGAGGCAGGCACGGCGGAAGCAGCAATCCCAGGGAGCCTGATCCTGTCAGGAGACCGAGCGAGTCCTTTTCCGAATAGCTGGCGCCGGTTAATACCGGCATCAGCAACCCACCGAGCGCAAGAATCGTGACGCCAGAGGCTCCGGTGAAAGACGTAAAGAGGGCACAGACCAATACGGTCACGATCGCTGGCCCGCCGCGGAATTGTCCGAATAGGGCGTAGAAGACCCGCACCAGTCGTTTCGGCGCGCCACCTTCTGCCAGAAAATAGCCCGCCAGCGTGAACAACGGCAAAGTCGGGAGAGACGGATTCGTCACCAGGGCGTATTGGGCGACGGGGATCGCCGCAATCGGTTGGTCCGCGCCCCAAAACAAAATCAACGCTGCTCCACCCAGCGTCGCGAAAGCTGGCATACCCAGAACGGATGCCAGCAGCAGAATAGACATCGCAAGCGGGACGGAATAGTGGAAGCCTCCCGGCCAGATCAATACGACTCCTACGAGCAATGCCGCGCAGAAGAAAGACAGTACTCGCGGGCCCCACTTTTCCGACGTGTGGAGAAGAATTCGGATCGCGATCACCGCGAACCCGAGGGGAAGAACCCACTCGACCACCCATACCGGAACGCCGTATGCCAAAATTCTTCCCGCCTCGCGCTCGGTCCCGACGAATTGATAGGCCGCCAAACACAGAAATGCTGAGACCGCAACCGACACACTGCTCGTGAAGATCCGCGAGACACTCTTCATGCGCCCACGCAGGGCGGTTTCTCCGAGTGTGGAGAGCGAGAGCAACCTTCCTTCACGCGCCGCGATTGCTCCCCCAAGCATCCCAACCACGAGCACCATGTGCTGAACGATGGTGGTCGAAGCCGGAATGCCCACGTGAAACGTGCGGCGCAGAAAGCTTTCTGCGAGCGGGATCACAACCATGGCGAACAGCGCCGCCGAGACTACAGCATTCTCCGCCGTTTTCAGCCGGGGTTTCACCCAAGCCGCACCGGGGCCGGCTGCCCGGTTCCACATGGCCAGCGGAAGCGGCAAGTCACTGGTCATTTCTTGATTACTCCTTGCGCACCGCGATAGTCGTGGAGTACCTGCAGAACTTGGTCAAACATGTCGGCGGGAACGATGTTGCCGCGAATCTTCGAATAGAGGCCCTCCGAGAATCGCTGCCACTCTTCTTCTGCTTCCCGACTTACAGGGTGAACCTGGAGACCGCGCTTCTCCATGGCTTCGAGTGACCCCTGGGCTTCCTGGCGCCCGAGCACCTGGAACTCCTGACCGCACTCCTCCGCCGATTTCAACATCACCTCGCGCTCGGCTGGCTGTAGCGCATCCCAGCTCTTCTTGGTGATGATCAAACCGCCCACCAGCGGCAGCCAGTTCAATGCCAGCATGTGGTGAGTGGAGAGGTAAAACTGGTTCGATAATGCGTGGAGGGGAATCGTCGGCACAGCGTCAATCATTCCGGTTTGTAAGCTGGTCAGCGCATCCGACCATTCCAGCAGCACCGGATTGAATCCGGCGGACTTGTAGAGTTCCGATTGGCTGACATCGCCCGCGGTTACGAAGATCTTCATCTTCTTGAAATCTTGTGGCACGATCCCCGGCTCCCTGGAAAAAAGCCTTACCCACCCCGCATCCGCCCAGAAGAGGACGACGAATCCTTTCTCCGCCAGACGACGGTTGAGGTCCGGCGCCAACTTGGCCCGCACGTAGGCCGCCTCCTCGAGCGACCGGTACACCAATGGCATCTTCTGCAGGGCCCCCACCGAAGGATCAATCGCCGAGATTCCCGCCACGGTGAGGAGTGCGGCCTGGAGCTGGCCCACGCGCATTCGCTGGACGATTTCATCTTCGCCACCCATAGTGCCGTCAGGGTAAATCGTCAGTTCAATGTCGCAGTTCGAAGCTTGCTTCCACTTTGCCGCCATCTCCAGCAGGGCGTGATGATACGAAGTTCCAGAAGGAATCAACGTTGCAAGCCGAATCCGTCTGCTCGGTTTGCACGGCGCCTGGGCCGAGATGTTCGGAGCAAACCCGGCCGCCAGAAGCACGGCTGCGAAGATTACTCTCCCTGATGTCTTACTTCTTCTACGGTTCATCGAAGTTCGCATCCTGGACCTCAACTCTAATTCACGAATAACTCGTCTTCGTGGGAAAGCAGCCAACGCGCGCGGCGCTGCATGATGAGGTTCGTGAGCCTCCACTCCGGCCGCGCGTCTGCGTTTACAGCCAAGGCCTTCTTGAGCAACGACTCGAACTCCTCGCGGTCTTGTTTGCTGACCGAAACGGTGGTGGCCAGGGCCACATAGGGTGCGGCGCTCTGGCCCGAAGTAAGCTCAACCGCGCGCTCGAAGTGTTTCCGGGACCTCGGAGCGAAGTCTCCGCTCGCGGTTCTGCGGACGGCCTCGTAGGAAATCAGGAAATTGTGAATGGCTCCGCAATCATAATCAGGATTGAGTGCCAGAGCCCGGTCAATCAGCGCCTCGACGATGGGCTGATCGGCAATCATCTCCGGGTCGTTTTTGGAAACCGAGATGGCAGCGCCCCAGGAGACCGCAGTCCAGTAGAGCAGAGGCACGTCTTTCAATCCCGTGTTGCGCACCGCCGCCTTGGCATCTTCGCGCAGTTCACGTTCAAAACCGAGGTGTTTAATTTCCAGATCGCGCAGTCCATAGTTACGCGCCCGCAGGTAGAGATGTCGGGCACGCAGGCGCAAGTAATCAGCCTTTGCCAGATCCTGATTCTCGATCTCCTCAGCGGGCTGCTGGACATAGACGAACGCGTACTGGGTGAAGCCGCTGGACGCTGCCAGAAGGAGTCCGCGGTGCTGCGGGTTTTCCGCCAGAAGGCTCTCCATCAGTTTGAGGCTGAAGGGCAAGGCCTCTCCCACCAGATCAGGATCATCGTCGGAAGCAAAAGTCGTTCCGCCGCTCGCGAGAGAATCGCCCAGCTTGTTGACCGCAATTTTTTTGATCGAGCATCCGCTCGCGGCCGCGAGGGCCAGCAACAACGCGAGGGTGTTCACCCTGAACTCCTTGCGCATCCTCGAAAATGGCGTGCTTGTGCTCGGATTCAATGGATCACTCCCCCTGTTTCCAGCTGCACCCGGTCTATCTCCCCAAGGAAAGCTCAGTCACACGGCTATCTCTCCGGAGTCGTTCAACTGTGGCAACACTACCGGGCGTCCGCGATACTCGCAAGCGACAAGGAGCGAAATCCCGGTTGCGCAATGCGTTGTCGCACTTTGTCGCATGTTTCATTGTTGACAAGACTTACGTTCTTCCCGGGACGCTCCATTCATTGTGCTGGTTGATATCGCTCGACGGAAAGCGCTGGAACATGCTGACCGCTGAGAGAGATCGCCAGGTCGTGCAGTGGCGATTCGGCCTGCCACTACTGGGCGCACGCCGAAAGGAGAGTTGCAGGTCCTGGTGTTCTACGGAGACCGAAGCGCGGCAGAAGTGGTAACCGGCTTCAACCCAATACGATCTAAAAGGCGAGAGAACCGCGGATCGGCGCGCAGCGGGTCGGCCAGTGGTTCGCTGCCCAGGTAAACCAGGTATTCACAACGTTCGTCATAGGCTTTGTCGAGCCAGCGGAAAGCATCATCCTTCCGATTGAGGCCGATATAGATCACGGCGAAGTAGACAGCGGGCACGTATTTCCTGGTCGACAGTTCTGTCAGCTTGGCCAGAGCCCGGTTGGCACTAACTTTGTCGCCGGAGACGGCGTACTCGTGGCCCATCAGGGCGAGAATGGCTGGGTCATCAGGGGCAGCCGCGAGAATTTGCTGGAAAGCGCCACGGGCCTGCTGGTGCATCCCCATTTGCTCGTAAGCCCGGCCGATGTTGACCAATGCGATGGCATACCGGGGATCGAGTTCGAGCGCCCTCTTATTCTGCTCGATGGTGACATCAAAGCGCCTCGCGTGGTAATACGCTTCGCCCAGGGCCGAGTTCAGCAGCGGACTGATCGGATCCAGTTCGACCGCTCTTTTTCTCTCCAGGATCGCCTCGTCCAGCCTGCCCACGGCAGTAAGGTAGTAGCCGTAAAACTGATGGGCCGTGGCATATCCGGCCGCAATTGTAATGCTCTTTCAAACTCCTTTTGCGCCTCGGTAAAATTCCGCTCGTAAACTAGCTCAGAATAGCCAAGCGGCACGTGCG
Source organism: Candidatus Sulfotelmatobacter sp. (assembly GCA_052326105.1). GTDB lineage: Bacteria > Acidobacteriota > Terriglobia > Terriglobales > Acidobacteriaceae > Sulfotelmatobacter. The sequence goes on along the minus strand of JBKQRC010000092.1, from coordinate 67,819 downwards.
CCTCGGCAAGTGTGCTGTCGAGTTCGAGGGCCTTCCTCGCCGCAGCCTCGGCTTGCGGGAACGCTTCTTGTGGCGTCAGAGTTGAGTATGGCGCCGACCCCAGCAACTCGTAGCAGTCGGCGAGGCCTGCATAGGATGGCGCGTAGGTCGGATCGATCTCAATGGAGTGCCGGAACAGGGCGATTGCCTTTGCGAAGCCTTCTTCTGTGCGCTTGTTCCAGAAGTAGCGTCCTTCCAGGTATGCCAGATAGGCTTCGCGATTGACCTGACGGATGGACGGCTGAGCGCGGGGCAACTTGTTCAGAACTCCACTTGCAATGGCGCTGGCGACCTCACCCTGGATGCGCAGCACGTCCTGCAAGTCACGTTCGTAGGCCTCACCCCAGACCAGGGTATGGTCGCTGACCTGAAACAGTTGCGCTGTAATCGCCACCCGCTGACCGGAAACGCGAACGCTGCCTTCAAGAACATAGTTGGCATGGACGTCCTTGCCGATGCGATCGAGGTCACTCGAGGCGTAGGCCGGGCTCAGCCGGATGACGCCCATTTCATCGGGATGAAGCTGCCCGAGCCGGGAGATCATTTCCTCGGTGAGTCCGTCAGCGACAAAGTCCTGGCCGGGATCGCCACTCATGTTCTTAAAAGGCCGGACGGCCAGAGTCATCTTGCCCGGCGGGGGCCAAATCCTGTCATGAATCTGGGGCCATAAGATGCGCAGCGGTACCGCCGCTCCTAGAACAAGGAGCAGCGCCAGGACGGCTAGGCGTCGGAGGCGATCGGGTCGAGCCTTGTCGTCTGTCTTGTCGGGCAGATCCGCAGTGGGGGCTAAATCCACAAGGTTCGAATTGGAGGAGTCGGCGCCTGCATCCGACTTATCTTCCTCGTCGTCAAGCTTGCTCTGGCTCTCCTGCCACCAGGCGTCCAATTCCGACTTGTAAGCGAATACAGTCCCCTGTTTGCCACGAGCGAGGCGGCGAACGGGCAAAGCCGAGTTCTTCTCCCAGCGCTGGACGGTCCGAACTTCTTTCTTGAGGTAAGCCGCAATCTCCTTCCAGGAGTCGAGCCGGTCGTTAGTTGAGTCCTGTGCTGACAATCGCGCCTGTGTGCTGTCCCCACCCATCGTACCTGGCCTCAAGAACCTATGCCGCGCGGTGGCCGAAAGAATACCCTTGTTCTCCGTTGTAGTCCAATCCCCGGCGGAAGGAGTCACAGAAACCTGGCCCATGGTTGTCCTCCGTGATCACGAGTCACTAATCCCAAGCAGGCGGGTGCGAATTCACGCGGCGAAATCATTTCGCCGCCGGGCGACAACGCTCCGGCGAATGCACCCCTCCAAGAAATCGATCACCGCGTACGCTTGATTCCTGCCGATAAGGTCTGCGATGTTGGGGATTATGTGGATTGACTCTGGTTAAAGCAATGCTCTGACGCTCCTTTGCCGTTGGCAAGAAGTACTCTGCTAAGCGTATGAAAATACATACCCTTATCCTTCCCTCTACTCCGGAGCGGGGGGTTAGTTTCTTTCTTTCTTGGCATCGAGGGTGCTAAACTCGGCGACGACTTTCGGGGAGGCTGTGGAAAGCCGGCACGGGTCGTACAAGAAGGGGGCGTCTCAGCAGCATCGCATCAGTTGTCCAGAAATAACCAAGTCCCAGTGTGCGGCTTGTCTCGGCTAGGAGTTCCTCACAAACTGAAACCATGGATGCGCATCTGGCCACGCGTGCCTCACAAATTCGATTTGGGGTCTTTGAGGTTAACCTCCACACCGGAGAACTCCGCAAGAAGGGGCACAGATTGCGTCTACAGCAGCAGCCATTTCGGTTGCTGACCCTCTTGCTGGAGAAACCGAACGAAGTGGTTACCAGGGAGGAGATCCAGCACAAGATTTGGGGGGTTGGTACCTTCGTTGATTTCGACCACGGCGTAAATCGCGCGATCAACAAACTACGTGAAGCTCTGGGGGATTCTGCCGATAACCCGCGTTTCATCGAAACCCTTTCCCGACGCGGTTACCGTTTCATCGCACCGGTGCAGCGGGACCTGCAGCCGCCAAATAGCGGCAAGAAGATGCTGGTTGTGTTGCCCTTCGCGAACATGAGTCTTGACGCGGAGCAAGACTATTTCTCTGACGGCCTAACAGAAGAGATGATTGCGCACTTGAGCCGGCTGAATCCCGAGCGTTTGGGTGTGATCGCCAGAACCTCGGCGATGCAGTTCAAGAAGACGTCGAAAAACATCAAAGCCATCGGACAAGAGCTTGGTGTCCAGTTTGCCCTGGAGGGCAGCATCCGGCGTGCAGGCGATCGTGTAAGGATAACGGCACAGCTGATTCAGGTTAGCGATCAGACGCATCTCTGGGCTGAGAGCTATGACCGTGGGCTGAAAGATGTGCTGGCAATTCAAGCAGAGGTCGCCCAACAAATCGCCCGGTCCTTAGCCGTTGAACTTGTCCCCGAACGGCAAGCGCTGGTGGCAGGCTCGATCACCAGCAATACGGAAGCCTACGAACTCTACCTTCGCGGTCGCCATCATTTGAATCAACGAGTCGAACCGGGCTATGCGAAAGCTATTGATTATTTCAATCGGGCCATCCAAAAGGATCCGGCGTATGCTCCCGCCCATGCCGGTCTTGCCGATGCCTATAGTGTGATCGGATTCTACGGGGCAATCCCGTCCAAGACTGCCTTTGAAAAGGCAAAGGCCGCGGCAAGAACCGCCGTGCAATTGGATGACAAGTTATCGGAAGCACATACATCTCTCGGGTATGCGACGCTCCAATACGACTGGGATTGGCGGGCCGCGGAAGCAGAGCACAGGCGCGCCATCGAACTGAATCCAAACTGGTATGCATATGACTGGTACGGATTCAACCTCGTGCAAGTTGGGCGGTTCTCCGAAGCTTTTGCTGCTCTGGAGTGCGCCCGTCGAATCGATCCTTTGTCCTCCGTCATCGGCTGCCACATGGGTTGGATGTTCTATTTTGCGCGCGAATATGAGAAGTCAATCAGCCAGCTGGAGAAAACGGTCGAATTCGACCCGGCATTCCCCCTGGCGCGATATTACCTGGGGATAACCTATGCGCAAACGCACGATTTCGACCGGAGCATAGATCAGTTGCAGAGCGCGGCTGACCTCTCCGGTGTCCATCCCGGAGCACTATCAGCATTGGCCTATGCCCTCGGCGCTGCCGGCCGGCAGTCTGAGGGACGAGAGGTGCTGGCCAAGCTGGTTGGTTTGCAACAACATCGTCACGTCTTGGCCTACTTCGTCGCCTTCGCCATGAATGCATTATCTTCCAAAGACGAGACCCTGGGATGGCTGGAGAGAGCTTATGAAGAGCGTTCCGGCTGGCCTTTGTATCTCCACTTCGAGCCAGCATTTGATTGGTTGCGCTCAGACCCGCAGTTTGCCAGTTTGCTGCTGCGCATAAATCCTCTCAAGCCGCGCTTCGGTGCACAGGCGCCCTCTGAGTCTGCCGGATAGCACCCAAGACGAGCTGGCAACCTGCCGCCAATAGGCGCCTCTGCGATAAGGTTTCAGGACAATCACGGAAGGCTCGGGGCGCATTGTCATACAAATCGTCACAGCGTAGAGTGTAGGCTCTGTTTAGCGAGCTGGCAAAAGGGGCAGCGTGTCCGTTCGAACTGCATACATGCGAAGCCGTAAACCGCGGATTTTGGTTGTGAATTGTTATTTTGACGATCTCCGCGAAAATATTCCCCGGACAAGACAAATTCCCATGGCCATGGGCCCCGCATATTTGGCGGGAGTTTTCAATCGCAATTTCTGCAATGTGCGCCTTTACGACGAAGTCAGCAGCGGCTCTCTCGAAGATCCTCAGCTCTTGGCATGGCCAGACATGCTCGTGCTCACCGGGCTTACCACGGGATTTGACCGCATGCTGCATGTGACTGCCTATGCCCGAAGTCTTAATACGCGAGTCATCGTGGTGGCAGGGGGCCCCGGAATACGTTCCTTTCCACGGCACGCGAGGCTTTTTTTTGACTACTGCTGTCTGGGAGATATTGAGGAACTCGCTGAGGTCGCGCGGGAAGTGTTGGGTGAGGACGCGGTAGCCGAGGAGATGACTCCCCGCTTCGATCTCGCCGATTGGGTCCGAGGCGTGGGCCACATCGAATCCAGCCGCAACTGCAATTTCCGGTGCGCCTTCTGTTCCATGGCCGCTGAGGGCAGAGGCTATCAGAAATACGGTCTCGAATACACCCGCAAACAAATCCTGGCGGCCGGCTATAAGGATTTCTTTCTTTTTATCGACAACAATTTCTACGGCAATGACCGGAACTACTTTCATGAGCGCCTACATCTGCTAAAGCAGATGTACAAGGACAAGCGCTTTGGCGGTTGGGGCGCCCTGGTCACGAATGATTTCTTTTATGACGATGCGAACCTTAACAGTGCCCGGGAATCCGGCTGCGTGGCCCTCTTCACTGGACTTGAATCATTCGACAACGCCTGGCTGGGCACCATGAATAAGGGCCAGAACAACCGCGTGCCCCAGGTCGAGATGATTGCGAAGTGTCTGAATGCGGGAATCCTTTTCCTGTACGGAATGATTTTGGACGTGACGTCTCGAACCGTGGACGATCTCGAACGCGAATTGGCATTTGTGATGCGGACCCCCGAAATCACCCTGCCTTGTTTTCTGTCATTGCCGATCCCTTTTCCCGGAACGCCCTTCTTTCGGGAGTGTCTGGAAAAGCGCCGTCTGCTCCCGAACACCAGGATCCGCGACCTCAACAGCTCCGTATTGTCGCTACAACCGCTGGAGAGCATGGCGCGAGTACAACCTTTTATCGCGGCGACTCAAACCATGAATGGCTATCGCAAACAGATACTGAGTCACACACTTAGCTTTTATCGCCAATATAGAAAAGTGTTAACAGCTCCGCAGATGCGGCTTGCCCTGATAAATTCCGGCCTGTTGTTTGCCCACGAGTTCCTTACGGCGCCAGGCTGGATCGGACGTGCCCACAAGAGAACGTACATCAGTAGCTCGGAACAGCTGGACAAAGTTTACCGGCCCGCATTTCAAATCAATTCACGATACCGGCACTACTTCTCACCCACCATGCTTACTGACGGGAACGGCGAAATTGCGGCTGATTTGCAGGGCGATATCAGCGGTGCAGTTTTCTCGAGGAATAGAGCAGGACAACTGGTCGGGTAAATTAGGGTTACGTCGAACCCCACGGTCAAGCACGCCGAAGTACGGGCTCAGGCTCGTCGTATGGCCTGTGGAAATCAACCCCCCGCCCAGCCCCAGATTCTTGCCGCGGCCTGGCGAAACACGACAAACCCCCGCTGTTTATTCGTCATGACGCGGGATGTCGCACATTGTCGCTTGCGCGGTTCTTGGCCGGGGTTGTACTCACTGGAGAGCGGCTGTTGCGGCCGGGTTCGGGAGCCCTTTGCTGGATGCGAACCCCGATCCTGGCGCAACTCGCGGGAGCGGCCTCTTTCGTGGTGGTGAGTCAATGCACTCGGCGCGACGGGCTCCGTCACACTCTGCTGGCACGCCATTGGGATGACCCACCTTGCGCGACAGCGCCGGCAGTTGCCCTGCCGTTTGAGGATACTTGATATGAGATGTACAATCCCAACACACTTCCTTGGGGAAAATTTAAGTGAGGAGAAAATTCCATGGCCCAAGCGGCACAGTTGCCCATTATTAGCCATTACACCGCTTACAAACCCCGGCCCTTTACTCGCGAGGAGCGGGACAAAGTCACGATTCTCTACGGCGGCCTCACCTGGAAGCATGAGCGGCTGATGCAAGGCGCGCTTCACAATCTGAAGTACAACGCCGAGCCGCTGCCCAACATTGCGCGCGAAGACCTTGACGCCGGCAAGGAGTTGATCGATGTGGGCGCCTGCTGCCCCACCATCTTCACCACCGGAAGCCTGGTCAACTTCCTGAAGAAGGAAGTGCAGGAGCATGGCAAGGACGAAGTGAATCGCAAGTACGTTTACCTCACGGCGGGCGCCTGCGGACCATGCCGGTTCGGCCAGTACCACGAATCTTATGCCATGGCTCTGGATGGGCTGGGGCTGCGCGATTTCCGGTTGTTCTTGCTGGCTCAGGACGAACTCGACCAGGGCCCGGGCAATGGCGGCGGTCTCGATATCAACATGCCCATGAGTCTGGGCATCATCTGGTCCATCCTTTGTGGCGACCTGGTGACGGATCTCGAGTACCTGACCCGCCCCTACGAAGTCAACCCCGGGCAGACGGAACTCGTGCTGCGCGAGTGCGTGGAGCAGATGTACGACGTCTTTCTGCGGCGGCCGGATCAGGGCAAGAAATACAAGACGCTGGCCTGGCACCTGATGAGCAATTATTTCACCAACGCACTGCGTGACGTCCGCAAGAAGTGGGATGAAATTGAGGTCGACCATCTGCGGGTAAAGGCGAAGGTGAAAATCACCGGAGAGTTCTGGCTTCAGACGCACGAAGGCGAGGGCAACTACAACATCAAGCGCTGGCTGGAGCAGGAAGACTCGGAAGTCATCCCGCCGCCGGTCGCGGTGTGGCTCCACTACCTGATGCACCCAACCATCCGCAAGCTTGAGCACCGGCACAGCACCAGCAAGCACCCGAAGGCTGAAAACCTTGCCCTGCACGCGCTGGAGCGCATCTATCGCGGCACCTACAACCGGTTCCGCAAGGCGCTGGCGAATCTGCCGCACGAACTGCCCGACCAGGAAGAGCTCAAGCGACTGGCCGAACCCTTCTACCACTTCGAATTACGGGGTGGCGAAGGGCACATGCTGATCGGCAAGGCGCTGCATTCCTACCATCACAAAACAGCCCACATGATTTGCGAGTTGTCGCCGTACTCCTGCATGCCAAACACGATGTCCATCGGTTCGATGGCCAACGTCGTCGGGAAATATCCAGACCTGCTGTATGCACCGATCGAAGTGAAGGGCGACGCCGAAGTGCACGCGCTTTCGCGCTGCCAGATGATTCTCACGGAAGCGAAGAAGCGGGCGCAGGCGGAGTTCGAAGGCGTCATGGATCGGACGGGGCTGAGCGTCGAGCGCATCCGGAAATACGAGGAGCAGCATCCGGAGACGCGCAAGGCCACGTATTTCGTGCCTCATCGTGGCTACGCTGGCACGGCGGCCAACTATGTGATGCACCTGGCCTACGACAAGGGTCTGGCGCGGGCTTGATACAGCGACGGGCACCGGGTCGATGAACTTACCAAACGAACTGGCGCACGGTGAACTGAGGCGACGTCGATCGATACCGAGGTCGAACTATGGCAGGTGATGGTTTTATCCAGATTCAACCGCTCGAGACAGATCCTTCGCTGATCAGACCGGCGGCCGTCTCCGAGGCCGCGGTTTCTGTTGGCACAGGAAAAATCTGTGGACTCGACGTGGGCAGCACGACTTGCAAGTACACGATCGCCGCCGCATCCGGGGAACTGCTGGGTCAGGCTTACGAACGTCACAACACCAAGCAGGCGGAGAAAGTCCTCGATTTCCTGACCCGGCTGGAGAAAGAGCATGGTTTCACACCCGAGGTGGACCGCGTCTTCTTTACCGGGTCGGGGGCTGGTCTGATCGCGCCTCTGGTCGGCGGAAAAGTCGTTCAAGAAGTCGTGGCCGTCGCCGCTGCGGTCGAAAAGCTCCATCCCAACGTGCGCTTCGTCAGCGAGATCGGCGGCGAAGACATGAAGACTATTTTTTTCAACGGCGACGGTCCCAGCAAGAGCAAGCAGGTGCTGATGCAGAGCGCGTGCTCCGGCGGCACTGGGACCTTCATCGAGAAGACCGCCCGGAAGCTGGAGATTCCGGTCGATCAACTCTCGAAGATGGGCTACCAGGGCTACACGCTGCACAAGATCAGCAGCAAGTGCGGCATCTTCGCCGAAGCCGATGCCAATACGCTGTTGAAGGCCGGGGTCTCGGTGGAAGAGATCATCGCTTCCTTGTTCGAGGCGGTGGTGTACCAAAACCTGGCGACCCTGACCCGCGGCAACACTCCTCTGCCTGAGATTCTTCTGCTGGGCGGCCCCAACCTGTTTTTCAAAGGATTGCAGGAGGCCTGGCGCTACCATCTGGGAAAAGTGTGGAAGGAGCGCAAAGTCGCAATCCCGGACGACCGGGGCCCAGAGTCGCTCATCCGTGTGCCCGACGATGCTCTCTATTACGCAGCCCAGGGCTGCATCGAGGTGGGGCGCCGAGATTCGCCGAATGTCGGCATCTACCTGGGAACCAGGAAACTACGCTGGTGGATTGAAGAAGGACAGTACGAAGAAAAAAAGAAGATAGGGCGCGGTGGACTGTGGAACGATCCCGGCGAACTGCAGTCTTTTCTGGAGCGCTATTCCAAGCCCGGCGGCAATGGGAACGGAAACAGCAAGAGTAATGGGCATGCCAACGGGAATGGGGACGGACACGAAAACGGAAACGGACACTCGAACGGTGACGGGAAAGCCCGGCGCAGTCCGCGAGTTCAACTTCCCATCCTGGGTAAGACCAGCAAACTCGGGCCGGTTGTGGTGGGCTGCGATTTCGGCTCGACCACGGCAAAAGCCGTCTGCATGTCGCCCGACAAGGACCTGCTGTTCTCCTGCTACGCGCTGAGCCGGGGCAATCCTATCGACGACGCCAAGAGCCTGTTCCAGCAGGTTCGCGAGGCGGTTGGAGACGGAGAGATTCTTGGCCTTGCCATCACGGGCTACGGCAAAGATTTGCTGAAAGACATCCTGGGGGCCGACTGCCCGGTAGTGGAGACGATCGCTCATGCCAGCGCCGGCCTGCACTACTTCCCGGACGCGGATTGCATCTGCGATGTGGGCGGCGTTGACGTCAAGATCATGATCCTGAACAACGGCGCCGTGACGGACTTCCGCCTGAATTCGCAGTGCTCCTCGGGCAACGGCGCGTTTCTTCAGGGAGTCGCTGAGCGCTTCAACATTCCCATGAGCGAAATGGTCGATGGCGCTTTCCGCGCTCAGGCCATGCCCCAGCTTTCGATGGGATGCGGAGTTTTTCTGCAGAGCGACATCGTCAATCAACAGCGCAAAGGCTGGCAGGCGGAAGAGATTCTGGCTGGACTGTGCGCGATTCTTCCGCTGAATGTGTGGATCTACGCCGGGGGCCTGAACAACCTGCAGCAGGTGGGCAGAAAGTACATCCTGCAGGGCGGGACGCACAAGAACCTCGCGGTGGTGAAGACGCAGGTGGACTTCATCCTGAAAAAAGTTCCTGAGGCCGAGGTCGTGGTACATCCCTACTCGGGCGAAGCCGGAGCGATTGGCGCGGCGCTGGTCGCTCTCGACTGGTGGCAGGACGGCGGAGAAAGCAAGTTCCGTGGTTTTGATGCGATCGAGAGGCTGACCTATAAGACGGCGACCTCGGTGGACACTGTCTGCCACTGGTGTCCCGTAACTTGCCAGCGCAGCTTCATCGATGTGGAACTCGATGGCGGAAAAGGCCGTCCGTGGAGCAAGGTTCCTCTGGAACAGGGTTGGGAGCGGGTGATTGTGAACAACTCCTGCCCCAAGGGGCAGGTGGAAGATCTGAACGAAATGAAGGTCATCAAGATTGGGATGGAGAAAACGAAAAATGCGTTTCCCAACGTTGCCGATTTGGTCCGCAAAGAGGCGTTCCGTCGCGTCGCCACCTAAAGACCGCTCGCAGGTGCGCGTCGGAATTCCGAAGGTGCTGAATATCTGGACGACTCACCAGTTCTGGGTGGGCTTCCTGAGGTCCATCGGCATCGAGTCGGAGAACATCGTGTTCAGCTCCGACACGTCCGAGGAGCAGGGCCGCGAGTTCGGCAAGGGCCGCGGCACGGTCGACTGCTGCTATCCGGTGAAGTGCATCAGCGGGCACTACGGCGAATTGGTATTCGGCCAAAAAAAGAAGATCCACGTTCTGCTGAGCCCGATGATTCACTCCCTGCCTTCGGTTCTGCACGGGCACGTGGTAGACACGGTCACCTGCACTCGCGTCATGGCGGGACCCGAGAACATCAAGGCGGGATTCCTCAAAGAGCACGACGTCTTCGGAGAAAACGGCATTACCTACGCTTCGCCGTTCGTCAGCCTCGGAGACCGGCACATGGTCACCGAGCAACTTCACACTTCGCTCAAGGATGTCTTCAATCTTGAACCGGAAGAAACCGAACGAGCGGTCAAAGCCGGATTTGAGGCGCTCGACAACTTTACGGCTAAGGCCAGACAGCAGAGCCGCGACATTCTGACCTGGTGCGCGAGGAACCAGAAACCATGCATCCTGGTGCTGGCGCGTCCCTACCACATGGATACGGGGATCGGCCATGAGATTGAGGGAGACCTGCAGGCCCACGGCTATCCGATTCTCTGGCTGCAGTACCTTCCCGGCGATGAGGACCTGATGAACTGGCTGTTCGAAGCCGATCTGCAAATGGGAAGAATCAAAAGCCCGTTTGACATTGCTGATGTCTGGACTTCGTCCTACAGCAGCAACACCAACGAGATCATGTGGGGAGCAAAGGTGGCGGCGCGCTGCCCATGGATCACCTGCGTGGTTCGCCTTTCCAGCTACGAGTGCGGCATGGACCAGCCCACGTATACGCCAACGCAGAAAATCGTAGAAGCGACCGGAACGCTGTTCTTCAAGTTCGGAGACCTGGATTCAACCAAGCCGGCCGGCGGCATCAAGATCCGCATTGAGACCATCGTCCATTACCTGGCGAAGTATTCACAGAAGATCATGCAGCAAAAGCTGGAATGGTTGTCGCCGAACTGCCCTCTCGGACCACTTCCTCCTTTCGCGCAGCCGGAGATTGCGCCAGAAGCAGTTCGGGAAGAGGCCGGCGTCGGGCACTCACAAGTCTCATCGGGTTGCCGAACTAGCTAAGTTGTTGGAGATGGTGAGCGCGGTAGGAATCGAACCTACAACCTACTGATTAAGAGTCAGTTGCTCTGCCAATTGAGCTACGCGCCCACGGTGGGGACCGGAACTGGAAGGACAAACTGAAATTATAGCATCCGAATACACCCTGACTATCAATGGCACCACCGGCAGAGTAGCTCGCGCATTGTCTTTGAAGCTGGTCGTCAATTAGAGCCGAGCATCTTCGCATCAGCAGCGACCATCCTGTCAAATCTTCACGGTGGTCTTGTCTTGTGATCTCGTTGCGCAAGACCGAAAACGACCCGCAATAAACAAGTACGAATGACGCTCACGTTTCGCTGTGCTCTCGCCGGAAGCAGAAGGCAGATTCCTGCCTTCAATATCCGAAACGGGAAGTTTCGCGATTCTCTCCGAGCGCAACGCTGCGTGGTTCGCGCCTCAGGACCGCTGACGCGCTTCCGCCGTCAGAGGGCCCGCGGTCTCGCTGGCCACCGGCCGCCGCGGCGGCAACGGATCGGCGCCCAGCGGAGGGCGATGCTCGACTGTGCCAATGACGGGGACGTCATCCAGGCCATCGACATAAGGCATGGAAGCAAAGCGCTGTTCGCCGCACATTCGGTCAATCATGCGCTGCTGCCGACGGGAGAGCACGGCGTGAGGAAGAATGGCAAAGTTGCGGAACATCCAGAGCAGATACACGCGCTCGGCGAAAGAAGGAATTACGTAACGCGGACCGATGGGAGTTTGAACCTGCACCACGCCGGCCGCCAGTTTCTCGATCAGCATACGGGGCCCACCTGGGAACCTGATATTGCCAGAGCAATTCTGGGGCCGCCATTATTGCACCACCGACGGTGCAATGGAAGCTTTTTTTTCACAGGGCCAGATCAGAACGACCCCGTCTAGGGTTATTTCGCCTTTCGATCGCGGACTTTTTCGGGAATCTTATCGAGGTTGGTCCCCAAACGGGAACCGGTAGGCCCCCCCTTCCCGGGGGTTGGTAGACCTCTATGGGGATCAGATCGTGACTTCTGGCAGGATGTCCATACGCCGAATCTGGGCCGCCACGCCAAAGTCCTTCCCCTGCTCCTCCACCCGCACGATGGTGGCCTGGCAGCAGACCCAGCACTTTTCGCCGGAAGTGAGCTCGGGAGGCAGAATCAGGACCAACTCGACGTCCGTTCCCTTCTCCATGCGGGATTGCGTGTAAAGGAAAACGCCGTTCGCGCTGACATCGCGGGTCTGGGCGGTGTGGTCGGTACCCTGGGCGGTGCGCACCCGCGTGGGAACGCGGGTTGCGATTCTTGTGCCGCTCCGGCGCTCGGCGTTCGTTTTCATAGGCTCAGCGTGCGCACCTACTGTACACCAATGCCGCAAGCAGGACGAGGGGCAAGAACAGATTTCGGACTCGGGCAGCGGCCAGGACTACATATTGGGCCGCTTGGACCGCATCGCCGGAACCACCAGCGCCTGCTCCAGGGTTGGCACGTTGGTGCCGCGGAGCTTGGCCTCCACTTCGTGCAGCTTTTCGGTCTCGAGCGTCTGGTAGTAGGCCTGCACCAGCAGTTCCATGGTGAATGGATTGTCCTGATCTTCTTCCAGATGCGCGATGGCTTCTTCGTATTTCTTTTGCTCCATCAAGAGCGTTCCAGCGGCGCCCTGGTAGGAGCTCTGGATGACGCGGTTGCGGGTACCGAAAGCCATGGTTTCGAGTTGCTGCAGCGACTGGTTCGCCAGGGCCTGATTTCCCGCGTGAGCGGCGCGCACGGCGCGGTTGCGCAGGATGCGCGACATCTCTTCGTCGCGGTCCAGGGGCGAAATCGTTGCCCGATGATGCAGCGCATCTTCGGCCAGCTTCAGATCCCGCAGGGCGGCGTTGTCGTCCGTCTGATATTCCGCGATATGCCGGTAGGCCCGCGCTTCCTGCAAGTCCTGCTCTTTGGCGTGGGCGGTCTCAGCAATTTCCAGATATTCCTTGTCGGCTTCGGCATAGTTGCCGTCGCGAACGAAGGTCATCGCCTTCTGCATGCCGTAGGCCAGGCGATCGGCTTCGTTGTGGGCGAAGCGGATGGCCTTGTCATATTCGATGCGGGCCTGCTCCTGATTGCCCATGAGCGCGTAGGTGTCGCCCAGGCCCACCTGCGAGGTTACAAAATCGGGATCGATCCTGAGCGCGGCGCGATAGTGTTCGAGCGAGCCGTTGAAATCCCCTGCCATGCGCTTGAGTTCGCCATAAGAGTCCTGCGGATTCGGTTCCTTCGGCAACAGGGCGACGTAGCGATCCATAGCGGCAATAGCCTTGGCGAATTGCCGGTTACGGGCATAGACATATGCCAGATCGTTGAGCGCGGCGGGAAAGTTCTTATCAATGGCCAGCGCTTTCTCAAAGAAACGCTGCGCCTGGTCGTTGCCCTGCTCTCCCATGAGCCAGTTGCCGGCAAGATAGAGCAGGTGCTTGTCGCGCGGATACATCTCCAACATGTCGTTCATCGACTCAATGCCGCCCAGAAAGTCGCCTTCCTGCACCTTGGCGATCCAGGCAATCATCAACTGTTCCCCCGGAGACGTCTTGGGCGCAAGTTCTTTCGCCTTGGCGCGAGCCGCGCTCACTTCCTCAGGATTGCTGCTGTTGAAGGCGATCCAGGCCCAGGCCACAGCCAGATTGGGATCTTCTTTTGCCGCCGATCGCCAGTCATCGTTGCAGCGCTCCAGGTAGAGATTCTCGTAATCTGCCATGCCCTTTTGGTAGAGTTCGCGGGCTTTGGCGGATGACGTCGTAACCGGCAGCGCAATGGTTGCGCCCCTCTGGATATGGTGCGCGTAAAGCGGTACGGACAGGCTACCGAGGACGAGAACAGCGCAGACAATAACAGTAAGAGTGCAGACGGCACGAGCGACAGCGCAGGCCGAGCGGCGCATCAGGGTTCTCCGGAACAGAGTTTTGAGGGGAGGGGGGACTAGCAGAAAGGTTACATCGGCCCAATCAGTGGACGAAGTGACGAAAGGCCTAGGCCGGATGCCGAGGGGAATCGGCCCGCCCGACTCCTGCTAAGTTAATGATTCCAATGGCTGAACGGGGACTGGAGCTGCTAGAGCCTGGAACTGCGTGGGTCGGGACCGAGCCTCGGGGCCCGGGTCCGGAACAAGAAAAGCCCCTGCCGCGAACGACAGGGGCTTGGGAAACTACGTAAGCCGGTTAGAAGGTGAACTTAGCCGCGAGTTGGATGCCGCGCGGCCCGCCGCCTCCCAGGAATGGGTTGCCGATACCGACGTCGCCGGTCGCGGTAATCTGGTAGCCAGGGTTTTTGGGTTGGCCCATCACTTCGCGTCCATTTACCACCTGGAAACCACAGGCAACCTGGTTCGGACCGGGGTTGCAAATGCCGAGATTCGTAGCCGGATCAGCGATAAAGGCCGGCATTTCCGGATTGGCGAAATTCGCGTGATTGAGAATATTGAAGAACTCCGCGCGCAGCTGCAGTTTCACGCGTTCACCGAGCGAGGTGTTCTTGTACAGGGCAAAATCCCATTGCTTGTAAGTCGGTCCGACCAGCGCATTTCGTCCCAGACTGCCGTAGTGGCGGGTGCCGGGCTGACAGTCAAAGGCGGATCCAGTAAGAGTAGCTTCGGTGACGCCCGCCGCGAGAGAGCAGGGCATGGCGAATGAGCCGAGGTCAATGTAGTCGTAGGGATTTCGCTTCTGATATGTAATGGGGGCAACCACATCTGGGCGGTCAAAGCACTCTCCGCCTCCGCTGTAGTCATCCTCACAGTTATAAGCAAATTCGAAGGGTTGACCGCTTTGCATCGATACGGTGCTTTCGAAGCCCCAGCCGTTCTTGAGCCGTTGCATGCTGCCGCCCCGGTTCGGCAGTTCATAGGCTAAGATCCAGGTGAGGCGATGGGGAATGTTGAAGTTTGACGGCCCGTATTCGCGTTGCGGGTTGTTGCTGTCCTGCGGTTGCGCGGCGTTCGGGACAAAGTCCTCGAGGTCGCTGGCGGTGTCGAGCGACTTCGAATAGACGTAATTGACCGTCGAAGTCACGCCGTGCCAGCCGTTGATCCTGTAGCTGACCTGCAGCGAATTGTAGTTTGACTTTCCGGTGGACACTTCCTGGTAGAGGTAGGTCGCGCCGTACTGGCCTACGCTGCCGGCGAATGGCCGCGGCACGCTGAAATCGTTGATGCAATTACAACCAGTATCGGCCGCCGTAACTGTGGCGTTTGTCGGCTGATTGATGTCGTAGAAGCGGAACAGCCGGTGTCCCTGCGATCCTACATAGCCGATCTGCAGCGTGGTTTTGGCGGTGAGCTGTTGCTGGATGTTGATGTTGTAGTTCTCCATGTAAGGAGTTTTGATGTGGGGATCCACGGCGAAAATGTCGCATTCATAATTGCAGGCAGTTTCGTCCCCGAATATCGGCTTACCGGCGACAATCGTGTTGTTAGGCCCCAGACCTGAGCCTAAACCCGCGGAGAGAATCGGGTCTGGCCCAAAGTTGCCGTAGGCCGGGCCGGGAGCGTAGTAGGCAGAAAAGGGCAGGTGGCCGAGGAAGATGTCCTGGGAGAAGGCATCATAGAAGAGGCCCGCGCCGATGCGGACGACGGTCTTGCTTCTCCCGGTTACATCCCAGGAGAGCGAGGCGCGCGGCGAGAAGTTAGTGTAGTTGGGGTTATACAGGCGGTTGAGTCCGTTCGTCCCTACCTGCTCGTATGTTCCTGTTCCTGTGTCGCTCACCGGATCGAAGCTCGACTCCAGGAAATTGGCGAAGAGATTGTTCTTCTCTTTGACAACTCCGTACAAATCCCAACGCAGGCCGTAGTTCAGCGTCAACCGTGAGTTCACACGAAAGCTGTCCTGCGCATAAACGCCGTAGCTGTTTTCTGCGGTGTGGCGCACCGAATTCCCCGTGTACTGAAGGCCGCCGGACAGACTGCCCTCAAGGAAATCGGTCAGGTTCGCGAATTTAATTCTCCCCCGGTAGTACTTGTCGAAATACTGTTGAATGCTGGTGCGGCGGAATTCGAAGCCAAACTTCAGCTCGTGCTTGCCCATCTTCCAGGACAGGTCTTCCACAAAATGATCGTTGGTGTCGTGACGAGCGCGGGGATCGCCGGAAGTAGTGCCGAGTTGCGAGAAAAAGCTGGTCGAACCCGTTGGAGTCACCGAGACGAGAATAATCGGCAAGCCGGCGTTGTGCACGCTCGCGCCTGAGCACTGCGTGGGGTCGCTGGTACCCTCCGCGCAGAGCCCGATCGAAGTAGGCTGAAAGCTTTGGTCCTGGGAGAAGAAACCCTCCGAGAACCGGTTCCAACCATAGCGCACCTCGTTCACCACATGGGTGCCAAAGGTATGCACATAGGAGAGCGAGACCAACTGCACACGCGTGGGCGTGACTGTATTGAAGCCGGGAAGCTGGCCGCCGCTGCCGGTCAGGGCCAGAGGGAAAGATTGCGTGCTGTCGCCAAAGAAATAGCGCCCGGTAAAGATGTTGTTGGCGTTGAAATTGTGATCAATCTTGGCGATCACGCTGCTCAGGTTATTCAGAGACGGAGTGATCAGCGAGGTGTTGCTCGATCCCCCGTTCGGGTTTGTACAGCCGAGATCGTTGGAGGTTGCGCCGGGGATGTTGGGCGTCGGCCAGAACTTGAGCATGGCTTGCGTGACCGGGTTCACGGTACCGCCGCCCGCCACGATGGCGGCTTCGTCGAGGGCGATTTGATTTGGATCCGGCACACAGGCCAGGGTAACCAATCCTACCGGCTCGCGCTGCCCCTCGTAGTCGAAGAAGAAGAAAGTCTTGTTCTTGACGATAGGCCCGCCCATGGCCCCTCCGAATTGGTTATTGTGAAATGGCGCGCGGGGCTGGCTGGCAAGATCGAAATAGTTGCGTGCATCCAGAGCATCGTTGCGGAAATACTCGAACACCTCGCCGTGAAGGTTATTGTTTCCGCTCTTGGTCACTATGTTGACCACCGCCCCGGCGTTGCGTCCATACTCGGGCTGGAAGTTGGAGAGCACCTTCATCTCTTCCACGGCGCCAATGGGCAGAATCGCCGAGGGCACCGCGAACACGCCACCCTGGTTGATGGCCGGATCGTTGCGGTAGCCGTCATTCATATCGGTGCCGTCGAGCATGTAATTGTTGGACCGTCCTCGGGCGCCATTCATGGAGAACTCGCCGAACGACCCTGGCGAATCGGTGATCTGATCCGGCGAGCCGGCGACGCCCGGGTTGAGATAGATCAGCTTGGTGTAGTCGCGGCCGTTGATCGGCATATCCTCGACTGTGTTGGAGGTCAGGACACCGCCGAGGTCGTCACTGGTGGTCTCGATCTGGGGCAGGTCTCCGCCGGCGACTTCCACCGTCTGCGTCACCTGTCCTATTCTCATCTGCACATCCACCCGGCGTTCCGTGGCCACATCCACTTCCACGCCGGTGGTCACCGCAGTCTGAAATCCGCTTTGCGTGACCGTAACCGTATAGCTGCCGACCGGCAGTTCGGGGATGTTAAAACCTCCGTCGGTACCGGTAGTAGCCGTCCGCTCCAGTCCCGTGCCTGCATTTTTCACTTTCACGGTTGCCCCGGCCACCAGTTTTCCGGAGGGGTCGGTCACCGTGCCGAGGATCGTTCCGCGAAAGGTCTGGGCCCACATGCTCACCGCGATCAGAAGAAAAAACACGAAGAAGACGCGCGCTTTCATAGGAGCTCCTTGGTGATCAAGCTCGGAGAGGCGACTTTTTGGGGAAGGCGGAGTCGCCCTCAGTCCGGGAAGGACGGCGGTTTCGTGCGCACGACAGATTGACTAGCCTAATAATGAAGACACCGGCCCGCCCGCAATGATCAGGCCAGAACATTATCGAACCCGTTTGCCGGAGTCAACCAAGAAGTTGCGAATAGGAACGATCAATTTTATGGATGCGGATGAGGCCCGGCAGAGCCGCAGTGGCCCGTAGATGCTGAGCTGAGTGCCAGGGCTAGAACGTGAACGCCACGCCTCCGCGCACCGAGCGGGCGGACTGCACCAGGTAGACCGTCTGTCCGTCTTGCCCGACGACTGGAACATAGCCCTGCGCCAGCAGGTTGCGCAGGTCAATGATGGCTTCCATGTGGGCGGGCAGAAATCCCAGGCTGGGGATTGGTTGGCGGATAAAGACATTCAGGAAAGGGTCGCTCTGTCCGGGAGTAGCGTTAAACATATCCACCGGAGTGATGGCTGAGCCATTGATCCAGCGGTAGGAAGCAATCCAGCGGGTGTGGGTGCGGGACAGCGTTCCACTGAATTTCGCCGCCACGGCGTGACGGCGCTGCTGCGTAATCCACGATTGCGCGCTCGCCAGCGGGACGTCGGGCTGGGTGAGATTGAGAACGCCGCCGTAGGCGTAGTCCAGAGTGGCCGTCAGATCCCCCGCAAACTTGCGCTCCAGAACAACGCGCATGCCTCCGGCGTTCAGCATTTGGCCTGCGTAGCTGAATGTTCCGGAAGAAATGTCCGGCAGCAGGAACCCGCCTACGGAAGTGACTGCTCCCGTACCAGTCAGCGCAGGATTGGTCACGCGATCGGAGAATACAGCGACCTGAACGGCGTTCTTCCCCAGGCGGCGTGACAGGCTGAACTCCTGGTGGTGGGCACTTTCCACTTTAGGGGCATACCCTGCCAGGCTGACGCGGGGGTTGGTTTCGCTCAGGTCCGCCGGCGCGGAATCGAATCCCTTTTCGGCACGAAGGTCGGGGCGGGAGGTAGCGTAGCTATATTCCAGAATGGTGTTGGGCGAAAGTTGAAGATCCGCTGTTCCGTAAGGGCGAAACGCGGTCACATGCCCAAGAAACTGGATGGCCTGCACTTCACTGCCAAACTTCAGTTCCAGCACATCGCCAAAGGTGACGTCGTCGCCCGCAGAAAGGGCCAGAGCCTGCAGGGCCTCATTGTGCAAGTTCGGATCGACAGGGGCGAAGCGTCGCACCGTCAGCCCCAGGGTGGGCGCAGATCCATCCATCAATTCATGCGAATATCCGGCGTGCAGGACGGCGGCGGGCAAGCCGTCTCCGTAACCAACGTTGCCGCTGAAATTCAGAAGACCGTCGGCGAAAAGGGAACGCTCCAGCGTAAACCCGGTACTCATGTCCGACCCGGTGCCGTATCCGCCGGCAGCCGAACCCGCCAGGAAGGACAGCGTGCCCTTCAGGTCGTGCTTCTGGTTTTCGCCGGGGGCAGCGGCAAGTTGCGCGCCTGGGTCGTCGATGGCCCGCAGCACGGGGCGGTTCGCCACCGAGCGCAACGTCCACTTCCAGTCATCATCGTCAGGCAGGGCACGGACGGGGCCCAGTTGCATCACGCTGAGCAGCGTATTCAAGGTGACGTTGATGTTCACGCTGGCTCCGGGACGAAGCCCGATCTTCTCCCGCAAGGCGGGCAGGAACGAAGGCGCGGTCACCTGGAGGGTATAGAGGCCGGGAAGCAGGCCGCCGGCAGTGTAATAGCCGGCGCCGTCGGTGAAGACCGTCAGGGTGTGATTGGCGGTGCCTAGAATCTGCACCACGGCGCCCATCTGTGGCTCGCCCGCGGCGCTGCGCACGTATCCCGAAATCGCTCCGGGGCGCTCGCCCGCCCAGACTGGAAGCGTCAATCCGAACACGATGAGCCAAGTTCCGAATTCACGCATTCTCAACACACGCCCACCCCCTGATGGGAGGATCGCAGGGAGTTACTCTACTGCAAACATCGCCGACGGATCAATGGTCTGCTTGGAAATATTGTCGTTCACCTTGATGTGTATCTTGTAGACGCCGGGCTGCAGGTTCGCGGCCACGATGGATTTCTGCAGGGTCACCTGTTCCCCCACATTGCCCATCGTGTCGGTAGATTCGACCTTCTGCACCACCGGCTTGTTGGTGGCCACATTGATGATGTCGTATTCAAACGTGGCGGAAGGCTTGTGCGTCTTCTCGTCCACGCCCAGATTGTAGACCTGCATCCAGAAGTTCAGCTTCTGATCTCTGTCCCTCTTGAACAGTGCCGGCTTGCCGTCCGCGGGCGCCACCCGGGGCCGCACCTTCATGGTTCCGATCACGAAATTGCCGGTGCCGATGTCCTTGGTCGGAACCGGTTCCATCACGTCGGCCACGATCAGAGACGAGTTGGAAAGTTTGTCGTCGGCATAATCAGGAACCACAATGCTGTGGCTCCATACGCCCTTGCGGTCTCCATTTACATCCTTGACTGCGATGTCCAGTTTGTAGCGGCCCGGCCGCAGCGGCACAGCCTTGTAGTAGACCGACGCATTTTCCGCCGTGCGGGGCAAAAGTTCCGCAGGAACGTCGACCTGTACCGGATCTTCGAAAGTCTGGACGACCTTATCGGTCAAGGTGGACAGGCGGGCAAAGATATTCACCGTTCCGCGCTGCACGCCATCTTTGTTCACGAAAGTGATGTCGCGGTTCTTGATCTGGATGGTGATGGGCACGAGTGCGGTATCGCTGGTCACTTTTACGAAGTCCACATGCACGTCGAACGGCATGGGGTTCAGGATGATCTTCGAATTGACCACTTCCTCCAGATCCTTGTACTTGACCGGAGGAGGGGCCATCAGCTTGGAATACTGTTCCAGACGGTCGAACTCCTTGGTCTGCTGCGTGGTGCTCTCGGGACCGAGACCCAGGCGCTCCAGACCGTTGGCGCCGCTGAAGCGCTGCGATTTGTTGGCCATTCCCATCTGCTCCCACATGGTTAAGCCGGCGTTGGGAGTGTAGAGCAAGGCATCCTTTTCCGAGCGATCCATCGTCATGTGATATTCGCCGCACATGCAGGTGTCTACGAATTCAATGATGATTTCCTGCCCGATGCCTTCAATGTAGCGGTATCGCCAGTCTTCAAACGGGAATGTCGACGTCTCACCTCCGCCCTCGTCCATGGGGCGTTCGTAGGTGCCGCCGGAGGGATGGGACTCGATCTCATCGGGCTTGCCGTACATGATGTAGATCCGGCCGCGGTCGGTTTTCCAGCCCGGCACGCCGGCGGCGAAATGCTCGTTGGCGTAGGCGATGCGCTGGTAGTGCTCTTCCTTGTATTCGTTTTCTTCGGTATCGGGAGTCGGGTCGCGGCGCTGCCAGAAGGCTTCAATGAAATTGTCGCGCTCTTCGTCGTTGGAAAGCTGCTTAAAAGCCGCCCGTTCTTCGTCGGTGATGATGTAGACGACGTCTTCTTCCAGCCACTTCCTGTAGGGCCGGCTCAATTCGATCTTGAGCGCCTTCTCATTCTTCTTTTTCTGCTTGTCATTGGCCGGGCGCTTCAGAGGGTCTACGGCCTGATCGGCCGGTTGAGTCTGGGTTGCGCTGGTTTGGGCGGCGGCGGCCGCGTCTTTGGGCGGGTCGGTTGGTTTCTGGTCCTGTTGATCCTGAGCAACTGCGGCGGCGGCCATCAGACCCGCAGATACCAGCAAAATTCGGAAAAAGGCTTGGAACGAAGATACCGGGAACATGAGAGGGACTCCTGCCGGACAACCGTCGTCATTTTATTTTAGGCCCTTTAGCTCCGTGAAAGCAAGGTTAAGTCGTGCCCCGAGAACACATTGAAATGGCATGCAACCACGTTACTTAGAGGGAGGCGCGGTTGCCCCGAGTTGCCTGGATGGAGGTTAAATCCTTAGGATACCCGGTTGAATGGCAGGCTATAATAAGAAGTTCCGGGGGCGCGGTCGTACCTCTCCACCGTAACGGGTTTCGGCACTTCTTGTTATTCCTGATCGGGAACTTTCTCGGCACCAGGATCGTAACAGTAGATGTGCGTCGTCACTCGAATGAGCTGGCAGGGGCCTTCTTGCAGGTCTCCAGGCCGGCGCGGGGAGAGTTCTACAAGAGATTAATAATCCCGGACTAAAGTGACGTGAATCATGAAGCCCTGGAAAAAATTTGTTATCGGCGCAGGCGTCGTCGTTTTGCTCGCAATCATTGTCGGTTTCACCGTTCATCAGAGCAGCAAGAATGTAGTCATGGTGCAGACCGGGAAGGTGCAGCGGCAGGATCTGGCCACCGTCGTGAGCGCTTCGGGGGAGATCAAGCCGAAGACTTACGTCAACATCGGCGCAAATGCCTACGGCAAGATCACCCACCTGTACGTGAAGGAAGGCGATCAGGTAAAGAAGGGTCAATTGCTGGCGCAGATCGAAAACGTGCAGTCGGCGGCGGATGTAAGCGCCAACCAGGCTGCGGTGCAAGCCGCGGAAACCGACGCCGTTGCCGCCGATGCCGCCCTCAAGACTTCACAAGCCGACCTGCTGCGCGCCCAAGCCGACTATGACCGGAACAAGCTCGACTGGGAGCGCGCCCAGAACCTGTTCAAGGACGGCTTGATCGCCAAGTCGGACTTCGACAGCCGCAAAGACGCGTGGGCTACGGCTGACGCTGGTTTGGTGCAGGCCCAAGCCCGTGTGGCGCAAGCCAAAGCGCAGCAGGATTCCGCCTATAAGCATGTGTCACAGGCGCAGGCCAACTTGACTCGCGTCACCGATGTGCTGCACAAGACCACTTACAGCGCCCCTTACGACGGCGTCGTCACCAACCTGCCGGTGCGCGAAGGCGAATCGGTAGTCATCGGAATCCAAAACGCCCTGGGCAGCACCCTGATGACGATTGCGGACATGTCGGTGATCACCGCCGAAGTCAAGGTGGATGAAACCGACATCGTGAACGTGCGTCTGCAACAGCCTTCCGAGATCACCATTGACGCCATTCCCAATAAGATCTTCCACGGAATCGTCAGCGAAATTGGCGACAACGCCATCGTTCGTTCCAGCGGGGTTTCCACCTCGCAGCAGGCCACGGCCAGCGAAGAGGCCAAAGACTTCAAGGTGGTGGTGACCCTGACCGATCCGCCGCGCGAACTGCGCCCGGGGCTTTCGACCACGGCCAAGATCACAACCGCCACCAGAACCAACGCCCTGTCGGTTCCCATCCAGGCTTTGACCCTGCGCTCTAAAGCCCAGATCGAACAGCAGAATAATCCGCCCGGCTCAGTGCATGCCGCGGCACCCGCGGCCAAAGAAGTTGCATCCAAGTCCAAGAAAGATGACGACGTGCAGGGAGTGTTCGTCATCCGCAGCAAGAAAGCGACGTTCGTGCCTGTTACCACCGGCATCACCGGCACCACCGATATCGAAGTGCTGGATGGACTGAAAGAAGGGGACGAGGTCATTACGGGCAGTTACAAGGCTTTGCGCTCGCTGCGCCCCGGTTCAAGCGTCAAGATTGACAATTCCGTTCCTAAGAAGGAAGAGGAAGAATCGTCATAACGTTCCCCGGCTTGGCGCGTCCAAAGGGAAAGCCGGCCAGAATTTTGAGCGGGTCTCGGAGAGGAAGTCGCGGCAGAAAGTCTTGAACCCCGAAGATCGGAGAGGTCAGTGGCACCGGGCGAAAGAATGGAAGACCAGGAGAAAAAAATGGCAACCGCGGAAGTCATCAGCATGCCCACTAGCGCCGTCCAGGCACCGCCCGACTCGTGCATGATTGCGGCCGAAGATCTTTGGAAGACCTATGACATGGGTTCCGAGCAGCAGGTTCACGCCCTGCGCGGCGTCCACGTGAAAATCCAGCGCAACGAATACGTCGCCATCATGGGTCCGTCCGGCTCGGGAAAATCCACGCTGATGAATCTGATCGGCTGCCTCGACACTCCCACCCAGGGAAGTTACTGGCTCAACGGCCAACTGGTGAGCGAACTAGACGACGACGAACTGGCGCGCATCCGCAACAAGGAAATCGGCTTCGTGTTCCAGACCTTCAACCTGCTGGCGCGGGCCACGGCGCTGCACAACGTGGAACTGCCCCTGATCTATGCCGGCATCCCCACTGAAGAGCGGATGAACCGCGCCAAGGGGGCGCTGGCGGCCGTGGGCATGGAGTCGCGCATGAGTCACAAGCCCAACGAACTTTCCGGCGGGCAGCGGCAACGTGTCGCGATTGCGCGCGCCCTGGTCAACAAGCCTTCCATCATTTTGGCCGACGAACCCACGGGCAACCTCGACTCCCAGACCGGCCTCGAGATCATGACTCTATTCGACCGGCTCCATGCCGAGGGCAACACCATCGTCCTGGTCACGCACGAACACGATATCGCCGAATACGCGCATCGCGTCATCCACCTTAAGGACGGTGTCATTGCCAGCGACGAACGCAAGGGCGACCGCCGGCAATAGAGTCCTCCGCGTCACGAGATCACGCCCAGCCTGGCGGCTGGGCGTTTCTGTTTTCTGTGCCTGATTTCTGGGCCTGATCTCGGAGCCCGGGGGTGTCGCTTCCCGATTTACTGCCTCGCGCCTATCCCGATTGCGGGCAACTGCGGCTCGGGCGTCTGCCTGAGCTCGGCGGCGACGACCCGGTCTCTCCCGTCTCTTTTCGCGCGGTAGAGTGCGGCGTCTGCAGCCTCCAGCAGTTCCTTGGGAGACGTGCCTTGCTCGGGCAGCACCGCTACGCCCACCGAGACCGTGACCATCCCCAGCGACTGCCCCTGATGCAGAACCGTCAGTTCGCGCAGTTTTGACCGGATGCGCTCGGCACGCGCGCACGAGGCGTTCAGATTCGCGGTGGGGAGGATGATGACAAACTCCTCGCCCCCGAAACGGCAGACAATGTCCTCGGCCCGGATGCTCTTGGCCAGAAAGGCTCCGGTTTGCCGCAGCACGGTGTCGCCTGCTTCGTGGCCATAGGTATCGTTGAACTTCTTGAAGTGGTCCAGATCGAGCATCAGCAAGCCCAGCGCCTGCTCGGCTCTCACGGCGCGCCGGATTTCCCGCTCCAGCATTTCCTCCAGATAGCGCCGGTTATAAAGCCCGGTGAGCGGGTCCTTGATGGACTGGGTGCGCAGCGCCTCGCGCAAACGGATATTCGCCACCGACAATCCCACCTGCCCCGCAAACGTCGTTTTGAAGGAAAGCTCGGAGTCGGCCAGGGCCGGAGTTTCGTCGGTCGCCTGAAAGTGCAGAATTCCAAGCGCTTCGCCCTGCGCCAGAATCGGAATGCAAAGGTAAGTGTTCTTCACTCCGGCAGCGTGGGCGCAGGGCGCGGTCGTGTCTCCCGCAACCACCAGATGCGGATGCCCGGTTCTGAGCGCCCAGCAGTGATGCGGTTCGAACACCTTCTCCGGCAGCTGGCAGTCATGCCACGACCCGGCCACTTCGGCCAAGTCGCGCCGGCCGTTGAGCAGGACCACAGCTCCGCGCCTGGCGGGAAATATTTTCGGAGCAAAGCCCAGCGCCGCCGCAAACACTTCTTCCTTGGTGATGCAGCTCTGCATCATTTCGCCCATTTTGGCCAACAGGGTTGCCCGCTGCGAGCGCTCGGTGAGATCGCGCATCATCCCCTCGTTTTGCTCATCCAGTTTGCGGCGCGCGTAATCCCGCTCCAGCATTTCCTCATGCAAGCGCGTATTAGCGTTAGCCAGCTCTTCGGTCCGCTCCGCGATTTGCTCCTCGAGGATTTGCTGCTGGTGCTTCTGATCTTCCACATCCGTGCAGGTACCAATCCACTTGATGATTCTCCCCTGCTCGTCGCGCAGCGGATTTCCCCTCACCAGGAACCAGCGATACCCGCCGGCGGCACGGCGTAAACGGTATTCGATCTCGAGAGGCGATCCGTCGCGAAGGCTGCGTTCCCAGGTTTCGGTGCAGACTCCGAGGTCGTCAGGATGCAGCGCCTGCATCCAGCCCCAGTCCATCGCCTGTTCCTGAGTCAAACCGGAGTAGCCGTACAGCTGGTCGCTGATGAAGTCGACTGAACCATCAGGATGCGCCGTCCACAAGATCGCGGGGGCGGCCTGCGCGGCTGCGTGGAAAGAAAGTTCGGCTGCGCCGCCATCCGCTCTTCTCCATATCCTCAGCAAGCTCCGCAGCCAGGCCACGGCGCCGATAATCAGGCCAGCTATGCCGACGGCACTGATGGCAACGACTTTGGGTGATGCCATCGCGAGCGCGAACGAAAGCATTGCCCGGCAATCACTGTTTTCATGCAGAATCATCGCCTTGACGTGGTCGTCCCACTTCACTCCCTATCGGCAGGAGAGGCGGATGGCGGTAGTGGTCGTCACCGCATTAGAAACTGCTAAGCAAGTTCAGAGGTGCGAGGCAACGGCGAAACAAGAGGTTTGCCGATGGAAGGTCCGGCCGCTTTCCAATCAACGTTCAACAATTTCTGGGAGCTTACCGGTTCGCGCTCTCCGGCTTTGTGTCCGCCTGATCCATCTGTGCGGCGGGCCCGGCAATAAAGAAATTGTGGTCATACATGTCGCGATACATGCGGCCGGCAATTTCAGCGGCCTTGGGACCGAACGTCGGACGTCCGCCCTGCAGGAAGACGACAACCACTACGCGTCCCACGTTGCTGTTCGCGTAAGAGGCGAACCAGCCAAAGCGCGTGCCGGCGTGCGAGCAGGTTCCGGTCTTGCCCAGGATTTCTTCCTCGTTGAAGTTCAGGCGCAAGCTGCGGGCGGTGCCATACTCGACCGCGCCTGCCATGCCATCCGAGATTTCGGGGATCAGCGGCGCGATGTCGAGTTGACGTTTCACGCGCGGCTGAAAGTTGGCCACTTCTTCGGGAGTCGTCGGATGCTGCAGGTAATAGAGTGTCCCGCCGTTGGCAATGGCCGCGACCATCGCGCCCAGTTGCAGCGGCGTCATGGAAATGCCCTCGCCGTAAGAGCACATCTTGCCTACGCCGCCGAGACGGGCAGGAATCGCTTCGTCGGGATAATCTCCCAGTTGCTCGCCGGCAATGCCGTAGCCTGCCAGTTCGCCCAGGCCGTATTCATGCGCGTAGTAGGCGACCTTCTCGAACCCGAGCTCGCGCCCCAGCGCTTCGAAGTAGGCGTTGTTGGAGTGGGCCAGCGCCTCGGTCATATTGACGCGACTGCGGCGGCCGAGCGCGACTTCCGTCTCGCGCGAAACCAGGCCTTCGTTGAGCGCGGCCAGAGCCACCGCCAGCTTGATGGTCGAGCACGGCTGCGCGCCGCTGGCCAGCGCCAGCTTCTGATTCACCATGGCCAGCACCCGTCCGCTGGTCGGTTCGATCGCCACCACCGTGCCGTTCATGTTGCCCAGCGCGTCCACGGCGGCCTGGCGCACGACGGGATCTTCGCCGCCAGTCATATCACCGGCCCCGACATCCTCGGCGAAGGAACTCATACGGAAGCGCTCGTGGTAGCGGTGATGGTGAATGCTCGCTGCATTCACCACCGTGCCGCGGCTGCGCGCCAGGTGATGCAGGCGGCGCCGCGTGCGCTGACTCTCGCTGATCTTTTGTGATTTCGATTTGCTGGTTGTGTGCGTGGTGATGTGCGCTGCCCAGCTCAGGCTCGCCAAAGGCAGACATGCCAGAAAGGCAACAGCTAAGATCAGACGAAAACGGCTCGGTCCCTTAAACATCTTCCCCGTTACTCCCCCAGAATCCTAGGTAATTCGATGCACGCGCGGTGCCAGGCGGCAGTAACCTGCCGTCAATCGCTCAACTCTTCGATAGTACGAGACTTAGCGCATTTCTGGCAACGCTAAAGTTTTGCTCGTTGCAAACATGAATGTCGATTTAACCCATTCTGGAATAAAGACATACGCGGAGATTACCTCGGGTTAGCCCCTTCAGTAACCGGTTACCTGATTACTGGAAAGGTACTGCCGAAGTGAAAAGCTTTTCCCACTTCCTGCCTGCGAGCTGCGAGCTTTGAGCTGCGAGTTGCAGAGTTCACATCAGCTCGCAGCTTGCGGCTCGTCACTCGTAGCTCATGTCTCGTCGCTCCCCGCTACATCACATCGTTGCGCTTGCGCAGAAACGCGGGCACGTCGAGATCATCCGGCTCAAAGTTCGTGACCATGGCGCTGCGCATGGTCTCGAGCGAGATAACATCGGCGCTCACGCGATCCGCAGCCTGCGCCATTGCCACGGGAGTGACGTCATCGGCGTAGGCGCGGTCTTCCGTCATCGTCGCCTCCGACATGATTCGCTGCGGGATGGGCTCAGGCAGCGGATCGCGCGGGCCCAGCGCATCGGGAAAATCCATGGCCTCGTCGTGCCGGGCGGCAAACGACGAAGACGAATGCGTTTCCTGCTGCCCGTGCCGGGCCGGCCTGAACTCGCGGAATCCCGTCGCGATGACGGTGATCTTTACCGCGTCCTTCATCTTCTCGTCCATCACCGCGCCGAAAATAATGTTAGCGTCTTCGTGCGCGGCGGTCTGAATAATCGAGCATGCCTGCTGCACTTCGGCCAGCTTGAGCGACGACGATCCTGTGATGTTGATGAGGATTCCGCGCGCGCCGTCGATCGCGCCTGCCTCCAGCAGAGGCGAAGCGATGGCCCGTTGCGCGGCATCAATCGTGCGCTTCGCGCCCGTCGCTGAAGCCGTGCCCATCACGGCATAGCCCATGCCGGCCATGATGGTCTTCACGTCGGCGAAATCGCGGTTGATGATGCCGGGGATGGTGATGATGTCGGAAATTCCCTGCACCCCCTGCCGCAGAATGTCATCGGCGATGCGGAACGATTCGAAAAAGCCCGCATCTTCGGCTACGGCGAGCAGTTTTTCGTTGGGGATCACGATGGTCGTATCCACCGACTCCATCAGTTCGGCCACGCCGCGCTCGGCCTGCGACATGCGGCGTTTGCCTTCGAAGGAGAAGGGCTTGGTCACGACCGCGACCGTGAGCGCGCCCATTTCGCTGGCCAGCGACGCGATGATGGGAGCGGCGCCGGTTCCCGTGCCGCCGCCCAGGCCGGTGGTGACGAACACCATGTCGGCGCCTTCCAGCGCTTCGATGATCTTGTCGGAATCTTCGAGCGCGGCTTTTCGGCCGATCTCCGGATTCGCGCCCGCGCCCAGACCGTTGGTGAGCTTCACGCCGAGCTGCAGCTTCACCGGAGCGTGCGACATGCGCAGCGCCTGCAGGTCGGTATTGGCGACGATGAATTCGATGCCCTCCAGTCCGGCATCAATCATGCGATTGACCGCGTTGCCGCCGCCGCCGCCCACGCCGATCACCTTGATCTTGGCGTCGTTGCGCGGTTCCTCGTTGAAGCTGATGCGAATGCTGGAATTGTTTGTCATTGTGTCCACCTGCTCGAAAAAGTTTCGAAGTTTCAAGGTTTCAGAGTTTCAAGGTCTTTGAAACCTTGAAACATTGAAACTTTGAAACCTTGCTCCTACGCTCCTTTTCCCACCAACAGCGCCTTCAATCTCGTTCCCCAGCGATCTTCCTGAAAGCCGCGGGCCACGCGGGCCCGCTGGCCGTAATTCACCATGCCCAGCAGGGTGGCGAACTCTGGTTCGGAGAGCGTTGCCGGCATTTTTGCCAGCGGCGCGGGCCACGAAAGCCGTACCGGCCGCCGCAGCACCGACTCGGCTACATCGAAAATTCCCGGCAGCCGCGACGCGCCTCCGGTCAGCACGACGCCCGCCAGGCAAATCTCATACACACCGCCCTGCCGCAGGGTTTCGCGCATCATCTCGAACAA
The DNA here is from genome assembly GCA_052326105.1 of Candidatus Sulfotelmatobacter sp. Taxonomy (GTDB): domain Bacteria; phylum Acidobacteriota; class Terriglobia; order Terriglobales; family Acidobacteriaceae; genus Sulfotelmatobacter. The sequence continues at coordinate 38,449 of JBKQRC010000092.1, read as the reverse complement.
TTCGCGCGCCCGCGGCTCCAGAATCTCGCCCACCAGGCGCTGCGGCAGCAGCCGCGATGGACGGTCGCCCACCGACGGAACCTCCACTTCATTTCCTTCTGGAATCAGCGTGACGATCGCGTTGCCGTAGGTTTTCTTGATCGTCTCCGCCTCGGCCAGCGGCGTGCACAGTCCTACCGACAAGTCGCTGGTGAAATGGTCCCCGCCTATGGGAATCACTCCGGTGTAGGCTACCGCTCCCTGCTGAAAGACAATCAGTTCGGTCGAACCCGCGCCGATGTCGGCCAGGCACACGCCCAGTTCCCGCTCGTCGGCGCGCAACACCGAGTCGGCCGCCGCCAGCGGCTCGAACACCGTGTCGTCCACATGCACTCCCGCCTTGTTCACGGCGGTAATGACGTTCTGCGTGGCGCTGGCGGCCGCGGTGACCAGGTGCACCCGCACTTCCAGCCTCGCTGCCATCATGCCCAGCGGATCGTGCACGCCCGGCTGGTCGTCGAGAATAAATTCCTGCGGCAGCAGGTGCAGAATCTCGCGGTCGGCGGGCAGCGGTATGGCCCGGGCCCGTTCCACCGCCTGCTTGATCTCGTCGCGCCCAATCTCGCGCGGGCGCGTGCCCAGGCTGATGCCGCCCTGGCTGTTCACGCCGCGCACATGCGCCCCGCCGATGCCCACGATGGCATGCTCGACCGGAGCGCCCGCCACGTCTTCGGCGGCCTCGACCGCCTTCTGGATCGCCGCGACTGCCTTGTCGAGTTCGACGATCACGCCCTTGCGCGAACCGCGCGAATCGGCCACTCCATGCCCGCGATAGCGCAGCCCGTTGTCCGTCATTTCGGCCACGAGCGCGCGCGTCCGGGCGCTGCCTACATCAATTGCCGTTAGAAAGTTTCCTTGCTGGTTGCCCATATTCTGATAATTCCGTTCTGATAATTCCGTCTTGATTAGAATCCGTCCTGTAAATCTCCGTGCAGCGCGTCTCAAGAATGGCGCTTTGAAAGGGCCCGGCTTCAGCCCGGCCGTTTGCGTGCCCCAGAATCGCGGGCTCTAGCCCATGAGGGGACCTCGCCGCTAAGGCAAAATGTACTTTTGAAACACGCTTCAACCTCAACAAATCAATTTGGATCGGTACCCGCCGGCGGTTTCACAATCGCCGGACTCGGTTTCGTACTCACGCCGCTCACCTTCGCCGGTGGCACGCTCGCCGCTGGAGCCGACTGCGCCAGCTTCTTAGTCTCCGGATGCGGCGTGCCCGTAGAAGTCTTCACCACATTCGCCTGAGGCGCCGAAACCAAATTCTTTGACGCAGCTGCCTTCGAAGCTGCCGTCTTGCCCGCCTTGGCCGCTGTTTTCTTTGCCTTCGGTTTCGCTGCCGGCTTCTTTGCGGCCGGAGCCTTCGGATCAAGCTTCTTCGGCGACAGTTCGAAGACCGGCTTAGGAATCGCCGGCTCATGCGGCCCCACTCGTGAAACCAGCGCTGCCGGTTTCACGCCTGCCGCTGCTGCCGACTTCGCGGCTGCCGCACTTAACGCGGGCGGTTTCGGCGTTCCTGTCCTGGGCAATGCCGACATGTCGGGGTTCACGATGACCTGGTTGTCATAGCGCAGGTTGACCGATTCCACCTTTTGAAACTGCTGCCGCCATGCCTGCACATGGCTTACATAAATCTTGTAACGGTTCAGGTAGTTTGATGATCCCAGATGCAGCAGAACATCCCCGGCGGGATCATTCACCCGCACCTTCAAATCGTCGAGATCGGAAAGATCCACTTCGCTCAAATCCTGGGAATAGCGCGCGCCGCCGGAATCCAGATCGCGAATCAGATCCTCATACGCCTTCATGCGCGGAGCCCGCGTGGAAAGCGGTTCGCCCGGATTCATCCCCAGAATGACGGGAAACGAGTACTTATGACGGCGCGTCAAGTCGTTTTTTGGCAACTCCATCAGCGTGCCGCCCGCGTCAATCAGCGCAATGCGCGCGCCCACCCGCGCAAACGCGACCGGGGTGCGTTCGTGAATTTCCACCTGCAGCCGGTTGGGCACGAAGCGCATCACGCTGGCCGATTCCACCCACGGAATCTGCTCCAGTTGGGCTTGCTGTTGCTCCAGCGGGATGAAGAAAATGTTGCGCCCGATGTCGGCGCCCATCACTTCCATGATTTGCGCCTTGGTCACATTTTCGCTGCCCGTGATTTCCAGGTTGTCGCTCGACTCGACGCGAAAGCGCCAGGAGTGTTCGCCGTAGTGGTAGAGGCCGCCGGCGGCGAGGGCGGTGGCGCAGAGAATCGTGGCCACGGCCATGGCCCACAGCAGACCGTGCGTGGCCTTTTTGGGGAGAGCGCTGCGCCGGGCGGAGACGCGCTTTTGCGCTCGCAGGAAGGGAGATTGCTCGTCCACGTCCAGATCAATCAGGCGCGCGTCGTCCAGTTCCTCGCGCGGCAACTCCGCGCTGGACGGATACAACTCTTCCTGCAAGATGGTGGGACTGTTCCGCGCCATCACTTCAGGTCAGTTGTCGTCAGGGAATCGCTGAGCCTTTTTAATATAGCCGCATTTTTGCGCCGGAGATAGACCAAAAATTGGTTCTTTTGCACAATCAGGAACCGGGCTGGGCACCCGGCAGGTAGCCACGGATTCACACGGATCTTCACGGGTAATTCGCTTATCGTCTTTTCTCTTTCTGGTTTATCCGTGTGTATCCGTGAAAATCCGTGGCAGGTCACAAAAAAGGGGCGCGGTTGGTTGTCCGCGCCCTTGCAAGGAGGCAAAGCGTTAATCTTGTCCCGCTATACCGGACCGCCCGGCGCCTCGATGTGAATCGCTGGAATCACCGGAGCCGCTACCTTGATCCTCGGCACGCGCGGAACGTTCACGCGCACGCGCCCACAAGCCGAAATCTTCTCCGGATTGAATGCGGAGTCGAAAGCAAAGTTGGCCACGCGGATACGGGCTGTCTGGGCCGCGACCTGGGTTTCCATGCGCGCCGTTTCCACGCGCGCGCGGGTCGCCTCGCGGCGCGCCAGCCTGGCTTCCTCGCGGGCAGACATGGCCTCGACACGGCCATATTCAGCTTCGGATCGCGCGATCGCAGACCGCGCGATTCCAACCTGCACCCTCGCCATCGCCCCGCGCACTGGACAGTCTATATTCTGAACGAGCGAAACGCGCCGAACGGATGCTGCCTCATCCCGCGCGGTCAGCATCCGCGCTTCAGACACGAGCCAGTCTGCCCGTCCAGTGGCCTGCGCCAGCACCGCCGACGCCCGGTCTGTAACTCGCTCGACCACCCGGTGCGCCCACTGCGCGCCCCCGTCCAGATAAGATCCGTTCAACCCCAGCGCCAGCACCCCCGCCGCCAGCCATCCCCACGCTTGTGTCGTTTTCATCGCCTCAACCCCACCTGGCAGATAGACGAAGACCTGGGAAATCCGTTAGCAAGGGAGGATACGGGGCGGAGGACCGAAAAGTTCCCAGCGGGGTGATTTGTGAATGAGTGAAAGCGCGATGTTTCGCTCCACCGACCCCGCCTATGGCACCGGATAGGTGTGGCGCACCCGCTTGGAGTGTTCCAGATATGTGTACCAAAGGTAAACGAACGCAGCCGGACCCACGAGGTGATACCACCCCATCTGAGCGTAGGCAAGCTGCTTCGTGGGTCGAATCACGGCGATCCAGAAAATAAAGTAGGCAGCGTTCGCAATTAAGCACGTCAGAAGGAATCGCCGCGCAAAGCCGACGGCATGGGGCTTAACAAGCCACAATTTCATCCCAGCCACAAAACTCAAGACCGCCAGGGCACTGAATAGAAGGGAATAAACACTCAATAGAAGTATCTGATTGAGAGTGTGAGCCGCGATGACAGTCGGAATGGTATGGGAGAAGATGCGATAGAGACACGTTGCTGGAAAAACGATTGTGAGAATCAAGCACAGCGTTAGCAGCCATCCGCTAACTTCGGCAGTAGCAGCGCCTCCGTCTGATTGGGATTGAAGTTGTGGGTCCATAGGATGACACGATCCGACAAGATTTTACCGGTTTGGTCCGTCAAATTGCCGAAAACAATCCGTTACGCTCATTGATGCGCCCGGCGGTCGCTCCCTTCAAAGCTGGGCGCGGGTCGCCACTTCCCGCTCTCTCAGCTTCTCCAGAATGATCGGCCCCAGCTGCGAGACGCTGCCCGCACCGAGCGTCAGGATCATGTCCCCGTCCTCCGCCGCGGCTGCGGCTGAAGCCACGGCGTCGGCAAACGATCCCACGTACTCGACGCTCTGGCCGCTCTTCTCGCGGATTCGCGCCGCCAGCGCGTCCCCGGTAATTCCTTCGATCGGCTTTTCGCTGGCGGCATAAATATCGAGCACGAACAGCGAATCGGCGTCGGCAAAGGCGGTCGTGAACTCCTCCATCAGGTCGCGGGTGCGGGTGTAGCGGTGCGGCTGAAAGACGACATGAATCTTGCCGAACCCGCACTGCCGCGCCGCCGCCAGCGTAGCCTTGATTTCCGTGGGATGGTGCCCGTAGTCGTCAATCACGCTCACGCCCGCCGCCCGCCCGCGCAACTGGAAGCGCCGGTCCACGCCGCGGAACTGGTCGAGCGCGGTGCGGATCGCCTCGATGTTGATATCCAGCCCCACGCCAACCGCAATCGCCGCCGTCGCATTCAGCACGTTGTGCATGCCCGGCACATGCAGCGTGAACTCGCCCAGATCGTCGCCGCGATAGCGAACGTGAAAACGACTCAGTGGGTGCCCCACTTCTCCCTGGTTTTGGGAGAAGTGGGGATTTTGACTTTCACCGGGCGTGGGGATCCTGATCAGAAAGTCCGACCCGCGCTTAGTCCCATACGTCACCGTGCGCCGCTGCACTTCCCCGAGCAGCCGCCGCAGCAACGGATCGTCATTGCAGGCCACCACCATCCCATAGAACGGCACCCGATCCATGAATTCCAGAAATGTCTTTTTCACGTCGCGCATGTTGCGGTAGCAGTCCATGTGCTCGCGGTCAATGTTGGTGATCACCGAGAGGATTGGGGTTAACTTAAGAAAGCTGCGGTCGCTCTCATCCGCCTCGGCGACAAGATACTGCGACTTGCCCAGCCGCGCGTTCGATCCCATGGCGTCCACACGCCCGCCGACCACGACTGTCGGATCAAGCCCGCCCGCCGCCAGAACCGCCGCCACCATGGAGGTTGTCGTCGTCTTGCCGTGCATGCCGGCGATGGCGATGCCGTACTTCAGCCGCATCAACTCGGCCAGCATCTCGGCGCGCTGAATGACCGGGATGTGGAGCTGGTGCGCTTCGGTGACTTCGGGGTTGTCCGCGGCGATGGCTGAACTAGTGACGACCACTTCGGCTCCGGCGATGTTTTCGGCGCGATGTCCTTCGAAGATCGCGGCGCCCAGTCCGGCCAGCCGCTCGGTCACGGCAGAACTTTTCAGGTCGGAGCCGGAAACCTTGTAGCCGAGATTCAGCAGCACCTCGGCAATCCCGCTCATGCCGATCCCGCCAATGCCCACGAAATGGATGCGCTGAATTTTGGCAAACATAAAGTCAACTTCTTGGCCACGGATTCACGCGGATTTCCACGGATAAACCTGGAACCTGGAAAGACCAAAAGACAAAAGCAGTATCCGTGAAAATCCGTGCAAATCCGTGGCTAATGTTCTTCTACTCCCGCCGATCGCGCCAATGCCCACGAAAGGTACGCGCTGAATCTTGGCAAACATAAAGTCAACTTCTTGGCCACGGATTCACGCGGATTTCCACGGATAAACCTGGAACCTGGAAAGACCAAGAGACAAAAGCGGTGTCCGTGAAAATCCGCGCAAATCCGTGGCTAGGTATCCTCAATCCCCGCCAGCCGCGCCGCCATCGCCGCAATATCCCGCGCGGCATTGGGATGCGCCAGTTCTCGCGCCGCCTGACTCATCCGCTGCAGCCGTGACGAATCCGGGAGCAACGCGGCAATCGTTTCCGCCAGCCACACTCCCTCCAGCTTCGACTCCTCGACCACCACCGCGGCTCCGTGGCGGGCCAGCGCTTCGGCGTTGATGCGCTGGTGATCGTCCGCGGCGCGCGGAAACGGCACAAAAATGGCAGGCTTTCCCGCGGCCGTGATTTCCGCGACCGTGCTCGCGCCCGAGCGGCAAATCAGCAAGTCGGCACGCGCGAACGCCGCCGGCATGTCTTCGATGAACTTGAACACTTCAAACGTGAGCCTGGGCGCCGCCTCACCCGCCCCACCTTTCAAGCTCTGATATGCCGCCAGCGCGTCATTATAGTCATGTTCGCCGGTCTGATGGAGGATGTGAATCCCCGGGGCCTCGCGCTGCAGCACGCGCAGGCAGCGCATCATCGCTGCATTGATGGCGTGCGCGCCCTGGCTGCCGCCAAACACCAGCAGAGTTGGAACCCCGCCCTGTTTGGGAGGAATTTCGAAGAACGCCTGCCGCACCGGAACGCCGGTTACTTCCCCATGGCGGAAATACTTCGCAGTTTCCTCGAAATGTACTGCAGCGGCCGAGACGAAGTGCGCGACCACCCGGTTAGCAAACCCCGGCACCACGTTGGGCTCGAAGGCCAGCGTGGGAATGTGTTTCACCACCGCCGCCAGCATTGCCGGGCCCGACGCGTATCCGCCCACACCGATCACCACGTCGGGCGCGAACTGGTTCAGCATGTGTCCCGCTTCCCAGAGTGCGCGCGGCAGATCGAAAACAGTCTTCGCCCGCGTCATCAGGCTGACGTTTTTCAGTCTCCCGACATTCACCAGTTGCAGCGGATACCCCGCCGCCGGCACCAGCCGGTTCTCGATGCCGCGCGCCGTCCCGATGAACAACAGTTCGGCGCCATAACTTTTCTTGAGTTCGTTGGCGATGGCCAGCGCCGGGATCACGTGCCCGCCCGTCCCGCCGCCCGCCAAGATTGCGCGCATGGGTTGACTATAACGGAATTGCTGATTGTTGATTGATGATTGTTGAATAAGATCTCTTTGCGCCCGTATTCCAGCGGCCGCAACGAGCTTCTCAATCGACAATCAAAAATCAACAATCAACAATTGCACTTCCTCATTCCGCCTGCTTGGTAATGTTCAGCAGCACGCCTACACACGCCAGGGTCACGAACAGCGACGATCCGCCGTACGACACCAGCGGCAGCGGAATGCCTTTGGTCGGCATCATGCCCAGGACCACGCTGATGTTGATGAAGGCCTGCATCACGACCATGCTGGTGATGCCCACGGCCAGGTAGCGCCCGAACCGATCGCCGGTGCGCCACGACGCCCGCATTCCCCGCCACAGAAAGATCGCGAACAGCGTAACCACGAAAACCGCGCCAACCAGTCCAAGTTCCTCGGCAATGTTGGCAAAGATAAAGTCGGTGTGCGGCTCGGGCAGATAAAACAGTTTCTGCTTGCCTTCCATCAGACCCATGCCGGTGACGCCGCCCGTGCCCACCGCGATCAGCGATTGAATGATGTGGAACCCAGCCTTCTGCCGGTCGGCATAGGGATCCAGAAACGCCAGGATGCGCTCGCGCCGCCAGGCCACGTGAAAAATCAAAACGTAAAGTGGGACCAGCGACGCCCCAAACCCATACGCAAAGTAGCGCATCCGCATGCCCGCCACATAAAGAATGCAGGCCGCGATTCCGCCGCAGGCAATGGCCGTGCCCAGATCCGGCTCCAGTACGATCAACCCGAGAAACACCACGACCGGCGCGGCTGCCGGCACGAGCGTGTTGCGCCAGTCGTCCATCGACTTCGCGCGGTTTTCGAGGAAGTAGGCCAGAAACAAGATCAGCACCGGCTTGGCCAGTTCCGAAGGCTGCAGAGAAAATCCGCCGGCGTGAATCCAGCGATGCGTGTTGTGCGAGCGGTCAAGAAAAAAAACCGAGATCAGCAGCAGCGTGGTCAGGCCCATCAGCGAAAACACCAGCGCCGGATGCTTGTAGCGGCGGTAGTCCACGCGCATGGTGACGACCATCGCCGCCAGCCCGGCCACGGCCCAGATCAGTTGTTTCGACAAGAAAGCGTAAGGCGAGCCAAAGCGCTCCCGCGCCATCACCGCCGAGGCCGAGAACACCATCACCAGCCCCAGAAACACCAGCAGCATGGTGACGGTAAACAGCCAGCGATCGACACTCACCCGCTTCGCCATGGGACATTTATTTCATCACGCGTCGGGCGGGGACGGTTAGGAGGAATTGTTGATTGTTGAATTTTGATTGTTGATTGTTTTGGTTCGGGTGGAACGTTGTTACTCCCAGGGACCTACGCCGATACTGTCATCCTGAGCAAAGCGAGGGACCTGTGTACTTCCGCGGCCAGTTGCACAGGTCCCCTTCGGCTCCGCTCAGGGCGGGCTTTCGCGGCGAAGAACGCCGCTCTGGATGACAGAGCATGTTAGGAAGGAAACTCGACGGCTTCACGGCTTCACGGCTTCGCCGCCAACCCCCGCACTATCTCCTTGAACACCTTCCCGCGGTGCTCATAACTTTTGAACTGATCGAAGCTGGCGCAGGCCGGGGCCAGCAGCACGATATCGCCCGGCTGCGCTGCGGCGTGCGCCTTGCGGATGGCGTTCTCCAGCGTCTCGGCGTGCACCAGTTCCGGCCCGCCATTCTTCTCCGAGACAATCTGCGATTCGATCTTTGCCGCGGCCGCGCCGATCGTGTATACGCGCTTCACCCGCTGGCGCAGCAGGTCGTTGAGCACGGTGTAGTCGCTGCCCTTGTCCTTGCCGCCGAGAATCAGGTGGATGTTCGCCGGAAACGACTCCAGCGCTTTGATGGTCGCATCCACGTTCGTGGCTTTGGAATCGTTGTAGTAATCGACGCCGCCGACCGTCGCCACAAACTCCAGTCGGTGCTCGACTGCCTTGAATTCGCCCACCGCTTGGCGAATCTTGTCGGCAACGCATCCCATCAGCGCGCCCGCGCACACCGCCGCCAGCACGTTCTCCAGATTGTGCGCGCCCTTCAGCGGAATCTCCGAAACCTGCAGAATCTCTTTTTGCGTTTTCGATCCACTGCGCGCGTCCCGGAACAAAATCTTCCCCTCGTGCACCCACGCGCCCTGCTGCACTTCTTTCTGCCGACTGAACCAGAAAACCTGCGCCCGCGTCCGCGCGGCCATGGCCACGCAGGTCGGGTCGTCGGCATTCAGAACGGCGAGGTCGCTTCCCTGCTGATTTTCGAAAATACGCGCCTTCGCGTCCGCATAGACTTCAAACGTGCGGTGCCGGTCGAGATGATCGGGCGTGACATTCAGCACCACAGCGACTTTTGGCCGGAAAGTCTGAATCGTCTCCAGTTGAAAGCTCGACACCTCGAGCACGATCACCGTCTCCGGCAGGGCGCGTTCCGCCAGCGAAATCGCGGGCGTGCCAATGTTCCCGCCAACCAGCGCTGGAAGTCCCGCCGCCGTCATGATCTCGCCGCTTAGCGTCGTGGTCGTAGTCTTGCCGTTCGATCCAGTGATGGCGACGATCGGTCCGGGCAGGAACTGCGCCGCCAGTTCGATCTCGCCGATCACGCTGCCGCCGAGAGCGCGCGCCTGCACCAGCAGCGGCGCGTCCACCGGGACACCGGGGCTGATCACGATCAAATCCTGGCCGCGGAACGTGCGTTCGCCGTGCCCGCCGGTCTCGACGGTAATGCCATGGTCGAGCAGCATGGGGATTTCGTTGCGCAGTTCGTCGCCGCTCTTCGTGTCGGAGACCGTCACCCGCGCCCCGTGTTTCTTCAGAAACAGCGCCGACGCGACGCCCGATTTGCCCAGGCCGACCACCAGCACGCGTTTATTATCAAATTCAGCCATTAGCTTTTGGCTCTTAGCTCTTAGCTTGTCTCTTGTTGAGATCTTTGCTCACGGAGCGCGGAAAAGAATTTCGGCGCGATACGGGAGCTGCTTTCCATTTTCGAGAATCGGGCTGAAGTGCCACTTGTCCATCGCATTCGAGCACGATTCGAAAAGACCGGGAGTGCAATCGCCCGCATGCCGCTGGATGACGTTGCCGCCCGGGTCGACGGCAATCCGCACTGCGCAGGTACTGCCCGACTTGGTTCCCGGAGGAAATACCGGCTCGACGATATTCGAGGCCAGTTTGCGGGCCTGCTCATCGGTCAAGAGCGAAGATGGACCGTACGCGCGCGCCTCGTAAGTCAGATCCATGAGAGCCTCCACTTGCACCGGCATACCGTCTTTCGCTGGGGTCTTGAATTTCCACTTCATGATTTGTCGGCGCACCGAGTCGTCCGCTTCTTTAAAGGAAACTCTCCGCGGAAAAACTTCTCGGACATTCCCCGAGCGGTCGACCGAGACGTAGTATCTTGCGTCGCCGGTGGTTCTGGGGTCGTCCAGGATCTGAGGCCAGATGATCTCCAACGGTTGCGCTGCAAGCGCGCGCAGTTCCGGCTCCGTCAGAATTACCGTACGATTCTGCTTTTCACGAGGAGTAGGGTCCGGAACTGCAAACAGGGATTCGTCCTCATTCTTCAGTTCCTCGAGCGCCGTTACCTTCGCCTGCAGGAAATCTCCAATCTTGATCAGGTACCTAAGCTGGCGCGCCATTCTCTTCCCTTTGAACACTTGATAATCCGTGAAATCGACTTGGTGTCCAGCAGCGCCCACCCATTCCAGCAATCCATAAGGGCTATCGACGATACACGCCCCTCCCGAGGGGGCACACCTCTTCCCGGATTCGTCGGCCTTACCGTTAGCCTTTGTCCGAGCTAGATCGCCCGGCTTGAGGGCATTGACAACATCGGTGGGATCGACAAGAGCCGTCGCCAGCACCCGTATTCCTAACGGAAAGTAGTCGTCGGAATCCTGCTCGAATGTTTTTTCGCCATTCACGATGAGTGTCTGCGAAAAATCGTGAGACTTGATCGTCCGGCGCCACTTGTCAGGAGCAACCCAGAACATTTCCACGTCGACGTGCACGTCGGGGTCAACGTTCTCGGTGACAACAGCCTGCAGGTGAAAAGGAGTCGCGCCGGGTTCTGTCAGTTTACCTTGGACCAGAACTGCCGCGGGTGCGCCTTGCCCGGTTGCAAGCGGAACGAACATAGCAAGGCACACAATTCCAACAAAGATGCAGAGAGTCTTCCTCATGGACATCATAGCTTACCTCAGTTTCAGCGTCGTCAGCGCGAACAGCGCGAACACCAGCGACGCGATCCAGAAGCGCACAATAATCTTCGACTCCGACCAGCCCAGCAATTCAAAATGATGATGGATCGGCGCCATCTTGAAGATGCGCTTTTTGCGCAGCTTGTAGGAGCCGACCTGCAGGATCACCGAGAGGGCCTCGATCACGAACACGCCGCCAATGAACGGCAGCAGCAATTCCTGCTTGATGATGACGGCGACGGTGCCGATCGCCCCGCCCAGCGCCAGCGATCCCACGTCTCCCATGAATACTTCCGCCGGATGCGCGTTGTACCACAAAAATCCGATCGCTGCGCCGACCATCGCTCCGCAGAAAATGGTCAACTCGGCCACCTGCGGCATGCGCTGCAATTCCAGGTAGGTCGCGAAGGTCGCGTGCCCGCTCACATACGTCAGCACCGACAGCGCGCCCGCCGCAATGACGGTGCATCCGATGGCCAGCCCATCCAGTCCATCGGTGAGATTCACCGCGTTGCTCGATCCCACAATGACGATCACCACAAACACCACGAAGGACAAGAACGCCAGCGGCCACAGGTGCGGATAGTGCAACAGTTTCTGGCTGACCAGGTCCGGATGGAACTGCTTGAAAAACGGCACGATCAGCCGGGTGGAGTACATCCCATAGGTTTCCATGGCGATCAGCATGGACGCAATCACGACGGCTGTAGCAATCTGCAGTCCTAACTTGGCGCGAGCGGTCAGGCCCAGGTTGCGGCGGCGCGTCACCTTGGTGTAATCGTCGGTGAATCCGATGGCCGCATAGGCGCAGGTCGAAAACACGGCGATCCACACGAAGCGGTTGCTCAGGTCCGCCCACAGCAACGTAGGAACGATGATCGCGATCACGATCAGCAGCCCGCCCATGGTGGGCGTGCCCGCTTTTTTCTGATGAGCCTTCGGCCCTTCTTCGCGGATGTATTGCCCAATCTGGAAGTCGCGCAGGCGTCCGATGACCAGCGGCCCCACGATCAGAGCGGTAAAAAGAGCGGTGAGGCTGGCAAAGGCAGTGCGAAACGTTACGTAGTGAAAAATGCGGAACGGCGGAACATAGCGTTGCAGCTTGAGGAACAGCAGCCAGTAGAGCAATCCGCCTCCCGTCCCGTTCAGACTAACATCCACCACAGAGGCACAGAGTCACGGAGAAACATTTTTCAAATTCTGATTGTTGATTTTTGAATAGAACCCGTCGCCCAAGCGTTCCTGGTTTTCATTCAACAATCAAAAATCAACAATCAACAATTCCGTTTCGCTTTCCACGTCTCCAGCGCCTTTTCCAGTTTCACGCCGCGGGAGGCTTTGAGCAGTACCACGTCGCCGGCGCGTGTTTCACGGGCCAGCCATTCGCCCGCTTCCTCGGGCGTCGCCACGAACTCGGCGCGCATGCCCGCCTGCCGCGCGCTTTCCACCATCGCCTGCGCCAGGCCGCGTACGCCTACGAGAACGTCCATCTTCTGCCCGGCCATGTGGCTGCCCGCGGCGCGATGCATCTCTTCTCCCGCCCGCCCAAGCTCGAGCATTTCTCCCGCAACCACGATGCGCCGTCCCGCATGCATGGCCGCTAGAGCATCAACCATGGCGTGCAGCGCCTTCGGATTGGAATTGTAGCAATCGTTGATCACCGTGATGTTGCCGAGTTTGAGAACCTGCCCGCGCTTGTCCGCCGGCGCCAGCGTCGCCAGCGCAGCAGCGGACTCCGCCAGCGTCATTCCGCGAGCCAAACCCACGGCCACAACCGCCAGCGCGTTCAGAATGTTGTGCTCTCCCACCAGCGGCAGTCGTGCCGGCTGTCGCCCGCCGGCAGTGACTACGTCAAACGTCGAACCTTCCGCCCCCTGGGACTCGACGTTCTCCGCCCGCACATCGGCCGTCGCCGCCCGGCCGTACGTCACTACCCTGCCCTTGAAGTCGCGGCCGAACTGCGCTACGTATTCATCATCGGCATTGAGAACGGCCGTTCCGCTAGACGGCAGGGACTCAATCAATTCATACTTCGCCCGCGCAATCCCCGCCAGCGACTCGAAAAACTCCAGGTGCACCGGCGCAACGTTGGTGACCACGCCGATTTCCGGCTGCGCGATCTTTGCCAGCGCGCGAATTTCGCCCGCATGCGACATGCCCATTTCAATCACAGCGACATCGTCTTCCGGCTCCAGCTTCAGCAGCATGAGCGGCAGGCCGAAATGATTGTTGAAATTGCCTTCGGACTTGAGCACGCGGAGCTTCGTGCCGAGAACGTGGGCTATCGCCTCTTTGGTCGTGGTTTTGCCGGTTGATCCCGTCACCCCGATCAGTGGCTTGCCCCAAAGCTTGCGCACGGCGGTCGCCAGAGTTTGAAGGGCAATCAGAGTATCGTCGACTGCCAGCAGCCGGGCGTTCGCCGGATAGCGCTCCAATTGATCTTTTCGCACGACCGCCGCTGCCGCACCTCTTTCCAGCGCCGCTGCGACGTAGTCGTGCCCGTCGAGCCGCTCCCCCTTTACCGCGAAGAAAAGTTCGCTCTTCCCGATCGTGCGCGAGTCAATGGAGTAGCCCTGAGCCACCTCATCGCGCGGATAATCTGCCGCGGCGGAAATAAACTCGGCGATTTTGGAAAGTGTCAGCTTCATATCGAACAGTGAATTGAGAAACAAAATCTGGCTGCCCATCCTGACGTCGCGTACTTTGCGGCGTCAGGATGGGGACGTCCGAATTGTTGATTGTTGATTGATGATCGTTGAATGAAATCTCCCAAAGCACGCATTCCCGGTTCTGAATCAACAATCAAAAATCACCAATCAACAATTCTTCTCGAACCCCGCCCCGCGCAGTGTCTCGCGCGCCACTTCCACATCGTCAAATGGACGTACGCCTTCCCGCGTCACTTGCACCTTCTCATGTCCTTTGCCCGCCAGCAGCACGATATCGCCGGGCCGCGCCTCGGCGATCGCGAGCGCAATCGCCTTGCGGCGGTCGGCTTCCACGCTGTATTTCGCACCTGTCTTCTGCAGCCCAACCAGAGCGTCGTTGATGATCGCCAGAGGATCCTCGCTGCGCGGGTTGTCCGAGGTGAGCACGACGAAATCGCTGCCTCGCCCGGCGGCCTCGCCCATCAGCGGGCGCTTGGCGCGATCGCGATCGCCGCCGCAGCCGAAAAGGGTCAGCAGCCGGCCCCTCGATCCATCGCTTCTCGCCCCATCTCCCTTTGCTCCGCCCTCTTTTCCCGCATCGCGCGCAACAAACTCGCGGGCCAGCGCCGTGAGATTGCGCAGCGCGTCGTCGGTGTGCGCATAGTCAACCACCACCGTGAATGGCTGCCCGCAGTCCACGCGCTCAAACCTCCCCGGCACATGCGTGAGGGCCTCGACGCCGCGTGCAATCGCCTCGGAAGCGCAACCGCGCGCGTAACCCGCGGCCGCTGCCGCCAGAATGTTGTACACATTCACGCGTCCGATCAGCGGCGAGAAGACGGCAAGCTTTTCCTGCGGCGTGACGATGTCGAAACGCGTTCCCCGGGGAGTGATGTCCACTCTCTCAGCGTGAAAATCACCGCGCTGCCATCCGTAGGTCAGAACCACCGGACTGCGCTTGCGGCTGAACTCGGCCAGCTGCGCGCCGTATTCGTCGTCCAGGTTGGTCACGGCGGCGCGCGGCGCATCCGTGCCGCACCCTTCGAACAGCAGCCGCTTGGCCGCGAAGTATTCGTCCATGGTCCTGTGAAAATCGAGGTGATCGCGCGTCAGGTTGGTAAAGACCGCCACATCAAAGGGAATTCCAAATACGCGCTCCTGGGCCAGCGCGTGCGACGAGACTTCCATTACCGCATCGCTCGCGCCCAGCCCCAGCGCCTCGCTGAAAATGCGCGCCAGTTCGAGCGCTTCCGGGGTGGTGTGCGGCGCGGGATAGACCTTCCCGGCTACGTGATATTCAATCGTCCCGATCAGTGCGCTCTTCCGCCCCGCAGCTGTGAGGATCGCCTCCATCAGAAAAGCCGTCGTACTCTTCCCGTTCGTACCGGTGATTCCCGTGATTGCGATGCGCTCTGCCGGGCGCCTGTAGAAATTCTCGCTCACGCGTGCCAGTGCCCGACGTCCGTGCGGCACGACGGCCCAGGCCACACCCTCGCGCGGCTTCTCCGCGGACGAGTCGGTAATGACAGCGACGGCGCCCGCCTGAATGGCCTGATCTATGTAGCGATTTCCGTCGGAAGTCTCGCCCCGCATGGCCACGAACACGCAGCCCGGCTTCACCCGGCGCGAGTCATACTCCACGCCGCTGACGCTAGGGTTCCCGCCGCGCGCAAGCACCTCGGCGCCATCCAGCAGATGTTCAAAGGTCATTGCTCGGATTATAGGGCACGCCAGGCAGGGGCAGAGGAGCAGGGTCAGAAGTCAGAAGTATGAAGTCAGAAGTCAGAAGTCTGAGGTCTGAGGTCGGAGGTCGGAGGTCTGGGCCTGCCCTGCTCCCTGAACGGGCCACGCCCTGACCCAACGGTGGTATTGACCACGCGACGGTGTAAAGGCATCCTCATATTTAGAAAATGCCAGCTCTCATAACCTTGCTCGCCACCTTGGAGGAAATGCATGTCTGAGCCCCAGCATGAAAAGCGGGGTGCACGACGATTTGCGCTCCACATCCCAGTCACCGTTGCTCCCGATGGGAGCCCAACCGAGGGCGAGGAGGGCCAGATTCGCGACGTCAGCGCGCGCGGCATCTGCTTCTACCTCGGGTCCGCCGTGGCCCAGGGATCGCCCATCGGATTCACCCTGACGCTCCCGCC
This sequence comes from Candidatus Sulfotelmatobacter sp., assembly GCA_052326105.1. Lineage (GTDB taxonomy): Bacteria > Acidobacteriota > Terriglobia > Terriglobales > Acidobacteriaceae > Sulfotelmatobacter. The sequence continues at coordinate 22,521 of JBKQRC010000092.1, read as the reverse complement.
CGAGATCACACTCACCGACAGCATCCGCGTGCGCTGTAAAGGCCACGTGGTGCGCGTCGAAGATGCCGGTTCCAGCGGAAGACTTGCGGTCGCCGCCGTCATTGAGGAATACGAGTTCCTGCCACAGACGTGAGACAAGGCTCAGCGGGCAACGATCAGTGGCCTGTGGTCGCCCTGAACAGCAGGTTCCTCCGCCTTCGGTGCGCTGACGCGCCGGAATGACAAGGCAGTGACGACGACTAGCTCTGCCCTCTGCCCTCTGACCCCTGCCCCTGTGATATGGTTCCCTCCGAGAAGGAAGGTTTTGCCTCCTGCCCCCAAATTCTTGCCCGCCGCCATTTGCCTGCTGGCAGCGCTGGTTGCAGCTCAGACTTCAGGTCCGCCGCTGGTCAAGAGCGTTCGCATCGTGCATGAGCACGGCGTGCCCGCGGTCGAGATCCTCTCGGTTGGCGGCCCGCTGATTCCCCAGATTCAGACTCTGAACTCGCCGCCGCGCCTGGTGATTGACCTGCCCAACTCCCGCCTGGGACTCGCGCAAAAACGAATTCCGATCCAGCAGGAAAACATTCTGGCGATTCGCGCCGAGCAGTACCAGCAGAATCCTCCGGTGACGCGCATCGTGCTCGACTTGCTTGCGCCCTACGGCGCAACTTGGGATGGCGCGGGCAATCGCCTGATGATCCGCCTCAAGCCGCCGGAAGAGGCAGAGGGGAATGCGGGCAATAGATCGCCATCTTCCCCACCGCCCTCGGCCCCAGCTTTGTCGCGGCACGCCGCCCCCGCCGCCGTGCCCGTGAGCGGCGGTCCGGGCGCGTTGGTGATGGCGGCGAACCGCGTGAGCGCGGGCTCGTCGGTTACGGCCGGCTCGGAAACCGCGGTCTTGCGCCTGTCCCGCGGCGGAGAAGTCCTGGTGTGCCCCGGCACCTCGGTTTCCGTAACGCCCTCGCGAAACAAACGCGACCTCATGCTGGGCATGAGCGTCGGAGCTCTCGAAGCTGACTATTCGCTCGATGCCTCGGCCGATTCCGTGCTCACTCCCGACTTCCGCATCATGTTCGCAGGGCCCGGACATTTCCACTTCGCCATCAGCGCCGATTCCCACGGCAACACTTGTGTGCGGGCGCTGAAGGGAAACACATCTTCGGCCATCGTTTCCGAACTGATGGGCGACCGCATCTACCAGGTCAGACCGGCCGAGCAGGCCGTGTTTCGCGGCGGGCAGATTGATAAAAGGGATACCGATGTTCCTCTGGAGTGCGGATGTCCTCCGCCCTCGCCACTGATGCTGGCCAACGCTGCGCCGGCGGGGAACGACTCGGGGATAATCGGCACAGTCATCGGCGCTACTTCTGGAATAACCCTGTCGAGCGGGCCGGAAACCGCGTCCTTGCCACCGTTGCAACCCAACGATATCCACGTTCAGGTGGACGTACCCTTTGTGTTCAGCGCCAAGAACCGCGCCGCCGCCGCACCGCCGCCGCCCATGGAGCAAGCGAGGAACCTGCCCGTCGCGGATCCCTCTGCACGGCAGATTCTTCTCAGCACCGTGATCCAGCCTCCGCCGCCGCAAGAGCAAAGGCAGGAGGAAGAGAAGAAGACCAAGACCGAGCATCGCACCTTCTTCCGACGGCTGGGAGGATTTTTCGCCGCCATCTTCCGGTGAAGCACGGGTCGGGTCCCCACTCCATCTTGTCATTCCGAACCGCTTCAGCGGTGAGGAACCCGCTTTCTCTTCGCTCCCGGCAAACAACAGGTTCCTCCGAATTCGCTGCGCTCACCCGTCGGAATGACAAGGTAGCGGGAACGACTGATCGCTAATCACGGGTCACTGGCCCTCGGCCCCTGACCCGCGAGAAATCCTTTTTCCGTCTTCCTGCGTCTTACCGCCAGAGTGCCAGTTCCAGCACACAGAGGGGCGCCATGACCGCAGCCACTTCCGGACCTTCCGGCCCGAATTTGTTTTCGATGTTTTCCAGCAAGACGGACGACCCTTATCGCACACGGCCCGAGGCCTTCGCATTCTCACTGGCCGCTCAGGCTCTCGTCGTCGGCCTGGTCATCTATTTCACGAGTTTCATCATCGGCAACCCTCCCGGCACCGGGCTGCGACTTCCTAAGCTGGACGATCTGCCCCTCGTTTTCTCCGGCCATAATGGCGGAGGCGGTGGCAACCACGACTCGCTTCCGGCCTCGGTTGGCAATCTTCCGCGAGCCTCACTCGACCCTCAACTCACGCCCCCAACCGTGATCCTTCCCAAAGAAATGCCCAAACTCCCGGTCGAAGAAACCATAATGGTCGCGCCCGATGTGAAGCTGGCTCAGGGCGGGCAGATCGGCGATCCCTTATCGCGCTTTGCGACGCCCTCGAACGGCCCCGGCGGTCCGGGAGGAATCGGACGGGGGTGCTGCGATGGCGTGGGGTCATACGAAGGACCTCACTTCGGCTCGGGTCCGCCGGGAATCTATCCTGCGGGCAAGCAGGGAGTGACGGTGCCGCAAGTGATCTACAACCCCGAGCCCAGCTTCTCCGACGAAGCCCGCAAGGCCAAGATGCAAGGCGTCGTGGTGCTGCTGCTGGTCGTGGGCAAAGACGGACACACCTACAACATCCGCGTAGGGCAAAGCCTCGGCATGGGTCTGGACGAGAAGGCGATCGAGGCCGTAGGCCGCTGGCGCTTCAAGCCCGCCACACTCAATGGCCAGCCAGTGGCTACCCAGATCGCCGTGGAGGTGGATTTCCACCTGTACTGAAGATCAGACCTCGGACCTCAGACGTCAGACCTCAGGCGGGCCAAGGTCTGAAGTCCGAGGTCTGAAGTCTGACGCCCGACGCCCGTTCTTCTCAGCTGCGCTTGATGGCGCGCCGCAGCGGCTCTGTCTTCTCCCGAACCGTGTCGCGCAAGTCCTCGGCCAGATCGGCGCTCGCGTCGCGGACGCGCTCTCCCGCTTCGCGCACCCGCTCTTTGACGGTTTCGGCGGCCTCTCCGGCCCACTCGCCGACTGCGTCTTTGGTGTCGTCGTAGCCGCGTTTGATATCGCGGCGCAACTCGCGTCCACTCTTGGGCGCAAGCAGAAGCCCAACCAGCGCCCCGGCTCCCAGCCCAATCAGCAGGAACGTAATGGCCGTACCCACGCTGCCGCCTTCCGAAGATTCGTAACGTCCGATGCGCATGATGAAGACCTCATTTTTCTGCCCGCTAAAGACTCGCTCACGTTGCGGGCTATTCCGCCTCTGGGGATCATCATAAACCCATCGCGGCTAACCGAACCTGCTCGCAACTCCAAACGCGAGGGTGCCCCGTCCATGCTTTGCTTTGGGCGGGGCCTGGACCTTGCCTTGATCACAAGAAAGTTTCACCCAGCGTGCGGCGATTCCCCAGGCTCCCTGATTCCCGCCCCCCCGGCCCCGCCAGGTTTCCCTTCCTCCTGCACCTGAGTGTAAAATAGTGTTTTAGCCATCGTAGCGGCGGAACTTGTGGCCTGCCCGTCCTTCGGCGCACCCTCGATACCTCGGGGTTACTCAGGACAGGCTCTTCTGCCGGCTCCGCAAACTGCCATCGCACAGGAGAATTTCTTAAGCAATGTCCATCCCTGCCACACAACTTCGTCCCGGCATGATCATCAAGCACAACAATGATCTGCATTCCGTTTTCTCGGTCGAGCACCGCACTCCCGGCAACCTGCGCGCATTCATCCAGGCCAAGCTGCGCAACCTACGCACCGGCGCCATGTTCGAGCACCGCTTCCGCTCGCCCGATCCCATCGAGAGGATCAACGTCGACGAAGTCGAAATGCAGTTCCTTTATGCCGACGGCGACAGTTACTACTTCATGGACACCACCAACTACGAGCAGACCCACCTGACCAAGGAAATTCTGGGCGACGCGGTCGAATATCTGATTCCCAACCTCGAGATCAAGGTGGAGTTTTTCGACGGCAAGGCCGTCGGCATCGAACTGCCGCAGACCGTCGTCCTGACCGTGATTGAGACGGAGCCCGGACTGAAGAGCGCGACCGCTTCCAGCGTGACCAAGGCGGCGAAGACTGAGACCGGGCTGGTCGTGCAGGTGCCGCCCTTCATCAACGAAGGCGAGAAGATCAAGGTCGACACGTCGGAAGGCGCGTATCTTTCGCGGGCGTAAGGTGAAGTCAGAATGCAAAAGTCAGAATGCAGAAGTTAACCCCGTTCTTACTTTTTCATTCTGACTTCTTACTTCTGCATTCTGACCTCTGCATTTTCATCTCAGGGCATGACTTCGACTGAAAAGCCGACCCTCGCCCGCCGCTTCCTGGTCCGCGGACGCGTGCAAGGCGTCGGCTTCCGCTGGTTTGTGGAGCGCGAGGCGCACATCCTGGGCATCGCCGGGTGGGTGCGCAACAATCATGACGGCAGCGTAGAAGTTCTGGCCCAGGGCACGCGCGATCAGCTTCTTGGCCTGCACTCGCGTCTGCGCGAGGGACCGCGCGCTGCCCGCGTGGACGCGGTCGAAGTCACCGACGCCAGTCCCGTCGCCGGCCTCAGCTCATTTCGCATTGAAGGAGCGTGGTAACCAAGCATGTAGGGGCGGACGCATTCGTCCGCCCCGCAGAGCACAGCGAAGCGTGCGACGGCGTCAAGCTCAGGGTCGCTGGGTGCAAATGAGACGATCATGCGCCACACGGGACAGCTTATTGCGCTGCGCGCAACCCCGGACGAATGCGTCCGGGGCTACACTTTGAAACATTGAAGCTTTGAAACCTCGTACTTTAAGGAGCACGATCAATGCCTGTCTCTCCAGTGGAAGCGGGACAACTGAAAGCACTCATCCGCGAAATTCCGGATTTCCCGAAAAAAGGCATCCTCTTTTACGACATCACAACCCTGCTGAAAAACAAGGCTGGCCTGGCCATCCTGATCGACAAGCTTGCCGAGCACTACATCTCCCAGGACGTTGACCTGGTGCTGGGCATGGAAGCGCGCGGCTTCATCTTCGCCCCCGCGCTGGCTTATCGCCTCAACGCCGGATTCGTTCCCGTGCGCAAGCCGGGGAAACTGCCCGCCGCAGTAGCCAAGTACGACTACGCCCTCGAGTACGGCACCAATTCACTGGAGATTCACAAGGACGCGATCCAGAAGGGCCAGCGCGTGCTGATCGTGGACGATCTCCTCGCCACTGGCGGCACCGCCGAGGCCACCGCCAAACTCGCCGAGTCGCTCGGCGCCCGGATCGCCGGGCTGGGATTTGTGGTGGAGCTCGAATTCCTCAAAGGGCGGGAAAAGCTGAAAACCTACGACGTGATGTCGCTGCTGCGCTACGACAAGTAAAAAAAATGCTGATTGTTGATTTCTTGATTGTTGATTGAGAAACCAAAACCGCGGACGCTTGAGATTTTCAATCAACAATCAAAAATCAACAATCAAAATTCAATACTGGGATTCGACAGCCGCAAAAGGGGACGAAGGAAGTCGCAATAAGAAAACGGGGCAGGCGCTGGTTGGCGCCCGGCCCCGTTTGTAGTATCCGCCCGCTAGCGTAGGAGGCGGGCAATAAGTAATCCGACTCCAGTCCAGAAGCCGCCGCTGACTCCGACTATGACAGCAACTCCCAGAAGTATGTTTCCTAAGGTGTGGCCCTGCGCGCCAGCCGGGCAAGTTTCACAGTCGCCTTCGACCAGGGCGCGCTCCAGCAAATCAGCTTCGAACAAATCGGGTTGGAACCGGGAAGGCTCAGGCTCATCCCGGAAAGGTTTGGGGGAAGGACTGTTAAGACCGCGAGCGACAATCCTCAATCTGTTTCCGCCGGTGCTTGCAGGGGATAGCTGCGATGAACTGTAGCTCACAAAGCACCTCCGATCTCACACAATAGCAACTTGCCTGCCAATTTTCCAGTCTCTGCAAATCTCTGAAAACTTAGGGCTCTCCTTCTTAGTGGCCGGATCCTCCCTCGCGGAGCTGTGTCAGAATCCTGAGCGCTAGGGCCAAATGTGCTTGATTTGCCCCACTTCCCGCGCGGCGCGCCGATTCTGCTGAGACTGTGGAACGGCTGTCAGTTCTCCGCGAGTAACAGCTTCGACTCTTTGGGCAGGTATCCCTTGCGCCGGAACCAGTCCTCCATCGCCTCCCTGAGTTGATCGAGCGGAACACCCGACCCAATCTCCATCTGGCCATCGGCAACCGGCAGTGTGTGATCGAAGATGCTGGCGTTGGTGAAGTTGCGCATGGAGAAGCTGTCGAGCCACTTCAGCGGGCAGGGAACCATCCGTCCGTTTTGGTCATAGGCAACTCGAATCTTGCGCGCGAACATGATTTGATTTAAACACAAGACCCGGGGCTAACCCCAAACCCGCTCTGGCGCTCCTCTAACCGGCGCACCTACAATAGGACCCCTTGGAGGGCAACTCATGATTATGAACTTGATTTGGTGGATGGTTGTCGGCTTGATCGCTGGATGGGCCGCCGGAAGAATCATGAAAGGCGGCGGCTACGGCGTAGTCATGGACATTGTGTTGGGCATTGTCGGCGCCGTGGTCGGCGGACGGTTAGTGGGCATGCTGGGTATCCACGCTGGCGGCTTCCCCGGCACGATTGTCGTCGCTATCTTTGGGGCAGTGTTCCTGATCTGGATCACCCGCCTGCTCAAGCGGGCGTGATCCGCGCCCGGTGCCTGTACCGGGCGAATTCGGCCTTAAGAAGCAGGGAGCGCTAGCAGGTGCCATTCCGGTTCAACGAGCAGCCCGCTTCGTCAAATGCCCAGGACGGCGATTCTGCTGCAACATGACCACCTACTTCTGCGCCTTCGGTCCCGCCGCTTTGACTTCCGGGGGCGCGTCGAACTGCTCGAAATTTTTCGCGAAGCGGTGGCGCAGGTCTTCGGCAGCCTTGTCGTACGCAGCTTTATCCGGCCAGGCGTTGCGCGGGTTCAGTATCTGCGGGGGCACGCCGGGGCACGCTCTTGGAATGCTGAACCCAAACGTGGGCTCGATCTCGAATTCCTCTTTCGTCAGTTCGCCTTCGACGGCCGCGTCCACCATCGCGCGCGTGAAAGGAATCTCCATGCGCCGTCCCACGCCGTAGGGTCCGTCCTGCCAGCCAGTGTTGACCAGCCAGCATTGCGCGTTGTGCTCGCGCAAGCGGCGCCCGAGCATTTCGGCGTAAACCTTGGGACGCAGCGGCAAGAACGGCGATCCGAAGCAGGTCGAAAACGTCGCCGATGGTTCTTTCACTCCGGCTTCGGTTCCCGCCACTTTCGCCGTATACCCGGAGAAAAAGTGATACATGGCCTGCTCCGGCGTCAGCCGCGAGATCGGGGGCAGAACGCCAAATGCATCCGCGGTGAGAAAAACGACATTCCTGGGATGCCGCGCCACGCCCGGAATCACGGCGTTGTCAATGAAATCCACCGGGTACGCGGCGCGCGTGTTCTCGGTCTTGCTGTCGTCGTTGTAATCGGGAACACGCGAGTTGGGATCGAGCGCCACATTTTCCAGCACGCAGCCAAAGCGCAGCGCGTTCCAGATCTGCGGCTCATTTTTGCGCGAGAGCTTGATGCATTTGGCGTAGCATCCGCCCTCGAAGTTGAAGATGCCATCGGCGCTCCAGCCATGCTCGTCGTCCCCCACCAGATCGCGCGAGGGATCGGCCGAGAGCGTGGTCTTGCCGGTTCCGGAAAGACCGAAAAACAGCGCGCTCCCGCCGTCGCGCCCCACGTTCGCCGAACAATGCATGGGGAACACGTTGCGCGGCGGCAGCAGAAAGTTCATGACGCTGAAGATAGATTTCTTCATCTCGCCGGCATACGACGTTCCTCCGATGAGCACCGTGCGGCGGGTGAAATTCAGCAGGATGAAGACTTCGGAATTCACCCCGTCGCGCCGGGGATCGGCCTTGAAGTCCGGCGCCGAGATGACGGTGAATTCCGGACGATAGGTTCTCAGTTCCTCCGCCGTGGGGCGCAGAAATAACTGCCGCACGAACAGGTTGTGCCAAGCATATTCGTTGACGATGCGCACCGGCAGCCGGTAGACCGGATCGGCGCCGCAGAACAGGTCCTGCACGAAGAGTTCCCGCCCCACCAGATGCTCCATCACGCGGGCGTAGAGAGCGTCAAATTTTTCTGGCTCGAAGGGCGCATTCACCGCGCCCCAGGCGACGGTGTGCGCGGTCATCTCGTCTCGGACAATGAACTTATCCTTGGGAGAACGGCCGGTGCGATTGGTATAGCCGACGATGGCGCCATTCGCTACCAACTGCGCTTCATGGCGCCGGATGGAGTGCTCCACCAGCGCCGCCGGGGAGAGATTGAAGTGCGTTCTGCCTTCGCTCAGCAACTCGGCCACGTCGCTGACGTGCATCGTTGTAGCCATCAGATCTCCTCAAGAAATGAGCAAAAACGTGCTCAAAGCAAAAACGATCTATTCTGCCTCAAAAGCCGGCGCCCTGCCAAATGGCAATCGAGGGCAGGGAGCGGAACGGTAACGCCGCAGGATAATCCGACGCAAGAGCACATTATGAAGCCCCACATTCATTTAGATGCGCGCGCGAGTGTCAGGGGCATAGCCTCAAGGCATGGCCGAATGTCAAAGCGAAGCTGATGGCAAGGGGAGAAAAGCGAATGACAAAGCTGGGATGACGGAACTTGGGTGTCCGCGCCGGGATGATTTAGCCGGAGGTCTTGTAATCGCAGGCCGCGCGGCAGGCCTGGCAGTACATCAGGCCGTCAGCGCAGATGCGGACGTCGACCGCTCCCTGGCAGAGGCAGCAATACTTCTCGCACTCACAGGCGTCTTCGGGTTTCTCGCACTGGGAACAGCGGTATTTCGCACGTCCGGGTCCGGTAGCCATGAGGCTAATGTAGCGCGCGTAAGGAAGCCGCGAAAATGACCTTGGTAATAGCACCGCCGCCGTGTGGGCGTTCGTCCACCGCCTGCATTATTGATGAAGCTGTTTGAAAGGGCGGGGCTGGAAGCCGCGCCCTTTCAAGACTCGTCCCCCCGAGACCGGAGCGTCCTCATGAAATAGTCCGGGCCCGGGCCGACCGCTTTCGACCGCCGGCGCCTGGTGTAATCTGATGCGAGGAGCTGTCTGCGCTTGATTCTCGTCCTCGACAATTACGATTCGTTCACCTACAACCTGGTGCAGTATCTGGGCGAACTGGGTGCGGAAGTCGAGGTGCGCCGCAACGACCAAGTCACGGTGGACGAAGTCGTGAAGATGCGGCCCGAGCGGATCGTGATTTCTCCCGGGCCCTGCACTCCGCGCGAGGCGGGCATCAGCATTGCACTGATCCAGCGCGTTGCCGGAAAAGTTCCGCTGCTTGGCGTCTGCCTGGGACATCAGGCGATCGGCGAGGCCTTTGGCGGCAAAGTCGTGCGCGCCACTCATCTCATGCACGGCAAGACCAGTTCGGTCATGCACGACAACAAGACGATCTTCCAGGGCCTGCCCATGCCGATGACGGCCACGCGTTACCACTCACTCATCGTCGAAGAGAAGAGTCTGCCCGCGGAATTGGAAATCAGCGCCTGGACCACGGAGAAAGATGGCGACCGCACCATCATGGGCCTGCGCCACCGCGAGTGCGCGGTCGAAGGCGTGCAGTTTCACCCGGAGAGCGTTCTGACGGATGCGGGGAAAACGTTAGTGGCCAACTTTTTGAGAGGGGTCAGGGACTAGGAGTCGGTACTCAGTGGGCGGGCCTACTTTGCACCGCCGCGACCTGGGCTGGCGGCGGCACGATCCGGCAACGCTGGTTCCTTGGCGATCATTGCCGTCATGAGTGATCAATGGCCGGCGAGCTTCCCTTGAATGAAGCTCACCCAACTGCTCTGAAAGTCGGGATAGTTCGTTTGTGCTGCTGCCAGAGCACGCTGGTATGCGGCCTTCGCTTCGTCTTTCCGGTCGAGCCGCGCCATTACGTCGCCGAGAGCAACCTGACTTCCTACGTCGTCCTGGGCCAGAAGGACCGCGGCCTGCGCTTCGGCCAGCGCTTCGTTCGGTTTGCCTTGATCTAAGAATTGCGACGCAGCGGCGGAGTGGGTTGCTGCGGCAGCCAGCGGAAGATCGAATTGCCCGTGGAAAACGAAGAGTCCGCCGGCGATCAAAGCGTCTGGCTTCGCGTTCTGCAGTTGCGCATACGGGTTCAGATTTCCTGGCCCCCAAAGATTTCCTGAGAGTTCGGTTTGACTGATGAGGAGCGTCCCCTCTACATGGGAAGGAATGATCGCGGGCGAATTTCCAAATGCCGGGGAAATGCGATCCGGCAAGGGCTGGCAACGGATCCCGTAGTAGGCAGGGTCAACGACTCCACGCGCGAAGTAATCGAACCAGCAGTCTTTGATCCCGCGGTCATGCAGATAACGACTCGTGACCTTGAGTTGCTGTCCCCAGTCCACATTGGAATCGCTCAGAAACTTATAAGCGTTTGCCGAGCCTCCCCACGCTTCGTTGGAATAGGGCAGATAGTCGGGGAACGCGCGAACGGAAGAGATAACATGCAGCGCCAGCAGCGCTGCTGCGCAATAGAGCCAGCCACGATGGGAGCGCGCAAGCCGCCACGCGCCCCATGCGGCTAAGACGCACAAAAAAGGATACAGCGGCAACAGATAACGGTTGCCATGGTTGAAACCGGAAGTAAGTGCGGCGAGAAGGTAGATCGCTGACGGAACGCTCAGATACAGGAATTCTCTCCACGAGCCGACGCCAAGCAGCGCGACCGAGAGCAGGAGAATCAGAAGCAGCGCCAGAAACCCCATTGTGGACTTGATCACAAATGTCGCGAGCGGGTAGTACCACAATCCGTGCGGGTAGACCTTCCCAAACAGATAGGGCGTCACGTAACGCGGTGCGATCAATACATCGGTAAAACCGTAAAGATATGCCTCCGGTAACAGATGGTGGCGCGCGACGAACGAGATCGCCTTCTCCGCCACCGGACGGTTGATCTGGCTAACGTAAGCGTCAAACGGAGGCGCGATGGCCTTGCCCTCCGGCCGGGCCTGGAAGCGGAAACCATAGAACGCCCAGAGAATCACGAGCGACACGAATCCCACCGCCACCAAAGAAACGGTGAGGCGCAGCAGATACCTCGCTCGTCCGCCCCGCGCGAGCACAGAATCGCTCTTGTGAAGCAGGGCCTCGGATACCGCCAGCAGAAGGAGAATCGGAAGCAACAGAACTCCCGAGTACTTCGACGCCAGGCAAAGCCCCGCTGCCACCGATGTCACGAGCAGGCGCACCAGCGAAGGTTTCTTGACATAGCGGTAAAAGGCGTAGACGGTCGCGAACAGAAACAGCGCCATCGCCATATCGGTTGTGACCAGGCAGCCGTGCGCAATCAGGTTCGGTTCGAAGACAAAGAGCAAGAGCGCAATCAGTCCCACTGTCGTTCCAAAGAATTCATAAGCGGCGGCAAACACCAGAAAGGCCGCCAGAAGCGTCAGTCCCGCCGCAGAAATGCGGGCGCGGGTCAGGATCGCGTCAGCGTCATTAGAAAAGAGGAACTGCCGGCCACCCAGGAAACAAGTCACCTTGAAGAATCCCCCCGGTGGCGGCGGGTAATGTGGGGACATAGGCAGCAGGGGAAGCGTAGCCAGCAACTTCACGAGCGGGGGATGTTCCGGATTAATTCCGAAATCGCCTCTCGTCCAGTAGCTATACCCAGCGAGTATGTGGCAGCCTTCGTCAAAAACCGGAGACTGCCTTCGCAACGGCACGGCGAGTTCAACCACGAGAACCGCGAGGAGTGACACCACCGCTCCGGCTACCCAACCGCGCGGCCAGAGGGACGGACGGAGCATCGCGAAACGACCGCCATTAGCCATGGCCAGATTGTCCCCTTGCCACTTCCACCGCCCGCAGTAGCGCCTGCGCCTTGTTCATCGACTCTTCAAACTCACGCGCGGGGTCGGAGTCCGCGACGATCCCCGCACCTGCCTGCAGATACGCATGCTTGCCTTGCATAAGCAGCGTGCGGATGCCGATGCAGGAATCGAGATTGCCGGCAAAATCCGCGTACAGCACTGATCCGCCGTAGATGCCACGGCGCGTGGGTTCGAGTTCCTCGATGATTTGCATGGCGCGCACTTTGGGCGCGCCGCTCAGCGTGCCGGCAGGAAAGCAGGCGGCAAAAGCGTCGAGCGCATCGAGATCAGGGCGCAGCGTGCCTTCCAGCGCCGAGACCAGGTGCATGACGTGCGAGTAACGCTCGACGTACATGAGGTCTTTCACCTGGACCGAGCCGTACTCGCTGACGCGACCGAGATCGTTGCGCCCCAGGTCGACCAGCATGACGTGTTCGGCCTGCTCTTTTTCGTCGCTGCGCATGAGTTGTTCGAGATGCAGGTCCTCGGCTTCGTCCTGCCCGCGCGGATGTGTGCCCGCGATGGGCCGGTATTCCAGTCTGCGTCCTGTAACCCGCACGAGCATCTCGGGAGAAGAACCGAGAATGTGCGTGTCGCCCATGCGCAGGAAATAGAGATACGGCGAGGGATTCACCTGGCGCAGCGCGCGGTATAAATCGAAAGGCGCGACACCCGGAGTGAAATCGAGCCGCTGCGAGAGCACGACTTGAAAAATGTCACCCGCGGCGATGTATTCTTTGCAACGCTCGACGCCGCGCAGAAAGTCCTCACGTCGGGTGCGGGCGTGCACTTTGAGCTTTTCCGGCGTGGACTTTCCTGATCTAGACGCGCGTGATTTCGTTTGGGCCGAGTTGCGCCAGAGGCCGGCGCTCAGTCCGCGCGCTAGCTTCCGCTCCAGCACGCCGATGTCGTGCAGGGCGCGGTCATAGGCGCGGCGCGGACTTTCGCGGGTCACGTCGGCCGCGGCCATGATATGGATCTGGTGGCGCAGGTGATCAAAAGCGAGCAGGCGATCAAAGAACATCAGTTCGGCGTCGGGCAGCGAGAGATCATCCTTCGCGTGCTCGCCGATTCTTTCCAGTTGGCGGACCACGTCGTAGGCGAAATATCCGACGGCACCCGCGGTGAACGGAGGCAATCCGGGCACGGTGGCCGGCCGGTGCTCGCGCAGCAAGCGCTTCCCTGCCTGAAAAACATTCTCCCGCAAAGATTCCCGGCGGCGTCCGCGCTCGATCTCAACTTTCCCCTCGCGCGCCTTCAACCGCATGTACGGGCGGGCGCCGAGAAAAGTGTAACGCCCGATCTGCTCGCCGCGCTCAACCGATTCGAGCAGAAAGGCGTGCGGCTCTTTGTCGGCAATGGCGAGAAAGGCGGACACCGGCGTCAGCAGGTCAGCGCTGACCGACTTCACCACCGGCACCAGTGTGGCTTTGCGGGCAAGACGGGAGAACTCGTGGAAGTCGGGCTGCAGCATGGTTCGGAATCCCGCGCCAAGGCGGGCTTTTATTATAGGGGACTCAGGGGGCAATGCATCACATCCCAGCACGACCCTGTTTGGTCAGTGGGCAGAGCAAACTTACTTCCCCGACTCGAGGATGAGGACGACGTCGGACTCCCTTTACTGGGGATTCTGGGGGTGAAGTCCGATGACGTAGAAACCGCCGAGCACTACACCGCCCTTTTGCCGCCAATAGTCCACGTCCTGGGGCCGCTTGGCCTCGGTCGCGATGGTCAGGGCTAAAGAGGCAAAATCCCGAGAATGAAACTGTACCGTTATAGGACGCGTCGGGTCCGGCGGGCCTTCCGGGTAGGCGGCAAAAAAATCGTCGGCTTTGGAAAGAGCGGTGTCGGGATTGCCTTCCCGGTAGTAAGCGATCACCAGATTATATTGCGCCACGTTCTTAGTACGGCGCGTCGCATCCGAAATCGTCGGGCCGTTTTCTGCCGGGGGATTCGCCAGGGTCCGGTCGCACGCGGCAATGGCGAGCAGCAGCGTCCGTTCAAATTCCGGCCAGTTCTGTGCCTTCGAGTAGGTCTCGGCCAGACTCTCATAACTGTAGCCAAAGGCCCAGTCATCGCCGTCGACCGTCGCCTTGAGATAGTCGATCATGCGCTGCTGGGCCTGTGCGGCCTCGGGGTAGCGTTGCAGCTCGACGAGCGAACTTGCCGCTAGACCGGTGGCGTACTGAAGAGGACCGCGCCTATCCTCGGTCAAATGCGCGGAAAGATCTTCGCAATCCTGGGCTCGCCTCGCGGCCTGTTCCCATTGCTTGGCCCGAGACTGCGCATACCCTTGCTGCAAGGCACAATCGGTTAGGACGTGGTAAACCCGCTGCGCTGCGGAGTTGTCCCCGCCTGCTTCGTAGATTCTTGCCAGTTGCAACCGCGAACTTTTGAGAGCTTCGTACTGCTCATCGCTCAACCGCTCCCCAGACCGTTCCGCCTCCGTGAAATGATCCAGCGCGTCAGTGTATTGCCCGTCGCGGAGAGCTTGATTGCCGGCCTCGAGAGCGGACCGAAACGCAGCTTCGTTCGCGGGAGGCTCTTTGCTTTCGGTTGTTGAAGCCGTTTGCCGCTTCGGCGGCGAGTTAAGGACAAGTCGAATCAGATAGTACGATCCCAAAGCAACGATCAGCAGCAGCAAAACCGCACGCACACCCCGCTGCCAGCCCTTTGAGATCTGCATGACTGCCTCAAGAAACGGTTAGCCCAACACAACCAGTATATGCAGCCTGCCTACATGCGCCTAAGCGTCGCGTGCGTATGGCCAATCCAAAGTAACGGCTCAGTCCATTCAGGCCGGCACTGCAGGCGTCACTTCTCCGAGTCGCGGATCAGGACGACATCGGACTCACGGTGGCCGCGGATCACGGCGAGTTGTTTGCCGTCAAAGGAATAGTCGAAGTCCTTGATGAACTCCGATTTGAAATCGGTGACTTGTTTTCCTGGTGAGCCGTCGAGGTGCTGGAGCCAGAGATTGTCGGTATCGCCGTTGCGCACCAGGTAGGTTACGGCTTTGCCGTCGGCAGTGAAGCGCACCGGTTCATCGCCGAACCCCGATGGCAGGGACTCGGAGCGGGGCCGCTCGAATTCCAGAAAGCGGGGCGGCTGGCTGGAATCGAGAGCGACCAACGCCAGCTTTTCCTTGGGATCATGCAGGCGAAAGGTAACAAAGGCCGCCAGCTTCCCATCCGGCGAGATTGTGATGCGGCTGAAAACCGCAAGTTCGGCGATCCGTTGGGAAGCGCCGCCCTCCACCGCCACTTTTTCCAGATTGTTGTCCGCGTCCGTGTAGAGCACCTTCTTGGCATCGGGCGAGCAGACGGGAAGATAGTCGAATTTTCCTTGGGTGAGTTGCCTCGGGTTTCCACCGTCAGCATCCGCCAGCCAGATGTAGTTTTGTATTTTTCCCGCAGGCGCGGCGGAGAACACGAAATGTCCGTCGGAACAGGCCCGGGCAAAGTTCGCGTATGACAGCTGAGAGAGTATCGGAACCTTGGATCCAGACTCAGGATTGAGCAGGGCCAGACCCGACGCCTCGGCGGAGGCAATGAGCTGCCCGTCCCGGGTCCAGGAAACGCCGACGATCGGTGAGCCGGTGGTGAGTCGCCGGGCTTCAGTGCTGCTTGCGCCGGAGGGCATCACGTAGGCATTCAGTTGCGTCTGCCTCAGGACGGTGGCCAGAGTGTGCCCGTCGGCCGACAGGCTCAGGTCCCGATAAGAGTTGGTATCGCGCGTGACGGCAGAAATCTTGCCGCCCGGAAACGAAACGAAAACGATCTGGGTTTGCGTGAAGTACGGACCGGCCCCCAAAACCAGCAGCCCGCTGCCGTCGGGCAGCCAGACCGGCTTCTGAAAAAACATGTCATTCGTGGTCACGAAGAGGTTCCGCTTGCCGCCCGTGACCTCGATCGCCACCAGGCCGGAAAACTTATCTCCCGGCTGAGAAATCGCGCAGACAATGGTTTTGCCGCCCGGTGACCACACGGGATCAAACGGTTGCTCGTTGATGGGGTCGGTGGCGATGGTTTTTTCCTCGCCCCCTTCCAGCGAGCGGAGGACGAGACGGGATTCGCCGACTTTCGGATTGTTGGCGACCATGTAGACGAATTTCTTGCCATCCGGAGAGAGGCTCAGATTGGAATCGATGTCGGTGACCAGCTTCTCGGGCGTTCCGCCTAGCACCGGAGCGCGATACAGGTAATGCAGCGTGCGGCTGCCGATTTCGGAGCGAACGAAATACAGGTAGTTGCCGTCGGGAGAGAAGCGAAGGCCGATATAACTGACCGCGGCAGGCGCCACAACCTGCGTGTTGCTGTTGGTGGGAACGTTGCGCAGCCACAGGCTCTGCTGGCCGTTGTCATTCATTACGTTGAGGATGTATTTACCGTCAGTCGAAATGGCGACCAGCGTGGCTTTGCCGGTCTCGGTTACTTTGCTGACGGCAAAGTTCTGAAACGGAGCCGGCCGGGTGCGGGAGAGCAACGCATAAACTCCATAGGCCGCAGCCGCGACCAGCAAAATCGCCACCGCGCTGGCGACGCCGAGCCCGAGTCTATGCTGCTTGGCGACCTCAACCACGGCGGAACCGCCACTGCTGTGCGCAGGCAGGGCTGTGGACGGAGACGCGACCGCCGGCTCCGCCACGGCCACCGGAACCTGACGGCTGGAATCGGTGTCGCGCTTCAAGCGCTGCAAGTCCGCGCGCATCTCGGAGGCGTGCTGGTAGCGCAGGTCGCGATCTTTTTCCAGCGCCTTGTTGATGATGTCTTCGAGCTTCGGCGGCAGATCGGGATTCAGCCGCAGCGCCGGAACCGGAGCGCGGTTGAGAATCGCTTCGAAGATCGTGGCCGTGCTTTCTCCGCGGAACGGCAATTTCCCCGTCGCCATTTCGTAGAGCACCGATCCGAAGGAAAAAAGATCGGAGCGCCCGTCCAGTTCTTTGCCTCTCGCCTGCTCCGGCGACATGTAGGAGACGGTGCCCATGGTCGAGCCCGGGCTGGTCAAGTGCGGGTCGTCCATCGTATGAGTGATCGTGTTCGCGGACGCAATCTGGCTGGAGGAACCGGCGGCGGACGCGACTTTCGCCAGTCCGAAATCGAGAATTTTGGCGTGCCCTCGTTCGGTGATGAAAATGTTTGCCGGCTTGATGTCGCGGTGCACGATGCCTTTGACATGCGCCGCGTCGAGGGCGTCGGCTATCTCGGTGGCCAGCGACAAAATCGTCGAGGTCTCCAGCGGTTGACCGCCGATACGGTGCTTCAGCGTAACGCCGTCGAGAAATTCCATGGCGATAAACGCCTGCCCGTTCTCCTCGCCAATGTCGTGAATGGTGCAGATGTTGGGGTGGTTCAGGGCGGACGCGGCCTGGGCTTCGCGCTGGAAACGGGCCAGCGCCTGCGGGTCGCGGGCCACGTCGTCGGGCAGGAACTTCAGGGCTACGAAGCGATGCAGGCGCGTATCTTCCGCCTTGTAGACCACGCCCATGCCGCCTCCGCCAAGCTTGGAGAGGATGCGGTAATGAGAAATTGTCTGGCCAATCATGGTCAGGAAGATCAGGGGCTTTGCCGATCAGGATGTCGGGTCATCTTAGGTGGGATGTCATTCCAAGTCAACCGGCTCCGGCCAACCGCTGGGCCGCGCGTTTCCAGGCGAAATTGCGGCCAGCGACCACACTTTGGTCACCTTGTGGGCTCTCCGCTAAGGCGTAAAATCGTGCATATCCTGAGCGTTATGAGTATTTTGCGCTGTTGCGCGGGAGGGGCGCCCGCGCCGACCCTTGCCGGGCCGAGGTGTGTGCAGTGCGATGATTTCAGAACCAGCCATCGAACTTGACGGGAGGATTCCAGCGGTCAGAGATTGGCGTTGACGATTGACGATCAGAGATTGACGGACTAAGCAGCATCCGAATTTATGCGAATTAAGTTTTGGGGCGTGCGTGGTTCCACGCCCACGCCACAGGTCGAGAATCTCCGCTACGGGGGCAATACCTCCTGTGTCGAGGTGCGCCTGGGCGATCGCATTTACGTTTTCGATTGTGGCACCGGCTTCCGCGTGCTCGGACATCATCTGGAACGCGAGTTCGGCGACCGGCCGTTCGCCGCTCACGTTTTCGTTTCCCACTTTCACTGGGACCACATCCAGGGCATGCCGTTCTTCCGTCCGCTCTACGACAGTCCGAACAGCGAGTTCGTATTCCACTCCTCCAGCCGCACCCGCAGCCTGGAAAAGGTCATGGCCGAGCAGATGGCCTCGCCGTACTTTCCGGTCAATCTCGACGAGATGAAGGCGAAGCGCAGCTTCTGCGACATCGAAAACGGATGCCTGGACATGGAAGACGGCATCCGCATCAAAACCGCGTGGCTGAACCATCCGCAGGGCTGCCTGGGCTTCCGCCTCGAGACCAAAGACGGAGTGCTGGTCTACGCTACAGACAACGAACCCGGCGACGAGAATTTCGACAAGGCCGTGCGCAAGCTTGCCGAAGGCGCCGACATCCTCATCTACGACGCGCAGTATCTTCCCGAAGAGTACGCCGCCCGCCGCCGTGGCTGGGGACACAGCCACTGGCGCGAAGCAGTCGACGTGGTCATGGAGAGCGGCGCGGAAGAACTGATTCTCTACCACCACGATCCCGACCACACCGATGCCATCGTGGACAAGGTTGTGATGGATGCGCGCAACTACTATCCCAGGGTGCGCGCCGCCGCCGAAGGAATGGAGATTCGGCTCGGAGAGGATAGGGAGCCAGAGGCCATGGGCCACGGGTCAGGGGCCGGGCAGTGAGCGGGGGCCAGAAGTAAGCGCGCTACGGACCGGCGCGCGCTCATAACGTCTGGAGGACACATGGGGGTTCGAGCATTAACGATCGCGACAGCATTTGTTCTCGGGACCATGATTCTTGGCACCATGATTCTTGGGACCACATGTCTTGCCCAGGACCAACCGCTGGGAGACGTGGCTCGCGAAACTCGCGCGAGGACGGCTCAGGCGCCGAAACCAGCGAAGGTACTGAGCAACGAGGAAACCGACGGACGCGCCATCACCGCCAGCGACGATCCCGTGGACGTGGTCACCAAGGCTGTCGCCGCCATGCTTCGCGACACGTCGCACAGTTGCCGCAAGGTCGTTTCCGGCAATGCTCCCGGATTGCCCCTCACCCGTTTGATTGAGATCGGCGGATCCGATCGTCTTCACATGACGGTCGAGCAGTCATCGCCGCAACGCATCCTCGCCGATCTGATCGTCATCGGCAATGATGTTTACGAGAGAACGGGCGGCCCGTGGCAGAAGGCCAACCCGCAGGAGAACGCACAGTATCAGGCGGCCTTCGGACTCTCGTCGCTGATTCCGGAGGAGCTGAAGTTCGGCTACACGCGGGAAAACCTGAAACTGGTCGGCCCCATGGTCATCGGCGGCTCGGCTGCCTTCCAATATCAGTTCACTTCCCATGACTCCGAATCGAACCGCACCATCAACATCTGGGTGGGAGCCGGCGATTATCTCCCCCGCAGAACGGAAATACTTACCCAGAGCCTGCGGACAAAGATCAACCAGCACGAAACCACGGACTGCACCTACGGCACGAACATCACCATCGAGCCGCCGTTCTAGGGTAGGGGTCAGGGGCCAGCATTGCGCCGGCCCGCCAAATGAACTTTGATGTATCGTGAGGATTCTCCAATGACTAAATGGCTCGGCATCATCGCCGGACTGATCGTATGCGCGATCGCCCTTGGGTGGGTCATGTGGCACAACTCTCCAATGCGCGAGCTCGAACGCTCGCGTGATGCCGTGGCTGCGGCTAAGAGTTGGCATTTTCACAGAGTGCGCTACATTGGAGGGCTCCCACCCGAGACCTACGATGTGGATATTGTTTGCCCCCTGTTCGAACACACGACCAACAGCTCGACGCGTCAGGACGGAACTCCACTGGTTTTCGAATCCATCATTTATTCGGGCCGGGTGTTTAGCCACGTGGGGGACCGGTGGACCTTAGCCGGAGCGAACAATCCCAACGTCAGCGGCGAAGTCCCCATCATCGAGTGCACTGCAGGACTGATGGGGGCAGACCAGACCTCGACGACCTACGCAGCAATGCTCGACGGAAGGGTTGAACCCGGCGAGTATCGCACTGTCGAGGGCGACGACTGCCGCGAGTATAAGGTCACCGTTCCCACGCCGCATGATCCCGTGGAAAAGGAGTTTCAATTCTCCATCTGCATCAATGAACAGGACCATTTGCCGCGCGAGACTCGGCACACGCTGCAAGGCGCGAGCCAGGAAAGCGTGAGTACCTATTCGAAGTGGGGAGTCCTGCGCGAGCCAGAGCTCCCTCCCGGGTTTCCTCAGTGACTCGCCCGTTAGCTCTGACCTCTGGCCCCTCGGACCTTTGAACCCTGGCCACCTGCTCCTCGATCCTGGCCTCTGGCCCTGTGCGGCTAAAGTTTCTCCCAGAAATCCCGATGAGGACAGCGAGACCCACAGGTCTGCGGAAGCGCCCAAGGGATCAGTGCCTGTAAGGAAGGAGTCTGCCTTGTGAGCCAACTTTACGAGATAAAACTGCGGATCGAGGAAAAGATCCAGGCGGACAAGCTGGACCCGAACGAAGTGAAGGGGAAAATCGGCCTGCGTGCCGGGAAACTTCTCGCTTTTATCACCGCCGACACCCCGGATGATCCGGCAATCGTCGTCAAACTGAAGCAAGCCGCCAAAGATGTGCTGAATATCGCCCTGTGAGGAGCGTTGCTATGAAATGGAACTCGATTCGGACCAAAGTTCTGGCCGCATTGCTGGCTTGTCTGGTGGTGGGAGTCGGCGGCATCCTGGCGCTGATGCACTACAGCTTCGAACGCAACTCACAGGCCTTGGCGGCGGAGTCGGTCACCGGTGCGCAAAAGCTGTTCACCATTCTGGAGACCCGGGAAATCAGCAAGATGACGGCCGTCAGCGATGTGCTGGTCGTGAATCCGCAGGTACGCGACGCCTTTGCCGCCAAAGATCGCTCCCGCCTGCTCGAGCTGACGGCGCCGCTGTATCCGCAACTGAAGAGCGAGGGCATTACCAACTGGATGTTCCACACGCCCGAGCCGGACATGGTGGTGTTTCTTCGCCTGCACAATTCGCCCAAGTTCGGAGACGCGCTCAATCGTTTCTTCGACAAACAAGTGTCGAGCACTCATGCCGTGGTCACCGGGAACGAACTGGCCAAGGCCGGATTTGCGGTGCGAATCATCCGGCCGTTCTACGACGGGCAGGGCGGCGTGACCGGCTATGTCGAAATGGGCGAAGAGCTTGGGCAGTTCATTCACACCATGAAGAACCAGACCGGAAGCGACTACGGGCTGCTGCTCAACAAGAAATTCATGGACCGGCAGTTTTGGGCCGATTCGAGCAAGGTCTGGAAGCGCCGCGACAACTGGGACGACAACCCCAGCTTCGTGGTGGCCGACAAAACCTCAGCCAGCGACGGCATCTTCCGCTTCCAGGGAGACCTCTCCACAGTGCCCGAGCAGGGCAAAGTCCTGGAGCGCTTTCAGGACGGGAATTCCGTGTTCGTGCGCGGCATCTTTCCGGTTCGTGATGCAGCTGGCAACACCGTGGGCGCCATGTTCGTGGTCCGGGATATTTCCAGCTTCTATCTGGCCATGCGACACACCCAGAAAGTGCTGGTGCTTCTGACGGTCGTAGCCCTGGCGCTGGGCACGGTTCTGGTGCTGACTCTGCTCACTCGCCTTATATTCCGGCGACTGGACCACATCGTCGTGGTCGCTACCCGCGTGGTTGGCGGCGACTACAAATCGGAGATTCGCGTAAGTTCCGACGATGAAGTCGGCCAATTCGAACAACTCTTCGAGCAGTTCCGCCGCGTCTTCGTGGACGTGCTGGAGCACGTGCCGGAGTTACAGGGCAAATAGGGCGATCAGATCCGCAAGGAGAACAAAAAGCTTGGCTGAAGTGGGCGCTGCGCGGAAAAGCCATCTCGAGTTTCGCGCCGCCCGCCTTCGGCTTGCTTCCCTGCCGTTCACCCTCATATACTCTGAGGGTTTGCCCGCCCCGACCGGGAACCGGCCCGGCCCCGGCAGCCGCAAAAGCAGCGGGCAAGAGTAACCGCTCACACGACCTGCATTCATTCTGGAGAATACGTTTATGACTACCATGACGACCACCCCGCTCGTGGATAGAGAGACCAACCCGTGGGAATCGCAGCGCGCGCGCTTCGATCTGGCCGCGCAAAAGCTCAATCTCGATGAAGGCCTGTGGCGGGTTCTGCGCTATCCCAACCGCGAAGTGACGGTTTACATTCCGGTGCAGATGGATGACGGCCACCTGGAAGTCTTCACCGGCTTCCGGGTGCAGCATTCGATCGCGCGTGGTCCGGCCAAGGGCGGCATCCGCTACGCGCCCGATGTCACGCTCGATGAAGTGCGCGCCCTGGCCAGCTGGATGACCTGGAAGTGCGCCGTGGTCAATATTCCCTTCGGCGGCGCCAAGGGCGGCGTGATCTGCGATCCGCGCATCCTGAGCAGCGGCGAGCTGGAGCGCATCACGCGCCGCTACACCGCGCAGATTCTGGAGTTCATCGGTCCGGAGCGCGACGTGCCCGCGCCCGACGTCAACACCAACGAGCAGGTGATGGCCTGGATCATGGATACCTACTCGATGCACGTCAACCTGACGTCC